>NZ_JCADBG010000030.1:0-88578 GCF_059358815.1 Streptosporangium nanhuense
GAGCAGGCCGAGGCCGTGCGGCCAGTGCTCGATCCGCGCGATCTCCTCCTCGCTCAGCCCCACCGGGACGAACTGGATGAGCGTGTTGCGGTCCCCGGCCACGCCCAGCGCCCCGTAGGTGGCGTCGACGAGGGTGGTCGCGGTCTCCACGATCCTGCGCAGCATGGTCTCCAGGTCCAGGTCGCTGCCCACCGCGACCACCGCGTCCAGCAGCGCGTGCACCCGGTCACGGGTGGCCAGCACCGCCTCCAGACGCTCTCGCAGCTCCTCCAGCAACTCGTCCAGCCTCATGTGCGGGATCAGCGGCCCTGACTCGCCCTTCGCCATACCCCCGAGTCTGCACCCTGGTACGCGCTCCCCGGGCCGCCGGGGTGATCGGCGTGTGATCACCGGTGCCGGGCCCGGGTGCGTGAGAGCCCACCCGGACCCGGGTGGGCTCTCACGTACCGGCTCGCCGCTCACCTCAGGATCGGCAGGCGCCGCACCAGCGGGGTGCGGGCCCACCGGGCGCCCGCCCCGAGGGTGTCACCGGCGCCCACCAGGGCCAGCCCGGCCAGTACGACGGCATGGACGAGGTGGTCGTCGAGGAAGGGGTTGGTGTCCAGAGGGAGCGCGGCGGCCCACATGAGCACCAGCATCAGGCCCCCGGCGGCCGTGCGCCGCCCGCGTCACGGACGGCGCACGGCACACGGCGGGAGGTCAGGGGGTACGGAGGGACGTCACCCCGCCCTCGACTCCTGCGAGACGTCAAGGTGCGCCGGGACGGCCGGGACGGCCGCCTCCGGCCACGTCGCGCCGGGCGGCGATTCCGCGCGCGAGCCGACCCCGACGGTTTCCAGCGCGCTGCGATAGGCGTTCGTCTGCCTCTCCGGCGACCCGGCCCGGCCCCAGAGGTCACCGATCTCGCGCCAGAGCCTGGCCGACTCCCGGTCGACGAAGGAGGCCACCGGGGCCGCCGGGGCGACCGGGTCGGCGAGCAGTTCCTCCGCCCTCGCCAGCGCCGGTCCGCCGTCTTTGGAGCGTGCCAGAGCGAGTTCGGCCGAAACCACGTACGCCATCGCCGGCACCGTCCCGCGCACGCCCGCGAGCAGGCCGACGGCCTGTTCGACCAGCTCGGCGGCGGCGTCCGCGTCACCGGAGCGCGACCGCACGCGGGAGAGCACGACCAGGCTCCGGGCGTGCTCGATCGTCCCCGGCGACAGCCGAGAGAGGATCTCGGCCGCGGAGGCGGCGAACTCGCCCGCCCGGCCGAGGTCCGCCTCCTCGGGACGCACGGTGGCGGTCCACGCCCAGCGCATCGCGCTCCGGGCGTAGCGGACGGCCATCCGCGCGGGCCGGCCGGCGGCGACGGCGTCCGCCGCGAGCCGCGCGGCGAGCGCGGGGTCACTCTCCGTCGCGGCCGTGCTGGCCCGCCACAGGCCAAGGACCTCCGCGTCGCGGTCGGCGGCCTCGGGCAGGGAGGAGGCGGTCAGCACGCGCTCGACGTACGCGAGGTCGGTCTCCACCTCGGTGAGCACGGCGGCGAGGTCGAGGGCGAGGTCGCCCTGGTCGAGCCCGAGCCGGTCGGCCTGGGCCAGGGCCTGCGTCCCGAGATCCCTGGCGCGCAGCGTGTCACCTGCACGGTGGTAGCAGCGGCAGAGCGCCACCACGAGCGGGAGGTCGGCGAGGTGCTCGGGGTGCGCCGCGGCCTCGCGGCGAAGCAGCTCGTAGGCCTCGACCGCCCGCGCCGTGTGCCCCTGGACCTCCAGCGCGCGCGCCTGGCCGAAGCGCGCCTGCGCGGCGAGGGAGGCGTTCTCCTCCCCGGCGGCCCTGGCCGTGGCCGCGAAGAGTTCGGCCGCGACGGCCGGATCCCCGTGGCACAGTTCGAGCTCGGCCTGCCGCAGGGCGAGCACGGTGTCGACGCGCTGGTGCGGCTCGATCCCGTGCAGCAGGAACTCCATGCCGCAGCCGAGCCGATCCGCGAGCAGGCGGGTGACGACCGGGGTGGGGGTCCGCTTCCCGGACTCGATGAGCGAAACGTAACTGTCAGACAGGTCAGGCCCGGCCAACTGCGCCTGGGACATGTGCCTGCTCAACCGCAATCCACGGATGCGGTCACCGATGGTTGCTTGACCGGCCATCACCAGAGCCGTTCCGTCGGCGGCACGATGAGATCCACGTCCCACTCCTTACGCACGGTTTACTGTCAATTACAGTAGATCGTACTGCCCTTCGAGGCCGGCGGGGCGGTAGCGGCAGACCGTTTCACCCGGGTTTCGTGGTGGATGCCATCGGAGGGCGGGCGGCGCACCATCCGGCCAGGGCCGCGCGCAGGGCGATCTCCAGGGAGGCGGGGTTCCTCTCGTCCACGGCACAGGCGATGTACCCGTCCGGACGGATCAGCAGGGCGGGGAGGTCGGCGCACGCGGGAACGGCGTGGATCACCCGATCCCCGTACGGTGAGCCCGCCGCCTCCGCCGGACCGCCCTCGCGGGCCAGGAGCACGAAACGCCCGGCCCGCAGCGCCTCGTACAGCCGGACCGGCTCTCCGGCCAGGTGGATGTCGGGCACCCGCTGGCCGGCCAGCCGGTGCGCTCCCGGGAGGGCGGGGTAGGAGATGCTCAGGCCCGACATGGCCTCGCCCAGCCAGCGGCCGAGAGGGCGGATCCGGGTCGCGGCGGCCGGGAACACGGAGCGGGCGGCCCGCGACCGCCGGGTCAGGCCCATGGCGACGGCGAGAAAGGTGCTGTTCATCCGCAGGGCCCTCCTGCCGACCGGGTACCGCTCGGCGTGGTAGGTGTCGAGCAGGCCGTCCGGCGCCCAGCCCTGGACCCCGGCGACGAGCTTCCAGCCGAGGTTGGCCGCGTCCTGCAGGCCGGTGTTCGTGCCCTGCCCGCACGCCAGCGAGTGCACGTACGCGGTGTCGGCGGCCAGGAACACCCTGCCGACGCGGTAGTGGACCACCTGCCGCTCGTCGTTGTGGGTCCTCAGCAGCCGGCGGGCGTCGTACATGCCGAGGTCCCTGCCCATGATGCGGCGGGTGGCGTCGCTCACCTCACGGAGGCTGACCTTGGCGCTTTCCGGAAGCTGCCGCCGCCGGTCCCAGGCGACGACCTGGTACCAGCCGTCGCCGTGGGAGGAGATGAAGGAGAAGCCCTCATCGTTGGCGACGAAGCTCAGTTCCCGCTCCGGCTTCTCGCCCAGGCGGACGTCGGCCTGCATGACCGACCGCACGGCGGAACGCCCCGGGAACGGGATGCCCAGCGCGTCCCTCACGACGCTGCGCAGGTCGTCGGCGCTCACGGCGAACCGGGCACGCCAGGTGCGCATCATGCCGTCGGCGCGTACCTCGACGTCCACCCCGGCCGCGTCCTGGGACAGCCCGACCACCTCGGCGCCGCGCACGACCTCCGCTCCGAGCCGGGTGGCCCGCTCCTCCAGCACGCGCTCGGCGTTGTGGCGGGGGGTGCACAGCAGGAACGGGAACCGCGACGGCAGGCGGGACAGATCGAGATCCAGGCCGTTGAACAGCCGCACCGTCTCGGTGATCGTGCCGGTGTCGATCAGCTCGTCGGCGACGTCCCGGGCGTCGAGCTGCTCCAGCGTACGAGCGTGCAGGGGAAAGGTCCTGGCGAGCGTCGAACGCTCGGGGTCCCGTTCCAGGACCGTGCAGGCGACACCCTGCGCGGCGAGGTCGCCCGCGACCAGCAGACCAGCCGGACCGGCACCAACAACCAGCACATCCGTGTCGAACGGCACCATCAGCGTCTCCAATCCCACGCGGGGCGGCTCCCTGACGCGACCACCTGGACGAAACCCGGTTCCCTGCCACGATCCTCGGGACGAAACCGGCCCACGTCGAGATCCGGCGACGGACCGACGGATCATCGCTCCGTCGCCGTCGCCCTCCACCGCCGCCCCATCCGGCCGATGTCGTACGACCACCGGCGGCCATCCTCATGCTACGACCAGGCTTTTCCCGGCGTGTCGGCGCCCGGCTCCCCGGGCGGCCCCGGCCGGAACACCCCCGGCGCCACGGCGCGTCCGGCACCTCGCGCCCGGCCGTGGGGGCGGGCCGGCGCCGGGGCCCGAGGGCATGCCGCCGCGCGCCCAGGCGTCCGGCTCCGTCCCCTACGCCTCCCGCGCGCGCCCCGGGCGAGGTCAAGATCGGGCGGGGAGAGGGCCGCTCACCGGAGAGCGGTGCTCACCAAGGGGCGGTGATCACCAGGGGTCGGCGACGCGGACGTCGTGGGTGTCGGCGGGGGCGAGCAGGCGCAGGAGCCGCGCGCCCTCCGCCTCGGCCTCGTCGCGGTGACGGGTGGTGAGGGCGGCGAAGGGGGTGACGGTGAGGACGGTGGTACCGCGCTCGCGGGCGGTCGCCCAGGTGGCCGCGACGGTCCCGTCGACGAGAACGGGACCGGGGACCGGGCCGTGCTCGGGCCAGGCGCGCCTGACCTGCTCGGGATCGAGGACGCCCATGCGGCTGCGGTCGGCGAAGGAGAGCAGCGCGTTGTCGTAGTCGTACAGGAACCTGACCGGGGCCGGGGTGTCCTCGGCGGGCCGCGGCGCGTCCGGCAGGTCGTACAGCTCCTTGCCCTCCTCGTTGCGGAAGATCCGCAGGTCCATCGGCTCCATCACCTCGCGCAGCCTGGTGAGCCCGCAGTGGGCCTGCGCGTCCATGACGGTGGCGGGCCCGAACGCGGCGAGATAGCGGGTCACGAAGTCCTCGACGGAGGGGTTCGTCTCCTGCGGCGCGCCGAGCCAGCGCTCGGCGCTGGTGTGGGCGATCGGGCCGCTCCTGCCCCACATGCCCCGGGGCGGGATCTGGACCAGCGCGACCCTGGCCCGTACGACCTGGGCGAGGGCGGCGGCGTCGCGGCCGGGGAACAGCGAGGCGAGCTCCTTGCCGAGCGCGCCGAAGGTCAGCGGCCGCTCGTCCAGGATCTCGCGGCCCGCCGCGGCGACCGCGTCGAGGTCGAGGTCCCGCAGACGCCTGCCGAACGCGCCCTGGGTGACGCGGCCGATGACCGGCTCGACCAGCGGCCGCCAGCGCAGGCAGTCACGCGCGGTGACCAGGTGGATGGTCGACCGCATCAGGGCGATCCTCACCAGCGTCCGGTCCTCCAGCAGCCCGGCCGCCGCCCCGGGGTCGAAGTCCCGGATCCGCGACCACAGGCCGACGTACCACGTGTGCGGTGTCTGCGCCTGGAGCCCGGCGACCCGCTCGACCATCTCCGGCACCGGCAGCGCCGACCGCTCCAGCAGCGACTGCCGCTCCAGGGTCGCCCGGTTGAGCGCGCGCCGGGTCAGCACCTCAGGCACGGGTGAGGATCACCACCGGGATGTCGCGCGCGGTCTTGCGCTGGTAGTCGGCGTACTCACCGTGGATCCCCACCATCTGCTCCCACAGGGCGGGCTTCTCCTCCGCCGTCGCGGTCCGCGCGACGGCGGTGAACACCTCGGCCCGCACCTGCACCTCGACCCGCGGCAGGGCCAGCACGTTGTGGTACCACAGCGGGTGGTCGTCGGCCCCGCCGTTGGAGGCGACGACCACGTGGGCGTCGCCGTCGCGACCGTAGATCAACGGGGTTCGCCGCCTCAGCCCGGACCTGCGGCCGACGGTGGTCAGCAGCAGGGTGGGCCTGCCGTAATAGAGGTGGCCCTTCGCGCCGTTCGACTCGACGTAGTCGCGAAGGTGTTTGGAGACCCAGGCGGTGGGGGAATCGGTGATCTCGTCGCTCATACCGCTCACGCTATAGGTCTCCGGCGACATTTCTTGATCCGTTTCCTCCGGTGCTCCTGGCGCTCCCGGTGCTCCCGGTGCTCCCGGTTCTTCCGGGCGCGCGGCGATCGTGCCTCCCGAGTGCTGTTTCCTCGACCTCCTGACAGTGGACGTTGTTCCGGTGACGTTCGGTGTGCGGGTCGTGGTGATCCGACGAATGCGGAGCAGGGGCGGCCGGAGCCGCCACCGCCATCAGGTGGGATGCGAGGTGCCCGTTGAAACGATCATCGGCCGGTGAGCCCGGCCGCGCCGGCGTGGGCTCGCGGGCAGTGAGGATCCGCTGCCGGATCCCGCCGCACTGCCCGCGGCGGCGCGCTAGGTGGCGTCCCGCTGGTCCAGCCACTTCAGAATCGCCTGGTTTGTTTCCTCCGGCTTTTCCTGCTGGATCCAATGGCCGCAATCCAGGCTGATCACTTCCGCGTCGGGTACGAAATCCGTCAGTCTTTCAGACCTCTGGATCGTGTCCCGGTCGCCATAGATCATGAGTGTGGGCTGCTGGATGATCGGGTTCACGTCCGCCAGCAGGTGCCAGTTGCGGTCAAGGTTTCTGTACCAGTTCACGCTGCCCGTGAACCCCGACGACTCGAAGGCGGAGACGAAGACGGCCAGTTCGCCGTCGCTCATCACGGGCTCACCGAGCGGTGTCTCCGCTCTGGCGAGATCGATCAACGTCATACCCGGCCGAGGCTCCGCGGGGGGCTCGTTCTTCCGGTACAGGTTGCGGAGGAAGCGAAGTGTGTTCTCCTCGAACACGGCGTCCGCGATGCCTGGCCGCCGGTTGAAGTGGACGAAGTAGAAGTCGCCGCCAAGCACCTCTTCCATGGATTCGATCCAGGGCTTTTCTCCGCGCTCGAGGTAGGGCAGGCTCAGGTTGATCACCTTGTTCACACGGTCCGGATGCAACAGGGTCAGTCCCCAAACGACAGCCGCCCCCCAGTCATGACCGACGAAGGTGGCGTCTTCGTATCCGTAGTGATCCAGAAGTGCGATGAGATCACCCGACAAGTGCTCAATGTCGTATTCCGTTACTTCGGCCGGACGGGATGAGTTGCCGTAACCCCGCTGGTTCGGAACGATGACGTGGTAACCCGCCGCGGCGAGGGCGGGCACCTGATGACGCCAGGAAAAGGCGTGCTCCGGCCAGCCGTGACAGAGCACAATGGGTTTTCCCGCATTTCGCCGGCCGGCCTCGAAGACCTCAAGCTCCACACCGTTGACCGGGACAAGGGTGGGCTTGGGAAAATCCATCGAATCGAACATCGCGTTTCCTCTTCATCGTTTCGGGTTGATCAGGCGACGAAGGTCCCGAGCATGGCGTCGGCTCACCCCTGACAGGCCGAGGGTCGATACGGTCGTGGGTGGCGGGACTCGTCGGTGACGCCGTGTGGCCATCTTGCCGACCGAAACCGGTCACCCCATGACCGGTTTGTACGAAAGTGTTGTCGGCGTGCGAACCGACCGGCTGGTGGCCGTCCTCCTTTTGCTGCAACGGCGCGAGCAGGTGACAGCGGCGGAGGTCTCCCGAGAGCTGGAGATCTCCGAGCGCACCGCCCGCCGCGACCTCGACGCCCTGGCCATGGCCGGGGTGCCCGTGTACTCCACGCAGGGCCGAGGCGGCGGCTGGCGCCTCGTGGGCGGCGCCCGCACCGACCTGTCCGGGTTGACCGCGAGTGAGGCCCGCGCCCTGTTCCTGGTCATCGGCCAGGCGTCGGCTGTGACGCCTGCCGTGAAAGCGGCTCTGCGCAAGCTCGTCCATGCCCTGCCGGAGCCCTTCCGGGCGCAGGCCGAGACAGCGGCGTCGTCGTTGGTCGTGGACCCGCAGCGATGGGGGGCGAGCCGGGTCGAGCGCCGGCCACCCCGCCTCCTCGACGAACTCCAGGACGCGGTGATCCGCGGCGTCCAGGTGCGGCTCGGCTACGTCGACCGCGAAGGCGCCGAAACCGAGAGAACCGTCCACCCGCTGGGCATCGTCGCCAAAGGTCCGTCGTGGTATCTCGTCTCCGACACCGAGGCCGGCCGGCGGACCTTCCGGATCGACCGCGTGTCGTCCGCCGACCCGACCGGCGATCCCGTGCACCGGCCCGAGGACTTCGACCTTGCCGAGAGCTGGCGCGAGATCGCCGACGAGGTCGACCGCAGGCGAACGCCCACCGAGGTCCAGGCGGTGTGCGCGCCCCACGGGATGGGCCTGCTCCGGATGGTGGTCGGCGATCGGCTCGAGGTAGGGGGTTCCTCGGCCGACGGACGCATCGAGGTCGTGATCCGCGGCCACAACGAGTACGCGCTCGCCGGCGAGCTCGCCGGGCTGGTCGAATGGCTCGAGGTGACCGGCCCTCCGGGTGTGCGAGACCACCTGGCCTCGATCGGCAACGCGCTCGCCGAGCGGTACGGCTGAGACCGGCACGAGCGCTCATCGACCGGTTCGCCCGCGAGCGCGGGAAGCACGGGAAGCACGGGAAGCACGGGACCGTCGAGTCTCGTCCTCGGGCATCGTCCCGTACGCCCAGCTGGAGCACATCGGCGCCGAAGCGGACGACCACCGGCTGCCGTTGGCCGGCGCTCATCTCGGTCCGGCACGTCACCCCGGGTCCGCCGGGATCGGGCTCCGCTCACCGCCGGACACCCATGGCCACACCGATGCGGAGGCTCGTGAAACACGGCCTGGCCCCCCTTGGTCTCCTCGTGCCCTGACGACGGTCGCGATCACCTCACTCACCGGGATCGCGACGGGTCCGGCCGTCGTGCCAGGACGCCTGGACCAGGGACTGCTCGGCGACCGCGAGGTGGACCGCCGCGGCGAGCCACGCCCAGGCGTACCGGTCGTCACCGGAGTCGACCAGGCGGCCGAACACGTCGCGGGTGCGGCGGTCGGCCTCCTCGGCGAGCGCGGCGACGAGGTCCGCGGAGGTCTCGAAGCCCGCGCGGCGGAGCGGGACCCGCTGGGCGAGGGAGTCACCGTCGCGGGCGGACTCGGCGACCGCCCGCCGCCCGCCGGAGACGGCCAGCTCGACGAGGCGGCCCGCCCGCCACAGGGGCGAGCCCGCCACGGGATCCGCGGCCTCGGCCACCCCTCGCCGGGGCGGGCAGGCGTCACGGGACGGAAGATGGGACCTCTGCAGGCGGTCGTACCCGAGGTCGGCGCGGCCCAGCCACTCGGCGGGCAGGCGCAGCGTGGGCCCGGCGCCCGGAACCGGCCCGACCGCGAGCGGGCGCAGGGTGGCGGCCCTGCCGGGGTCCAACCGGCCGATCACCCGCACCCGCAGCCCCGGCCTGGACGCGAGCTGCCGCAGGTTGGCGACATGGGCCAGCTCGGGATGGGAGTCGGCCGCCACGAGCCGGATAAGTGGTCCCCGTGTCCCGTCCGCCGGTCCGGACGGAGCCGGTTCGGCCCCCTCCCGTCCCCGTTCCGTGGGGGCCGGTGACTCTCGGGCGAGCACCCTGTCCCCCTCGGCGCCGACGATCTCCAGGTCGCATCCGACCGGCTGCTCCGCTCCCCCGGCGTCCTGCGGGTCGCCCCACGAGGTCCCGGAGAACACCGCGTCGGCCACCGTGGCGAGCGGCCGGGCGAACAGGGCCGCCAGCGGACCCTCCGACCAGGACAGTCCCGCGACGGGGTTGGCCCGCACGCCGCGGCCCGCGCCGAGGCGCCCGTCCGGGGAGATCGTCGCACCGGAGATCAACAGCCCTCCCCGGGCCAGCTGGGCGTGGTTGAGGGCCGCCGCGCCGAGGGCGACGGTGGCGGTGGCCGCGCCTCGGGCCCTGGCCGACCCCCCGGGCCTGACGTCGGCGACGGAGAACCGGCGGCCGTCCTCGGCGACGAGGTGGGTGACCACCCCGCCGTAGCCGGTGGCGCTGATCACCGGTTCCCTGCAGACCCCGTACACCCTCAGCCCCTCGCCTCGCCGGTAGACGCGGCGCACGGTTCCGACCAGGGCGGGGTCGGGGTCGGCCGCCGCGAGCCGGCCCGCGGTCAGCAGGAGCTCCCGGAGCGCGGAGACCAGGTCGGCGAGGCGGTGGCCGTCATGGCGCGCCCGAGCGGCCCGCAGCTCGCGGACGACGCGCAGGGCGGCGGCCTCGGCCCTGTGCAGGCCCGCCACCCGGGCGGTGTGGGCCGCACGGAGCAGTTCGGCCTGGGGCACCGCTCCGGCACCGGGCACCCCTCCCGCGAGAACCCCGGCGGCGGCGCTCCACAACCCGGCCGCGGCGGCCCTCTGCCCGGCGCTGGGACCGGAGGCCGGAACGGCCGCGGGGACGGGGGCAGGGGTGGGGGTGGGGGTGGGGAGAGGGGCGGCGGGGCTCGTCCCCGCGTCCAGGGCCACGCCTGGGTCCACGCCCAGGTCCGCGCCCGGGTCCGTGCCCGGGTCCGCGCCCTCGGGCACGTCCGAGGCCACCGACGGGACCGCCTCCGGGGCCACCGACAGGGCCGCGTCCGCGACCGGGCAGGCGCCGAGGACGGCCGCGCGGTGCAGGCAGCGGGGCGCGAGCAGGCAGCTGCACCGGGCCGCGCCGGGGTCGGCGATCGTGCCCGGCGCCCCCGGTGTGAGGGTGACCACCGCGTCCTCCCCCCAGCTGATGGAGACGCTCCGGCCGTCGGCGACGACCGGGAGCCCGGCGCACCGCTCGATCGCCGCGTCGAGCTTCTTGCGCAGCCGGGGCGTGAGCTCCTCCACGGCGGAGGCGACCACGTGCGGCTCCACCGGCGGCAGCTGCCCTGCCGGGGCCGCGCGATCTGCCAGGTCTACCGGGTTCACCAGGTCTGCCGGGTTCGCCAGGTCTGCCGCGTCTGCCGCGTCTGCCGCGTCTGCCGGGGAGACGTCGGAGGCTGGGGGGTTCAACGGGTTTCTCCTCGGAGACGGTCGCCCACCCAGCGGGCGAGGGCGAGCGGGCTGAGTGCGGCGACGGGCATGCCCGCCGCGACGAGCTGCTGGGCGACGGGCACCGAGTAGCGCGGGGCCCCGCTGTCGTCCAGGGCCGCGCAGCCCAGCAGGTGCACACCGGAGGAGACGAGGGAGCGGACCTCGCCGAGAAGCCCTCCCAGCGGGTAGCCCTCCTCGAAGTCGCTGACCACCACGACGAGCGTGCGGCTCGGCACGGTGACCAGGGAGCGCGCGTGGGCGAGCCCCGCGGCGATGTGCGTACCGCCGCCGACCCGCACGTCGAGCAGCAGGGACAGCGGGTCGGCGACCCGGTCCGTCAGGTCGATCACGCCGGTGGAGAAGGCGAGGAAGTGGGTGGAGAGCGTGGGAACGCCTCCCAGGACGGCCGCGGTGAGCGCGGACCAGATCACCGAGGCCTCCATCGAGCCCGACACGTCGACCACGAAGACCAGCCGCCAGTCCGCCTCGTTGCGTACCCGGGTGGTGAAGACCGGCCGTTCCGGCACGACGAGGAGCCTGCCGTCGCCCGTCCGGCGCGTGTGCGCCAGGTTGGCCCTGAGGGTGGCGGGCAGGTTGAGCCGTCCCCCGGGGCGCCGGGTGGGACGCGGCGTCGCCAGGCCGGTCAGCGCGGGACGCAGCCGGGTGGCGAGTTCCCTGGCCAGCTCGGCGACCAGCCTGCGGACCAGCGGCCTCAGCCGGGAGAGCCGCTGCTCGGGCAGCCCTCCCGCCAGCGACAGTACGGAGGTCAGCAGGTCGATCGACGGGCGTACCGAGTCGGGGTCGAGCTCGGACAGCACGTCGGTCCGCCCGGCACCGGCCGCACCGGCCAGCACCTCCTCCCGCACCTCCGCTCCGAACAGGGCGTCGAGCTCCTCGGCCCACTCGCGGGCGGAGGGGAAGGAGGCACCCTGCCCGCCGCCGTCGCCGTCTCCCGGTCCGTACCCGAAGTCGCCCGCCCCCTCTCCCCGGCCGGTCCCGTACAGCTCGTCCAGGGCGTGCGCGTAGCGCCTGGCCCCGGCGGGCAGCCGCCCGGTCTCCCTCCCGAGAAGCAGGCGCCACCGGTCCGCCGGGGCGAGCCGCCGCGAAGCGGCCTCCCCTTCCGGCGCCTCCTCTCCCGGTGCGTCTTCTCTTAATGCGTCCTCTTCCGGTACGGCGGCAGGAGGCTCCGGCTCGTACCCGCTCATCTCCCCGGAAGGCACGACGGAGAGGTCCGGCTCCCCGGCGGCCGTGGACGGCCGGTGCCGGGCGGGTGGCGCGGGCCGCTCGGGCGCCTCCGGCCCGCCCTGCGGGAGGGAGAGGCCGGGCACGGGGAGCCGCAGGCCGGTCAGGGCGGCCCGCCCGGCGGCGTCCGCGGCGGCCCAGAGCGCCAGGAGCTCGGGCGGGGCGCTCAGCGCCAGGTCGAGCCGGTCACCGAGGCGGTCGGTCACCGCCCGCAGCAGCCGGTCTCGCGCCGCCGGGGCGAGCGTGTCGAAGCCGCCGCGCAACGCGGGCAGCCGGTCGAGGAAACCCTGGTCGGTGAGGCCGTCGACCCGGTCGAGCAGCGGGTCGAGGGCGGCGGCGGCCGACTGCAGGAGCGGGCCGGCCGCGACCAGCAGGCCGGTGAGCAGGCGGGACAGCCGGTGGCGTCCCTCCGGCCCGGTGGCGGTGTCGATCCATCCCGCGACGCGGGCTCCGAGGCTGTCCGGCGCGTCCAGGTCGAGCAGGACGCGGGCCGCGAGCGCGGTCCCCTGGACGAGCGGGGAACCGGTGCGCGCGAGGGTGTCCAGCGCGTCGTCGAGCCCCAGGCCGAGCCGGTGCTCGGCGGAGCGGGTGACGAGCGCGATCAGGGCGGCGGCGTCCTCGGGCCGGTCGCTGCCGGCCAGGCCGGGCAGCGACCGCACCGCCGCCTCCAGCAGGGTGCCCGCCAGCTCCGCCGCCCGGTCCCGGCTCTCCGGCGTGGTCCCGGGAAGGTGCTCGTGGCGCAGCGCCTCCAGCAGGTCGAGGGCCTGGAGCAGTTCGGGCAGCCCCGCGGTGGCGGGAAGCACGGAGGCGGCGTCCTCCAGGCGGTCGGCGACCAGGTCCCGCAGGTCGCAGGCGGCCGCGGCGCGCAGGCCCGCGAGGATCAGCTCGCAGGTGGGGCCGCCCTCGGCGGACTTCCCGCGGAAGGTCTCGCGCAGCGTCCCCTCGGCGGCCAGGGCCGCGGTGACGCCCCGTACCCCCGCCAGGTCCAGCAGCGCGGCGGCCGAGGGCGTCCACGAGAGCTGCCACCGGGTGGTGAGGGCGGTCCCGTCTCCGGTGCCCGTCACCTCGGCCGGCCGGCCGTAGCCGGTGCCGCACACCAGCAGGCGCTGCAGCAGGATCTCGCGGCGGCGGTCCAGGTCCGAGCGGAGCGGGTCGAGGCGGACCTCCCGGGACCCGGGATCGCCGGGGTGGGGCAGCCGCAACTCCGCCAGTTCGGCCTCGACCGCCGGGCCGAGCCCGGAACGGGGGGTGCCCGGCGCGGTCCTGCCGCGCTCGGTGCCGACGAGGACGCTCTCAAGGACGCGGGCGAGCGCCCGGCCACGCCCCAGGGGTTCGCCCTGGCCGAGCACGGTCGTCACCGCCTCCAGCAGCTCGCCGCGCCCCGGCGCGGGCAGCCCCCGCAGCCGGGCCAGGTCACAGGCGAGCCGCAGCGTCTCCACGGCCTCACCGGTGCCCGCGGTGTGCCCGGCGGCGCGCAGCTCACGGCAGATCTCGGTGATCGTACGGGCGGCGGCGTCCCTGATCCTCCCGGGATCGCCGCCCGCGGTGAGGACCGCCTGCTGCCAGCGCGGGTCACGGATGCCCGCCGGGTAGCCGGACCTGGAGTCGAGCAGGTCGAAGGCGTACGGGACGAGCGACGTGGCGGGCGGGGGACCTCCGCCGCCCGGCCCGGCGGGGCCGGTGCCGCGTGCCGGGGCGCCCTTGTCCGGGGAGACACGCCCCGCGGCGGTCCGGCCGGAGGCGGCGTGGACGGGGGTCCCGGGCTCCGGGGGGACCGCGCCGGACACGGCCGGGCCGGGGGCGGTGGAAGCCGCGCCCGCGCCGGAGGCGACCGGGCCGGGGGTGGCGGGATCGAGAGGAACCGGATCCGGGGTGAGCAGGGCGGGAGCGTGGAAGGCGCCGATCACCGCGGCGACCCGCCGGCCGCCGACGGCCGCCCCGGCGAGCACCTCGCGCATGTACGCCTCGCGGGCCAGGTCGCCGGGCGACACTCCCCCGGAGGCCTCCGCGTCCTGCCGCAGCGCCCAGCCCACGCCCAGCGCCGCGCGGCGTACCGCCTGGGGCGGGCAGCCGGGGGCGAGGACCTCGACGGCGCGATCCCACATGTCGTCCCCCTCCCTGCCGGTGGCGGAGGCGGCGAGGCCGTCGGCGAAGGCCCTGGACGGCGGTGTCTCCACGCCGGACCCGGCCGGACCGCCCTCCGACCAGGCGGGGTCGGAGAGCGGGAGGTCGCAGCAGACAACCTCGGCCCCGCGTTCGCGCGCCCAGCGGATGGCGGCCAGCTCGGGCGAGAAGTCGGCGAAGGGATAGAAGCCGAGCCGCCCGTCGCCGCCCGTACCCGCGAGGGCGACCGGGGCGAGGGTGGCCGGGTCCGCGAGGTGGGCCAGCCACGGCTGGAAGTCGGCGGGCAGCTCGACGCAGACCACCTCGGCCCCGGCGGCGTCGAGCAGGGCCGGGACGACCGCCGCCAGCGCGGGACTGTGGTGGCGCACGCCGAGCAGGTAGGGCCGCCCGTCCCCGCCCGCACCGGCGAGCGCGTCCACCGCGTCCCGGGGATCGGCACCGGCGTCCTCACCGGGAGCGTCCCCACCGGGAAGACCGGAACCACGATCGGCCGTCACCCGGACGGCACCGTCCCGAACGTTCCCGCCGGGAGAACCGGAGCCGTGATCGGCCGTCACCCGGACATCCCCACCGGGAGCGTCCCCGGGGCCGGGGGTGCTCGCCTGTCGATCGCTCGTCACCGCAGGTTCTCCCGCAGGTCCCAGAGGCGGCGCCACATCGCGGAGCCGTCCTCGGCGCGGCGTCGCACCGGGCCGTCCCAGTAGCCGAGCAGCCGCGCGTGGTCGGCCGGGTCGTCTTTTCTGACCACGCCGAGCAGGTGACCGGGAACCAGGTCGAGGACGTCCCCGCCGGGTAGGTAGGCCGCCGCCACCCCCAGGGAGGCCGCCACCTGCACCGCCTCGGCCGTCGACATCACGGTTCCCGGGCGCTCCACGTCCCAGCCCTCGGCCGAACGGCCGGAGCGCAGGTCGCGAAAGACGGTGACCAGCGCGTCGAGCACGGCGTCGTCGACGCCGAAGGCGGCGCCGGCCCGCCCCACCACGGCGGTGGCCTGGCCGCGCACCAGGGCGGCCTCGGCGGCGGGATCGGCGATGGGGGCGACGGTCTCGAAGTTGAACCGGCGCTTGAGCGCCGCCGACATCTCAGAGACGCCCCGGTCGCGCAGGTTGGCCGTGGCGATCACGGTGAAACCGGGGGTGGCCGCCGTCAGGGCGTCGGGCGTGCCCGCGAGTTCGGGCACGCTGAGGCGCCGGTCGGACAGGATCGACACCAGGGCGTCCTGCACCTCGGGCAGGCAGCGGGTGATCTCCTCGATCCGGACGACCTGCCCGGCCCGCATGGCGGCCAGCACCGGGGAGTCGACCAGCGCCTGGCGGCTCGGCCCCTGGGCGAGGAGCAGGGCGTAGTTCCAGCCGTACCGGAAGGCGTCCTCGGTGGTACCGGCGGTGCCCTGCACGGTGAGGGCGCTCGTGCCGCAGACGGCGGCGGCGAGGAGCTCGGAGAGCATCGACTTGGCGGTGCCCGGCTCGCCGACCAGCAGCAGGCCGCGCTCGCCGGCGAGGGTGACCACGCAGCGTTCCACCAGGGAGCGCTCGCCGACGAACTTGGGGGCGACGGCGAGCCGGGCGGGCGTCGCGTCGCCGCCACCGTTGCCGCCACCGTTGCCGCCACCGTTGCCGCCACCGCCCTTCGCCCGCCGGGATCCGGGCAGTTCGAGGGTCTCGCCCCCGCTGCCGCAGACGAAGGTGACGACCGCGCGCGGGGTCAGCGCCCAGCCGGGCGGGCGGGGGCCGTCGTCGTAGGCGGCGAGGAAGGCGAGTTCGGTGGCGTGCCGCTCCTCGGCCGGCAGCGTACGCCGGTCGGGAAGGGCCGCGGGGGCCACCTGTTCGGTCATGGTCATCGGGGGTCCTTCTGCTCTGGAAACTGCCGGGCCCGGTCGGCACCCGCTCTGGAGACCGCCGGGACCCGGTTCGGGGAACGCCCGGTCCGGCCGGGACGCGTGACGAGCGCGCGCCCCGGCCGAACCGGACCGGGTCTGGTGGAGAGCACCCGTTGCGGGCGCCCTCGGGGAGAGGACGCCCTCGTCAGCGGCGTCTGCCGCGCCGCACGCGAAGCTCCTCGAAGCGGGGGACGTCGCCGTCGCGTACCCGCTGCCACGCCCTGGTGTGGAGGCCGGCGGCGGGCTCGGCGGGAACGATCACCCCGAGCACCGCGCTCTCCCCGGCGACCAGGTCGAGCAGGGGGAGCTTCCACCGTTCGAGCGGGACGTTCGGAGCCCTGAGTTCGGTCCAGGCCCCGGGCAGGAAGAGGGAGCGGCCCGCGCGGGTGCGGCTCGCCTCGACCACCAGGTCGGTGGCGGCCAGCTCGGCGCGGGCCGCCTTGAACCGGGCGGGCTTCCAGCCGGTCCACCGGGTGACGTTCTTGTCGGTGGGGTCCGGCATCGCGAGCAGCGCCAGGTAGAGTGCCGCGGCGTCCCGCCCCAGCTCGTACTCCCCCGCGACCTGGGACAGCAGCTCGGGCACCGAACGGGACGGGTCCTGCGGCCACCAGGTGCCGTCGGCCGCCCGCTCCCCCGCCACCGGGTCCCCTGGGCCGGCCAGAAGCGCCTCGAAACGTGGATCGCGGGCGGTGCGCAGCGCCAGCTCGGCGGCGAAGGGCCGTTCGGGGTGACCGGCCAGGGCACGAAGGGCGGGCAGGTAGGGATCGTCGCCCGACGCGTCGAGCAGGGCGACCCGCAGGCCCGGCGCGGGCCGGTCGTCGTAGGTGGCCATGACCACGGCGCCGTGGCGCTCCCAGTCCTCGGCGACCTCGGTGGGGGCCCCGGCGACCTTGCGGAACTCGGGAAGGTCGACGTAGTCGCCCAGGTCGAGCAGCAGGCCGGGATTGGCCAGCCGGTCCCTGACCGTGGCCAGCACCGCGGGCAGCGCGGCCCGTACCGGATCGCCAGAGGGCAGCCGGTGGGCCAGCCACGCGCTCAGCGCGATCGCGGAGATCAGCGTGGACTGGGTGAATCCGGTGCCGCCGTCGTCGTCCGGGCGGACCCGGTCGCCCTTCACCCGCCAGCGCAGGTCCACGCTGAGCTCCGGCGCCGAGGCCGGGTCGAGCAGGGCGGGCAGCGCCCGGCTCGGCTCCCACCCGGCGCGCACCGCGCGGGTCGCCTCCCCGATGAGCCCCTCGGGGACGGCGGCCCGCCGTCCCACCCTGGCGTTCCACACGCGCGCGGCGGCGGCGACGTCGGGGCCCTCGGTCCACAACTCGGCCGGACGCTCGGGCAGCAGCGCGCCGACGACCTCCCGCCGTACGTCGGCGTCCAGCTGCCGCAGCTCGTCCTTGGCCACGGCGGCGTCGGTCGCCTTCACCCCGAGGACGGCCCTCAGCTCCGCGGGCAGGAACCCGCGCTCGTAGGCGTCCACGTACGGCAGCCCGGCGACGACCAGCCGGGCCGTCGTCCCGGTCACCCCGGTGAGCCGCGCGAACTCCTCCGCGCTCTCCGGCCGCCAGGGCGCGGGGCCGCGTCCGGCGAGCTCGGTGAGGAACTCCCCGAGCCAGCCCGCCCGCCGCGCCTCACCGACCGGGCCCGAGGAGCGCACGGTGTAGGGGTGGGGTACGGCGAAGCGGCCCGCCGGGTCGTGGAAGAGCGCGGTGAAGCGGTAGCCGCCGCCCTCGGAGTCGGAGGTCAGGAACGCGATGAGGGCGCCGTCCTCCAGCGGGAGCACGTTGTGCCCGCCACCGGGGCGGCTGTCGCGGGCGTTGTCCACCCAGGCGCCGTCGAGGTGCAGGACGAAACGGCGCCACGAGGACGGTTCGGCCGCGGAGGCCAGCCCGAGCGCCTCGAACTCGCAGAGCAGCTCGCGCAGCGCGCCCGCCTGACCGGGGTCGAACGCCGACGCCGTCCGGTAGGCCAGCGCGGCCGACCGGGCGAGCAGCGACTCCAACTCCAGGGACGAATTCGCGAGCCTCGGCCCCTCCAGGTGGACGCGGACGGTCCGGCCCGAGGGCGTCCGCTTCTCCTGGCCGATCGTCCTGAGCTGCTGGAAGGCGCCGTGGGACGTCTCCCTCCATCCCCAGTAGTGGTTCGCGTAACCGAGGCCGTTGAGTGCCTCGACGAGCAGCCGGTTGGTGGGACCTTCCGGCTCGGCCTCCTCCCCCTCGCCCGCGAGGGCGGCGGCGAGCCTGGCCGCCGCCGCGTCCAGGGTGGCCCGCTGGGCGGCGGCGAACGCCACCACCCCGGCGATCCCGGCGATCAGCGCGTCGTGGGTGACCTGCGGCAGCAGGGAGCGGACCAGGTCGCGCAGCTCCTCCCGCGCCGAGCGCGGGGGCTGCCCGGGGGCGGCGGACTCGGCGGACTCGACGGACGCGGCGGCCTTCAGCAGGGCCGCCGCCGTCTCCCCGTCGATCCGGCGCAGGGCCGACGAGCCCTCCGGGTCGCGGGGCCGCATGTGGTGCCAGTAGCGAATCGGCGGCAGCAGGGCGGTGCCCTCGGCGAAGGTCCCCGGTCTGTCCCGCAGCGAGGCCGTCGCGACGACGACGCCCTCCGGGTCGACGAGCTTGACCTCGCGGTAGCCCGTGACGACGGCACGCGGCAGCTCGTCGCCGGGGAAGGTCACCGCGCGCACCGGCAGGCCGTGCCCGTCCGGGCCGCCGCGCAGGGTGACGGTGCGCCCGGCGAGGTCCTCGCCGCGCAGCCATCCGTCGGGCAGCTCGACCACCCGCCAGCCGAGCAGGCCGTCCACCGGAACGCCGGCCGGGGTGGCCTCGCCGGAGAAGGCGGGCAGCACCCAGCCCTGGTGGAAAGTACTACCCGGAGGTGCCGAGCGCGGCGCGTCGGCGAGGAAGCCGGGCATGCTCAGCCTGCCGTTCGTCATGGTGGCCGGGTCGTGCTCGCGCCAGTCCTTGGCATCGCCGTCCCAGACCCAGAACGAGGTCCCGTCACCCATCAGGGCGCGCCTGGCGGGCACCGCGCTGTCACCCGGGTGCAGCACACCCTCGCCGGTGGTCCGCCCGCCGCCGGGCAGCGGCAGGGTGACCGTGCCGGAGTCCTGCCTCCACCAGCTGATCTCCCCCTCCATCGAGAGGATCCTGCCGGCGGAGGAGTGCCAGTATCCGCGCAGCCCGTCGCCATGGGTGCCCCAGTAGACGAGCAGCTCGCCGTCGACGTAGTGGAAGTCGGGGTCGCCCCAGACGCCGTCCGGCGCGGGGCGCAGGTCGTGGACGAGCACGGTCCCGTCCGGGCCGATGACCCTGGCCTGGGAGGGGCCGGAGACGATCAGGTCCGGCCAGGCGTCGGAGGTCTCGACGTCGTCCAGCTTCTCCGGGGCGACGAGGCCGGCGACCGCCTCCTCCCAGGCGGGCCAGCCCAGCTCGTCGAGGAGCCCGCCGCGAAGCGTCCTGGCGAGCTCGGCGGCGAGGTCGGCCCGCACCGCCTCGGCGACCTCCTGCCTGGCGAGGACCAGCGCCTCGCCGGGCAGCCAGGTCAGCCTGCGAAGGGCCTCGGGCATCTGCGGCAGGCCGGTGGCGGCCGAGCGCCGGGCGACGGTGGCCACCCACTCCGCCAGCATCGTCCGGCCGCCGGGCGAGGCCGCCAGGCGGCGCGCGGCCCGGTGCCCGTCGGTGTCGTCGCCGAACGCGTCGGCGGCGCGGTGGAACGCGGGCCGGAACCGGGGGTCGGCGGCCAGCGCGACCAGGTCGCGCCCCTCCTCGGCTCGTCCCCAGGGCTCCAGCAGCAGGCGCGCGTCGTCGCCCGGATCGGCGACCGGCACGTCCAGCGACAGCAGGAGGTCGACCAGGTCGGGGTCGGGCTTGAACGGCACCTTCCCTCCCGTCGCGGCGAGCTCGGCGCGCAGCCGTGCCGCCACGCGCTCGACCAGCGCGTAAAGGCCGGGCAACCTCGCGTCTCCCCGCCAGCCGGGATTCCAGATGACCAGGAACCGCTCGAGCCAGCCCGCCGTGCCGTCGGCGGGACGCTCGTGCTCGGGCGCCTCGGCCTCTCCCAGGCCCGCGGTGGCGCCCGAGTCCTCCAGCACCTCCAGCCAGAGGGCGGGCATGTCGTCGTCGCCGTTGACGGGCATCGTGTTCAGCAGCGTCCCGCGGAAGGCGGGCTCCCGCCTGGCGCGGGCCACCAGGGCCTGGCGGTGCGCCTTCCACCAGCCCAGCGGCGCCCCCGAGGTGGCGGGCAGGCCGAGCAGGTCCACCAGGTACGACTGTTCCTCGATGTCCGCGTCGAGCCCGGCGGCCCTGGCCAGGCGGCGCAGCTCGACGGCCATCTGCGCGGACGGCGACAGCCCGCCCGCCGTGCGGCGCACGCACAGCCGGTGGATCCTGCGCAGGGCCTCGTCGGCCGGCACCCGGCCCGCCAGCTCCTTGGCGTACACCGACAGCGCCTTCACCGGCAGGGCTCCGGCCAGCGCGAACTCCAGGAACACCGCGTCGAGCCGGTCCTCGTCGACGGGCAGGCCGTGCTCGGTCTCGGCCTTGCGCGCCTGGACGAACATCTGCGCCGCGTAGGTGGCGTTCTCCACCGAGAGGAACACCCGGCCCGCCTGTTCGAGGAACGTCGGCAGGAAGTGCGGGACGGCCCCGGCCAGCTGGGCGGCGAGCCGCTGGTAGGCGTCGAGGGCGGCCTTCGGCTTGGACTTCGCCTGCCGGCCCGCGCGGTCCAGCTCCGGGACCAGGGCGAGCGCGTGGTGGCCGTCCTCGGGGTGGTGCACGAGCACCCACTCGGGGAAGCCGAGCGAGCGTCGCAGGCCCACCCCGACGACGGCCGGCTCGCCGTCCGGCTCCAGCCCGAGGAAGGCCGCCGCCGCGTCCTCCGCCGCGCCCAGCTCCTCGGCGACCAGGCGCACCACCGTCCGGTCCTCCAGGCCGGGGTGCCGGTAGGCGCGCGCGGTCAGCGGCACCGCCCGCTCGCCGCCGTCCGTGCCCGGCGGAAGGACCGCCCCGGCCTCAAGCAGCTCCAGCGCCTCGGGCGCCGTGGTCCCGCCGTTCTGCCCGGACGGCTCGTGCGTCCCGGCCCCGTCACCCGCCTCGGGCAGGTCGTGGCTCTCGGGCAGGTCGTGGCTTTCGGGCACGGGCCGGAGCGCGGGGGTGCTCGCCGACGATGTGGCGCCGCTCACGTGTTCGTTCCTTCCTCGACGTCGCGGCCGGCGTACAGCGCCGCGGCCATGCGCATTCCCTCGGACCAGGCCACCGGGCCGACCTCCCGCAGGGGGAGCCGCCTGCCGTCATGGTCGTGCCAGGTCAGGTTGCCGGTCGCGGTGTCGCCGTCCCAGTAGGGTTCCCCGATCCAGACCGACGCCTCGGCGCTCCGCCCGGCGTCGCGCACCGCGCAGGTGGCGTAGCCGCCCGACACGCGGTAGCCGAGCGAGGTCGCGCGGGCGGCGAGGCCGAACCGGGAGGCGAACCTCCCTCCGGCGAACTCCGTCACCTCGGTGGCCTTCTCCGCGTGCTCGGCGGGCTTCTCCCACGTCGCCCGGTGGATCTGCTCGACGCGCTGGGTCACCCCCAGCTCCGCGGCGAACTCCCGCAGCTCCTCCAGGTCGGGGAGCAGCACCGGGTGGGGCAGGGTCACGGTCTCGGGGGACATCCGGACGGTCTCGCCGTCCAGGTTCACCGTACGCAGCTCGCCGGAGCCGGTGACGTCCCGCAGGAAGCCCGCCTCGTCGTCGCCGACCACCACGAGGTCGCGCAGCACCGACCGCCACGCCTCGTCCGGCCACACCCGGGCCACCAGCCCGGTGGGAACCGGCAGTGACGACACCATCCAGGCGTCCACCCGCGCCACGCAGGTGGCCTCGTGGCGGCCGAGCCACTCGGCCAGGCGGCGCAGCCGCTCGACCTCGGGGTGCTCGCGCACCTGTTTGGGCAGCGATTTCAGCTGCCGTCCCGCCGCCCGGCCCGTGGTGGCCCTCGCCGCCACCCGGCCTTCCACGAGGGCGACCTCGTATCCGTCTCCCGCCGCCAGCCAGCCCAAAGGGTCCCGCCTTTCACCATGGAAGGATCGCCGACGCCCGCGGGGATTTCGTCACCCGCGACCGTGATGCGCGGAACGCTAACGCCCCGGACCGACAAACCTGTACTCGGCGGCGCGGGCCACTCGACACGGCACCAGAATCACCGCGGGGGGGCCGATTTCCGGCGCGCGGGCGGCGGGCCTACGCCGTCCGGCGCCCGCCTCCGGCTCAGCTCTCTCTGGCCTGGTCGTAGCGTGCGCGGGCCTCCATGACCGCGGGCATCTCACCCTCCAGCCATTCGATGAGGTCGAGCAGGCGCCGGGCGGCCTGGCCGCCGAGCGGCGTGAGGCTGTACTCGACCTTCGGGGGGATGGTCGGCTCGGCCTGGCGGTGGACCAGGCCGTCGCGCTCCAGAGCCTGCAGGGTCTGGGCGAGCATCTTCTCGCTCACCCCGTCGACCCGGCGGCGCAGGGCGTTGAAGCGGTAGGTCCCGTCGTGGAGCGCGACCATGACCAGGATGCCCCAGCGGCCGGTCATGTGCTCCATCGTCTCGCGCGAGACGCACCCGCGCATGAAGACGTCGAAGGTGAGCTGGCTGAACTCGTCCAGCGGGATCGCGGCCTGGTCGTCCATCCGTCCACCTTACTTTCTCGCCGCACTCACCAGAAGAAAGCACTAACTTTTAGTTGGCACTGTGGATTAGTTAGTACTAACCTGACCGACGACCCCTTGAAGCGAGGAGAAGCGAAATGATCGTTGTCACCGGTGCCACCGGCCAGCTCGGCCGCCTGGTGGTGGACGGCCTGCTGGAGAGCGTCCCCGCCGACCGGATCGCGGCGGCCGTACGGAATCCCGGCAAGGCCGCCGACCTGGCCGCGCGCGGCGTCGAGGTCAGGGAGGCCGACTACGATCGGCCGGAGACGCTCGAGCGGGCCTTCTCCCCCGGCGACACGGTCCTGCTGATCTCCGGCGACGCCGTCGGACGACGCCTCGGGCAGCACCGGGCCGTGGTGGACGCGGCCAGGGCCGCCGGGGTCGCCCGCATCGCCTACACCAGCGTGCTGCACGCCGACACCACG
This sequence comes from Streptosporangium nanhuense, assembly GCF_059358815.1. Lineage (NCBI taxonomy): Bacteria > Bacillati > Actinomycetota > Actinomycetes > Streptosporangiales > Streptosporangiaceae > Streptosporangium > Streptosporangium nanhuense. The sequence continues at coordinate 22,952 of NZ_JCADBG010000030.1, forward strand.
CCCCTGGGGCTGGCCGTCGAGCACCGGGGCACCGAGGAGCACATCCGCGCCTCCGGGATCCCGTTCACCTTCCTGCGCAACGGCTGGTACACCGAGGTCTACGCGACGTCCGTCCTGCGGGGCGTCGAGCACGGCGTGATCCTCGGCGCCGCCGGGGACGGCCGCGTCGCCAGCGCGTCCCGGGCCGACTACGCGGCCGCGGCCGTCGCCGTGCTCACCGGCGAGGAGGACGGCGACAAGGTCTACGAGCTCTCCGGCGACACCGCGTGGAGCCTTTCCGAGCTGGCCGCCGAGACGTCGGCGCTCTCCGGCAGGCCGGTCGTCTACCAGAACCTCCCGCACGCCGACTACCGGCAGGTCCTGCTCGACGCGGGCCTTCCCGAGCCGGCCGCGACCATGTACGCCGACATCGACCTCGACGTCGCCGGGGGCGCCCTGTCCCACACCCCGGGCGAGCTCGGCGCCCTCATCGGCCGTCCCACCACCCCGCTGCGCGAGTCGGTGGCCGCCATCCTGAAGGAGGTGTGAACCTCGGCGACGAAGCCACCGCCAGGGGAAGCCTCCGTCCGGCATCCGCCGTCCAGGAGCCGTCACCCGGAAGCGGGCGCGACCTCTCACGGCGAGGCCGCCGTCCGGAAGCGGGCGTGCGCTGTCATGACGAAGCGGCAACTCCGAAGCGGGCCCGAACTCCCGCGAAGGAACGGCACCGGCCGGCTGGGGCCCCGTGATGGCTCAGCCGCCCCGCAGCAGGTCCGCGACGGTAGCGATGCCGTCGGAGATGGCGTCCGGGGTCAGGTTGCCGAACCCGAGCACGAGCCGTGCGGGAGACGTCCGTCGTTCCGGCGGGTCGAGGAGATAGCCGCCTATCCCGTACAGCCCGATGGACCGGCGGCGGGCGGCCTCGACCACGGCACGCTCGTCCGTGCCCGGCGGCAGCTGGGCGACGGCGTGGAAACCGGCTGCCAGCCCGCGTACCTCGACCTCGGGCGCGTACCGCCCCAGCGCGTCCACGAGGGCCGCGCGCCGGGCGGCGTAGCGCGCCCGCATGTGGCGCAGGTGGCGGTCGTAGTGACCTGACCGCAGCAGGTCGGCGAGCGCGAACTGGTCGAGGACCGGCGAGCCGCGGTCGGCGAACCGCTTCTGACGCGCGACGTCGGCGGACAGCCGGGGCGGGCAGAGGATCCATCCGAGACGCAGGGCCGGGGCGAGCGACTTGCTGACCGAGCCGAGGAGCGCCACCCGGTCCGGAGCGAGACCCTGCAGTGCCCCGACCGGTTCGCGGTCGTAGCGGAACTCGGCGTCGTAGTCGTCCTCGACGATCGTCGCGTCGCGGGCGACGGCCCAGGCGATCAGGGCCTGCCTGCGGCCCGGAGCCAGTACGACCCCGGTGGGCGACTGATGGGCGGGGGTGAGCAGCACGGCACGCGCGCCGGTGGCCGCGAGCGCACCGGTGTCGACACCGTGCTCGTCGACGGGCACCGCGACGATGTCGAGGCCCGCCATCGCGGCGGCGGCGCGGTGGTCGGGGTCGCCGGGATCCTCCACGGCCACGACACGCACGCCCTCCCCCGCCAGAGCGCGCAGGACGAGCTGCAGCCCCTGCGCGTACCCCGCGCACACGACGGTGTGGGCCGCGTCGGCGGCGGCGCCGCGAACCCGCCGCAGGTAGGCGGCGAGCACGTCGCGCAACATCGGGTCGCCGTACGGGTCGCCGTAGCCGAGCAGGTCGCTAGGCACGTCGCGGCAGGCGCGCCGGAGGGCGCGGCTCCATCGCTCGCGGGGGAAACTCGACAGGTCGGGCACACCGGGCCGAAAGTCGATCCCGACAGGCCCGCTGTACCCGGCGAGCGCGGTGGACCCGGCAGACGTGGCGGGCGGTGACGGCGCGTCCAGCGGCGGGCGGGCGGCGGCCACGCGGGTGGCCGAGCCGCCGCGTGTGATGAGGTAGCCCTCGGCCTGCAGTTGCGCGTAGCACTCGGTCACCAAGCCGCGGGAGACACCGAGGTCACGGGCGAGGGCGCGTGAGGACGGGAGCCGCTCACCGGCGGCCAGCCGACCGGCGCGGATGCTCTCGCGCAGCCCGCCTTCCAGCTGCTCACGCAAGGGTTCCGGCCGGCTCCTGTCAACCCGCAACAGGAGTTCCGGCCCCGAACCGGTCCACTCGATCGACATGAAACCGGACCTTATCGCTGAGCCGGTTTCCGCCCTAGGGTCGGCCCATGACTCACCAGAAGAGCGCCGCCGACGAAACCCTGGAGGATGCCGGAGAGGCCCGGGAGAATCGCGGAGAGACTCAAGGGGACGCCACGGAAATCCGGGGAGACGGCGAGGGGGCACAGGGGGAAGGCGCCCGCGTTCCGGATCCTCGCATTCCGAACCGCCCGGTGGTCCTGCTGCTGGCCGCCTCGCTCGGCGCCCTCGGCGGCTTCTACCTGCTGGCGCCTATCGTCCCCCTGTACGCGGCCACCTCCGGTGCGGGCGGTGCGGGCGCCGGCCTGGCGACCGGCACCATGATGCTGGGAACCGTGCTGACGGAGTTCGCGGCACCCGGCCTGCTGCGCGCGTACGGCTACCGGGCGGTCATGGGACTGGGCCTGCTCCTGCTCGGCGCACCCGCCCTCCTGCTGCCGGCGTCGGCGTCGATGCCCCCGGTGCTGGGGATCTGCCTGGCGCGGGGTGCCGGGCTCGGGCTCGTGGTGGTGGCCGGTGCGGCCCTGATGGCCGAACTGGTGCCGCCCGGCCGTCGTGGCGAGGGGCTGGGAGTGTACGGGGTGGCCGTCGGGATTCCCTCCATCGCGTGCCTGCCATTGGGACTCTGGCTGAGCGAGCACATCGGCCACGGACCCGTCTTCGTCGCCGGGGCCGCGTCGGCGCTGCTCGCGCTGGCCGCCGTACCCGGCCTGCCCTCCCTGCGAGCACGGACCGAACGGCACGGCGGGTCCCGGAGCGAAAGCCGGAACGGGCTCCGGGGCGGAGCCCGGAGCGGGATCCTCGACGTCCTCCGCGACGGCGGCGTCGCCAGGCCCGCGATCGTCTTCGCCATGGTGACACCGGCGGCCGGTGTCCTGCTGACCTTCCTCCCGCTGGCCGCGCCGGAGCGGTCACACGACCTGGTCGCGCTGGCCCTGCTCACGCAATCCTGCGTCACGCCGCTCGCGCGCTGGGCGGCGGGCCGGTACGGCGACCGTCACGGCTCCGCCCGCCTGCTGGTCCCCGCCGTCCTGGCCGCCGCTCTCGGCACGGCCGGACTCTTCTGGGTGGACGTCCCTCTCGCGATGATCGCCGGCATGGGCCTGTTCGGGGCGGGGTTCGGCATGGCCCAGAACGCGACCCTGGCGCTGATGTTCGAGCGCGCCCCCGAATCCGCCTTCGGCCAGGTGAGCGCGGCGTGGAATCTCGCCTACGACGCCGGGCTCGGCGCCGGCGCGGTCGGGTTCGGGCTCCTGGCCGGGTCGGTGGGCTACCCGGCGGGATTCGCCGTCACCGCCGCCGTGCTGTTCACCGCACTCGCTCCCGCCCTGTACGACCGGGCGGGGCGCCGTACCCGGTGAGAGCGGGCGGAGGACGTCAGGGACCGCCGTTCGAGGACCTCCACTGCCTCGGGGTCAGGCCGGTCCAGCGACGGAAGGCGCGGAAGAAGGCGGGCGGCTCCGAGTAGCCGAGCAGCGAGGCCACCTGCGCCGCGCTCAGCCCCGGGTCGCGCAGCAGCACGAACGCGCGCTCGCGGCGGGCGATCTCCACCAGCTCGGCGACGGTCGTGCCCTCGGCCGCGAGCCTCCGCTGCAGTGTCCTGGCCGACAGGACCAGGCTCCGGGCGACGGAGGCGAGGTCGGGCTCGCCGTCGACGAGCGCCAGGCCGATCTCCCTGCGCGCCCGCTCCACCACCCCGGAACCGGTGTCGAGACCGCCGAGCAGGTCGGCGGCCCGGCGCGACAGGTAGCCGAACAGCCGGGGGTCCGTACGAGGCAGCGGCCGGTCCAGCAGCGCCGCGTCGAAGGCCAGCTCCAGCGCGGGCGCGCCCCAGGAGACCGGGCAGCCGTAGTAGGTCTCGTGCCGCGAGGTGTCCCCGGGCCGGGAGCGTTGCAGGACGACCCTGAGGGGACGGGTCTCCCTTCCGGCGAGCACCTTCATCACGGCCAGCGTGGCGGCGGCCTGGGCGTCGACGGGCTCGACCAGGCGGGCGAAGGGCGCCGGGATCACCTGGGCGAACACCAGCTCGTCCCCGCGCCGTCGCGGATCGGGGACGGCGTCGGGGTGGACCACCGCGCGGGTGCGGCCCAGCAGGGCGACGGCCTGCCCCACGGTCGCCCCGTACGGCATGGCGTAACCGACCACGCCCAGCCCGGTCAGTCCCAGCCGGGCACCGACCGCCAGCCCCACCGGATGCCTGGCGACGGCCTCCCAGACCTCCAGGTGCCTCGGGAGGGGGACGCGCGCGTCGGGATCGGCGGGCAGGTCCGCCACGATCTCCACGCCCTCGGCCCGCGCGGCCTCCACCAGGCCGATCGTCAGGGCCGCGAGGACGGTGGGAGCGGGCACGGCGTGACCCTACCGGTTCCCTCCCCGGCCTGGCGCCCTCTGATACGCCGTTGGCGCGTACGGTCATGGGCCGTCTCCCCCGCCCGCCCTAGGTTCGTGAAGGAGAGGAGAAACACCGTGACCACCACCCTGAACCCCGCCGCACGGGCTCTGCCCGAACCTCTGGAGGTCCCCTGGACCATGAAACCGGTCGCGTCGGCCGAGTCCGGAGCCGACGTCCTGGACGACGGCCGGCTGCACCTGTGGATCCGGCACGACCTGATCCACGGCGTCAGCCCCGCCATGCTCCTGTGGTGGTTCCGCAACGTGGAGGGCGACATGGAGCTGCTCGGGCGGCAGGTGCCGCGCTACCGGGTCTGGCACCCGCTCGACCACGTGGGGTTCCGCCACCACTCGCTCCCGCCGGGCGGCGCGGGCCCCGGAGCCGTCTTCCACCTGCACGAGGTGCTCGGCCGCAACCCGGAGTGGCGGGTCGACGTCCTGACCCGCGTCACCCGGCTGGACGAGGGCGGCTTCGCCCACCGGCCGCGCACGCACGGGCTGCCGGTCGCCCGGATGGACTACACCTTCGCCCGCGTCGCCGGCGGTACCCGCTACGAGAACTCGCTGACCCTCGGCCTGCCCGGCCGGGGCCGCCGGGCGCGGCTGGTGCGCCCGGTCAACGAGGTGTTGCGCGAGCGTATCTTCCCCGGCGGCAAGGGCGCCGCCTGGCTGCGCCACAACATCGAGGAGGTCGGCAACTTCGAGTTCTTCCTGCCCGGCCTGTGCTCCGCCGAGGGCTTCACCCCGTAGCCGTCCTCTCGCCCCGCCTCATCTCCGTTCGCCTCGTCTCCGTTCGCCTCGTCTCCGTTCGCCTCGTCTCCGTTCGCCTCGTCTCCGTTCGCCTCGTCTCCGTGGACGGAAATCCTGCCTCCGTGAACGGGGGGTCTCACCCGTTCGCGGCGGCGTCGTCCCGGCCGTTCGCGGAGGGCTCGGCGAGGTTCCGTTCCCACCACGCGCTCCAGCGGGATTCGAGATCGGCGAACGTGGCGTCGTCGAGGCCGTACGTGGTGAGCACCATCATGGCGGCGCCCCCGGGGTTGGCGGGCGAGGGCGGGGTCCGGGCCGCGACCAGCAGGCCGTCGCCCCAGCCGTCGACGGTGAGGCCGACCTGGTTGGCCGTGCGGAACCGGATCTCGCCGCACAGCGTCTCCCCCGCGGGGACCTGCAGCTCGTACGGGCTCCCCGGGGAGAGCCCGGCCACCGCGGCGAGGCCGGCGGCCTCCGGCACCGGCGCGGCCGGCACGCCCGAGAGGAAGACCGTGCGCCGGTCGTCGTCCGGATGCCGTTCCAGGGCGAACGCGAGCTGGTGGACGAAGGTGATCCAGCCCTCGGTGATGTCGTCGTAGTAGGCGTCCCAGTCGGGGTCGCCGCCGCGCGGGGCACGGGTCACCCGCAGGCGCGTACGGTCGCCGAGGTCGGCCAGCTCGAACAGGTCTCCGCCCTGGACCTCCAGCCGGTGCTCGGCGGCCGACTCCACGATGTCCCGGTGGTAGATGACCTCGATCTCCTTGTCGAGGCCGTCGAAGTGCCAGCCGTGCCAGCGCCGGATCAGCTCGGGGTCGCGCAGCGCGCTCCACACGTCGCCGACGGGCGCGGCGATGGTGACCTCTAAGAAGAACGGCTCGTCTGTCATGGAACGCCTCCGGCGCGGTAGTCCCGGGGCCCGGCCCCGGGAGGGATGTCAACCACTGTTCTCCGGCGTCCCGGAGGCCGGGTGTCCGGCGGTTCCCGTCGCGCCGGGGTCCCGGGGCTCGCCCCCGCCTCGCGGACCGGGGGCCGGATGTCCACCGGCGACGAGGCGGTAGGGCCGTCCTCCGGGGGTGTCGAAGCGGGCCGCGACCCGCGAGAAGGCGTCGGCGAGCGCGTCGGTGAAGTCGTGCACGTCACCGGGCTCGGCGAAGCGCACCCGTGCCTCCAGGGCGAACGTCAGCAGCCGGACGCCCCGCCGGTCGGCGGCGGCGGCCATGCGGGTGACGTCGCGGACGGTCCCGGCGGCCACCTCGACGAGACGCTCGGCGGCGTACTGGTCCGCGACCCGACGAAACCCCTCCGCCACCTCGGCATCCTCCGCGGCCCCGCCACCGCCACCGGCCTCCTCGGCCGTGTCGCCATCTTCCGACGAGGTGAGCACGCCGGGATCGACCAGGAAGGCGTTCGCGGTGACCCTCATGACGCGCTCGACGAAACCGCGCCGCGGGCGCTCCTCCACCAGCTCGACCAGCCCGGCCTCCTCCAGCACCCTGAGGTGGTATCCGACCCGCTGGCGCGGCAGGTCGAACTCGGCCGCGAGCTGGACCGCCGAAGCGGGCTCGCGCAGGCGGCCGAGAAGCCGTCGGCGGATCGGGGTGAGCGCCACACGCAGACGGTCGGGCTCGTCCATGAGGGTCATCTCGGTCGCGGGCACACCCACATGGAACCATTAGACAAATTAATTTGTCAATTGACGTCGCGGCCGGACGTGACCTTGGGGAGCCGGCGGCCGGCGCACGCCGGTCGAGCGCTCCCGTCAGTCGTGGCGCGGGATGCCGGAGACCTCGTGGTCGGCGTGGAACAGGGCCTCGCCGATGAGCGCGCGGACATGGGCGTCACGGGCCCGGTAGAGCACGCGGCGGCCGTCCCTGCGGGTGCGCACCAGCCCGGCGAGACGGAGTTTCGCCAGGTGCTGGGAGACCGAGGGACGCGCGACCCCGATGGTCTCGGCGAGCGAGCCGACGTCGTACTCCCCCGACGACAGCAGCCACATCAGGCGCAGTCTGGTCGCGTCACTGAGCATCCGGAAGGCCTCGATGGCGGCCTCCACCTGGGCGCCGGTGGGTTGCTCCTGCGACGAGTTGGTACCTGATGCGTTGTCGCGTGCGTACATGGCTACATATACTCCGGGAAAAGGGCACCGGTAGCAAACGAGGTAGCCATGTCCGACCAGCAGGACGCCGGTTCTCCGTCCCCCGACGAACCCACCGGCTCCCGTTCTCCCCGCGGCCAGGACCACGAGACCCCGCACGACCCGCCACACGAACCCGAGCCCGCTCACGGGCATGGCCATGGGCACGGCCAGGGTCACGGTCACGGGCACGGGCACGAGGGGCGCCGTCCGGTGGGCCGTCGGTTCGGAAGGCTGCTCTCGCGAGCGGGCCACGCCCTCACCCCGCACAGCCACGACAGCGCGAGCAGGACCGACACCGCCCTGGAGTCCAGCAGCCGCGGGATGCGCGTACTGGCCGTCTCCTTCGCCGTGCTCATGGTGACCGCCGCCGTCCAGGCGGTGATCGTCGTCTTCTCCGGCTCGGTCGCCCTCCTAGGTGACACGCTGCACAACGTCGCCGACGCGCTGACCGCGATCCCGCTCGCGATCGCCTTCTCCCTCGGGCGCCGGGCGGCCACCCGCAGGTTCACCTACGGCTACGGCAGGGCCGAGGACCTGGCCGGGATCGCCATCGTCCTGGTCATCGCCGCCTCCGCCGCGCTCGCCGGGTACGAGGCCGCGCGGCGCCTGGTCGACCCCCAGGAGGTACGGGCACTCGGCTGGGTCGCCGCCGCGGCCGTGATCGGCTTCGCGGGCAACGAGTGGGTGGCACGCTACCGGATCGGGGTCGGGCGCCGGATCGGATCGGCCGCGCTGGTCGCCGACGGGCTGCACGCCCGCACCGACGCCCTCACCTCGCTGGCCGTGCTGCTCGGCGCGGGCGGCTCGGCGCTGGGCTACCCGATCGCCGACCCGATCGTCGGCCTGCTGATCACGGTGGCCATCTGTCTCGTCCTCAAGGACGCGGCCCGCGAGATATACCACCGGCTGATGGACGCGGTCGATCCGGCACTCGTCGACCACGCGGAGCGCATCCTGGCCGCCACCGACGGCGTGCGGCGGGTGGGATCGGTACGGCTGCGCTGGGTGGGCCACGCGCTGCGCGCCGAGGTGGACATCGTGGTCGGCGAGGACCTGTCGCTGCTCCAGGCGCACGCCGTGGCGGTGGAGGCCGAGCACCGGCTGATCCACCACCTGCCCCGGCTGAGCGCCGCCACCGTGCACGCCGACCCGGACGGCCGGGAGGGCGCCGACCACCACGCCACCCTGGCCGGACACCGATAGGCCGGGCCCGTATCGCAACCCGCCGGACACCGATAGGCCGGGCCCGTACCGCAACCCGCCGGACACCGATAGGCCGGGCCCGTACCGCAACCCGCCGGGCGCCCTCGCCGCGACCGCGGACGCGTACCCCGCACGGGCCGGGGCGCGGGAGAGGTAGTCTCGCGTGATCACCGTCGCGGCCCGCGGACCGGATCGCCCGGCCCGGCCCGCAAGCCGTGGCGGATCACCCCCCGATCCAGGAGAAGCGGCTGCGTTGGCCGACCACGGCAGAGGACGACCCGGCTGGCTGCACGTCGGCCCGCTGGAGGCGCGGCTGACGCGCACCTGGGAACCTGGCACGTTCCCACCGGCGGAGACGCTCCTCGCGATACTGACGCTGGCGGCCGTGCCGCAGGCTCTCGCCACCCGCCTGACCACCCATCTGAGCGGCGGCATCGTGGTGGGGCCCGGATCGGTGCCCGACCTTCCCGGCTTCGAGTGGCTGCGCGGCGTCGCGCTGCCCCTGCAGGCGGGGCTCTGGGAACGCAGCGCGGGCGTCTACGACCCCCGGCGGCGGCGCATCGGGGTGGGGAGCGCCCCTTCGCCCTCGGTGTCGGTGTGCGGGCACGAGATCGGCCACGCCACCGACCACATGGACCGGCTGCCCTCGCACTCCCCGTTCTGGACCGGCCTGCACGCCCGCACCCGCGTCCGTCTCCGGCCGCCCTACCGCGACGACGTCACCGAACTGTTCGCCGAGGCCTTCGCCTGCGTGCTCACCCGCAGGGCGACCCGGCTGCTCGACCTGATCGGCGCGGAGGCGGAGGCCGAACGGGTGTATCACCAGTTGTCCGGGCAGTACGGCATCGGCTGACCGTGGGCGTGCCACGACCCCCGGAGCTATGCTGGGCGAACAGCGGTCAGAGAGACGACGGAAAGGCCACGCCATGAACGTGACCATGCTGCCGGGAGGCACCCTCCGCGTCCCCGCGACGACCACGCTGGACAACGGCACCAAGATCGACGGCACTCGCGACATAGGCCGCGACGACCCCGAATACTCCGAGTGGCTTGCCCTGGCGCAGGACGAGGACGAGCAGCGCCGCCGCGACGTCGAGGAGCGCGACTCCGACCGCGAGATCCTGACCCGCTGGCGCACCCGCCGGAGCGCGTGACCGCGCTCCGGTGTGTCCGGCGTGTCCGGCGTGTCCGGCGTGTTCCGGGCGGCCGAAGCCCCCTGTGACACCGACATGAACGACGCCGACATGAACGACGCCGACGTGAACGGCCACGTGCCGCTTGTCTCGCGCTGGCTGCTCACCCGCCCCGCCCGGGCGGGCCGTACCCGCGTCCTGGCGGTCGAGGGACGCTCGGGGTCGGGCAAGTCCACCCTCGCCGCCGCCGTGGCCGCGGAACTCGCCGCGCCGGTCGTGCGGATGGACGATCTCTACCCGGGGTGGGACGGCCTGTCGGCGGGGATCGACGCGCTGGTCGAGCAGGTCCTGCGACCGCTGGGCCTGGAGCGGCCCGCGAGGTGGCGGCGCTACGACTGGCCGGACGGCGCCCACGCGGAGTGGCACGAGGTCCCGGACACCGGGATCCTGGTCCTCGACGGCACCGGCTCCGGCGCCCTCGCCGCCGCGCCGTACCTGAGCGGCCTGCTGTGGCTGGAGGCGGCCGACGAGGTGCGCAAGGCCCGCGCGCTGGGGCGCGACGGCGATCTCTACGCCCCGCACTGGGACCGCTGGGCGGCGCAGGAGGAGCGTTTCCACGCCCGCGACCAGGTCCGCGCCCGCGCGGACCTGACGATCACCACCTGATACCGGGCGGGGAGCACCTGGGGCCCGGACGGCGGGAGCGGGCCGGAGGGCGATCCGGGGTCAGCCGCGCGGGACGGCGGCGACGCCCTCGACCTCGATGACGAGGCCGGGAGCGGCGAGTGCGGCGACCACGATCAGCGAGTGCGCGGGGAAGTCCCCCCGCGGGTACCACCTGGCGAACACCTCGCCCTGCGCCGCGCGCGAGCCCGCCAGGTGCTCGGCGCCGGAGAGCATGGTGAACAGCTTGACCAGGTGCTCGGGACCGGCGCCCGCGGAGCGGAGGAGGCTCTCGATGTTGGCGAAGACCTGGCGCGCCTGCGACTCGGCGTCCGGGCCCGCGAGGGTGCCGTCCTCCAGTACGCCGACCTGACCGGAGATCATCAACAGCTCGTGACCGGCGGGCACGGCGGCCAGGTGGCTGTAGCGGCCGAGCGGCGCGGCCGGGCCCGGGGGATTCCAGCGGCGGATCATCGGTTCTCCTCGTCGTACGGCGTCGTGCGTCACATGACCGCGCCCCATCCTCCCTCCTCCCGGCCCCCGGACGCGCCGCGGGTGGCCGGCGGTCGGCGGTCGGCGGTCGGCGGTCAGCGGTCAGCGGGAAGCCTGCGGCCGAGGAAGTCGTCGACGAGCCGGGCGATCTGGGCACCGTGGCTCTCCAGCGCGAAGTGACCCGCGGGAAGCAGGTGGATCTCCGCGTCGGGCAGGTCTCGCCGGAAGGCCTTGGCGCCGTCCGGCCCGAAGATCTCGTCGTAGGCACCCCAGGCGGCGAGCAGCGGGACCTGGCTCGCGCGGAAGTACTCCTGGAAGGCCGGGTAGAGATCGATGTTGGTGACGTAGTCGCGGGCGAGCCGGAGCTGGATCCCGATGTTGCCCGGACGCCGCAGCAGCGCGAGGTCGTGGTGCCAGGTGTCGGGGCTGACGAGGCTCTGGTCGGGCACTCCGTGGGTGTACTGCCAGCGGATCGCCTCCAGGCTCTGGAACTGCCGGACGGGAATCTCGTTGGCCGGGGACGGATCGGTGCCGTAGGCCCGGATCGGGGCCCAGAAGTTCTCGTCCAGGCCGTCGAGGTAGGCGTTGCCGTTCTGGGTGACGATCGCGGTGACGCGCCCGGGGTGGGCGGTGGCGAGCCGCCAGCCGATGGGCGCGCCGTAGTCCTGCACGTACATGGCGAAGCGCGACAGGCCGAGCCGCTCGGTGAACGCGGCGGTGATCTCGGCCAGGTTCGCGAAGGTGTAGTCGAAGTCGTCCATGGACGGGGCCGCGGAGTAGCCGAAGCCGAGGTGGTCGGGGGCGATGAGCCGGTAGCGGCCGGCCAGCCTCGGGATGAGGTCGCGGAACATGTGGGAGCTCGTCGGGTAGCCGTGCAGCAGGAGCAGGACCGGCGCGTCGGGGTCCCCCGCCTCCCGATAGAAGATCTCCTGCCCGAGTACGACGGCGGTGCGGTAGTGGACCGTCTCGTTCACGTCTAACCTCTTCGAGTCGTTTGGGGAGTTAATCATGGCCAGCGAAGCATCATCCTGCTAACCTGTCAACATGCTCAAGGTGGTTATAGAGGACGCCGATCTCCTCCTGGACCTGCTCAACACCACCCCCGTGGTCGACGGCGTCCCCACGGACGCGCTGGAGGATCGGCGCGAGGCCGCCCGGTGGCTCGGCGAGCGCGGCCTGCCCAGCTCACCTGCCGCCGTCGCCTCGGCCCGCCGCGTCCGGGACGCGATCGCCCGCGTCGTCAGGGGCGAGGAGCCCGCCCGGACGCTGGGGACCTTCCTCGAAGGGGTGGTGCGGACCCCGTCGGTCGGCGACGACGGCGTGCGCTGGGAGCTGAACACCGGCTCCGCCGACCCGTTCGGCCTCCGGTGCGTGCTGACCTGGGCACATCTCCAGGAGACCCTGCCCGGCCGCCTGCGCCCGTGCGCCAACGACGACTGCCACCTGTTCCTCGTGGACCGCAGCCGGGCCGACACCCGCCGCTGGTGCTCGATGGCCGCCTGCGGCAACCGCCTCAAGGCCAGGCGACACCACCGGCGCGCGACGAACCGGGACGACGGCGACTGACCGGCGACGGGAGCGAAGACGTACGGCCGGGAACCCGTTCTCACCATGGTGGCCGAGATCTACGTCTTGAAATCAAACACGAAGTACGATCGAATGAACACGAAAGAGTTCCGGAAGGGCCCCGAACGATCGTCGATCATCCTCGTCCCACCGAGCGCGAGACGCGCCCGGGCCGGGCGGGCGGGGCCCCACCCGCCGCGTCGGGGGTGACACCGGAGCCGCCGGCGCAGGACCGTTCCGAGGAGAGCCCGTGACCACGTGGATGTTGCTTGACTACGGCGAGGTCATCTCCGTGGCGCAGCCGGCCGACGCGACGGCGGCCATGGCGGAGCTCATGGGCCAGGAGCGGGCGACCTTCCACGATCGCTACTGGCACCACCGCGACGCCTACGACCGCGGCCAGGCCTCCCACCTGTACTGGGGCGCGGTTCTCGGCAGGACGCTCGCCGACGACGATCCGCTCGTCGCCAAGCTCGACGCGGCCGACGTCGAGAGCTGGTTCCACCTGAACCCCGAGACCCTGCGCGGCATCGAGGATCTCGCGGGACGCCACAGGCTCGCCCTGCTGTCCAACGCCCCCGAGCCGCTGGCGGCGGCCATCGACGACGCCCCCTGGGCGGCGGCGTTCGAGCATCGCTTCTACAGCTGCCGCCTGGCCCTGTCCAAGCCGGACCCCGCCATCTTCGAGGAGGTCCTGCGCCGCCTCGACGCCGCCCCCGGCGACGTCACCTTCCTCGACGACCGGGCCGTCAACGTCGACGCCGCGGCGGCCCTCGGCATCAACGCCCTCCTCTACCCGGAGTGGCCCGCCTCCCCTCGCACGGGCTGACGGGTCCGCCGGAAGGGCACGGTCACGCCGGACCGCGGGTTCGCCGCGAGAGACGGCGCGGCGGGCGGTCAGGCCGAGAAGCGGGCGACCCACTCGCGGGCGCCGGGAAGGATCTCCTCCACCGGCGCCACGTGCGGGTACCACGTGCGCTCCCACTCCAGGGAGACCCAGCCCTCGAAACCGCGCAGCAGCTCGCCGCACTCGTCGAGGGGCACCCCGCCCGTCCACATCGGCACCGGGGTCGTGTCGGCGGCCGAGACCGCGTCCTTGATCTGCACGTACGCCAGGTGCCCGGCCAGCGCCTCCAGGGTCCGCGCGGGCTCCTCGCCGTGACGCCACGGGTGCAGCACGTCCCACAGCGCGCCCGCCGCCCCGGGAACGCCCGCCGCGTCCAGCAGCCGCCCGACCGCGGCGCCGGTCGGCATCGCGTCGTGGGTCTCCACCAGCACCCGCACCCCCGACTCCACGCACAGGTCCGCGACCGCGCGCAGCCTCCGCGCACCCGTCTCGACGTCGTCCCCCCCGGGGAACACCCGCACGGCGGGCGCGCCCAGGTCGGCGGCGAGCACCAGGTCGTCCCGCAGCGCCCGCACGACGGGTTCGTCCGGTCCCGCCATGGCGATCTTGACGTACCCGGCGAGCGCGGAGACCTCCGGCCGGGCGCTTTCGGACGCGCCGCCCCCTCCCGGGCGACCGCCCGGCGACCCGGCGCCCTCCCGGTGGGCACCCGGCGCCCCCGTGCCTGCCGGGTGCCCCTCCGGCGTCCCGGCGAGGAAGGCGCGGACCTTCGCGCGCCCTGCCGGGGAGAGCCCGGCGTGGACGCCGGTGTCGGGGTGGAGGCGGAGTTCGAGACCGGCGCATCCGTACTCCCCGGCCGTCGCGACGGCCTCGCGCAGGCCCTGTCCCGGCATGCCGAGCGTGCTGAACGCCAACTTCATCGAAGCTCCCTCACCGCTGCCCGGAAAGCGCTTCCCGGGAAGATCCATCGTAGACGCCGCGCCACCCCCCGCGCGCCAGGGCGCGGGGTTCCCCCAGGTGGGACCCGGATTAGCGGCGCGCGACTGCGGGGAGGCCTCAGGTGATGCCGATCGAGGGGCGCGGGAGCCGGAGGAGCCCCGGACTCGCAGCGACATCGATCTTCTCAGCTGGAGATTGCCATGACTGGACGCGTATCGGCCCCGGGTGACCTCGGCCGCCGGATCGCCAGGCGGCGCGAGGACCTCGGCCTCACCCGGGACGAGCTGGCGAGGCGGGCCGGGATCGATCCGGGCTATCTCGCCTACCTGGAGGACGCCGTGGCCTCGCCGAACACCGGCACCGTGAACCGCGTGGCCACCGCCCTGGACACCAGGCCCGAGGACCTGCTCGGCGGGAACGTCGACCTGCCGCCCTGCCGGGGCCGGTCGGGCTCCTGGCCCGAGCTGGAGAAGCTGGACCGGGACGAGTGCCTGCGGCTCATCACCCCCGGCGGGGTGGGACGGATCGCCTTCGAGGAGATCGGCGGGCCGGTGATCCTGCCGGTCAACTACGCCCTGCACGGCATCTCGGTGATCTTTCGCACCGCTTTCGGCGGCCCGCTCGGCGACGCCCTGCGCACCGGGGTGCAGGGGGTCGAGTCCAAGGTGGCCTTCGAGGTCGACCGCATCGACGACGCCGGCCGCGAGGGCTGGAGCGTGCTGGTGCGCGGCGGGGTCCACCACGTCTCCTCCGATGAGGACCGCGCCGCCCTGGCGGCGCTGGGCGTCCGGCCGTGGGCGGGGGGTGAGCGGGAGCTGTACGTGAGGATCGCCGCCACCGAGGTCACCGGCCGTCGCATCCGGCGCGACCCCTGACGTCGCGGAACTGCCCGGGCGGTCCTCCTCCGTATTATCCCCCCGCTCGGGGAAAGCGGCATCACGTGGCGCCGGGGAACGGCGCGAGCGCTCCTCGCCGCCTCGCGGGTGTCGGGGTCCCTTCGAGGACGCGGTGCGGGAAAGCAGTCGTCCCTCGCCTCGCGGACGTTCCGAGGACGTGACGCGGGCCCGCCTCGCGGGAGGTCAGGTCTCCTTGAGGATGCGGTGCAGGAAGGACGTCGTCGCGGACGGTTGCTCGGCTTCGATCCCCAGGCGGTTCATGACGCGCCAGTAGCGCTCGACGTCGGTGAGCTTGTCCAGGTAGAGGGCGCCGGTGAGCTGTTCGAGGTAGACCACGTCGGGCAGGCCGCCCTCGGGAAAACGCAGGATGGTCGCGGGGCCCGTCGCCGCGGCGGCCGCTCCGGCGCTGAACGGCATGATCTGAAGGGTGACGTGGCCGAGCTCGGCTATCTCCGTGAGGCGCTGTAGCTGGGCCCGCAGCACCTTGGAGCCTCCGACGGGGCGGCGCAGCACCGCCTCGTCGACGACGGTCCAGAGGGTGGCGGGCTCCGTCCGGGTGAGGAGCCGCTGGCGCTCCATCCGCAGGGCGACGCGCCGCTCGATCTCGGACTCCGGGGCACCCGCGCAGGCGGGCCGGATGAGGGCGCGGGCGTACTCCTCGGTCTGCAGCAGCTCGGGGACGAACTGGACCCCGTAGCCGCGGATGAGGGAGGCGGCCTGTTCCAGCCCGAGGTAGGAGTCGAACCAGGAGGGGACCACGTCGCCGTAGGCGTGCCACCAGCCGGGCCGGTTGGCCTCCGCGGCCAGGGCCAGCAGCGGGGCTCGCTCGGCGTCGACGACGACCCCGTAGAGGGTGAGGAGGTCGGCCACGTCGCGCTGCTTGAAGCCGGTCCGCCCCAGCTCCAGACGGCTGATCTTGGAATGCGACGCGCGGATCGCCTCCCCGGCCTCCTCGCGCGTGATGTGGCCGTTCTCCCGCAGCCGCCGGAGCTGCGCACCCACCAGCATGCGGACCACGGTGGGCCCCGCCTGCCGGTGATCCAGGCTCTGACCATCGGCTTGTTCGCCCATCGCCTGAACAATGCGCAAGTTCGCTCCCTTCAACCGCGACCGGCCGGTCTGTGAATGTTCAAGCTTTTCACGTCCGGGTCGTTCCCCGCAGTGAGACACGCACTCCGCGCGGCGAGCCGGTGTGCGGCGCCCGGAGAAGTCCGCATCTCTTCTCCAGAGTTCTCCACTTTAGGCGAGTAAATCTTCATAATTGGTGATCTCAAATGGACTCCTCGGAGAGGAAGCCAGACCATGCCCGATATCGCCCCCGTACGGGCGGGGGATCCCGAACGCGTGGACGAGTACCAGATCGTGGGGCGCCTCGGGGAGGACGTCTATCTCGCCACGGCCCCCTCGGGAGACCGGGTGGTCGTGCGCCTGCTCCCCGCGGACGTGAGTCCCGAGCGGTTCCGGGAGGCGATGGAGCCGCTGCGCGAGATACCCGCCTTCTGCACGGCGCAGGTGCTGGACAGCGGACTGGACGGCGGGGTGGACGGCGACAGGCCGTACATCGTGAGCGAGTACGTCGACGGCCCCACGCTGGAGGAGGCGGTGGCCTCCGAGGGCGTGCTGGGGGCGGCCTCGCTGCACCGGCTCGCCGTCGGGACGATGACCGCCCTGGTCGCCCTGCACCAGGCGGGTACGGTGCACGGCGACCTGCGTCCCGGCGCCGTGGTGTTCGGCCCCGACGGGCCGCGGGTGATCGACCTCGGCATGGCGCGGGCGCTGGAGGCGACCGCGTCCAGCACGACCCGCAAGGTGGACGTCCCCGCCTACAGCTCGCCGGAGAGGCTCATGGGCACCTCCCCCGGGCCCGAGGGGGACCTGTTCTCGTGGGGGGCGACGATTGTCTTCGCCGCCTCGGGCCGCTCCCCCTTCGACGCGGGGACGATGTCGGGCACGGTCAACCGCATCGTCAACGACGAGCCCGACCTCGGCGCGCTCCCCGACGACCTGCGCGGGCTGGTCACGGCCTGCCTCGCCAAGGAGCCCGCGCCGCGGCCGACCGCGAGCGACGCCCTGCTCCGCCTGGTCGGCGGGTTCCTCACCTCCGACCAGGCGCCCCCCGATCCCCCCGCCCCCGCGCCGGAAACCCCCTCCACCCAGCCGCTGCGGGGGCGTGCCCGGCCCGTGCTGCTGGTCGCGGGCGCGCTGGCCGTCGCCCTCGTCTCCGGTGGCGCGGTCTACCTGGCGCTGTCGGGGGATCCGGAGCCCGCGGCCGCCCCGCGCCCGGCCGGGAGCACCGCGCCGGGCGCGCTCGCCCCCGCCTTCACCCCCCAGCCCCAGCTCAGCCCGAACGTCACCACGGCGCCCTGGGAGTCGGTGGAGAAGACCACCGAGGACAACGAGCTGCCGGGGACGGGCATCACCCTGCACGAGAACGCGAAGGACCCGGTCAAGCTGGGCGGCTACGTGAACATCAAGGCGCCCTTCGCCTCGTTCGCCAGGGAGAAGGGGAAGGCGACGTTCAAACAGGTGGCCAGCACCATGCAACCGGTGTTGTCGCCGCAGGGCGACCTGGTGGCGCTGAACCCGATCGGGAAGTTCGCCGACTCGTCCTTCGACTACCTGAGGATCCACGACCTGAGGAACGGCACCCAGTTCGACGTCCCGACCGTCGAGCGGCCCAAGGAGGGGCACAACCCCGTGTGGTCGAAGGACGGCTCCAAGGTCCTGCTGTCGGTGCGGGACACGAAGGAGGAGAAGTCCGACGGGTTCGTGGTGGTGGACGTGGCGGCGCGCAGGGCCACCCACGTGCGCACCGAGTCGGTCGGCTCCGACACGCTTCCCTCCACGTTCGCGCCGGACGGCTCGGTCGCGCGGGGGTACTACGACGGCAAGAGCCACGGGGTCGACTTCTACGGCCCGAACGGTCAGGCCACCCGGACGATGCACTGGGTCGGCCAGCCCCTCAACACCACCTGGTTCTCCCCCTCGGGCGCGCTCTTCGCCACGATATGCCCCAAGGGGAACACCATGTGCGTGTGGGACTCGGTGAGCGGCAACCGGCGCTACACGCTCGACATCAAGGAGGAGACCCGGTTCGTGGGCTGGTTCAACAACAACCACCTGCTCCTGCAGACCCCCGTCAAGAAGGGCTCCAAGATCGAGGTGGTCGACCTGTACGGCAAGTCCGTCCGGGTGCTCGCCGACCTCGAGAAGGGCGACACCGCCCTCCTGAGCTTCACCGTGACGGCCGGATGACCAGGGTCCTCCCCCCGGCGCCCGGCGATCCCGAGCGGATCGGGCCGCACCGGGTCACCGGCAGGCTCGGCCGCGGCGGGCAGGGGACGGTGTACCTCGCCGAGTCCCCCGCCGGGGCCCGGGTCGCGGTGAAGGTGCTCGGCAGGGGCGGCGGCGAGCAGACCCTGGCGCGCTTCCACCGCGAGATCGAGCTGGCCCGCCGGGTGGAGGCGTTCTGCACCGCGCAGGTGCTGGGGCACGGCGAGGCCGACGGCATGCCGTACATCGTCAGCGAGTACGTCGACGGGCCCAGCCTCGCCCAGGTCCTCGACGAGCGGGGACCGCTGCGCGGGGCGGAGCTGCGCAGGCTCGCGGTCGGGACCGTCACCGCGCTGGCCGCCATCCACCGGGCGGGCGTCGTGCACCGCGACTTCAAGCCCGCGAACGTGCTGCTCGCCCGCGACGGCCCCCGGGTGATCGACTTCGGCATCTCCCGCGCGCTGGACGCCGTCTCCACGGCCTCCGACCACCTGGTCGGCACCCCTCCGTACATGGCGCCCGAGCAGTTCGACGGGCGCGACGCGGGGCCGTCGGCCGACCTGTTCGCGTGGGCGGCGACGGTGGTGTGCGCGGCGACGGGGGAACCGCCCTTCGGGACGAGCCCGCTGCCCGCGGTGATCCACCGGATCCTGAACGCCGAGCCCGTGCTCGGTTCCCCGGACTCCCCGGACTCCCCGGACTCCCTGGACGACGAGCTGCGCGAGCTGGTGTCCGAGTGCCTGGCCAAGGACCCGCGGGCGCGCCCGGCGGCCATGCCCGCGCTGCTGCGGCTGCTGGGCCATCCGGCCGAGCGGCCGTCGTACGAATCGGGCCAGGAGGTGCTCGGTGAGGGCCGCAAGCAGGCCGCTCCCCCGCCGGCCCGGCGGCGCGCCTCGCGCCCGGTGGTCGCCGCCCTCGCCGCGCTGGCGCTCGCGGCGGTCTCCGGCGGCGCGGTCCTCGCGGTCCGGGCGGCGGGGACGGAGGAGCCCGCGAAGGTGGTCGCGGGCGGCGCGGAGGGCACCCCCTCCCCGCCCGCGAGACCGGCGATCGGAACGATGCCCACCACCTCCACCACCGACCTGCGGATCCCCGGAACGAAGATCACCCTGAGGGAGAACCCCGCGGACACGGAGTGGGTCACCACCTACCGGGACTCGCGCGAGAACGCCGGCGGCTCCCCCGTCTTCCTCCGGAAGGGCGACACCGCGGAGTTCAGGTTCCTGGGGACGTTCATGACCGCCGTGGCCGCCCCGGGAGGGGCGCGCGTCGCCGTCAACCCGGACAACAAGTTCATGCTGGAGGGGTTCGACCTGATCCGGCTGGTGGATCCGAAGGGGGAACCGGAGACCCGGATCAGGACCGTCGACGCCCCGTTGATGACCTCCAGCCCCCACTGGGACCGCGACGGGACGAGGATCCTGCTGACGATCTACGAGGGATTCGAGGAGGAGCAGCGCTCCAGGGGCTTCGTGATCGTGGACGCGGTCTCGCGCACGGCCCGCGTCTTCCGGGTGCGGGACGACGACCACCGCTCCGACTACGTCTGGGGCGCCGACGCGGCCTCGGTCCTCCACTCCGGGCCGGACGGGTCGGTCCGCTTCTACCGCCTGGACGGCACGCCGCTGCGAACGGTCCCGAAGGTGGGCGAGCTGGTCAGGGACGACGTCAGGACCACCTCACTCGGGACGGTCTTCACGACCCGCTGCCAGGAGGAGCGCCGGGACATCTGCGTGTGGGACGCCACCACGGCGAAGCGCAAGGCCGTCGTCCCGATCCCGAAGGGGACGACCCTCAGCGGCTGGATGGGCGACCGTCACCTCCTCGGCACCGCGACCGAGGGGAAGACCACGAAGGTCGTCCTGCTGGACCTGCGCGGGAAGGCCGTGCGCGTCCTCGCGGACGGCCCCACCGCGGAGCTGGGCAAGATCGGCCTCTACTACACGCTCAAGTGACCGGTTCGGTCGCGACCGGGCCGCCTCTCGCCGCGTGGACCTCGCGCAGCAGCGCGGCCGCCGCCGCGCTCGTCGGGTCGCCCGTCACGGTGACGGTCTCCCAGGCCGGTACGGCCCCGGCGAGCCCGACGAAGCGCACCCGGTCGGTCTTGACCGCGAACGACCGGGGCACGAGCGCGACGCCGAGCCCGAAGGTGACCAGGTCGAGCAGCGAGTGCACGTCGTTCACCTCCAGCGAGACGTGGCGTTCGACGCCCGCCGCGGCGAACACGTCGTCGACCAGGTCCCGGGTGCCCCAGTCGGGCTGGAAGTCCACGAACCGCTCCGCCCGCAGCTCCGGCACCTCGACCTTCTCCCTGCCCGCGAACGGGTGATCGGGCGCGCAGGCGAGCACGAGCGGCTCGTCCGCGAGCGGCCCGACCACGACGTCGTCGGCGCGGCGGAACGGCCGGGAGACGAACGCCAGGTCCAGCCGTCCGGCGCGCACCTGCTCGACCAGCTCCCCGGATCCGCCCTGGCGCAGCCGGATCTCCAGGCCGGGGTACGTGGCCAGGAATCGGGCGAGCACGGCCGGCAGGTGCACCGCGTGCAGGCACTGCAGCGAGCCGATGGCCAGGCTGCCGCGCAGCAGGCCCCGTACCGCCGCGACGGCGTCCCTGGCCGCGTCGGTCGCCGACAGCGCCCGGCGGGCCTCGACCAGCAGCGCCCTTCCCGCGGGGGTGAGCTCGACCTGCCGGGTGCTGCGCAAAAACAGCGAGGCGCCCAGCTCGCGCTCCAGCGAGCGGATCGAGGCCGACAGGCCCGACTGGGCGACGCGCAGCCGGTTGGCCGCCCGCGTGAAGTGGCACTCCTCGGCGACGGCGACGAAGTACTCCAGCTGCCGTAGCTCCACGATTCATCACCAGGACCGCTCAAAGACATCAGTTTCTTCTATTGGACAGCTTAATCGGGGGCAGGAGAGGGTGAAAGCTGTACCAACCGATCCCGAGGAGGAACTCTCATGCAGACACGCCGCATCGGCGACGTCCAGGTCAGTGCGATCGGTCTCGGCGGCATGCCGATGTCGATCGAGGGGCGCCCCGACGAGCAGCGTTCGGTGGCGGCGATCCACGCCGCGCTGGAGGCGGGCGTGACGCTGATCGACACCGCGGACGCCTACCACGTGGGCGCGGACGAGGTCGGCCACAACGAGTCCCTGATCGCCCGCGCGGTGGCCGGCTACGGCGGCGACACGTCCGACGTGCTGATCGCCACGAAGGGTGGCCACGTGCGTCCCGGCGACGGCTCCTGGACGCTGGACGGCTCGCCGGACCACCTGAGGAAGGCCTGCGACGCGTCGCTCGCGCGCCTCGGCGTCGAGGCCATCGGCCTCTACCAGTTCCACCGGCCGGACCCGAAGGTTCCGTACGCGGAGTCGGTCGGGGCGATCCGCGACCTGCTGGACGCGGGCAAGATCCGTTTCGCGGGTGTCTCGAACGCCGACCCCGGCCAGATCCGGCTGGCCAACGAGATCCTCGGCGGGCGGCTGGTGAGCGTGCAGAACCAGTTCTCGCCGTCGTTCCGCTCCAGCGAGCCCGAGCTGGAGCTGTGCGCGGAGCTGGGCATCGCGTTCCTGCCGTGGAGCCCGCTGGGCGGGATCTCGCAGGCCGGCGAGCTGGGCTCGCGGTTCGCCGTGTTCGCGGACGTCGCCGAGGCCCACGGGGTGAGCCCGCAGCGGGTGTGCCTGGCGTGGATGCTCGCCAAGGCGCCGGTGGTGATCCCGATCCCGGGCTCCTCGCGCCCGGAGACCATCCGCGACTCGGTCGGCGCGGTCGACGTGAAGCTGTCCGCCGAGGAGCTGGCCCGCCTCGACGCGGCCTGATCCCGGCACGGCCCGACTCTTCGACACGGGCTGACTTGGGCACGGCCCGGCCTCGAAGCGGCCTGGCGGGGCGCGCTCCGGCCGGACCGGCACCGCTTCGGTGCCGGTCCGGCCGGAGGCGTCACACGGGGGGTGCTAGGAGGAGTAGACCTCGAACGAGGAGAGCTGCCCGGCGGGCCAGCCCGTGTTGCCGGTGATGTTCAGCCGCACGTACCTCTTCGTCGTCGCCGGGAAGGTGACGGTCGCGGTGTTGCCGGTGGCCGGGTCGAAGGTGAGGCCCCGCGACGACACGAGAGTGTCGAAGGTCGTGCCGTTGGACGAGCCGAGCACCGACAGCGTCTGGGTGCGCGTGCCCCAGGCGCTGGACGGCGGCAGCTTCAGCACCACGCGCCCGACGGTGGCCTGCGCGCAGAGGTCGACGGTGATCGACTGGGGGAAGGCGTGGTTGGCGCTCTCCCAGTAGGTGTTCGCGTTGCCGTCGACCGCGTTGGCCGCCACGTAGTTCTGCGTGGTGCTGCTCGCGCTGATCGACTTGCCGCGGGCCAGGTCGCCGGTGCCCGGGGAGCAGCCGGGCGGGGCCCCGGTCGTCGCGGTCACCGTGCCGGAGGGCGGCGAGGTGTTCTGCGCGGCGTCCCTGGCGACCACGTAGAAGCTGTAGGAGGTCGACGGCGTGAGGCCGGTGACGGTGAACGACGTCCCGGCGGTGCTGCCCACCTTGACGTCGGTGGCGCCCGCCTCACGGTAGACGTCGTAGCCGCTCACCCCGACGTTGTCGGTGGCCGCGTTCCAGCCCACCGTGATGCTCGTGCTGGACGCCGGGACGGCGCGCGCGGCGCCAGGCGCGGTCGGGGGCTGGGTGTCCCGCGTGCCGCCGGCTCTGCGGGTCTCGAACTCCGTCGCCCAGTACTTCGTCCGGTCCAGGTACGCGTTCTCCGCCGCGGCACCCGTCTTGCCGTACGCGCCCTCGAACGTCTGGTAGCCGAACCCGGCGGGCGGGGTGGAGTCCGCGGGCTCGATGGAGCTGCCCTCGTGCCACTCGTTGAACGAGGTGATGGAGACCCAGGTCGGCAGGCCGCCCTTGGCCGGGTCGAGGGCGTTGGACCACTCCAGGTCGTAGGTGGCGCCGCCCGCGCGGCCCAGGGTCGGGGTGGTGTTGCCGGGCACCGCGCGGTCGTCGATGTAGCCGGGGGCCACCGAGGGCGCCCAGATCAGGTTGTTCTGCTTGGCGTACGCGCTCGCGTTGGCCCAGCCGGGGGCGGTGGCGCCGGCGATCCCGTCGTAGGTGTACATGCCGGAGAAGTGCGCGATCTTCGAGGTGTCGGTGGTCTGGGCGAGCACGATGTTGCCCGCGGTGACCTGGTCGAGCGCGGCCCAGTCGGTGATCCTCAGGCTCTCGAACACGTAGAACGCCGCCCGGTCGCCGTGCTCGGCGTCACGGTAGAAGGCCGGGTGGGAGCCGTAGCGGGTGTTGATGTAGCGGATGTCCTCAACGGTGGAGGCCGCCGTGCGCCCGCCGTAGGGCTCCAGGTGCCAGGCGACCTTGACGCCGTACTGCGCGGCGGCGTCCATCACGCCCTGGGTGAGCCTGTCCTCGAAGCTGTCGCGGCCCCACCAGCTGTAGACGATGACGCCGACCCCGGCCTGCTTGATCCACTGCATGTGCCTGGTGACGGCGCCCGCGTAGTCGCCCGAGTCGTAGGCGCCCAGGCTGGGGTACAGGTCGGCGCCCACGTCGCCCGGCGGGGTGTGGCCGCCCTGCTGCCAGTGCCGCCACTCACCGCTCGTCTGGGGGTTGCCGTACCAGGAGTAGTAGAACAGGTGGACGTTGGAAGACTGCTCTGGGACGGCCGCGCCGCGCGCCGGGAGCGGTGCCTGGGCTCCGGCCCAGCACAGGGCGGCCAGCAGGAGCGCGAGGACGAGCTGGACGCGTCGCCCGGTATGGCGTAAGCGGCTGACAGATTGATCGGATGTCTTCATCGGCTGACCCTTCGTCACGCGGGGCCGGATCGCCGCGGCCGGCGGGGCATGCGGTCATCACGATCCAGCCGGGTGGGGGGCGGAGAGGCTACCGCCGTCACCGGGGAGATCGATGAACGGCGTTGTGCACACCATAAGATGGCGGCTGGATGTCCGCAATGTTTCTACTTCTTTTCGCAAAAATATGCTTGTCGAGCGGCTTTGCGTGATAGATCGACCGGCAGAGACCGACAGGAGAGCCGGTCGGGGGCCGCTGGTCGATACATATCTTGGAACGGTCCGATGTTTCGCTCGCCGCCGCCGAGGGGGTTCCCGTCGGCGAGAAGTGCCCGCCGCCGAGGGTCCCCCGCCGCGTGGAGGCTGTCCGCCGCCGGGGGTTTCCCGCTGGTGACGGGTCGCCCGCCACCGGCGGGAGGTACGGCGCGGCGGGTGCTCCGGCGCTGGGGAACCTGTGGTTTTTCGCAGGGGAACGCGGAGGGATCTCCCAATGGTCCGGGCGGGGCGGTGTTCGTAGCGTCGACTGGTGCCCGCATTCAAGATCGAAAATGGTCCGCTCCCCCGGCGCCTCGCCGTCGGCCGCCCGAGAGCCCGCGCCGTCATACTCGCGACGGCCCTCCTGACGGCGACCGCGTTCCCGCCGGCGTCGTTCGCGTCGGCGTCGTTCCCGTCGGCCCCGCTCGCGTCGGCGTCATCGTCGGCGACCTCGTTCCCGCCGGCGTCGTTCGCGGCGCCCCCGTTCTCCTCGGCGCCGTCGGAGGCGGCGCCACCGCCGGCCTCCTTGACGGCGGCTTCCTCGGCGGCTTCCTCGGCGGCATCGTCGGCGACGACGTCACCGGAGGGAACGGGTCACGCCACCCGGGAGATCGATCCCGTGTCCGTCGACCGTTTCGTGAACGCCTACCGGGAGGCGACCGGCCTGCCGGGGGTCGCGGTCGCCGTCACCAAGGGGGACCGGGTCGTCCACGTCGCCGGATACGGCCGCACCGCCTCCGGCGATCCCGTCACGGCGGACACCCCGATGGCGATCGCCTCGCTCAGCAAGTCCTTCACCTCCCTGGCTGTCATGCAACTGGTGGAGAAGGGAGTCGTCAGGCTCGACGAGCCGGTGCGCGTCCGGCTCCCCGAGTTCGCGATGGCCGACCCGCGAGCGGCCCGCGTCACCGTACGCCAGCTGCTGGACCAGACCTCGGGCATGGCCGACGAGGCCTTTCCCGAGAGGAGCCAACCCCAGCCCCGATCACTCCGCGAGGCCGTCGCGCGGCTCAGGGGTGCGAGGCTGGCCGCCGACCCCGGCACGCGGTGGAGCTACCACAACACCAACTTCCAGGTCGCCGCGCGGCTGGTCGAGGTGGCGAGCGGCACACCCTTCGCCGACTACCTCCGCACGCACGTGTTCGGCCCGCTCGGCATGCGGAACAGCACCACCGTCGACACCGAGCGCGACCTCCCCGCGAGCGCGCGAGGCCACCTCCACCTGCTCGGCGCCACGCTCGCCCTTCCCGAGCCCCCGGGGTTCGGCAACGGCTCCGGCGGGGTGATCAGCAGCGCGAGGGACATGGCCCAATGGATGATCATGCAGAACGGCGAGGGGGCCGGTCCCGGCGGCGTCCGCGTCGTCTCCGCCGCGAGCGTCGCGGAGATGCGCACCCCGTCCAGGATCAACGACTCCTACGCCCTGGGCTGGGCGATCGGCACGACCGCGAAGGGCTCACCGGTCGTCGGGCACGGCGGCGACCTGCTCACCGCGACGGCCCAGCAGACGCTCCTGCCCCGGTCGGGGTACGGCGTCGTGGTCATGGCCAACACCGGCACGGCGTACGGCGACAGCGACGCCGTCGCGGACGCGCTGGTCGCCATGGCCGAGGGGGAGGAGCCCGAGGCGCCCCCCTCGGTCCCCCCGAGCCTGGTCGTCGACATCGCCATGGCGCTGGCCGCCGCCGTGACGCTCCTCCTGGCGGGCCGCGGGCTGGCCCGTTCCCGCCGGTGGGCGGCGCGGCGTGCCGGTCGCCCGGCGTGGCGGACGGCGGCGCGGCTGCTGCCGTACGCGCTGCCGGGGGTGCTGTGCCTGACGATCACCGACGTCTTCGGGGTGCTGGCCAGGGGAAAGGACACCACCTGGACGCATGTGGCCTATCTCTACCTGTCCTTCATGATCTGGCTCGTCCTCGCCACCGGCGCCTGCGTGGTCCTGGTCCTGGTACGGATGGGCCACCTGGTACGGGCGCGCCGGGAGCCCGCGCCAGGTACCGGGGATCAGCCGTCCAGGTAGCGCAGGATGGCCAGGACACGGCGGCTGTAGCCGGGGGTGCGGGACAGCCCGAACTTGTCGAAGATCGCGTTGACGTGCTTCTCCACCGTGCTCTGCGACACGTGCAGGCGCTCGGCGATCGCGGCGTTGACGAGCCCCTGGGCCAGCTGCTCCAGCACCTGTGACTCCCGCCGGGTGAGCTTGCTCAGCGGGTCGGTGCGGGTGGTACGGGCGAGCAGCCGCCGGACCACCTCCGGGTCGAAGACCGCCCCGCCCGCGCGGACCCGCTCCAGCGACTCCAGGAACTCTCCCAGCTCGGTCACCCGGTCCTTGAGCAGGTAGCCCAGCCCCTCGGGCGTCCCGGCGAGCAGCCGTGCGGCGTAGGCCGTCTCGACGTACTGCGACAGCACGAGCACGCCCACCTCCGGCCGGCGCTCCCGGATCGTCAGCGCGGCCCGCAGCCCCTCACCGGCCTGGCCCGGCGGCATTCGCACGTCCACGATCGCCACGTCGGGCCGGTGCTCGTCCACGGCCTCGATCAGCCCCGCGGAGTCGCCCACCGCCGCCACCACCTCATGCCCCGCCTCCTCCAGGAGGCGGACCAGGCCCTCGCGGAACAGCACGGAGTCGTCGGCGAGGATCAGCCGCATGACGGCTCCCGGCGTTCGGACCCGCCGAGGGGCAACGTCGCCGTGATCCTGGTCGGGCCGCCGGGAGGGCTGTCCACCTCGAAGGCGCCGTCCAGCGCCAGAACCCGCCGCTCCAGCCCGGACAGCCCGCCACCGGCGGGATCCGCTCCGCCCCGGCCGTCGTCGGTGATCTCCACGGTCGTCATGTGCTCGTCCTCGCTCAGGACCACCAGGACACTCCGGGCGTCCGCGTGTTTCGCGGCGTTGGCGATGGCCTCGCGGACCACGAAGTAGACGGCCGTCTCGATCTCGGACACCGGGCGCTCCGCGAGGTCGTACCGGACGGTCACCCGCACGCCCGCCCGTTCGGCCACCCCGGCCAGGGCGTCGCGCAGGCCCAGCTCGTCCAGCGCGGCGGGGTAGATCCGCCAGGCCACGCCGCGCAGCTCGTCGAGGAGGCGGCGTGACTCCGCGTACGCCTGGTCCACGAGGGCGGCGACCGCGGCCGGGTCGGTCCCGTGCCGGGCCCGGCCCAGCAGCATCCCCAGGGCCACCCCCCTCTGCTGGACACCGTCGTGCAGGTCACGCTCGATGCGCCGCCGCTCGTCGTCGACGGCCCGCACGATGCCGCTGCGGGTGGCGGTCAGCTCCGCGATGCGGCGGCGCATCGCCTCCCGCTCCCCCGGCCCGGCGAAGTACGCCGCCAGCCGCCGCTCCGCGGCCACCGTCGCCGCGCCCCACAGCGCGGACAGTGCCAGCAGGACCAGCCCGTACGCGGTGCCCAGCGGCCCGCTGTCGACGGTGAGGCGCACGCCGGGGTAACGCAGCGGGACCGGGGACGACCCCCCGGAGAGCAGTTCCCCGACGCCGCCGGACAGGAACAGCAGCCCGACGAAGAGACCGGCGAAGAGCACGCAGCTCGCGAGCGTGCCGAACGCCGCCCGCAGCGCGAGGTAGCCGTACCCGCCCCGCACCGGCACCCCGCCGGTGTCGTGGCCGAACCAGGCGGCCAGCCGGGCGCGTTCCAGCGCGACCAGCCGCGCCGTTCCCGCCTCCGCGAACCGCCGGGCGGCGCGGCGGCCCGCGGGCCACACCGCCAGGACCGCGAACAGCCCGCCCGCGACGCACAGGAAACCGAGCTCGGCGACGGCCGTCACGCCCCCCGCCGCCAGGCCGACGACGCGCCGGGCGGCCCGCGCGACCGGTGCCCCGGCCCGCGCGGGCCGGGGCACCGGTCGCGGCACGGCGTTCGTCCTGGGCGTCGTCGACATCAGACGAATTGTATTGACCTTTCTTCGGCTCCCAAGAACACCGGGAAAGGCATTGACCGCCGAAACCGGGCGATACCTCTCGGCCCGGAGGCCGGGGAAAGCCCGGCCCGGGAGAACGGTGAGGCGCGGCATCGGCCCGGCCGCCTCCGGAGAACCTCGGGCCCCGAGCCCCGGCGTCCTTGGAATTTCCGTGTCTCAGAGTCCGGAGACCACAATCTTCCGTGAGGCTCCCGGAGTCCCCCGAGTCCCTGGAGCCACCGGAGCCCTAAAGGCGGAGTCCCGTGGAACCCCTTGAGCCCGGGCATCATGCGAGCGATCACTGAAGGGTCGAATACCTACACAAAACGCCTGGAAGGCTGCCATGGGCACGAATTCACGTTGACCGGCCACCAAGAATTGGCCATATTTGCGCAATGATTCATCTACGTCCCCTCGCGGGAGCGATCCTCGCTTCCATTCTGCTGGCCGGCTCCGTCGCCGCCCCCGCGGCGGCCTCGACCAGGGAAACCGTCGCCGTCTCCTCGACCGAGGCGGCCGCGCGACCGAGCAACGGAAAGATCCTCTACGACCGGATCAGCGGCGGGCGAGGCAAGCTGAAGGTCAAGAACGGAAGCAGCAGGGACGCCGTCGTCACACTGGTCCGTGGCAGGTCCAAGGCGATCAGCATCTACGTCCGCGCCCGGTCCACCGCCTCCATCACCGACGTCAGGGACGGCACCTACACCATCTTCTTCACCTCCGGTCACCGGTTCAGCAACTCCCGGGGCAGGTTCACCAGCGCCCCCTCCTACCAGCGCTTCACCACCCGGCTGAGGTACACCTCGAACGCGACCAGCTCGGTCATCTACACCCTGACCCTCAACCGCGTCAGGGGCGGCAACGCCCCGACGACCGGCGTCAACCCGAACGACTTCCCCGCCTGATCCGGACCTGTCCCCCTCCCCCGTACGCACACCGGCATGGCAACGCCCGCAGCGTCGCCGGAAGATCCGCCGGGCGGCCTTTCCCAGCCGGGGAAGGCCGCCCGGCGGCGGGGCGGGACGATCACCCCCTTCCCGAGAGCTCCCGGGACCTCCCGAGAGCTTCCGAGAGCTTCCAAGAGCTTCCAAGAGCTTCCGGCGGCGGAACTCTCCGCTCCCCACGGCCGGGCTCTCCACGTCCGGAGGCCGGGCTCTCCTGCTCCCGGCGGCAAGGCTCTCCGCTCCCAGCGAAGGAAGCGACGGCGAGCCAGGCGCCGCAGCACACCGTCGCGGGACGTACCTTGAACTGCACGGGTTGTTGTATCTGACCAGACCTGGGGAAGGTGTGAACGCCATGGAAGCCGCCACCGTGGAAGGCACCGTTGAGGTTGTCGAGGCTGAGGAAGAAGAGCTCGTCCTGACCGACGACGACGAGGTGCCCGCAGCCCTGGAGGCGACCGCCGGAGCGAGCACCGATCCGGTCAAGGACTATCTCAAGCAGATCGGCAGGATCCCCCTCCTCAACGCCGAGCAGGAGGTCGAGCTCGCCAGGCGCATCGAGGCCGGGCTGTTCGCCACCGAACGGCTCAACGACGGCGACCTGCTCCAGCCCGACGTGCGCGCGGAGCTCGAATGGCTCGCCGAGGACGGCCACCGGGCCAAGAACCACCTGCTGGAGGCCAACCTGCGCCTGGTGGTGTCACTGGCCAAGCGCCACACCGGCCGGGGCATGCTGTTCCTGGACCTGATCCAGGAGGGCAACCTGGGTCTGATCCGCGCCGTGGAGAAGTTCGACTACACCAAGGGCTTCAAGTTCTCCACGTACGCCACCTGGTGGATCAAGCAGGCGATCACCCGGGCGCTCGCCGACCAGGCCCGCACCATCCGCATCCCCGTGCACATGGTCGAGGTGATCAACAAGCTGGCGCGCGTGCACCGGCAGATGACGACCGACCTGGGCCGCGAGCCCACCCCCGAGGAGCTGGCCGTGGAGCTGGAGATGACCCCGGAGCGGGTCGTCGAGGTCCAGGGGTACGGACGGGAGCCGATCTCCCTGCACAGCCCGCTGGGCACCGAGGGCGACAGCGAGTTCGGCGACCTCATCGAGGACTCCGAGGCGATCACCCCCGAGGACGCGGTGGCCTCCGCGCTGCTTCAGGAGCAGCTGCACACGATCCTGGAGGCGCTGTCGGAGCGCGAGGCCGGGGTGGTGGCCATGCGGTTCGGGCTCGGCGACGGCCGGCCCAAGACACTGGAGGAGATCGGGCGTGCCTACGGGGTGACCCGCGAGCGCATCCGGCAGATCGAGTCCAAGACCATGACGAAGCTGCGCCACCCCTCGCGCTCGCGGGCCCTGCGCGACTATCTGACCTGATCGGTCCCCCGGCCACCCGGACCTGATCGGTTCCTCCGGCCCCCGGCCCCCAGGCCCCATCGCCCAGTCGGTGCCGCTCAGACGGCCGTACGCGCGATGAGAGCGCCGACCGTCTCCTCCAGCCCGGACGGCGACCGGTCAAGCAGGCGCGCGAGATCGGAGCCGGTCTCGGCGAGGGCTCCGGCGCGCACCGCCGGGAACACGCCCCCCAGCCAGCCCGCCTCCGCGTCGGTGATCTCCCGGTGCTCGACGGACCTGCCCAGCACGCGGGTGAGGACCTCGGCGAGCTCTGGGTAGGTCCAGAGCGGACCGCGCAGCTCGTAGGTCGCGTTCTCGTGCCCGGAGCCGGTCAGGGCGGCGCTCGCCGCCAGCGCCAGGTCACGGAACCTCGCGGTGTTGAGCGGCCGCCCGCCGGTGGAGGAGGTGATCTCACCACTCTGCCCCGCCTGCGCCAGCGCGACCCCCAGGAACGCCTCGGAGTAGGG
Source organism: Streptosporangium nanhuense (assembly GCF_059358815.1). Classification (NCBI taxonomy): domain Bacteria; kingdom Bacillati; phylum Actinomycetota; class Actinomycetes; order Streptosporangiales; family Streptosporangiaceae; genus Streptosporangium; species Streptosporangium nanhuense. Next base: position 54,186 of record NZ_JCADBG010000030.1, read on the forward strand.
GGCGTTGCGCAGCACCGTGTAGGCGGGCCCTGCCTCGTGGAGTGCCTTCTCCGTCGCCGTGTGATCGGCGACGGGTCCCCTGCCGTCCTCCGCGCCCGCGCCGCTGGTGTAGACGACGCGGCGAACCCCCGCCCGGGCGGCGGCGTCGACGACCGTGCGGTGCTGCCGCACGCGGACCCCGGGCGTCATGTCCGGCCCGGACACCAGGAGCAGGACGTCGACCCCCGCGAGCGCGGCGTCGACGGACGCGGCATCGTCATGATCGCAGTGCCGTACCTCGACACCACGGCCCGGCAGGTCTCCCGCCTTCTCCGGGGTGCGGGCGAGCGCGACGAGATCGCGGGGAGAAACCCTGGAGAGCAGGTCCTCCACGACGAGGCGTCCGAGATTTCCCGTGACACCGGTTACGGCGATCCTGGTCAACGATGTTCCTCTTCTCTCCTACGGCGTCTCGCGGCCTTCCCGCGACTCTCCCCCGGTCTCCCACCGGTTCCGCACCGGTTCCTCGTGGGCGGGCCGTCACCGGCGGCGGGGAGACGCCCGGGGAGCGTACCGGTGAAGGCGCGCCGAACGCCTCGGATTTAATTCCCGTCACCACGCTCCCCTCCCACGGCCCGCGTCAGGGCCTGCGCGCGACGCGTATCTCGGTGACGACCTCCTCCTGTCACTCCCCCGACGGGTTCGCCCAGGCCAGTGCCTCGCGCACCGCCTCGGTGAAGGCGGGCACGCGCTCGCCGAGGCGCGCGGGCGAGGAGTAGGAGAACGACGGCTGCAATCCCACGATGTCGTCGACGGACCGCCGGACCGTACGGGCGAAACACCGGGACTCCAGCCGGTTGAACGCCGGCTCGCGCAGCATCTCGTCGTGGTGCCGCCTGCTCTGGGCGTACCGGTAGCCGGTCCCGGCCGTGCGAGCCCCGGACCGGGCGGTCCTCCGGCCCTCGGGGGTTTCCCGCACCCCGGTGTTCACGCACCCAAGTGCGGGAACGCACACTAGTGCGGGAGATGCAGGCCGCGCTCGAAGAAGCTCTCCAGCACCATGACGGTCCGCGTGCCGGCCACCCCGTCGATCTCGAAGATCCTGCGCAGCACCTCCTGCAGCTCCCGCGTGCTCGCCGTGCGTACCTTGACCAGCAGGGACGCCGGGCCCGCGATGACGTGCGCCTCCTCGATCTCGGGAATCGCCAGCAGCGCCTCGCCCGACGCGCCCATCCACGCCCTCCCCTCCACGAGCACGAACGACAGCACGCCCCTGCCCGCGGCGACGGGATCGACCTCGACGGTCGTCCTCCGGATCAGCCCGCGTTCGCGCAGCTTGCGCACCCGCTCGTGCGCGGCGGCGCTCGACAGCCCCACCGCGGCCCCGAGCTCGGCGTAAGGCTGACCGGCGTCAGCCTGAAGGAGGCTGATCAACATCTTGTCAATCCTGTCCATCGCCGTATCATATTCTGTGATCAAGGAGGATTACATGACCGAATCCATCGCAGCGGAGTTCGAGGTGCTCGACGAGCGGTTCGCCGGCGTCGGGGGCGACGAGCGGATCGAGCGGATCTACCACGGGTGCCGATGGGCCGAGGGTCCCGCCTACGTCGCGGCGGGCCGCTACCTGCTGTGGAGCGACATCCCCAACGACAGGATCCTCCGATGGGATGAGATGACCGGGAACGTCGGCCCCTTCCGCGTTCCCGCGGGCTACACCAACGGTCACACCCTCGACCGGCAGGGCCGTCTGATCTCCTGCGAGCACGGCGGCCGGCGGGTGACCCGCACCGAGCACGACGGCTCCGTCACCGTCATCGCCGACAGCTGGCGGGGCAAGCGTCTCAACAGCCCCAACGACGTGGTGGTCAGGTCGGACGGCTCCGTCTGGTTCACCGATCCCCGTTACGGCATCCTCAGCGACTACGAGGGGCACCGCGCGGAAAGCGAGATCGGCAACGACCAGGTCTACCGCCTCGACCCCGCCACCGGGGAGGTCACGGCGGTGGCCGACGACTTCGCCCGCCCCAACGGCCTGGCCTTCTCACCGGACGAGTCCCTGCTCTACGTCGCCGACACCCAACGCGGGCATCTGCGGGTCTTCGACGTGCGCGGCGACGCGCTGGAGAACGGCAGGGTGCTCGCGGAGTGCTCGGCGGGCGGCCTGGACGGGATCAGGCTCGACGCCACCGGCCGGATCTGGGGGGCGACGCACGAGGGGGTGCACTGTTTCGCCCCGGACGGCACCCTGATCGGCAAACTGAGGCTTCCCGAGAAGACCTCCAACCTGGTCTTCGGCGGCCTCAAGCGCAACTGGCTGTTCATGACGGCCTCCACCTCGGTCTACGCGATCATGACCAACGTCCGCGGGGCGTGAGCCTTCCGGGGCGGGGCCGGAAGGCTCATCGGAGCCGGACGCGGCCCGGCGCGCGGCCGGGCGCGGTCAGCCGCCCGCGAGCGACGGGCGGGGATCAGCCGCGCCGGCCCACCTGGCCGGCCAGCCGCTCCAGGCTGTCGTCGAGCGCCCGGTCGGCGGCGTCGCCCGGCGGGGCGTGCGTCTCGTCGAAGAAGGACAGGTGGATCGTCACCTCGCTCTCGGTGTCGCCGATGCCGGCCACCTGGAGCCATCCGGCGTAGCTGCCGTCGTCGCGGGTGCCCCACTCCATCCGGAGCTGGTCGCGATCGGTGCGCAGCAGCGCGCGGGCGTCCTGCCCGGTGGCGTCCTCGTGCACCGTCACCGCGGGCAGCTCTCCCGGGCGTACGTGCAGTTCGTGCGGGAGCCATTCGTCGAGGCTGTCCAGGTCGCCCGCCCGCTCGAACACCGCCTCCGGCGACGCGGCGATCGTACGGGAACGCTCGTATTCACTCATCTCGATTCCTCCGGTGTGGAGCCGCCGGCCTCGGCCCCGGGGTCGCCGGCCGGTCGTGGACGTTGATCGGCGACCTACCCCGCCCGGCGGGATCCATCCACGAAGCACCAGGTCGAACCGGATTCCGGGAGCTCGCGGCCGGGGCTTTCGCCGGGTACCCATGAACCCCCGGAGAGGCCGCGCGGAACCGAACGGCACCGGGTGTCGTTGTGCCGGGAGGGGTACGGGGAACCCGGCGTGGAGCATCGAGCTCGATGAGGCGCGTCCCGCCCTGAACCTCATGAACTCCGTGAACCCATCGGAACGGAACGAAGCCATGCACGTCCCCCAGGACCCCCGGCCCGGGGCGGAGCCCCTCCAGCCTCCCGGCCCGCCGCCCCACCCGCCCGGTCCTCCCGGCGCTCACAGCGCTCATGGCGGCACGTCCGGCGCTCACGGCGCTCACGGTGGCACGTCCGGCACGTCCGGCACGTCCGGCACCCCCGGTGCTCATGGCGCTCACGGCGGCACGTCCGGCGCCCCCGGCGCTTCCCATCCGTCCGGCCCTCCCGGCACGCCCGGCGTCCCCGCCACCCCTCACCCGTTCGGCGTGCCCATGGAGCACTTCCCGCCCCCGCCCCGTCGTGACCCCTGGCTGGTGCCGGCGCCGCCCGGCAGCCGCTACGACCGGCTGGCGCGCAACCGCCTGCACGCCTGGTGGCGGCCGGTGCTGGGCACGATCGTGGGACTCGCGGGCCTGATGATCGCCGGGCTCGCCGTCATCCTCGGCGGCGCGACGGTCGGCGTGGTCGCGGGCGCCGAGATGGGCGGGTCCGGCGGGCAGATCTTCACCGACCCTGTGGTCGACCTGGGGATCAACCTGCTCGCGATCGCGGTCGTCCTGCCGATCGTGTACGGCGTGGTGGCGTGGATCCAGCGGCGCCCGCCCGGCACCCTCTCCTCGGTCACGGGCCGCCTGCGGTGGCGGTGGATGGCGTGGTGCGCGGCGGTGGCGATCGGCGCCGTGGCGCTGGGCCAGGCCGCGGTCGCCCTCACCTACGTCGTCTCGGGGAAGGATCTCGGCGACATGTTCGGCTGGATCGGCTGGGAGCGTTTCCTGCCCGCCCTGGTCGTCACCCTGCTCCTGGTGCCCTTCCAGGCCGCCGCCGAGGAGTACGTCTTCCGGGGGTGGCTGATCCAGGCGTTCGGCGCCTTCCTCTCCAACCCGTGGCCGGGCATCCTGCTGAGCGCCGTCGGCTTCACCGCCGTACACGCCTACGTCGACTGGGGCATCGTCGACGTCTTCGCCTTCGGGGCGCTGATGGGCTGGCTGGCGGTGCGGACCGGCGGCCTGGAGGCCGCCATCGCCCTGCACGTGGTCAACAACGTGCTGGCGTTCGGGGTCAGCGGCGCCGACGGGACCCTGTCGGAGGCGCTGAAGCAGGGGTCGGTGCCCTGGCAGACCCTGGCGGGAACGGTGGTGCAGCTCGGCCTCTACGCGATCGTGGTGCTGGTCCTGGCCAGGCGGCGGAGGATCGAGACCCTCTCCCGCTGACCCCCCGGCGACCACGGCCCGGATCACCCCGTCACCCCCCGTGTCGACACCTCGCCATCCGTGCGGAAACCGGTCGGACCACGGCACTTCCCTCCCGTGCCAGGCGCGGCGCCCGCACCGTCTTCGTGCTCCTTGACAGCTTATATGCCAATCCGGCTATATTGCCGATGTGGCAACCACATTCGAAGTGCTGGCCGAGCCCCGGCGCCGGGAGATCCTCGACCTGCTCCGCACCGGCGAGCGCCCCGTGGGCGACCTGGTGGAGCGGCTCGCGCTGACCCAGCCGACGGTGTCGAAGCACCTGAGGATCCTGCGCGAGGCGGGCCTGGTCGAGGTCAGGCACGACGCCCAACGCCGGTGGTACCGGCTGCGACCGGAACCGCTCGCCGAGATGGCCGCCTGGCTCGAGCCCTACCGGAGCATGTGGGAGACCAGCCTGGACGCGCTGGAACGCCACCTCGACACCATGCCGGAAGAGACCTGATGAAACGTCAGAAAAGGTGGCATATGAAAGAGCGAGAGGCGACCCTGCGGACCGTCGACGGCCGGCCGACGCTGCGCTTCGAGCGGCGGCTGGCCCACTCCCCCGAGAAGGTCTGGAGGGCCGTCACCAACCCGGCCGAGATGGTCCACTGGTTCCCGGCGGCGGTGGAGACCGAGCAGGTCGTCGGCGCCGAGATGCGCTTCACCTTCGAGGGCGGGGACGACCTCACCCACGGCCGGATCCTGGAACTCGACCCTCCGAAGGTGTACGCCTTCCGATGGAACCGGGACGTGCTGCGCTTCGAGCTGCTCCCCGACGGATCGGGCTGCCTGCTCGTCCTCACCCACACGCTGGGAGGCGGGTGGACCGGCAGGCTGACCGCGGGCCGCACCGCGGCGGGCTGGGACGTCTGCCTGACCGCGCTGCTGGCCAGGCTGGACGGCGAGTCCTCCGAACAGCCTTCGGACTGGGCCGATCGCATCGGGGCCTACGTCGAGGCCTTCGGGCTCGCCGAGGGTGAGACCCGGGAGAGCGGCGACGGTCACCTCGTGAGGTTCGCGCGCGACCTGATGTGGAAGCCCGTCGAGGAGGTGTGGGACATCCTCGTCGGGCGGGACGCCCCCCGGCCGGGCGCGGAGCCGCCGGCCTGGTTCACCAACCCGTACGTGCCCGCGGGCCCGGTGACCGAGGCCGGGGCACCGCGCGTCCTGGAGTACGAGTGGCTTCACGACGGTGAGCCCGCGGGGCGGGTGCACTGGGAGCTCGCGCACGATCCCGAGCAGGGCACCCGGGTCGTGCTGACGCAGACGGTTCCCGCACGACTGGCCGATCTCCGCGCGACGGTGCTCGCCGCCTGGCAGGCGCACCTGGAGACACTCTTCTCGGCCGTCCAGGACCAGCCCGGGCCCCGGCCCGAGGGCCGCGTCGAGGAACTGCGGAAGGTGTACGAGCACCGCCTTGGATGACGGATGCGCTTTTGTACTGCGATAACCGTCGTCCGGTGGATATGATCACTTCTTGGTAGATATGGCCGGACGGTGGGCAGGAAACCGGCCAACGAGCCAGACCGGCGTCCGAGCAGGTGGTCTCTCGGCGGCGGCGGAGGGAGCCGGCTCCGGTGGGAAACCTTGATCTGAATCGCGAGGCGCTGGCCAAGCTGCGCACCGCGGTGAACACCCAGGGAAGAAAGCTCGCCACCGTCGGCGACGACTTCCCGGCCACGGGCGGCGCGGGGTCGTCGCTCTTCGGGACCCTGGACGGCGCCCAGGAGCTGGCCGGTGCGATCGGCCGGGTCGAAGGGCACGCGGACAGCGAGCTCGGCACGGTGAAGAGCCGTCTCGACGGCGTCGAGCGCGCTCTCGACACGATCGAGGACAACGTGACCTCGGCCGAGCGGGGCACCACGAGCCACCTTCCAGCCATATGACCGACATGGGCGCCGTCGCGGCGCTGCCCGGGGGGCAGGCCCTGGTCGCGCTGGCGAAGAAGACGGACGGAGACCCCGCCGCGATCCGGGCGATCGCCGTCCGGTGGCGCAAGGCGGCCGACTCGTCCACCGAGCCGTTCAGGCTCCTGAACAACGCGGTCAACCAGGTGGACGTCGCCTGGAGGGGCGCCTCCGCCGACGCGTTCGTGGCGTACATGCGGCGCTACAACAGTGCGGGCTCCTCCCTGCGAGACGCGCTGGGCGACTGCGCGGGCTGCCTGGACCTCGCCGCCTACGCCGTCGAGACGGCGAAGTCGAACGCCGACCGCGTCTGCGGTGACCTGCTGACCTGGGTGGCGGAGTACCGGCGCCGCAACCCGCAGGCGACCGAGGAGCAGCTCAAGACGAGCATCGGCCAGCAGGTCGAGATGGCGGTGTCCCGCGTACAGGGGCACGTCGACACGGCCGAGACCGCGCTGTCCACCGCGCGGCGTGAGATCGACAAGCATCTCGGCGACACCGCGCTGTTCTCCGCCATCCCGGCCGCGGGTGACCAGGACTTCGTCCCCGGCCCCGGGCACACCACCCGGTGGGTGCCGGTGCCCGAGGAGGAGTTCCGCACCACGCTCGCCGGTACGAACTCCGGCTCGCAGGGCGGCGGAGACGGCGGCGGGGGCGGCAACGGCAACGGCGGCGGCGGACCGTCGTCCGGAGGCCAGGGCGGCGGATCGGGCGGCGGGAGCGGGAGTGGCGGAGGCCAGGCGATCCCGTACACGGTCACCGGCGACGGCACCGGAGCCGACATCGTGGCCGCCGCGCGGAGCCACCTCGGCAAGCCCTACGTCTTCGGCACCGACGGGCCCGACACGTTCGACTGCAGCGGCCTGGTGCACGCCTCGCTGAACGAGGCGGGAATCAAGATCGGGGACAACACCGCCGCCGGGTACCAGGCGAGCGGCCAGCCGATCAGCGGCCCGCCGCAGCCGGGCGACATCGTCTTCTTCGGCGATCCGGCCACCCACTGCGCGGTCTACATGGGCGACGGCAAGATGATCGCCGCCCCGCAGACGGGCGACCATGTCAAGATCCAGAACGTGGCCGGCGCGTCACCCATCACCTACCGGCGCTTCACCTGAGCGCCCGTACGAGGCCCGCCGGGCGACCAGCGGCGTGAACCCTCCTGACAGCGCCACCCCTCGACACCGCCGCACCGGAAACGGGCAGGCGTGCCGCCGGAGGGACGTGATGCCGCCCGCGCGGCGGGTACGGGCGGCGGGCAACTGCCGGCGGGGAACTGTCGGTGGGGTCTGGCAGGCTGACGGGCGACCGGTCCGATGGTTTCGCCCCCGCACGCGGAAGCCCGGACGACAGGTCTCCGGCACGTGAACGCACCGAAGGAAGAGGTCATGCTCACCATCCCCTACGTCTCCGGCGCCCCCAACTGGATCGACCTGGGCACGCCCGACACCGAGGCCTCCGCCGCCTTCTACGGCCCCCTGTTCGGCTGGAGCCTCCAGTCGGCCGGTCCCCACGCGGGCGACTACGGCTTCTTCCAGCTCGACGGCAAGACCGTCGCCGCCGTCGGGCCGCTCAGCGAGGACGGGGCGATCTCGGCGTGGACGCCCTACTTCCAGACCCCCGACGCCGACACCACGGCGAAGGCGGTCGAGCAGGCGGGCGGCACCGTGCGCATCGCGCCGGACGACGTCTTCACCAAGGGCCGGATGGCCGGGTTCACCGACCCCGGCGGCGCCGAGTTCGCCGTCTGGCAGCCGGGCGAGACCAGCGGCCTGGACCTCGTCACCCAGAACGGCTCCCTGGCCTGGCTCGAGCTGTACGTCCCCGACCCGGAGACCGTCCGCCCCTTCTACCGGGCGGTCTTCGACTGGAGCGTCGACGACATCACGTTCGGCGACATGCCCTACCTCCTGCTGTCGACCTCCGAGGGCGACAACCCGGGTCTGGGAGGCGTCAAGCCGCTCCAGGCGGGCGACAGGCCGCGCTGGCTGCCGTATTTCGAGGTGGCCGACTGTGACGCGTCCGTGGACCGGGTCCGGGAGCTCGGCGGCGACCTCGTCGCACCGGCCGCCGACATCGAGGGCGTCGGCCGTTTCGCCGTGGTCTCCGACCCCCACGGCGCGCGCTTCGCCGTCATCACCAGCGTCGGCTGACCAGCCATGAGGCGTCCCCCGCGGGTCAGGCGGCGGGCGGCGGGGCCTCACCGCGGCCGTTGACCTCGGCCGCGACCCGGTCGGCACGCCGGCCGATCAGGAGCAGCCCGCCGACGAGGAGCGCGAACTGCACGGCGAGGATCGCGTAGCCGGCCGTCTCCGGGAGGTCGAACAGGACGCCGGCGGCGATGGAGGCCGCGAGGAGCAGCCCCATCGCCGTCGCCAGCCGGCGCATCGGCGCCCTCGCCCACGCGTGGGCGGCGTTCCAGGCCTCGCGGGAGGCGAGGGTCTGCCGGGTGCGGATGCCCGAGAGGTGGTTGCGGGTGTCGGTCGCGCCGGATTCGTCATGAAACGAGATCAGCAGGAGCGCGAGCGCCGGGAGGGTCAGGACGGAAGCGATGATCACCGGCTCCATGCCTGGATGCTACCCGTACGAGGGATCTCCGCGCGTCCCCATGATCATCGCTTCTCGACGCCGGCGCCGGCGACCACCGGACGCACGGTCGCCCCGGGTCGTGTCATCCCATGCGACGTCATCCCATGCGGCCTCATCACATGCGGCCTCATCACATGCGGCCTCATCACATGCGACGTCATGCCGCGCGGCCTCATCGCATGCAAGGTCATCACATGCGGTCACGCAGGATCGCGACGCCGTCGCCGTCGAGCTCGTCGCAGTACGTCGTGCGCCCGGTCATCGCCATCATGAGCGCCAGGGTGGTCCCGGACACGAGAGCGCCGGAGCCGGTCGCGAAGGGGCCGTCGTCGGCGGCGAGCCGCAGGCCGCCGATCCGTCCTTTGGCGAGGACAACCAGGTCCGAGCCCTGATAGTACTCGGCCAGGCGGGTGAGGGTCGTGATCGGATAGTCGCGGCGAATGCCCAGCGGGCGCCGGATGTCCTCCGCGTGGACGATCGTCTCGCCCAGCATCGCCACGGCCGGCAGAGGGGGTTTGGTGGTGCTCGTGACGACGCGGCGGAACCTGTCGTGCGTCTCGGCCGCGGTCGCGCCCAGCTGTTCGGCGAGCCGCATGGCGACCTGCCTGTCGAAGTCGAACCGGCAGCGGATCACGCCCGCCAGCCACCGCACCGGGGTGAGGCTCGCCGCCGCGGTCAGGTGCGCCAGCACCTCGCGCACGGTCAGTCCGGCGCACAGCGACGGCGTCGTCCACCGCTCCTCGGTCAGGTTCGCCAGGTCGGCCGCGAGGGCCGCCCGTTCGGCGTGGATCAGCGGCCAGATGCCGGACGCCCGGCGGAGATTCGCCTTCGGTTGCGGATCACTCATGTCGGACGGCGTCCTGTCGTGGGTCATGGGAGTCCTCGCGGAGGTCAACAGTCGGTGAGGGGGGTCAGAGGATGAGACCTTCATCCCGAGGCGGAATCGTCGCTCGTGAACCATCCTTCCGCGAGCGATCTCGGTCGTCGTGACGACCCTCGGAGTACGTGGCGGCGGATCCGGCGAGCACTCACCGAACGGGCACGGCCCTAGGCTCCGACCTCCCTGCCGTCGGATTCCGCGGACCCGTCCTTGCCCGGGAGGAGCCGGGTGCCCTCGCTCGCGAGGAAGGCCAGGGTGAAGGCGATCACCCCGATGACGGCACCCTGCCGGATCTGCCGCCCCGCCTTGACGACGTACTCCTCCTCGGACGCGGGAACCCACGCCCGGCCGGCGTCGCCGTCGGTCCGGTGCCAGGAGTAACCGCCGTCGTCCATGCGCCACTCGGTGGCCTGGGAGCACGGTGCGCCCGAGGTGCACATGCTGTCGGAGGTTCCGACGAGACCGATGACCAGAGTGGCGACGGCGACGGGAAGGACGAGGAGGAGCAGCAGGGGGAGGACCGGCCGGGAAGCGCGGTAGGGGCGCTTGTCGGCGCGATGCTGCCGCAGCAGCTGAAGGGCGAGCAGCGCCATCCCGACGGCCGGGAAGTAGCGCCACCCGGAGTCGAGGGGAACCGAGTGGCTCGCGATGATGACGATCATGTAGACGACGAAGACAACCAGGACGCCGAGACTGACGATCATGTCTGTCCACGGCCGTAACCGCTCCGGGATCACCCCTTGACGCTACGGCCGGGATCACGTCAGGTCCATGGCCCGGCATTCACTTCGTACCCCCTGCGATCCTGGGGCGGCACGACACGCGCCGCCCCGGGATCCCCCGCCTGAAAACGGCCTCGGGACCGGGTCAGACCTGCCGGGCGAGGCCCTTCTCGACCGCCTCGATGATCCTCGGCCGCAGCTCGGCGCAGCTGATGATCATGTCCACCGAGCCGACCTCGACCGCCCGCTGGATGCTGTGCACGCGGTCGAACTCGGTGGCGACCTCGGTGAGCTTCTCGGCCCGTACGGACGAGCGCAGCTCGGCCAGCTCGGTGGCGAGCGCGGCCCGCGTGGCGGCCGGGGCCTCCGCGACGCGGGCGGCGAGCGCGAGCACGCGGGGGTCGTTGCCGGTCCGCTTGTCGACGTCGCGCGCGAAGACCACCGCGGCGGCCGGGGCGCCGCCGAGCACCGAGGCGAAAGAGCCCTCGACCGCGAGCACGGTCATGTTCGGGTTGAGCGCCTTGGAGAACACCACGAACGCGCCGCCGTGGTACCGCGAGATCACGCAGAACACGATGGGGCCCTTGAAGTTCACCACCGCGCGGCCGATCTCCGCCCCGTACTCCAGCTGCAGCTTGCGCATCGACTCCGGCGACCCGTCGAACCCCGACAGGTTGGCCAGCACGACCAGCGGGCGGTTGCCGCTGGCGGCGTTGATGGCCCGGGCGGCCTTCTTGGACGAGCGCGGGAACAGGGTGCCCGCGGTGTAGGTGTCCGGGCCGTCGGTGGGCGGGAACCCGCGACGCGGCACGGACCGGGACTCGATGCCCAGCAGGCACACCGGCCGGCCACCGAGGTGGACGTCCTGGACCGCGGCGGTGTCGGCGTCGGCCATGCCCGCCCACCGCTCCAGCACCGGGTGGTCCTGGTCGGACAGCGCGCGCATGACGGTGCGGATGTCGAACGGCTTCTTGCGGTCCGGGTTGGACTCGGCCGAGAAGATCTGGCCCACCGTCGTGAAGTCGCTGTCGGGCGCCGCGTGCGGGAACGTCGACACGTCGCGGTCCACCGGGTCGCCGGTGACCGTCCTGCGCGGCCCGCTCTCCCCCGGCGCGACGTAGCTGTGGTCGTAGTGCGACATCAGGACCTCGCGCGCGCCGCGGATGTCCGGCGCCCAGTACTGTGCCTGGCCGTTCGGTCCCATGATCCGGTCGTACCCGCCGATGCCGTGGTTGTCCTCGGCCGACACCCCGCCGGAGAAGTCGAGCGACTGCTTGCCCGTCAGCACCATCGCGGAGTCGGGTGTCATCACCAGGATGCCCTTGGTGTGCATGAGCATCGTGGCCTCGGCGTTCCAGTACGGCTGGGCGCCGACGTTGATGCCCGCGACCACGATGTTGATCTCGCCGCCGTCCTGGGTGAAGTTCACGATCCGCTTCAGCGCGGCCGCCACCCAGTCCATGTTCTCGGTGCCGGACGACATCGAGATCCGGGCGCCCGCGGACAGCGCGAACCACTCCAGCGGCACCCGCATCCGCTCGGCCAGGTCGAGCGCGGCGATCACCCGCGCGCACTCGGGCTCAGACAGCGCGCCGAGCGCCTTGGTCGGGTCGCCCAGCAGCACGACGCGGGTCATGCCCTCCGGGTGGCGCGGCGTGGGCGTGCTGACGACACCCGCGACGAGCGCGGCGGTGTTGCGCCCCTTGGGCCGGTTCACCGGCACCAGCTCCGAGCGCTCGTCCAGGTCGTACTCGGTGAACGAGCCGAACGGCCCGGCGAGCATGCCGGTCAGCTCGTAGGGGTGGTGGGTGCCCCGGCTGTGGGCGCGCAGCACCTCCTGGCGGTAGTCGTCCAGCGGCTCGATGGGCTCGGTCGGCGGCGGCACGACGGACAGCTGCACGCCGGAGCCCACGTCGTAGCCGATCCGGACGGCGATGTCGACGAGCTCGCCGGTCGCGCCGTCGCGGCGCCTGCCGAGGAACAGCACCTCCTCCAGGCCCGCGCCCGCCGTCGTCGGCAGCACGCGCCTCGCCACGGTGTTCAGGTCGTCCGGCGAGAGGTCGTTCGGCGGCCACACGTAGATGACGATCCGGTTCGTGGCGGACGCCTTCGCGCCGGGTTTCTTGGCCCGGCGGATCGCGTCGAGGCACGTGGCCAGGACGTCCTCGGCCGCGGGCAGCGCGACGAGCCTGCCCTCGTCGTCGCGCAGCGGGGTCAGGTCGCGGACCTGCCCCAGGGCGACGAGGCGCTCGTCGGACGGGTTCTGCCGTGCCGTGGCCCGGAAGAGGTAGACCTCCTCGTCGGGCGCGGGCAGCCGGGTGAGGTCGAAGTCGCGCAGCCGCTCCAGCTGCATGCGCTCGGCGATGCGCGGGTGCAGGCCGCGCAGCAGGCGCTCCTCCACGAAGCCCTCCGCGGACGGCCGGAAGGTGAAGTGGTGGTGCATCACGGCGCCGCTGTCACCCGCGACGGTCATGACGATGCGGCCGACCAGGTGCGACGGCTGCTGCGCGACCATGACCTCGCGCAGGCGCGCGGCCATCTCGTCGGGGTCGCTCGGCCCGTCCGACCAGGTCAGGTAGATGTCCGCCACCAGCTCGCCGTCACCGGCGAACTCGCCGACCGCCTTGACCGCGTCGGCCAGCGCCAGGAAGTCGACCGCGGTGGCCAGGACGCGGCCGTCGCCGGTCGCGGTGCGGTGGTCGGCGACGACGAACGTGCAGCCCGCCACCTTGCTCACCCGGATGCCGCTGAGCGCGCGGTTGCCGTAGTAGCGGCGGCTCAGCACCTCGAGCAGCGGCACCGGGTCGGTGCCCTCGCGGCCGATCCGCTGGCCGATCAGCCGGACCAGCGGCTCGGCGCTGGCGACCATGGCGGAGATCCGCTCGGCGCGGTCGGGCGCGTCCGGGTGCCGGTCGAGGTGACGCAGGTGCTTGCGTACGGCCGTGTAGACCTTGGCGCGGGTGCGACGCAGCAGCGGCTGGGCGAACCAGGCGAACACGACGCCGCGCGCCAGGTCCGCGACGGCGGGGAACCGGACCTGGGTGGCGGCGACCAGGTGTTCCAGCGCCAGGCCGACGGTGACGCGGTCCGCCTGGGCGGGCGGCGGCTCCTTCGTCCACCGGCTCAGCAGGGTCGTCACCACGGCGACGTCGGTGGACGCGCGCCGCTGGGCCAGGAAGATCCGGAAGACCGCGTCCTCCAGCTCCGGCGTACGCTCCAGGCCCTCGACGCCGTAGCGGGACAGCACGTGCGTGAGCCGCTGCCGGAAGCTCTCCGACAGCCCGGCCCGGTCGGGGTCGAGATACTGAAGGTAGGTGTGGAAGTACTCGCGGGGGCTGTGCACCGAGGAGTCGGGCTTCGACTCCTCCCCGGCGGGCCGGTTGCGGCTCAGCTCGCTCAGGTCGGCGAACAGGCGCAGCAGCTCGACCTCGCCGGCCGGCTCGTGCTCGCCCCTGTCGGCGAGCTCGGCGCGCGCGGCCAGGTAGCCGTCGAGCAGGCGCTTCTCGTCCCGCGAGTCGATGTCGAAGCCCAGCAGGAGGCTGCGCAGGTCCTGCAGCCCGCGCGCGACCCGCTCGGCCGCGGGCACGCCCACCGGCTCGGCGGGCAGGTCCAGCTCGACCTCACGCACCTCGGCCACGGGACCGGCCGCCCCGTCGCCCAGCGGCTCCAGGCGCAGCAGGCGGGCGCCCGCCTCCACCTGGCTGCCGACCGACACCGCGAGCTCCCGCACCCGGCCGCGGAACGGCGCGCGCAGCACGGTCTCCATCTTCATGCTCTCGACCACGAGCAGCGGGGCCCCGGCCTCGACCTCGTCGCCCGCCTGCAGCGGCGTGGCCACCACGAGCGCGGGCACGGGCGAGCGCACGATGCCGCCCTCGTCGCGGCTGATCCGGTGGGTGACGCCGTCGACCTCGACCAGGTGGATCGGGCCGTGGGTGCTCATGACGACCTTGAAGCGGACACCGTTGACGGTGATCTGGCCGCTGTGCTCGTCGAAGCGCTCGATGTCGACGTCGGCCGCGTGCTCGGGGCCGCCCGCCGAGATGCCGACGCGGAACCGGTGGCCGCCGGTGCGGGCGACCCGGACGCGGTAGCCGACGTCGCGGAGCTTGAGCTCCAGCGCGCGTCCGCTCTCGTGCTGCGACTGGGGACGTCCGCCGTGCGCGGTGGTCAGGAAGCGCTGCCGCGTCACGGCCTCCTCGTCCTCGTAGGCCTCGACGGCGGCGGCGATCAGCGCGATCGCGGAGTGCCGGTGCGAGACGAGGGCGCCCTGGGCGCGCACGCGGTCGATCCAGCCGGTGTCGGCGGACCCGTCGATCACCGCGGGCTCGTCGAGCAGCGTGCGGACGAAGCCCTTGTTGGTCACGCCGCCCTCGATGATGACGGTCGTCTGCGACATCGCGCGGCGCAGGCGGGCCAGCGCCTCCGTACGGTCGCGGCCGTGCGCGATGATCTTGGCGATCATCGAGTCGAAGTCGGCGGGGATCGTGTCGCCCTCGCTGAACCCGGTGTCCACCCGGATGCCGGGGCCGCTGGGCAGCGCCAGCCGCGCGATCCGGCCGGGCGAGGGGGCGAAGTCGCGGTCGGGGTCCTCGGCGTTGAGGCGCGCCTCGACGGCGTGCCCCCACTCCGCCGGCGCGTCGCCTTCGAGCCTGCCGCCCGCCGCGACGTGCAGCTGGGCCTTCACCAGGTCGACGCCGGTGGTGATCTCGGTGATCGGGTGCTCGACCTGCAGGCGCGTGTTGACCTCCAGGAACGCGAACAGCCGCTCACCGGGGTGGTAGAGGAACTCGACGGTGCCCGCGCCCTTGTAGTCGACCGCGAGCACGAGCCGCTCGGCCGCCGCCTTCAGCTCGGCGACCTGCCCGGCGTCGAGGACCGGGGAGGCGGACTCCTCGATGATCTTCTGGTTGCGCCGCTGCACGGAGCAGTCGCGCACGCCCAGCGCCCACGCGGTGCCCTGCCCGTCCGCGATGACCTGCACCTCGACGTGCCGGGCGCCCGTCACCAGGCGCTCCAGGAACACGACGCCGCTGCCGAACGCGCGCGCGGCCTCCTGGCGCGTCAGCTCGTAGGCCCGGGACAGCTCGTCGGCGTCGGCGACCATCCGGATGCCTCGGCCGCCGCCGCCCGCGGTCGCCTTCAGCATCAGCGGGTAGCCGATCCGCTCCGCCGCCTCCTTCGCCTCCTCCAGCGTCTCCACCGGGCCCCGGCTCCAGGGCGCGACGGGCACGCCGACCTCCTCGGCGATCAGCTTCGAGCCGATCTTGTCGCCCAGCCTGCGCATCGCCTCGGCGCCCGGCCCGACGAACGTCACGCCGATCTCGGCGCACAGGTCGGCGAACGCCGGGTCCTCGGCCACGAAGCCCCAGCCGACCCAGGCCGCGTCCGCACCGGTCTCGACCAGGGCCTTCCGCAGGACCGCGTGGTCCAGGTACGGCCGGTTCGCGGCGAGCCCCAGGTCGTAGGCGATGTCGGCCTCGCGGACGAACGTGGCCGTCCGGTCGGAGTCGGTGTACAGGGCGACGGTCTCGATCTGTGTGCCCGTCTCCGCTGCTAGGTCCTGAACGGCGTGGATGAGCCGCATGGCGGCTTCACCACGGTTGACGATGGCGACACGACTGAACACTGAGCGGGCCTTTCGAAGACGGTGAAGACGGCGGTCGTCCCCGCCGCAACCGGGGTACATACTCTCGGCTGCCCCCGGATCCCGGAATGGTGGGGACTAAGCGTGTTTCGCGGCCGGAGTTGTGTGGCTCGCACAAACGCGCCCGTCGGGGTGGCGTGGCATGCGGCGGGTGTGGTCATTCTCGCGCGGCGGCTCCTGGACTCGAAGGCCCGTTCGGACTGGACACGGGCGAGGGTAGTCCGTTTGCCGGGCGGCGACAAAGGCCACTGCTCGCGCCCGCGCCTTCCGCGCGTCGCCTCCGCGCCACCCGCTCGCCATGCTCATGCCTTCCGCGCGTCGCCCCCGCGCCACCCGCTCGCCATGCTCGTGTCGTCCCCGCGCCGCCCGCGCGCCGCACTCATGCCTTCCGCGTGTCGCCCCCGCGCCACCCGCGCGCCGTACTCGTGCCCTCCGCGCGCCGCTCGCTCGCCACCCCCTCCGGCGGGAGGGATGCCGTCATCGCGTCTCAGGGAGCCAGGAAACCGGCCTTGGTGAGCACCTCCCTGCCCTGCCGCGACAGCACCAGGTCGACGAACCGCCTGGCCGCCTCGGGGGCGGGCGCCTTGGACAGCGAGGCTATCGGATAGTCGTTGATCGCTTTTTCCGCCTCGGGGAAGTCGATGCCGCCGACCTTGCCGCCGGAGGCGAGGACGTCGGTCCTGTAGACCAGGGCCGCGTCGACCTCGCCGAGTTCGACCTTGGTGAGGGTGGCCTTGACGTCCTGCTCCAGGGTGACGGGGGTGACCTTGAGCCCGGCGGCGTCCAGGGCCTTGACGGCGGCGGCGCCGCAGGGCACCTGCTCGGCGCACAGGGCGACCTTGACCTTCGGGTCGGTCAGGTCCGCCAGGGCGTCGACCCTGGCCGGGTTGTCGGCCGGGACGGCGATCTGCAGGCCGTTGCGCACGAACGTGGCCGGCGAGGCGGCCAGGGAGGCGTCGGTGACGGTCTTCATCGTGGCCGGGCTGGCGGCGGCGAAGACGTCGGCCGGGGCGCCGGCGACGATCTGCTGGGCCAGGGTGGCGCTGGAGCCGAAGTTGAAGCGCACCGTGGTGCCCGGGTGCGCGGCCTCGAAGGTCTTGCCCAGCTCGGTGAACGTGCCGGTCAGCGACGCGGCGGCGAACACCGTCAGCGTCGTGGCCCCGCCCGGCTCCGCCGGGGAGGCGGGGGTGGCCGGGGCGCTGGAGCCGCAGCCCGACAGGCCGGTGGCCAGGGCGAGGGCGAGGGGGACCGTGACGGCCCACCGGGAAACGCGCCTGAACAACGAGGACTCCTTACTGGCTCGCCACGCGAGCGAGGTCGGCGATCTCCACGACGACGCCGGTGGAACCGATCACGGCGACCGTCCTCGCCACCGCGCCCGGCCCGCCCGTGGCCCGGCGGCTCATCGGCGACACCGCCCGGCGTTCACCCGCCGGCGCGGCGGCCTCACCGATCGGAAACGTCGTCACGGACCACCACGATACCTTCGCGCATGCGGGCACAGAAAGCCAGATCGGCTGGCAATCACGACACCATCTATCCTGCTGGTGTCGCATCCGAGAGATACGGAACTGTTCGTGCCCTCGCGTGCGCACCGCGCGTCGTCACCGTTCCGCTGTCGCCCAGGCTCCGGGCGTACCGGACGAGGACCGTGTGTTTGTGGCCGGGATTTTAGGAGGTGGGCGATAAAGACTGGTGTGTCGTTGCTGCGACCTCGCCGACGGGTCTGGTGGGATTCACAGATGACCCCCACCAGATCCACCAGCGGGGTCGCGCTCTCTCGTCGACGGGCGACGCGCGTCTCCGTGCGGCTCTGACACGGAGCCCGACACGAGGAGCGGTCGATGTTCTTGCACACCAAGCATCTGCAGTTCGAGGCCAAGCCGGAAAAGCCCGACCCGGCCTACGCCCACAAGCTCCAGGAGCTGATCGGCGGCGCCTACGGCGAGATGACCGTCACCATGCAGTACCTGTTCCAGGGCTGGAACTGCCGGATGCCCGGGAAGTACAAGGACCTGATCATGGACGTCGCGACCGAGGAGATCGGCCACGTCGAGATGATCGCCACCATGATCGCCCGGCTCCTGGAGGGCGCGCCCGCCACCGCGACCTCGAAGATGGCCGCCGCCGACCCCGTGGTCGGGGCCGTGCTGGGCGGCATGGACCCCCAGCAGGTCATCGTCGCGGGATGCGGCCCCCTGCCCGCCGACAGCAACGGCTATCCGTGGAACGGCCGCTACATCGTGGCGAGCGGCAACCTGCTCGCCGACTTCCGCGCCAACGTCGCCGCCGAGGCCCAGGGCCGCCTGCAGACCGCCCGGCTCTACCACATGACCGACGACCCGGGCGTGCGTGACATGCTCAAGTTCAACCTGGCCCGCGACACCCTGCACCAGAACATGTGGCTGAAGGCCATCGAGGAGCTCCAGACCGACGGCCTGGAGGAGGTCATCGTCCCCAACGACCTGTTCGACGAGGAGTACGCCGAGCACGCCTCGGCGATCTGGGACCTGTCGGAGGGAACCGAGGGAACGCTGGGCGGCTGGGCCTCCGGCATCCAGCCGGACGGCCGCCACGAGTTCTCCTACCTCCTCGACCCCCAGCCGCTCGGCGGCCCGGCCAGCGCGCCGCCCCCCGACCCCCTGCTGTACGCCACCTACGACGGCTCCCAGGGCGAGCCGGCCAAGCCCGCCCTCGGCACCGAGACCGGCCCGCTGGGCAAACTCAAGGAAAAGCTCTCCTGAGGCGCCGGAGGGCCCCGAGGCCCGAGCCCCGAAGGAGCTCCGAGGGGAAGGCGATCGGCGTTACTCCGGGGGCACGCCGGGCATAAAGGTGTATATGCCTCCAAAAATGGATGATTCGGTCACAGTGACCTTCTGCGAGAACGGGCCACTGCTGATCCGAGGGCCGTACACGCTGCTCACTCAGGAGGGCGCCGTCATCGAGCCCGGCCGGGCGACGGTGGCGCTGTGCCGCTGCGGCCGATCCTCGTCCAAGCCGTTCTGCGACGGCTCGCACAAGCGGTCCGGTTTCCGGGCCGCGAGCGAGCCCGACGCGGCTCCGCAGGTCGTGAACGAAGCCGACACGGCTCCACGGGTCGTGAACGAAACCGATACGGCTCCGCGGGTCGTGAACGCCTTCGACCTCCGGACAGCCGTGAGCGAGCCCGACGCGACCTTGCCGGTCGCGGGCGAACCCGATCTCCGCGCGGCCTCGGACGAGCCCGGCGCGGCGGCCTGAGAGCGGGCCCTGAGCGGGCGGGACGGGTGCGCGGCGACCTGTGTCCGGCGGCCGGCGCGGAAGATCCCGCCCCGCGGAGCCGGGTCGCCGGGGCCGTCCGGCCGCGGACGGCCCGCTCCCCGGCCCGGCCCGGTGACCTTGCCGCCGGCGAAGTCGAGGCCGACGTCCGGGTCAGGGTCCGGGTCAGGGTCCGGCTCTGTCACCTGCTCCCCGCCATCGCGTCCACCTCGCGCAGCGAGGACGCGCCACGGCCCCAGCGGTCCATGACGTGCTCGGCGAAGAGCCGGTCCAGGGTCAGGGCGCAGGCCGCGCCGTACAGGACCTCACCGGCCCGCGAGGGGTACTGCGTCGCGAAGCCGCCGCACATGTCGTGCGCGGCGATCTGCTCGTGTACGGCGTCGGCCTGCACGTGCTCGTCGAAGAAACGCCTCGCCGTATCGTCCCCGCCCAGCCTGCGCAGGCCCAGGGAGTAGAGGTGGTTGGGCGCCGAGGAGGTCATCTCGAACGCCGCCAGGTGGCCCAGCAGCGACCCGACGTGGCGCCGGTGCAGCCCGAACAGCGACATGGCGTTGGAGACCGCCAGCGTGACCGCCGGGACCCGGTCGAGATAGGCGCCGTAGGAGTCGTCCAGGTCCAGACCGCGCATGGTGGCCCGGAACAGCTCGGAATGCATCCGCTCGACGCGCCCGCCGCCGTACTCGTCGGCCTGGATCTCCACCAGCGCCGCCTTGGGGGCGCCACTCAGCCGGGGAATCGCCCAGGTGTGCGGGTCGGCCTCCTTGAGGTGGTAGATCGACCGGTGCGTGACGAACTCGCGGAACTGCCCGAGGTCGGCCCGCCTGGCCAGGAACGCCGACAGGCGGGGCCCCTCGTCGGCGGCGATCAGTTCGGCCAGGGCGTGGCGCATGGGCATCTCCGGAGCTAGTGGCGGGCGCGGCACGACCCGTGCGAGGCCGTCCTCCCAGCGCCGCTCCAGCGCCTTCCTGGCCGCCAGCAGCGACGGCTCCCACTCCCACTCCTGCCGTACCTCCTCGAAGCCCTGGTAGTGCAGTTCGTAGCAGGCGAAGAGCGCCAGCTGGAGATCTTCGTCCTCGACGACCGGTTCCCCGGCCGGTACCTGTGGCGGGTCGAAGGTGTGCGGGGGTCGCCTCAGGCGCTCGAAGAGCGTGGCGGTGAGGGGACCTCGGGGCGCGGGAAGCTGCATCACGATCTCCCATGGCGAAGAAAAACTCAGATGAAGGATTCGGGGAGAAACTCGGCGGCTTCGTCTTCCGGAAGGACGTCTCGTCGTGAGGTCGCGCGGCCGGTTCACTCCTGACTCGGTGGGGGCGCGTGCCACGGTGACGGCGCGACTGTCGATGACGATGTGGTCATATAACCGGCATATATGGATTTATCGGAAACTCATGCCGTACGCCCCTGATGCCCTTGTCTTTCCCGCATTAACCTCCACACCGGATCCATAGCGGGAAAAGTCGTGATCAAGAGTGGTTCATGACGACCCGTCACTCCAGGCACCGGCCGGCGGACAGGAGGTCGGCAGGCAGGAAGTCGGCGCGCATCTCGCGCTCCGTCCTGCGCGGCGACGCCTCGGCGAGGTCGGGGCGTCCGCCCTCCGGGGCGCGCCGCCGTGGATCCCCGGCCGTGGCGGTGAAGTCGCCGTGGTCGCCGTAGACGGCCGTCGGCCGGGCGTCTCGACGCCGGTGGGCGCGCCCGCTCACCCTCGGTGAGGGCTGATCCCCGCCACGGTCAGGCCGAGCAGCCGGTCCGCCTCGGCGGCGGGGTCCGGGTGGTGCTCCGTGGCCAGGGCGATCCCGGTGACCAGGGCGAGCAGGTCGGTGATGGTCACCCCCGGCGCCAGCGCGCCGTCGTCCACGGCGCGGCGCACCAGCGGGTCGCCCGCCTCGGTGAGCTGCGCCGAGCAGCAGTGCTCGTGCACCACGTCGGGGCCCGCCGCCCGGTCGCGGGTCAGCGCGACGGCCAGCCCCCGGATGGTCGCGGCGTCCGCGGTGACGGCGCCCAGCCACTCCAGCAGCGCGGCCCGGGTGTCGGCCCCGCCGGTCAGGTCGCGGGCGCGGGCGCACAGGGTCTCGACCCGTTCGCGGAAGACCGCCTCCAGCAGCGCGTGGCGGCTGGGAAAGTGCCGGCGCACGGTGGCGGACCCGACTCCCGCGACGCGGGCGATCTCCTCCAGGGACGCGTCGGCGCCGTGCGTGGCGATCGCCTCCTCGGCCACGGCGAGCAGGCGTGCGTAGTTGCGACGAGCGTCCGCACGCTGGGCGGGCATGGCGTCACCTCACATCTGCCAAGTGGCGGGGTCCGCCGTACCCTACCGAACCGCGAACGGCGGGAACGCCGCTCGTCGGTCGAGAGCTCGCCGGTCAGGGCTCGTCGCCCCAGGTCGACGCCCGCAACACCCCGGCCTGCTCGACCCCGGTGCCCCCGGCCCGCGTCCGGGCCGCCTCGGCGACGTCCTCGACGGAGATCGTCCAGTTGAGGTGGATGAGCCGCTTGGCCGTCAACCAAAGATGACAGTCGACGGGGTTCAGGGGAGGAGATGAAGATCACGACGGAGGTCGGGCAGTACGATCCGGGTGGACCCGATCACCGGCAGATGGGCCTCGCAATGTCGCAGTCCGATGTCCGTACCGTCGACTACCACACCGGCGGCGAGCCCTTCCGCATCGTCGCCGAGCCGCCGGTCGCCATCCACGGCCGGACGGTGGCCGATCGCAGGGTCCTCGCCGCCTCCGACCCGGCCGTCGACGGGCTGCGCCGGATGCTGTGCTTCGAGCCGCGCGGGCACGCCGACATGTACGGAGGGTTCATCACCCCGCCCGACGACGACGGCGCGCTGTTCGGCGTCCTTTTCTGGCACAAGGACGGGTTCTCCACCGCGTGCGGGCACGGCACGATCGCGCTCGGAACGTGGGCCGTGGAGTCGGGCCTGGTCGAGGCCGATCCCTCCGGGGTCACGGATGTCGTGATCGACGTGCCGTCCGGCCGGGTGACGGCGCGGGTGCGCACCGCAGGTGGCCGGGTGAGGGGCGTCGACTTCGTCAGCGTGCCCAGCTACGTGATCGCCGAGGACGTCGCCGTGCCGACCGCGCGCGGCGACGTCCGGGCGGACGTCGCCTACGGCGGGGCCATCTACGCGCACGTGGCGGCCTCGGCGGTCGGGCTGGCCGTGGAACCGCGCGACCTCGACCGGCTCATCGCCGCCGGCCGCGAGATCAAGTGGGCACTCGACGACAGCGAGTACGCCCGGCACCCCGGCGACGACCGGCTCAGCGGCGTCTACGGCACGATCTTCTACGACGACCTGGGTGAGGACGCCGAGGGCAACCCGCACCAGCGCAACGTCACGATCTTCGCGGACGGGGAGGTCGACCGGTCCCCGTGCGGGTCGGGCACGGCCTCCCGTGTCGCCGTGCTGAGCGCCGCCGGTCGCCTGCGCGACGACCGCCACCTCGTGCACGACTCCATCGTGGGATCGCGCTTCCACGCCCGGGTCCTGCGGCACGTGACGGCCGACGGGCGGGCGGCGGTCGTCCCCGTCGTCTCCGGCGGCGCCCACAGGACCGGCGAGCACCTGTTCGTGGCCGACCCCGCCGACGAGCTCTTCCCCGGGTTCGTCCTGCGATGACCGACCACGTTCCGGTGATCAACGGTGACCACGTGCGGCGGCTGCTCGGCCCCCGCCAGGCCGTCCAGGCCGTCGCCGCCGCGCTGCGGGGCGGTCTCGACCCGGCCGCCGACCCCGCCCGTACCGTCGTCCCCGTCGCCCGCGGGCAGCTGCTGCTGATGCCCGCCGAGAGCGGCGCTCACGCGGGGGTGAAGGTCGTGAGCGTGGCACCGGACAACCCGGCGCACGGCCGGCCCCGCATTCAGGGCCTCTACCTGCTCTTCGACGCCCAGGGACTCTCCCCGGTCGCCCTGATCGACGGCGTCGCGCTGACCACGCTGCGCACGCCGGCGGTGTCGGTCGCCGCGGTGCTGCCGCTGCTGCGCCGCGAACGCGACCCGCTGCGCGTCGCCGTCTTCGGCGCGGGCCCCCAGGGACGCGGGCACGTCGACACCCTCCTCGACACCCTGTCGGGGCACCGTGACCTCTCCGAGGTGACCTATCTCGTACGCCACCCGAGGCGCGTCGACGTGCCCGTCCACGGCGCGCTGCCGGTCACGGTCGCCGGTTCCGGCGGCGCGCGGGCCGCGCGGGCCGTCGCCCGGGCGCACGTCGTCGTCTGCGCCACGACCGCCCGCGAACCGCTCTTCGACTCGGCCTCGATCCGGGACCGGGCCGTCGTCATCGCCGTCGGCTCGCACGAGCCCGGTGCCCGCGAGGTCGACGGCGCGCTGACGGCCCGGGCGCACGTCGTCGTCGACGACGTCGCGACCGCGCTGCGCGAGGCCGGCGACATCATCCAGGCGATCGGGGAGGGCCACACCGACGCGGCGCGCCTCATCCCGATGCGCCGGATCGTGACCGACCCGGCGTCGGTGGAGTTCGACCGGCCGGTGCTGTTCAAATCCACCGGCATGTCCTGGCAGGACCTGGTCGTCGCCACGGCGGTGTACGAGCGCCTCGGCGGCTGATCGCGGGTCGCGGGGTCACGGAGTCGCGAGGTCGCGGAGTCGCGGGTCGCAGGTCACGGGTCACGGGTCGCGGGTCGCAGGTCGCAGGTCGCGGGCATTCGTGCCCGCATCGCGGTCATGCGGTTCGCGGGAGTCGCCTCGCGACAATGATCCTGTTCATCCGCCGATGATCCTCCGGCGGCCGTGGTCGCCCGGGGGGCGATCCGGCGAGAGCGGCCGCAGTGACGGCCAGCGATCGAGCATGCGGCCGCGCGTCGTCGCGACAAGGCCGCCGATGCCCGCGAGGCCCGCGTCGCCGGCCGTGATCTCGCCGACGACGCCCAGCCGGTGCAGCAGGCGCTCGCGGGCCGTGGCCGTACCCCAGCGCCAGTCACGACGTGTCACCCTGGCCAGGTGGTCGGTGCCGTCGCGGTGGGCCCGTTCGACGAGGGCGTCGCCGCGCAGCAGCCAGCCGACGCACGCGTCGGCGAGGTCGCCCCGGGGCTCGGCGCCGGTAGCGGTACGCCAGGCCGCGCGGTAGGCCTCCTCGGCGCGGCGCAGCAGCGGTGAAGGGGTGGCGGTGACACACCAGCAGGTCGGGAAGGCGACGCGCAGGTAGGCCAGCTCGGTCAGCCCGTTGCCCAGCGCGGCCTGCTCGAAATCGACGAAACGAACCCCGTCGCGGGTGTGCAGGTCGTTTCCCGGGCAGGGATCACCGTGCAGCAAGGCGTTCCCCGGTGCCTGGCCGAGCCGGTCGAGCACGCCGTCGAACTCCGCGCGGACCGCGGGCTCCGCCGTGACACCGAGCTGACCGGCCAGGCGGAGGAACGCGTCGAGATCATCCCGTCCGGGCGGGGACCAGCGCGGCAGCGCGTCGGCGTCGGCGGCATCGGTCGTCGCGTGCAGCCGGGCCAGCGCCGCCGCGTAGCCGATCGCCCAGTCGTCGGCCGGGTCCGTGGCGTCGAGATGTTCCAGGACCAGGATCCGGTGGCCGGCATCGGTGCCGAGGACCTCGGGTACCAGCGGCGGATCGGCCCGTGCGGCGAGCCGCAGCGCGGTCACCTCACGCCGGAAGCGCGAGCCGGCGTCCGTGCCGCCGACGATCTGCTTGACCACCACGGTGGTTCCGGCCAGCTCGGCGCGCCACACGCGCGAGCGCGGGCTGCTGGCCAGCCGGCGCAGCCGGGTCACGGGACCGAACCGGGCCCGAAGGTGCCGCCCGATCGAGGGCCTCGACCATCTCATCGCCTGTCTCCTCCTCGCGTGTCGTCACGGTTCCGGCGCGCACCGGCCGGCGGCGGGTGCCGGTGTCCGGGTGGCGCGCCGTCGCCTCCGGACCGGGGCGACCTCCGGGAAAGGACGCCTACTCGCCGGTGAAACCGTCGACCCGCTCGCGCAGCAGGTCGGCGTGGCCGTTGTGCCGGGCGTACTCCTCGATCATGTGGACGAGGATCCAGCGGTGCGAGCAGTCCTGCCCGTGGCGCTGCCGCTTCGCGACGGCGTCCAGCGGCACGTCGGCCGAGAGCTTGCGGACGATCTCGATCTCGGCCTGCCAGGTGGCGAAGGCCTCCTGGGCGGATGCGGTGTCCACGTCGTTGAACTCCGCGTCGGGGTCGTCGGTCTTGTAGAGGAGGGGGACGTCCTCGTCGTTCAGCACGCGGCGGAACCAGGCGCGCTCCACGTGCGCCATGTGACGGACCAGGCCGAGGAGCGACAGGGTCGACGGTGGCACCGAGCGCTCCCGGAGCTGCTCCTCCGAGAGCCCCGCGCACTTGACGGCCAAGGTCTCGCGGTGCCAGTCGAGCCAGTTGTTCAGCATGGCGCGCTCGTCGCCGATGAAGGGTGGAGGAATACGGTTGTCGGTCACGACCCACGATTCTCGCATCGCGAAGTACCGTCTGGTCATGGCCGATGATCCGCTGAAGTCACTGCGCCGGCTCTGCCTCGCGCTTCCCGAGACCGGCGAACGGCTCAGTCACGGTGAGCCCGCCTGGTTCGTCCAGGACAGGAAGATGTTCGTGATGTACGCCGACCACCATCACGACGACCGGCTCGCCTTCTGGTGCGCCGCCCCGCCCGGTGTCCAGGAGGCCCTGTCGTCCGGGTCTCCCGGGCGCTTCTTCCGCCCGCCGTACGTCGGTCACCGCGGCTGGCTCGGCGTGTACCTCGACGTCCCCCAGGACTGGGCGGAGATCGCCGAGATCGTCACCGACGCCTACCGGGCCGTCGCTCCCGAACGCCTGGTCACCCGGCTGGAGTGAGCCTGCGGGCGCGGTCCCCCCACAAGGCGCGCCGGCACCGACCGGCGATGTCCGGCAGGCGGCCGGCTTGAGTCGCTTGACTTAAATAAGTCATGCGACTTAAATGACGCTGACCGCGACACTCAGGGGAGAACGATCTTGAGCGAGCCCGGCGCCGAGGCGCCCGAATACCCCTTCCGTAACCCCGGCGCGCTGGAGCCGCCGCGGGAGTGGGCCGAGCTGCGGGAGGGCTGCCCGGTCGCGCCGATCCGGCTGGCCAGCGGTGACACCGCGCTGCTGCTGACGCGTTACCGGGACGTCAAGGAGATCCTGTCCGACCCGCGTTTCACCCGCCAGCTCGACGCCGAGGGCGCGGCGCGGGTGACGGCCAACGAGTCGGGCGGCGTGTTCGGCCGCAGCGGTGACAGCGGCGGCGGCATGACGGGCGACACGCACCGGGCGTGGCGGCAGCTGGTGGGCAAGGCGTTCACCGCCAAGCGCGTCATCGCGATGCAGCCCAGGATCCGGGCGATGGCCGAGCAGCTGGTCGAGCGGATGACCGCCCAGGGGGAACCCGCCGACCTGGTGGGCGCGGTCGGCTTCCCGCTGCCGGTGTGGGCGATCTGCGACCTGCTCGGGGTGCCCGACTCCGACCGCGACAGGTTCGCGTACTGGTCGGACACCATGCTCAGCATGACCAGGTTCGGCCAGGAGGAGATCGACGCGGCCCAGGGCGAGTTCGACGCCTACCTGGTGGCGCACGTCGAGGCCAAGCGGGCCGAGCCGGGCGAGGACCTGCTGAGCGAGCTGGCCGCGCTGGTCGAGGGGCTGGACGGGCGGCTGACCGAGCAGTTGCTGGTGATGACGGCCAAGGGTCTGCTGGTGGCGGGGCACGAGACCACCGCCAACATGATCGGCAAGATGGTGTCGATGCTGCTGGCCGACCGTTCCCGCTGGGAGACGCTGCTGGCCGACCGCGCGCTGATCCGCTCGGCGGTGGAGGAGGTGCTGCGGTTCGACGCCAATCCCGGCTTCGGCATGCCGCGCTACCTCAGCGAGGGGGTCACGGTGGCGGAGGAGGAGCTGCCCGCGGGCACGACGGTCATCTGCAGCATGGCCTCGGCCAACCGGGACGAGCGGCAGTTCGAGGGTGCCGACGAGATGCGGCTGGACCGCTCGCCCAACCCGCACGTGACCTTCGGCGCCGGCCCGCACTCCTGCCTGGGGCAGGCGCTGGCCCGCACCGAGCTGCAGACCGTGCTCGGCGTGCTGCTGGAGCGGCTGCCCACGCTGGAGCTGGCCGTCCCGGTCGCCGAGCTCAGGCGCCGCGAGGGTCTCGTGGTCGGCGGGCTGGAGAGGGTTCCGGTCCGATGGTGACCGTGCCCGGCACGACCGTGCCCGGCACGACCGTGCCCGGCAGGACGGAGCGGGCGCAGGAGACGCGCGGGGCCATCCTGGACGTCGCCGAGCGGCTGTTCGCCGAGCACGGCGTCAGCGAGGTCTCCAACCGGCAGATCGGCCAGGCCGCCGGGCAGGCGAACAACTTCGCCGTCGGCTACCACTTCGGCACCAAGGCCGACCTGGTACGGGCGATCATCCGCCGCTACACCACCGAGACCGAGGAGCGGCGGCTGCGCATGCTGGAGGCGATCGGCGACGTCAGGAACGGCTCCGCCGACCTGCGCGCGTGGATCTCCTGCCTGGTGCGCCCCGCCACCGACCACCTCGACACGCTGGGCGTGCCGAGCTGGCGGGCCCGCTGCCTGGCCCAGGTCACCACCGTGCCCGCGCTGCGCCAGATCGTCACCGAGGAGTCTGTGGCGGCACCGTCGATGCGGCGCACCCTGGACGGCATGCTCCGGTTCCTGCCCGACCTGCCGGAGGAGGTGCACGTCGAGCGCGGCGACATGACCCGCCTGCTCCTCGCGCACACCCTGGCCGAGCGCGAGCGCGCCCTGCACGAGGGCGGGTCGACGCCCCACGCGAGCTGGGAGGCCGTCGCCGTCGGGCTCATCGACGCCCTGACCGGCCTCTGGCTGGCCCCCGTCACCGCACATCCCCCACCTCGGAGAACGGACCCCTCCACCGCACATCCCCCACCTCGGAGAACGGACCCCCCATGCGCGGACTGAAGGACAAGAGGATCGTCGTGGCCGGGGGCGCCACCGGCATCGGTGCCGCCACCGCCGAACGGCTGGCCGAGGAGGGCGCGCGCGTCCTGGTCGGCGACGTCAACGTCGCCGGCGCCGAGGCCACCGTCGAGCGCCTCGCCGCCGCGGGTGGCACGGCGGTCGCCGCCGGGTTCGACCTGTCCGACGAGGCGTCGGTCAGGGCGCTGTTCGAGCGGGCGGTCGCCGAGTTCGGCGGCGTGGACGGCGTGTTCAACGTGGGCGCCGACCTGTCCCTGGACACGATCGGCCGCGACGGGGACCTGTCGGAGATGGACGTGGCCGTCTGGCGGCGTACCTTCGAGGTCAACCTCATCGGCTACGCCCACAGCTGCCGCGCCGCGATCCCGCTGCTGCTGGCCGCCGGTGGCGGCGCGATCGTCAACACCTCCTCCAGTGCCGCCTTCGTCGGCGAGCCGCTGCGTCCCGCCTACGCCGCGTCCAAGGCGGGCGTCAACGCCCTCACCCGGCACGTCGCCTCCCGCTGGGGCAAGGAGGGCGTCCGCTGCAACGGCGTCTCCCCCGGCATGGTGCTGTCGGAGACCGGCCTGGCGCAGATGAGCGAGGAGTTCAAGGCCGCCGGCCTGGCCGGCACGCGCAGCACCCGCCTGGGCAGGCCCTCCGACCTGGCCGCCGCGGCCGCGTTCCTGCTGTCCGACGACGCCGGATGGATCAACGGCCAGACCTGGTCCGTCGACGGCGGCGGTTCCCTGCACGACTGAGGAGATCACAGATGAACGTCACCGTCGACACCGGCAGGTGCTGCGGCGCGGGGCAGTGCGTGCTGCTCGTCCCCGACGTGTTCGACCAGGGGGACGACGACGGCATCGTCGTCCTGCTCGACCCGGCCCCCGCCGAACCGCTGCACGCCGCCGTACGCGAGGCGGCCGGTGTCTGCCCGACGGGTGCGATCTCGCTGGACGAGCGGCCCTGACCACCTGATCCTCGACCGCGGGGGCCGGTTCGGGCCGGGCGGGCGATCAGCCGTCGCCCTCCCCCGCGGCCTCGGGGGCGAAGTGCCGCACCCCGAACGCGACGGCCGCGGCGAGGTCGTCGTCACCGGTCCCCCAGGCGGCCTGGACCGCGGGCCCCCAGGCGTGGCAGCTGCGGGTGGCGAACTCCTTCGCCTCGGGCGTGTCCTCCCAAGTCCCGGGGTCGAACGCGGTCCCGTTCAGGAACAGGTCGAGGCCGAGCAGCGTGAGGTCCCAGCCGCCGCCGATCCCGATCGTGCCGCCGGGCCCGTAGGTGCGCACCAGCTCGTCGACGATCTCGGCGGGAGAGGCGTGCTCCAGCTCCAGGACGGTTCCGCCGCCCTCGCCGCGTGCGAGGCGGACCTCGACCTCGGTGTCCATGCCCTCCCCGAGGACCCAGGTCACCTTGATCAGGTGGGGCTCCTCGCACCGCAGGATCGTCCCGCCGGCGTTGTCCTTGAGCCGGAACGTGCCGCCGGGCCGCAGGTCGCCGTCGATCGGGGCCAGCCACCGGCCGATCCGGTCAGGGTCGGTGCAGGCGCTCCACACATCCTCGATCGAGGCGTCGTAGGCGCGGCGCAGGAGCAGTGACCGCCCCGCGCCGGTGGCGACCGCGAGGTCGCCGATCTCCCGGTGGGTGGCGTTGATCTGGTTGACGATGTCGATCACGTGTCTTCCTCGTTCTTCGCTGAGTTCTTCGCAGAGTTCTTCGCCGAGTTCTTCGCGGGGAGGTGTACGCACCCGGGCGGCGTCCCGATACCCGCGCTCCGCTCACCGCCGGCGAGCGGCTCCGGCGTCCGGCGTCGCACCGGACCACCGGGGGCCCCGAAGTCCCGCACGGCACCGAGGATTTCACCAACAACTTATATAAGTCAAGACTTAAGTATTGTCGCGGCCGGCCACGGCCCCGATCGCCCTCACGGTGCGCGGCTCGTCCCGGCATCGCCCGCGTCCGCCGGCCAGTTGCGGAGCGCGACGTCGAGCGTGTCGAGCATCCGGCCCCAGGACTCGTCCGCGCCGCGCGGATGGTGACGGAAGCCGCCCGCCCGCTCCAGGCTCACGAACCCGTGGAAGGCGCTGCCCAGCAGCCGGACCGCGTCGGTCTGGTCGGGCTCCCCCAGCGAGTAGCCGCGCAGGATGGCCCGCATCATGTCCGAGTGCCGCCGCGCCGCGCTCGCCCTCGCCGTCTCCGGGTCGAGCTCGACCTGCGCCGCCGCGTACCTGCCCGGATGCTCCCTGGCGTAGTCGCGGTAGACGTCGGCGAAGGCGACCAGCGCCTCCTTGCCCGCGCGGCCGGCCAGCGCCGCCGCACCCCGGTCGGCGAGCTCGGCCAGCGCCAGCACGGCCACCCGGACCCGCAGCTCGCGCGCGTTCCTGATGTGCGAGTACAGGCTCGCGTCCTTCACGCCGAACCTGCGCGCGACCTCCGAGACGGTCACGTTCTCCAGCCCCACCTCGTCGGCCAGCTCCGCCGCCGCCTCGGCCAGCCGCTCGACGGTCACTCCGGCACGCGCCACGAACCATCTCCTTTTCCTAGGACCTCTAGGTAAACACATAATAGTTTGCGATCTGGTTATATGAAAGCTAGCTTCTCGACTATGAGACCGCTCGCCGAGCACGAGATCCGTGCCTCTTTCGTCAACTGCACCAAGGGCGAGGTCAAGCGCCTCGCCGTCCCCAGGAACCTCGACGCCCTGCCGTGGGAGGACCTCGACTTCCTGGGCTGGCGGGACCCCGCGTCCCCCGGCCGCACCTACCTGGTCGCCGAGTACGGCGACCGGCTGGTCGGGGTGGCGCTGCGACGGGCCACCCCCGGCACCGGGCACATGCGGCGCAGCATGTGCTCGCTCTGCCTGACCACCCACACCGGCGACGGCGTGTCGCTGATGACCGCCCGCCGCACCGGCGGCAACAGCGACTCCGTGGGCGCCTACATCTGCACCGACCTGGCCTGCTCCCTCTATCTGCGCGGCAAGAAGGACGCGGGGCCCGGCGGGCGGATGCCCGAGTCGCTCACGCTCGAGGAGAAGATCGACAGGACCGCGGTCAACGTGACCGACTTCCTCCAGAAGGTGACCCGTTAGCCGGCGTCCCCCAGCGGGCGGCCCGCGGCGCCCTGAAGCTCACATCACCGCGCCGAACGTCTTGAACATAGTTCAAGAAGTTCTTGCACTATGTTCAAGTCTTCCCTATCGTTCCACTTGAACATAGTGCAAGTCGCTGTGAGGGCCAGAGCCCCCGGCGTCGGGCGCGAGGCGAAGTGGAAGGGAAACGACATGTCACACGAGACGCTGCCGGAGTTCGTCGAGGCGACCGCCACGAGGTTCGGCATCCCCGGTGTCTCGGTCGGGGTGTGGGCCAACGGCCGGGAGATCTACGCCTGTCACGGGGTGACGAGCGTGCAGAACCCGCTGCCCGTCGACCGCGACACGCTGCACGTGCTGGGCTCGGTCACCAAGACCTACACCGCGACCGCGCTGATGCGCCTGGTCGAACAGGGGCGGGTCGAGCTGGAGGCACCGGTGCGCCGCTACGTTCCCGAGCTCACCCTGTCCGACGAGGCGGCCGCGTCGCACATCACCGTGCTGAACCTGCTCAACCACACCGCGGGCCTGGACTGGGGGGTCATCGCCGACACCGGCGAGGGCGACGACGCGCTGGCCGCCTACGTGACGAGGATGGCCGATCTGGAGATGATCGGACGCCCCGGTGAGCGGGCCTCCTACAGCCAGGCCGGCTACAACCTCGCCGGACGGATCATCGAGAAGGTCACGGGCCTGCCCTACGAGCGGGCCCTCACCTCCCTCCTCCTCGAGCCGCTGGGGTTGTCGAACAGTTTCTTCGCGCCCGCGGACGTGATGACCCGGCGATTCGCCGCCGGACACGACCGCGGCGAGGACGGCACGTTGTCGGTCGCGCGGCCCTGGAAGCACTGGCGCGCCGACAATCCCGGCGGGGGCCTGGCCTCCTCGGTGACCGACCAGCTGCGCTGGGCCCGCTTCCACCTCGGTGACGGCCACGCCGGCAGCGGCGGCAGCGGCGATCTCGTCCTGGCCGCCGAGTCGCTGCGGCGGATGAGGGAGCCCACGGTCGCGTTGCGCGCCAGCTCGCTCGGCGACGCCCTGGGCATCGCCTGGTTCCTGCGCGAGGTCGACGGCGTACACACCGTCGGGCACGGCGGGTCGGCCAACGGCCAGTTCGCCGAGCTCCTCATCGTGCCCGAACACGACTTCGCCGTCGTCTCACTGTCCAACGCCGGCCCGGACGGCATCCCCTTCAACCAGGCCGTCGTCCGCTGGGCGCTCCAGACCTACCTGGGCGTGACCGACCGCGACCCCGAGCCGCTCCCCTACGACGACGCGCGGGCCCGGCAGGTCGCCGGAAGCTACGAGAACGACGCCATGACGTTCACCGTCACCGCCGGGGGGACGGGGCTGCGGCTGGAGGTCCTCATCAAGCCGGAGATCCGGGCCGCGGCGGACATCGAGCTGCCCGCCGACCACGCGCCGTTCGACTTCGGCCTGCTGCCCGGCGACGGGGACGAGTACATCATCACCGGCGGCGCCTTCCAGGGGCAGCGCGGCTTCTTCACCCGCGACGCCGACGGCGCGGTCGTGGGGGTCGACCTCGCCGGCCGGCTGTTCAACCGGGTCGCACCGGCCTTGACGTGAAGCCCGTCCCCCGGTGGCCGGTACCGGCGTACGGCTTCGAGTGCGAAGGTGAGCCAGGCGGGCCGAGGGGCCGCTACCGGAACCGCCGGTAGTCCTCGGGCACGGGGATGTCGAACCGTTCGCAGAGCGCCGAGACGTCGGCCCAGTCATCGTCGTCGACGGCGTAGCCGGTGTGGAACCTCACCAGCCATTCCGGACCGACGCAGGACACCGCACGACCGCCGACCCGGCCCACGCCGGCCAGGGCCTGCGCCGGGTAACGATGCCCGTTCTCGGGCGGGCCGTAGACACCGTGGCCGTCGGCGTCCAGGACGATGACGTGGAAATCGATCTGATGTCCCTCGTCGTCTCCCACGACGAAGTTCCACGCGGTGGTGTCGTCCCGGGGAACCGGCCGGTACCCGCGATCGCGGAGAGAGCCGACGACCGCGGGCACGTCATGCTCCTGCACGGCGATGTCCAGATCGGCGTGCGGCCGCGTCTGGGAACCGAGGCAGGCGTCCACCGCCCAGCCGCCGTCCAGCCACACGCGGACGCCCAGGCCGTCCGTCAGGGTCAGGAACGCCAGGACATCGTCCGCGGTCATCTCCGGTTGGGTCACACCGGTAAGTGTGTCGCCTCGGAGGCCGCAACGGCGATCGCGACGCCCGGGGTGATGGACCCGGCGTCCGGTCCGTGACGATGGACCCGGCGTCCGGCGGGTCAGTGACCGGGCGCGCCTTCGGGCGGCGCGACAGGCAGGACGCAGGACAGGGCGCGGCGCAGCACGGTGGCGAAGGACTCGGTGTTGCCGGGCTCCAGCCAGTGCCGCCCCGCGACGCGGATGGCACCGGCGACCGCGGCGGCCGTGACGGCGGGGAACAGGTCACGCCCGGGGTCGGCGCCGGTGCGCGTCGCGATCGCCTCGGCGAGCGGACCCTCCGCCACGGTGAACGCCCTCAGCGCCTCGCCCTCCAGCTCGGGCGTCGACATGATCATGCGCAGGCCGGCCTTGTCGGGCCCCGGATCGGCGTAGAGCTCGATCACGG
The DNA here is from genome assembly GCF_059358815.1 of Streptosporangium nanhuense. Taxonomy (NCBI): domain Bacteria; kingdom Bacillati; phylum Actinomycetota; class Actinomycetes; order Streptosporangiales; family Streptosporangiaceae; genus Streptosporangium; species Streptosporangium nanhuense. The sequence continues at coordinate 88,228 of NZ_JCADBG010000030.1, forward strand.
CCGCGGTGACGGCCCGGCCGAGCGGCTCGTCGGCGGGCCGCGAGCGCAGCGCCTGTCCCACACGCCTGGACTGGTCGGCCTGGAAGGCGCGGATCGCCTCCACCGCCTCCATCTCCGCGGGCGACCCGCAGATCGGCGAGATGACCGCCGAGGCGATGGACAAGGTCGGCGAGGAAGGCGTCATCACCGTCGAGGAGAGCAACACCTTCGGTCTCGAGCTCGAGCTCACCGAGGGCATGCGCTTCGACAAGGGATACATCGCCCCGCATTTCATCACCGACTCCGACTACGACCGCGAGAAGCTCCAGGAGCGTCTGGCGAAGCTGGCCGGCGGCGTGGCCGTCATCAAGG
>NZ_JCADBG010000031.1:0-87213 GCF_059358815.1 Streptosporangium nanhuense
CGCGAACAGCCACTAAGGCGAGGTCTCAAAGGACCATCGCCGCATAACCGAGTCTCCACACTTTCAGGGGATGGACAATTCCGAAAGCTATCGCCATGAAGATGTAGCGCTCTGAGGAGTAGGTAAGAGCCAGGTAGGCCGCGGCGACTAAAGCGAGTGAACCAAGACTCAGAAACGTGAAAAACCCAACGGAGGTGTCGTCCGATGTACGCAGAGAGTCGTTCCCAACATGCCTCGCATCATTGGTCATGACGAGCGATGGTAAGCCATGTCTTTGATATCGGTACAGGATGGGAGCAGGGCAACTTCGTGGCGGCGGCGGGGCGGTGGTCGGCGAGTGCGTTGGGTATGGCGGACACGCGGGTCGGTGGACGGCCCGGGTCGCCGCCGGCCGGGACCGGCGCCCACGCCGCACGCCCGGACGGCGGGCGGCAGAGGGCCGGATACGGCGGCGCGGCGCGCCGCCGCTTGATACCCACAAGAACAATTCGGCAGTGATTATGATGCGACGCTGCGTCCAGCGCCTCAGTCGTAGTCGGTGCAGGTCGCATACCAGTCGCCAGTCAAATGATCGAACGAGGACACGCCGAGATTCTCCACACGCCCATCCGGCACATGAGCGAATCCGCACTTGATGAGCATTCCGCCCGCATTGGCGACACCAAGATGCGTGACCCCCTTCCAGCGCTGCGCCGTATCGATGGTGAACAGACCGACGCGCTCCTGCCTAAATGACGAACGCTCCTGCTCAGGTAGCGACTGCGCGTAGCTGGTGAGAGCGGGTTCGGAGATCAAGAAAGCTGCCCGCATCGGAAGCACGGAGTTCGCCAGGGTGAGTGTGAGTAACCCGATGAGTGGCGTCGCGAAGATCCATGGGCTGCGCCTGTAGCTGCTACCTCGCGTTATGAGAAGCGAGATCCATATGAGGCCGGACAAGAGCCATGCGGGGATGGCGAAAAGAGTCAGGAGATAGTTACCGCCGGGATAAGCCGCAGCGAAGAGCGTCAGAACGGCGCTCACTGTAACGGGGCCGAGGATAAGCGCCAATCGCCACCGCTGGCTCCTGCGGGGTACCTGATGCTGGAGATCCACGGCTGAGGGGGTAGCCATGCGAAGGACCCTAGCTCGGTGAACAGGATGATGCCCGGAATGCTTGCTGTGTAGGTCACACGGATCGAGATGCCCATCAGTATGACCAGCGATTATTCATGCTTTCGCAGTGATTCGACGACATGTTCTCGGCCTTTGATCAGGCGGGTCCCGTCGTGCTGGCGTACGGCTGGCGCTTGGTCCTGGTGCATGGCGTCCAGGACGCGGATCGCGAATGCCTCGGATGCGAGTGATGAGACCTCGTCCGCGGTGACCCAGCGGAAGGCGCGGGCTTCGTCGGTTTCGGTGAGCTGGCCGCTGACGACCTTGCAGCGGAAGACGAGAGCGACGATGCCGCGTGTCATGTTCTTGTAGACGCCGGTGAGGGTGACGGGCTCGACGTGCAAGCCGGTCTCTTCGTGGATCTCTCGGAGGAGGCCGGTGGTGATGTCCTCGTCGCGTTCGAGGACTCCGCCGGGTGCTTCCCAGTGGTCGTTGTCTCTGCGCTGGGTGAGGAGTGCTCGGCCTTGGTCGTCGATGATCACGCCTGCCACGCTGACGGAATGCTGCGGGTGGTGGTGATCCATCGGATGTCCTCCGGGGCTGCTGATCGCTATTCTCAAGCTGCGGTACACGTATGTACGAGTTGAGGAGTTGGTCGTGGCCGAGCTGCCGTTGCCGGGTTTGGACCCGACCAGCGATCGGGCTGTCTTTCGGCAGATCGCCGATCACATCAGGCAGGCGATCGAGCAGGGCGTCCTGGCCGAAGGTGACAAGGTGCCCTCGGAAGCTCAGCTGATGCAACATTACGGCGTCGCGCGGATGACCATCCGCAACGCGCTCCAGGTCCTCCAGAGTGAGGGCTTGACCGTGGCCGAGCACGGACGCGGCGTCTTCGTCCGCTCACATCCTCCGGTGCGGCGGCTGGCCTCCGATCGGTTCGCCCGTCGTCATCGCGAGCAGGGCAAGGCGGCGTTCATCGCGGAGACCGAAGGGGCCGGCGGCAAGCCGTCCGTCGACTCCATCGAGATCACCGAGGAGCGGGCGGCGGCGGAGGTGGCTGAGAAGCTCGGGATCTCTTCGGAGGATCACGTGATCCGGCGCTCACGCCGGTATTTGATCAACGGTCAGCCGGTGGAGACAGCGGTGTCGTACATCCCGACACAGATCGCGCGGGATACGCAAATCGCGCAGCCGGACAGTGGTCCGGGTGGGATCTACGCCCGGCTGGAGGAGTTGGGGTTTCGGCTGGATCACTTCGTGGAGGAGATCCGTTCGCGGATGCCGCTGCGTGATGAGGTGCGGGCGCTGAAGCTGGCGCCGGGTGTTCCGGTGTTTCACCTGGTCCGTACGGCGTATGCCACCGATGGCCGCGCGGTGGAGGTGTGCGACACGGTGATGTCCAGCGATGCTTACGTGCTCTCGTACGAGTTGCCTGCGCGGTAGGACTTGACGTACTCCTCTAGAGGAGTCATAAATGTCTTACACACTACTCCTCTAGTCGAGCAGACGTCTATTGGAGGCTGGTCGATTAGGCGTAAGGCATTGAGCTGAGGAGGTCGCACGGCGTGACGGAGCAACCATGCATCTCATGCGGCGGCAAAGGGTGGAAGTACGTCAGCCAGCGACGCGGCCTGATCGGCGGCCTACCGGGGGCGGCCCTCGCTTTCATTCGTGTCCGGGATGACTGCTCGCTGTGTCAGGGACAGAAGGTCAATCCGGCGTCGCTGATGCGGACCGGCGCATGAGTCCCCTACTGCCTGCGGGGCGGCTGGTCCTCGGCAACACCTGTTCCCCGACGAGGGCGGCGGAGTCCCTGAAAGCGGAGTTGGAGCACTGCGGCATTGATGCCGATATCAATGATGGTTACGGGCTGGCCGTGGTGTCGGTCTGGACGGGATTGACCGTCTGGTCCGATGGTCTGATCTTCTGGTGGCGCACGGGAGGCTGGGACGCCAGGCGCGGGCAGGCGGTGTATGCCTGGCATGCGGCGGATGAACTCGAACGTGTCGCACGGCGGGTGGCGCTACGCTGCGCCGATCTTCAAAAGACTCATCCGCTGCTCGCTACGAGGGCGGGGGCTCATCGTGCTCACCCTGTCTGATGAGTGCCTTGGAATCAGTCCGCATGTGCTTCTGGCACAGCGTGATCATGCGCGCCTTGAGTGGCGGAAGCCGAACGGGGCTTTGGGGCGGGCGCAACCAGAGTCGTGGACGTGCGGGTGTCGGGCCACGATCTACGAACTCCGTGTTGGCGCCGGCCAGGGGTTCATCAGGCGGACCGTTCGACGCGATGGCGATCATCAGATCCATGACACCCATCCGTGGAGGATCACCGAAGCTCGGGCCGTCTGGTCGGCGTTGCTGGCTGGGCGGGCTCGGTAGACGAGTGTGGTGGTGCGGTGACTGGTTGCGGAGGGCACCGGAGGTCTCGCACCACCACACTCCTCACCTGCAAGAGAGTGCTCGCTTTGCAACTCGGAAGTCATCTATGCTGACGACAAGTCGAGTAGTTGGGTTATTAATATGTCTGTTTCCGGCGAGGAGTACGCGCCTCCCAAGTACGCCCAGATCGTTGCGCAGATCCGACAGAAGATCACGGACGGCACCTATCCGCCCGGTTCCCTGCTGCCCTCGGAGACACAGCTGATCCGGGAGTTCGCGGTCAGCCGTCCTACCGTGGTGCGAGCACTCCAGGTGTTGCAGCTGCGGGGCTTCATCGACCGGGAGCACGGCAAGGGCTCGTATGTGAAGATGGCGCCCCCGCTGGCTGAGGAGGACTTCTCCCGGCCAGGCCGTGCCGTCTTGGACCGCGCGGAAGCCAATCAAGGCGCTGCGGTACTGGAGGCGGGAGCCCGGCCGGCCCCGGCGAACATCGCAGCGACGTTGGCTCTGCCCACCGGGGCGCCGATCATGATGCGCCGGGTCTTGCTGAGCGATGGTGGCGAGCCGTGCGAGTTGGTCACCTTCTGGTGTCCGATCGAGCTGGCCGAGGGGACCGACCTGGGCAAGGCGCTGCCGTTGACGGTGGGCATTCGCCAGCATGTGCAGGCGGTTAAGAGCCTGCGGCTGGATCACGTCATCGAGCGCTTGGCGGCTCGTCACCCTATGGCCGATGAGATCAAGCTGTTGGGGATAGGCAAGACGGCGGCGGTCATGGGGGTGACGGCTCGGGTTTTCGCCGGAAATCGTCAGGTCATGGTCATCGAGGTTGCCCTACCGGGGACGCTTCACGAGCTGGAAGACACCTACACTCTGTAGTGTGATGCAGGACACACATCTGGACGGAAACTCGTCTTGTCGAGTATCCGTTCATCAATTAGCTTCAACTCGACAGTACGAGTTAGCGACAGAGCAACTAGACAACAGGAGAACACATCATGGCCATCCAAGGCCCCATCCCCGTCAGCTTCGACCAGGTCTTCCCGCACGGCTGCTACATCGTCGGCGAGGTCGAGCAGGTCAAGGACTTCACCGCCTCCACCGGCGGACGCACCGTCTACGCCAAAGACAAGAGCACCGGCGAACTCGTCTGGCAGGTCGCCGTCATGGACGCCGACCCCACCCTCAAGGCCACCCAGAAAACGGTCGCGGTCAAGATCCTGTCCCCGGTCCAGCCGGTTCCCCCGCCCCCGCTGCCCAACATGCCGTTCGTCCCGGTCGAGTTCGACGGCATGACCGCTACCGCCTACGTCGCCGAGAAGACCGGCCGTCTGGCCTGGTCCCTGCGGGCAACCGCGATGCGCGCTCCCCGGTCCGGCTCGGGCGCGACCAAGGCTTCGGCCGGTAAGGAGATGGCGGCATGAGCGAGCACATCCCCTACACCCGCGCCTCGCTGTCGGTCGATGAGGACGGCACCCGACTCGACGTCTCCTTCTACACGCCGGACGTGTCGGTCATGGCGCTGGGAGGTGGGCGCGACCGCCCCTCCCTGACCCTGTCCTCCCGTGAGGCACACGTGACGGTCTCCACCACCGGCGCCGGACCGGTCACCGAGCGGGACGTGAACCTCGCCCGCAAGATCGCCAACGCCGCCGCGCGCTACCTCGCCGACTGCGAACAGCTCTACACCGACCAGGCGGCTACCCCGATGCTGCCCGGCCTGGACGAGGTCGCTGCCTGACATGCAAGCGGGGCCGCTGGAACTGGCATTCCGGCGGCCCCTCGGTTCTCCCTCTCACGCGAACTCAAGGAAGAGGCTCCAGCCTAATGTTCAAAAAACTGCCCGGTGACGAGGCACGCACCCTCGTCACGACGACCCCTGACACCGCCATCGTATTTCGCCCGGCCGTGGTCCGTACCCCGGCCATCCTCACCATCACGATCTTCCTGTGGCGTCTGCTGGCCGGACTCGTCCGCCTCGTCTGGCGTCACCCGGTCATCGTGACCCTGCTCGCCGTTCCCGCCGTGCTCGGCCTCCTGTACAGCTGGGAATTCTCCGTCACCCCGCTCGCCGTGCTCGTCTTGAACCTGACGCTCTGGGCGCTGCTGGATCGCGCCTCGTTCCTGCGCTGGGTCGGCTGGCGCCTGCTGGCCTGGTGGCGGCTGGTGTGGATCTACCGCCGTCACTGGCAACCAGTAATGATCATCTCCGGTCTCGGCCGTCACCTCCAGGGCCGCGACTACCTGCCCCACCTCGTCCGCATCCGCTGTACCTCCTGGGCCGACGTGGTCACGGTGAAGATGATCAGCGGCCAATCGGTCAAGGACTGGTCCGACCGCATCGAGCACTTGGCCCACGGCTTCGGCGCCTCCTCCTGCCGGGTGGCCATCGTGCGGGCCGGTCGTCTCCAGCTGACCTTCCCCCGGCGTGACCCGCTGGCCGTCCCTCTGCCAGCCATTCCCCTCCCGGCGACTGCCTCGGTGGGGCCGGTCGAGATCGGCACATGTGAGGACAGTCGTCCGTACTTGCTCAAGGTCCACGGCACACATGTGCTGATCGCGGGGGCAACCGGCGCGGGCAAGGGCTCGTTCCTGTGGTCGGCCATCCGTGGCCTACTCCCGGCGATCCGGGCAGGAATCGCTGAGGTGTGGGCGCTGGATCCCAAACGGATGGAACTGTCCTACGGACGCGAGATCTTCACCGACCGCTACGCCGCCGATCCGGCCGCGTGCGCGGATCTGCTGGAGGCAGCCGTGAAGATCATGCAGGAGCGGGCCGATCGCTACGCCGGGCTCCAGCGCTCCCACACCCCCACCCTCGATGACCCGTTCGTCCTGGTGCTCGTCGACGAGGTCGCGTTCCTGACCGCCTACCAGTCCGACAAGGGCCTCAAGCTCCGCATCTCCGCTGCGCTGGCGACGCTCACCACGCAAGGTCGCGCGGTCGGGTTCGGCGTGATGGCCGCCCTCCAGGACCCGCGCAAGGAGGTCATGAACATCCGCAACCTCTTCCCCGACAAGATCGCACTCCGCCTCGACGAGTCCGAGCAGGTGGACATGGTTCTCGGCGACGGCGCCCGCGACAGGGGAGCGCTGGCCGATCACATCTCCCCGATCCCCGAGCAGGGCGCGGGCGTCGCCTACGTCCGCTTGGAGACCTCACCCGATCCGATCCGGGTCCGCGCGGCCTACGTCTCCGATGCCGACATCAGAGACATGGCGGCGCTGATGGCCGGCGACACGCTGCCGATCGAGATGGAGGGGGTGGCCTGATGCGCCTCATCCTGCACGCCACCCCGGCCCAGATCGCGGGCCTTCCCTTCCGGCGGTTGCACACCGTTGACGGCTCCGACCTCGCCGAGGTGACGGTGATCGTCGACCTCGACTCCGCGCGGCTGCGCAAATACCCCTACCGCGACGCCTACCGGATCTGCGCCGATCTCGTCGACCCGAAGGGGGCCATGTGACCGACACCCTCGCTATCCCCCCGACCGACACCCCTTCGACTGACACCCCGCCGAACGGCGCTGATCGCACCCTTCCCCGCCTGGTGCGCGACACCCTGCCCGTCGCCCTGGACGTGGCCATCGAGGTCGCCAAGCTCAACGGCGTGTGCATCCGCCCCATCGAGATGCGACGCCTGGACACCCACACCGGCCAGAGCGAACCGTTCGACATCCCCTGCGGCACCACGCAGGAAGCCAAGTGCCCGCCGTGCGCCAAACGCAACCAGCAGCTCCGCCGGGCACAGTGCCGGGAAGGCTGGCACCTCGACCACGAACCCGTCGCCGAACCGCACCCCTCCACCGATGACCAGAAATGGCTGATCGAGTTCCGGGCCGACGTGGAAGCCAAGCGGGACGAGGCCGAGAGGAACGGCGAAGAGGTCGCCGACTGGGACGAGGCCATCGCGGGTATTGATGCGGAGATCAACGCCGCTGGGATGCGGGGCAACGTCCTGGGTGGTCGCGCTGCTCCCAAGCGCTCCCGCTCGACGAGGCGTCGTCAGGATGCGCCGGATCTGCCCAAGCGGGCCAAGCAGGACACCACCCTCGGCCGGACCTTCATCGCCCCCGATGGCAGGGTCTACCGGCCGTCGCTGTTCGTCACCCTCACCCTGCCCTCCTACGGCAAGATCCGTTCCGGTTTGGGCGTGCCAGTCGATCCGAGCACGTATGACTACGCGGCGGCTGCTCGCGATGCGCTGCACTTCTCCAAGCTCGTCGACCGCTTCGTGCAGAATCTGCGCCGGGTGGCGGGCTATGACGTGCAGTACTTCGCCACCGTCGAACCTCAGAAGCGGCTCGCGCCGCATCTGCACATGGCAATCCGCGGGACCATGCCGCGTGCGGAGATCAAGGCCATCGCTGCGGCGACCTACCATCAGGTGTGGTGGCCATCGGTCACTGAGGTCCGCTTCGACGGGGACCACCTGCCCGTGTGGGCGCCTCGGGCTGACCTGGGCGACGGCGCCACCTACCCGGACGGACAGGCAGGCGACTACCTCGACCCCGCCACTGGGGAACTGCTGCCTACCTGGGACGAGGCACTCGACCAGCTCGACCAGGACGAGGAGGCCGAACCGCTGCACGTGGTGCGCTTCGGCGCTCAGGTCGATGTTCAGGGCCTCGTCGCCGGATCGCCGGACGCGCACAAGCGCATCGGCTACCTCACCAAGTACCTGACCAAGAGCCTGGGCGACCCCCTCGACCCCGACGACCCCGCCACCGAGAACCCCGCGCGTCGTGACCACGCGACTCGGATGGTTGAGGCTCTGCGCTACGAACCGTGCTCGGCCACGTGCCCGAACTGGCTGCGCTACGGCGTGCAGCCCAAGGGGGCTAAAGCGGGCATGCTGCCGGGCCGGTGCAAGGGCAAGGCGCACAAGGCTGAACACCTCGGCTACGCGGGCCGTCGCGTGCTGGTCTCGCGCAAGTGGTCGAACAAGACCCTCCGGGAGCACAAGGCCGACCGCCGGGCCTGGGTCCTCGACATGCTCGGCCTGCCCGATGACACCGTGACCGACTCTCACCGCTACGTGTGGCGGCCGGTCTCCTCCAAGGATCCCAACCGCACCCCACTGGCCAAACGGCTGCTGCGCGGGGTCGCCGACCGCCATCGCACCAAAGCACGCCTGACCGAACTCCAGGCCAGAGCAGACGGCCTCCCTGTTCCAGATCTTTCGGCAACTCCGGCCCTGGGGGTGGCGGCATGACCAGGAAGACCAGACAAGAGCCCGTCTCGCTCCTCCCGGAACTCGCACGGGGCCGACTGCTCACCGTCGAAGAGGCCGCCGAACGGCTCAACACCACCTCCCGCTTCCCCCGTCGCCTGATCGAAGAACGACGGATCGCCTTCATTCACGTCGGCCGTAACGTCCGCATCCCCGAAGCGGCGCTAGAGGCGTTCATCGCTGCGGGGCTGGTCGAACCGATCACCACAACACGCCGCAGGAGGGCCGCGTAATGGCTAAGACCGCTCTGGCCACCCCGGAAGAAAACCCCCGGCCGTCACGGGCCAGGAAGCCCTCTAAGCGACGCTTCGGACGGGTACGGAAACTCCCCTCCGGGCGGTTCCAGGCTCGCTACGCGGGGCCTGACGGCGTGGATCGCCCTGCACCGGAGACCTTCGCCACCAAGAAGGACGCGGACCGGTGGCTCGTCCTGAAAGAGGCCGAGATCCAGCGTGGTGACTGGATGAGTCCGGAGGGCGGCAAGGTGACCTTCGGGGCATATGCCGCCGAGTGGATCGATGATCGGGTGCTCAAGCACCGGACGGAGCTGCTGTACCGGGGCCTGCTCAAGAACCACCTCGCTCCGGCTTTCGGCAACCGCTGCCTCGCCGACATCAAGGAAGCCGACGTGCGGCGCTGGCGCAAGGAACGGCTCGGCGTCGTCGGGCAGTCCACCGTGGCCAAGGCTTACCAGCTTCTCAAGTCGATCATGGGCACGGCGGTGAACGACGAGTTGATCCGCAAGAACCCATGCCGGATCAAGGGCGCCGGCATGCCTGACACTCCGGAACGGGAGATGATCCCGCTGGCCAAGGTCGTGGAGATCGTGACGACGGTCCCGGAGCGATACCGGGCGCTCGTGCTCCTGGGGACCTTCGCGAGCCTGCGGTGGGGCGAACTGGTCGGGCTCCGCCGTACACATCTCGATCTCGATGCGGGAGTGCTTCGGGTCGCCGGCGCCCTGGTCGAGATCGGCGGTGGGAAGGTGCTGGACGACTCCCCCAAGTCGCGAGCCGGTCGGCGTGTAGTCTCCATCCCTCCGGAGATCATTCCTGAGCTGCGGGTGCATCTGGAGATGTTCGCCGAGCCGGGAGAGTACGGGCGCGTGTTCACCGGTCCCAACGGCGGGCCGTTGAAGCACTCCGGGTTCCGCCGGACGTGGGACAGGACCCGCAAGGCTGTGGGGGCTCCCTGGCCTCCACTTCCACGATCTCCGCCACATCGGTAACACCCTGGCGGCCTCGACCGGGGCGAGCCTCAAGGAGTTGATGTCCCGGATGGGGCACTCCTCGACGCGGGCGGCGTTGATCTACCAGCACGCCAGCCAGGACCGGGACAAGGTCATCGCCAAGGCGCTCGGGAAGGCGTTCAAGCGGGCTCGGGCAGGCGGGCACGAGAAGCCATCGGGCATGCAACGGGCACGGAAGATCATAAAGTTTCCCTGAACGGCGAAAGGCCAGGTCAACCGATATCGGTTGACCTGGCCTTTCACATGCGAGCCGACGAGGGGAATCGAACCCCTGACCTACAGTTTACAAGACTGTTGCTCTGCCGATTGAGCTACGTCGGCACGGTCGCCAGACGAGTGTAGTCGGCTCACTCCCCGTACGTCACCGAGGTATGCCCTGCCGATTGCGAACCGTTAGGAACGGCGGTGGCGGGCGACCTCGTAGAGGGCGATGCCGGCGGCGACCCCGGCGTTGAGCGACTCGGCCGCGGCGTGCATCGGGATGCGGACGACCAGGTCACAGGCCTCGCGGACCAGGCGGGACAGGCCCTTGCCCTCGGATCCCACGACGACGACCAGCGGGCCGTCGAGGAGGTTGGCCTCGCCGATGTCGACCGTGCCCTCGCCGTCGAGGCCGATCACGAACAGGCCCGCCTCGCGGTACTCGCGCAGGGTGGCGGTGAGGTTGGCGGCGCGGGCGACCGGCAGGTTGGCCAGCGTGCCCGCCGAGGTCTTCCAGGCCCCGCCGGTGACCCCCGCCGAGCGGCGGGAGGGGATGACCAGGCCGTGAGCGCCGAAGGCGGTGGCCGAGCGGGCGATGGCGCCCAGGTTGCGGGGGTCGGTGACGCTGTCGAGAGCGACGATCAGCGGGACCTCCGCGGCGTCCTGGGCCGTGCGGACCAGGTCGTCGGGGTGGGCGTAGTCGTACGCCGGGATCTGCAGGGCGATGCCCTGGTGGATCCCGCCCTCGGTGAGGCGGTCGAGCTTCTCCCTGCCGACCTCCAGCATCGCGATGCCCCGGTCGGCGGCGATGCGGACCGACTCCTTGACGCGGTCGTCGTTGTCGATCCGCAGGGCCACGTAGAGCGTGCTGGCCGGAACCCCGGCCCGCAGCGCCTCGACGACGGGGTTGCGCCCGCCGATGTGCTCGGGCGCGTCGTCGCTCCGCCGGGTGCGGACCGGGGTGCGCGGGGAGGAGGACCTGCCGGTCTTCTCCTCGCGCTCGATCCGCTCGGTGCGCGCCTTGTCCTTGTGCCAGTGCCGCAGATGCGCCGGCGGGGTGGCTCCCCTGCCCTCAAGGCCACGACGGACGTTGCCGCCCGTGCCCTTGGTCGGACTCTTCTTCTTCGCGGGTCGCCCGGACCCTTTACCCCCACCAGCCATGGTCTATAGCGTACGGCCTGGTTTCACCGCGAGAGTTCCCAGCGTGGGCCCTGGGGGGTGTCCTCGACGTGGATGCCCGCGTGGGAAAGCTGGTCACGGATGCTGTCGGCCGCCGAGAAGTCCTTGCGCGCCCGCGCCGCCTGCCGCTGTTCCAGCGCCACGGCGACCAGCGCGTCGACGGTCGCCCGCATGCCGGTCTCGCCGCCCGAGGAGCGCCACTGCTCCGAGCGCGGGTCGAGGCCGAGGACGTCGAGCATGTTCTGCGTCTCGGCGAGCAGCCTGGCCACCTGCTCCTTGTTGCCCTGGGCCAGCGCGACGTTGCCCTCGCGGACCACCTCGTGCACCACGGCGAGCGCCTGGGGGGTGCCCAGGTCGTCGTCGAGGGCGTCGGAGAAGGCCTGGGGAAGCGGCGCGTGCGCGTCGACGTCGTGGATGACCTCGGCCGCGCGGGTGACGAAGCCCTCGATGCGCTGGTAGGCCGAGGCGGCCTCGAACAGCGCCTCCTCGGAGTATTCGATCGACGAACGGTAGTGCGGGGCCGCCAGGTAGTAGCGGAGCTCGACCGGGCGGACCTTCTTGGTGACCTCGGGGACCAGCAGGGAGTTGCCGAGCGACTTGCTCATCTTCTCCGCGCCGATCTTGAGCATGCCGTTGTGCATCCAGTAGCGGGCGAAGCCGTCGCCGGCCGCCTGGGACTGGGTCAGCTCGTTCTCGTGGTGCGGGAAGATCAGGTCGACGCCACCGCCGTGGATGTCGAAGGTGGACCCGAGATACTTGGTCGCCATGGCCGAGCACTCCAGGTGCCAGCCGGGGCGCCCCCGGCCCCACGGGGTCGGCCAGGTCGGCTCCCCGGGCTTCTCGCCCTTCCAGAGCGCGAAGTCGCGCGGGTCGCGCTTGCAGGTGTCGGTGTCGGTGTCACCGGCGGCCCGCATGTTCTGGAGCTTCTGGTTGGACAGCGAGCCGTACCGGTCGGCGTAGGCCATGACGTCGAAGTAGACGTCGCCCTCGGAGGCGTAGGCGTACCCGGCGGCGATCAGCCGGTCCATCAGCTCGATCATCTCGGGCACGTGGCCGGTGGCCCGGGGCTCGACGGTCGGGGGCAGGCAGCCCAGCACCTCGTAGGCCCAGGTGAACGCCCTCTGGTTGCGCTCGGCGACGGCGAACCACGGCACGTTCTCCGCAGCGGCGACTCTGATGATCTTGTCGTCGATGTCGGTGACGTTGCGGCAGAAGGTCACCTCGTAGCCGGACCTGATCATCCAGCGGCGGAGCACGTCGAAGTTGACGCCCGAGCGGATGTGCCCGATGTGCGGGGGAGCCTGCACGGTGGCACCACACAGGTAGATCGAGGCCCGGCCGGGTTCGACCGGGACGAATTCGCGGACGGCGCGTACGCTGGTGTCGTATAGCTGCAGGCTCACGAAGGCAAGGCTAATGCCTCACCTCGCCTCACAAACCGAGTTGCGGGACGTTGAAGACACTCAGCAGAGTGTTTTATGACCATTAGCGGCCGAATGTCACCCAACTACTCCGATTGAACGGCGCCGTGGCAGACGACGCGCTCCGGGGTGATCCTGACGATCACTCTCTCCACCCCGGGCTTCGCCTCGACCCACCCCTCCCCCCGGTATTTGTGTGACATCTCCTGGATGAGCGTCCCTCCGGGGTCGTCCGTCACCGTGACCGTCCCCCGCACCTCGACGTAGCTGTACGGGTCGGCGGGGTCGAACACCACGATGGCCGTACGCGGGTCGCGCGCGAAGTTGGCGCTCTTGCGCCGCCCCTTGACCGTGGAGAACACGAGGTCGTCCCCGTCCGTCCCCACCCAGACGACGCTCGACTGCGGGCTCCCGTCGGCGTTCAGACTTGTCACGGTGGCGAAGTTCGCGGCGTCGAACATCGCGCGTACGGGATCGGACAGCTTTGCCATTTCTCCGCCTCGGTCAATCTCTGTCGTTCCTCGGAAAACTCCCCGATCATGCTAGATGCCGATTCTGTAGGCTCAAAGGGCCATGGACGTCAAATCCCCCGGGGCGGCAGGCTCGATCTCCCGCCCGTCCCCGCCCCCGCCCCTGCCCATCGCCGCCACCGAGCCGAGCCGGACGGCCGTCGCCCTGCGCCGCGCCGGGATCGCCGTCACCGGAGTCGGCGTGGCCGCGCTCACCGCCGCGGCCTGCGTGCTCTCCTTCGAGGATCTGCGCGCCCTCGCCGTGGCGGGCAGGGCGCCCGCCGGCCTCGCGTACCTCTACCCCGCCGCCTTCGACGCCCTGCTCGTCATCGCGATGATCGGCGTACTGCTGCTGAGGGGCGGCTGGTGGCCGGTACGGCTGCAGGCGGGCCTGATCCTGACGCTGCTGTTCGTCGGCGCGGCCGCCGCCGAGGTGTCCACGGCCATGCGGGCGGGCGTGGACGAGCAGCGCGCGGCCGTCGTGGTCGCCGTCGCCCCCTGGGTGACGCTGGTCCTGGCCCTGTGGCTCTGGCTCCTGCTGATCAAACACGCCGCCGCCAGGAGGGCCTCGGGCGACGCGGTCCTGTCCGGCCTTCCCGGGCACGACATCGTGCCGTTCCCCGAGGCGAGCCAGGCGGCCCGGGAGCGGCCCGGCGCGCCCGACCCCGGGGAGCGGTGGCAGCCGCCCCACGAGCAGCCCGCCCGCCCCGGCCACGCGGACCACCCGAGCCATTCGGGTCACCCGGGGCAGCTGGTGCACCATCCCGCGGCCGAGATCATGCTCGACCCGCACTCAGCGCCTCCCCTGGAGGACGCCCCGCACCACGACCTCCCGGTGGGAGAGCCGGTGGTCGGCCCCACCCCGGCGCCGGAGACGCCCGAGGTCACCGACATCCCGCAGGACCCGCCGCCGCCCCCTCGGGGACCCGCGGCGCCCCTGCAGGGAAAGCCGATGCGCTGGGGCGACCTGGTCCGGCCTCGCCAGGGGGACCTGCTCGTCCACCCGCCCCGCCCGGCCGTACGGGAACCCGAGCCCGAGAGCGGCAGCAGGGTCAGCGAGCGGGTGGAGACGTGGGACAGCGACACCGACCTTCCCCGGGAGGAAGCCGACCTTCCCCAGAAGCGGGAGCGGGCGGCCGAGGCCGGCGAGGTGAGCGAGCGCGACGCCGACACCCAGCCGATCCTCGCCGTGAAGGACCGCCCGGCGAAGGCCCCGTCCGGCAGGACGGCCGCGGAACGGAAGAGGCGGACGGCCACGGAGGCGGCCACGGAGGCGGCCACAGAGGCGGCCTCCGGGAGCGCCGCGGAGGCGCCCGTGGCGGCCCGGAAGGCGCGTGGCGCGGGCCGGAAGGCCGGGGAGTCCCCGGACCCCGCGCACGGCGCCGAGGCCGCCGACGCCGGCGAGGAGGCCGAGGCGCGGTCGCACGACGAGGACGGCACCGCGGCACCGCCCTCCGGGCGGATGCGCAGCACGCCCGTACCACCGGGTGAGTGAGAGCCGGGTGAGTGAGAGCCGGGTGAGTGAGAGCCGGGTGAGTGAGAGCCGGGTGAGTGAGAGAAGGCGTCCGTGGAGCACGGCACGAACCCCGGACCAGACGTCCGGGTGATCCTGGTGCCCCGGCGCCGCGCGACCGGTGGCGGACGCCCGTAGGCGCTCGGGTCGAGGTCGTACGCCCGTCGGGTCAGCTCCGGGGCCTGGGAGGAGCTGACCCGGTCTTCGGGCCGTCGGCTCAGCGGGGGCGCTGAGATCGGCTACGTGGTCGGCGTCCCCTCGACCCCGCCGTACGCGCCGGGCGGGTCGCCCAGGCGTTCGATGACCACGTTCTCCGGGTGTGGATCGGGTGGTGGATCAGACCGGCGGCCCCGGGCGTCACCGCCCGGAAGAGCCGCGTCACCCGGGCCGTCCCTCAGGCGGTCCCGGCCCCTCGTGGGTGGTTTCACCGTGACAGTGGAACCGGGCCGTGGCGGTGGGACCGGCGGGGGTGACCCGGCCACGTACAGGCCCCGCCGTCACCCGGCCCGCCTGTCCGGCGGCCGGGTGACGGCGGGGCTGCGGCGCGCTCTGGGCCGCGCGCCGCGGTGGGGCCGAGCGGCTGTCTCCTGCCGGAACCGCCGTTCGACACCGGGTGTTGGACCGGCCCGCAGCTATTCGCTCACACATGTGTGAGCGGCGCCCCGCTGCGGACCGGCGCCTTGCTCACCTCCGGGCCCGTGTCAGGATCGGCCGGAAGCCGGTTCGGCACACTGCTCGAACCGGCCTGGAACGACCGAGACCCGCTCGGCAGGCCAGATGGAACCGAGCGGGTCTTCTCCTGGAGCACGATGACATCGTGCGCGTCACCGCGAGTGCCTCCGGACCGGAGGGGGTCCAGTCGAGTCTCGGCGATATCACCGGGATGGTTCACCGGGTGTTCGCTAGACCCTGGAGCGCTTGAGACCGGCGACCAGGCCGACACCGACGATGGCGAGGCCGACCTGCATGACGAGTTCGATCCAGTCGATGCCGTCCGTGGTGGCGACACCGAGAACCTGGGCTATGGCGGTACCGATGAGCGCGGCGACGATGCCGACGACGACGGTCAGGATCAGCCCGATCGCCTGCCTACCGGGAAGCAGGAGACGGCCGAGCGCGCCAACGACCGCGCCGATGACGATTGCCCCGAGAATGGACGCGATAGTCATGTTCAACCTCCCAGTGAGCGTGAGACCTTCACCCTCACAGGGAGGTGGCTACCCCCTGAGTCACGGATATTCCTACAGGTGGCAAAAACCTTCAATGCGTCTTTCTCGCCTGCATCTGGACGACGAGCAGCACCCCGAGCACCGCGAGCGCCAACTGGATGATGTGTTCCCACCAGTTGACCCCACGCGTGTTGGTCAGACCGAGTGCTCCGGCGATGAGCGAGCCGATGAGCGCGGCGACGATGCCGACGATGAGTGTCAGGCCGATGCTGAGATTCTGACGCCCCGGAAGGATGAGACGCGCCAGGGCGCCGATGATGGCACCGATGATGATTGCGGAGATAATCGAGACGATCATGTCCGGCTCCCCCTGTTACGAGACACGGTCACCAAGGGGTTACCCAGCGCATTCACTGATCACGCCAAAAAGGGGTGGCCCGTACCGCGCCAGGAAACGGGCCACCGCCTCGATATGGATCGACGAGCATTCCGCGCCGCTCGCCGGAACGTTTCGCACGTTCCGTATAGAAGACGTCTGACACCCGCTACAGGTTCACCACGATCGCGGTCGCGACGGCCGCGACGCCTTCGCCGCGCCCGGTGAGACCGAGCCCGTCCGTCGTGGTGGCGCTGACGCTCACGGGAGCCCCCACGGCGGCGCTGAGGGCCTTCTCGGCCTCGACACGGCGGGGAGCGAGCTTGGGGCGGTTACCGATCACCTGGACGGCCACGTTGCCGATCTCGAAGCCCGCGGCGCGCACCTTGCGCGCGGTCTCCTCCAGCAGCGCGACGCCCGAGGCGCCGGCCCAGCGGGGATCGGCCGTGCCGAACAGACCGCCGAGGTCACCGAGACCCGCCGCGGACAGCAACGCGTCACAGGCGGCGTGGGCCGCGGCGTCACCGTCGGAGTGACCGGCCAGGCCGGTCTCGCCGGGCCAGTGCAGACCGGCGAGGTGAAGCTCGCGGCCAGAAGCGAACGGGTGGACGTCGACCCCGACGCCCACCCGTGGAAATGTCTTGTTCAGGAGTTGAGAACCTCGTCCAGCAGGGCCTCGGCCTTGTCCTCGTTCGTCTTCTCCGCGAGCGCGAGCTCACTGACGAGGATCTGCCTGGCCTTCGCCAGCATTCGCTTCTCTCCTGCGGAGAGTCCGCGCTCCCTGTCTCGCCGCCACAGGTCGCGAACGACCTCGGCAACCTTGTTGACGTCGCCGGACGCCAGCTTCTCAAGGTTCGCCTTGTAGCGTCGGGACCAGTTCGTGGGCTCTTCGGTGTGAGGCATTCGAAGCACGTCGAAGACGCGCTCAAGGCCCTCTTGTCCGACGACATCGCGAACACCGACGAGTTCTGCGTTGTCAGCCGGCACCTGGACGGTAAGGTCGCCCTTGTCGACCTTAAGAACCAGGTAGGTCCTTTCCTCACCCTTGATGGTTCGGGTCGTGATCGCCTCGATCCGAGCAGCCCCGTGGTGGGGGTAGACGACAGTGTCGCCGACCTGGAAAGTCATGTGACAAGTACCCCTTCCGCTGTACTCAAGAGTACCACGTATCCACAGCCTCCCGGAACAGTGAAATCACCATAACTGCAGGTCAAAGCCGCATCTTATGACTTGACAAGTGACCAACTGTGTGAATCAGAGGGGCAAAAAGCACTTATGACCTGCGTTCCTCGCCATCGGATGATGAGGCGGGTCGGCGGGAAACCCGGTAAACGTCGCCGATAGGGTTGCCCTTGCCCTATCTCGCGCGTGACAAGGAGAACTCGCACCGTGACCCGCAACATCCGCCACCGGGCGATCGTCGCCGCGGCGTTCCTCGCAGCCGCTCCCGTCCTGGCCGGCTGCGGTGCCGGATCCGACGCGATCACCAACAAGCCCTATTCGCCGACCGAGGCCCTCTCGGTCAAGAAGAACGGCATCGACATCTCCCAGGCCTTCTTCCTGGGCCCGGACTCCGGCGCGACGCTGCCGACCGGGGGGTCCACCCCGCTCTACCTGTCACTGGTCAACACCAACGCGGGCGCCGACCAGCTCGTCGGCCTCGGCGTCGACCCCGCCCTCGGCACGGCGAAGGTGAGCGCGCCCGTGGCGCTCCCTCACGACCAGCGGGTGAACGTGGGCAAGCCGACCCCCACGATCCTCGTCGAGGGGCTGAAGAAGCCGCTCAGGGGCGGCGAGGGCCTCAAGGTGCAGCTGCAGTTCGCCAACGCCGGGATCATTCAGCTCACGATCCCCGTCGTCACCCGCAGCCGTGAGTTCACCGCCTACCCGCAGGCTCCCGGCGCCACCGCGGCCCCCACGCCGTCGCCCACGCCCTCCGCCACCACCGGGGACGAGCACTCCGGCCACTGACTCCCGGGGGCCGGTGACGGCCTCCGGACACGCCGAGGGGCCGTACGGCGCGGGCACGCCGTACGGCCCCTCGGATCGTCCGGAGGCGGGCGGTCACCGAGGTGAGCGGTCACCGAGGTGAGCGATCCCTCCGGAGGCGGGCACGCCCGGACGGACGACGCCCCTGAGGCGCGGGCGATCGTCCGGGAACGGACACGGAGGCTTCCGGGAAGGGGCGGGGTGGCTCAGACCTCCGCGGGATCGAACTTGTAGCCCAGTCCCCGGACGGTGAGGATGCAGCGCGGGTTGGAGGGGTCGGACTCGACCTTGGCCCGCAGCCGCTTGACGTGCACGTCCAGGGTCTTGGTGTCGCCCACGTAGTCGGCTCCCCAGACCCGGTCGATGAGCTGGCCCCGGGTGAGCACCCGCCCGGCGTTGCGCAGCAGCACCTCCAGCAGCTCGAACTCCTTCAGGGGCAGCTGCACGGGCTCACCGCGCACGGCGACGATGTGGCGGTCGACGTCCATCCGGACGGGACCCGCGGCCAGCACCGCCGACTCCAGCTCCTCCACGTCGCCCTGGCGGCGCAGAACGGCGCGGATGCGGGCCACCAGCTCCCGGGAGGAGAAGGGCTTGGTGACGTAGTCGTCGGCGCCGAGCTCCAGCCCGACGACCTTGTCGATCTCGCTGTCCTTGGCGGTGAGCATGATGACCGGCACGTTGGAGCGCTGCCGGAGGGAGCGGCAGACCTCGGTACCCGGCAGGCCCGGGAGCATCAGGTCGAGCAGCACCAGATCAGCGCCGTTGCGGTCGAAGGTCTCAAGCGCCTCCGGCCCGGTGGTGGCCACGGCCACCTCGAAGCCTTCCTTGCGCAGCATGTATGACAGGGCGTCGGAGAACGATTCCTCGTCCTCGACAACGAGCACGCGAGTCACTGCGCGGCCTCCAGGGGAATCGTGACTGTGACGGGTTCCGTGACCGCCATGCCGCCGAAGGCGGGCAGGCGGAGGGTGAATGTGGAACCGGAACCTTCTTTGCTCCACACCGTGACCGCCCCGTTGTGGGAGGCGGCCACGTGCTTGACGATGGCCAGGCCGAGGCCCGTGCCGCCGGTCGCCCGCGAGCGTGCCGCGTCGACGCGGAAGAACCGTTCGAAGATCCGCTCCTGGGCGCTCTCGGGAATGCCGATCCCCTGGTCGCTCACGCTGATCTCGACGGATTCGGTGTTGGGGCCCGCCGCGCGGGCGCTGACCACGACCCGGGTGTGCTCGGGGCTGTAGGCGACCGCGTTGTCGATGAGGTTGCGCAGGGCGGTGACGAGGAGCTCGTCGTCGCCCCATATCCGCAGGCCCTCGACCCCGCCGGCGACGAGGGTGATGTCCTTGGCCGCCGCGGTGGTGTTGCAGCGGTCGATGGCCTCGTGCACCGCCTCGTCGATCAGGACCGGGCCCGGGGTGGGGATGGGCTCGGCGCCCTGGATGCGGGAGAGGGTGATGAGGTCCTGGACGAGATAGGTGAGCCGGGCCGCCTCGTGCTGCATGCGCCCGGCGAAGCGGGTGACCGCCTCGGGGTCGTCGGCGGCGTCCTGGATGGTCTCGGCCAGCAGCGACAGCGCGCCCACCGGCGTCTTGAGCTCGTGGCTCACGTTGGCCACGAAGTCGCGGCGGACCGCCTCGACGCGGCGGTGCTCGGTCTGGTCCTCGGCGAGGACGAGCACCTGGCCGTGCGAGCCGAGCGGGGCGACCCGCACCGCGAAGTTGGTCGACTCCTGGCCGAACTTGTGGCCGGCCACCTCGATCTCGCTCTCGCGGATCTCGCCGTCCCTGCGTACCTTCCTGGCCAGCGCGAGCAGCTCGGCCGCCATCAGGTGATCTCCCTTGACGAGGCCGAACGCGCGGGCCGCCGAGCTGGCCCGCAGCACGCGGTCCTCCTTGTCGAGCACGACCGCCGAGGACGGCAGCACGGCCAGCACCGAGGCGACCCCCTGTGGCAGTGCGCCGGGCTCAACGCCGTCGACCGGTGTCATCGCACTCCGCTGTCCCTGGGTGTGGCGGACGACCATCACGGCCAGCGCTCCCACGACGAAACCGGCCAGCGCGGCCAGGCTCGCCATCAGCTCACTCACGTGGTCCTCCCGTAGGCTTCACGCCCTCGATGGTAGGTCGGGCTTTTCCCATTGAGGACTGCTAAGGAGGCATGACCATGGCCTTTCCCATAAAGTTCACTTTACGGTCGAGGTTCGTTCACCGTTACCGCCCTACGGTGAATCCATGCGCGACGCCTATCACGAAGAACTCGACGCCCTCACCGAGCGGCTCGTCGAGATGACCCGGCTCGTGAGGTCGGCGATATCGCGGGCCACCACGGCCCTCCTGGACGCCGACGTCCACCTCGCCGAGAGCGTCATCTCCCGGGACGAAGAAGTCAACCGGATCTTCGCGGAGATCGAGGCCTCGATCTTCGACCTGATGGCCAGGCAGCAGCCCGTGGCCGTGGACCTCAGAATGATCATCGCGGCGCTGCGGATGGGCACCGACCTGGAGCGCATGGGCGACCTCGCCGAGCATGTGGCCAAGGTCGCCAGGCTGCGCCACCCCGACTCCGCGATCCCGCCGGAGGTCCGCTCCACCATCCTGGAGATGGGGCAGATCGCCGAGCGCCTCGTCACCAAGACCGGCAGCTGCATCGCCTCGCGCGACGTGGAGTCGGCCCTGGAGCTGGAGTCCGACGACGACGCCATGGACAAGCTGCACCGGAAGCTGTTCAAGGTCCTGATGGCCCCCGACTGGAAGTACGGCGTCGAACCGGCCATCGACGTGACGCTCATCGGGCGCTACTACGAGCGCTACGCCGACCACGCGGTCCGCGTCGCGCACGACGTGGTCTATCTGGTGACGGGCTCCCGCCCCCAGGACGCCTCCGCGTTCTGACCCTCGTCGCGGTCGTAAAAGAAGCGATCACAAGAGGAAGGGCCCGCCGGATCCGGCGGGCCCTTCCTTCTTTTCTCGTACGTTCCGGGGGTGCCGGGGCTACTTGCCCTGGTTGGCCACGGCCTCGATGGCGGCCTCGGCGGCGGCGGGGTCGAGGTACCGGCCGCCCTTGGTGACCGGGTGGAAGGCGTCGTCCAGCTCGTACCGGAGCGGGATGCCGGTGGGGATGTTGAGCCCGGCGATCTCGTCGTCGCCGATCCCGTCCAGGTGCTTGACCAGTGCCCGGAGCGAGTTGCCGTGCGCGACGACCAGCACGTTCCTGCCCTGCGCGAGGTCGGGCACGATCTGGTCGTACCAGTACGGCAGCATGCGCTCGACGACGTCCTTGAGGCACTCGGTCCTCGGCAGCAGCTCGCCCGGCAGGAGCGCGTAGCGGGCGTCGCCGGCCTGGGAGAACTCGTCGTCGTCGGCGATCGGGGGCGGCGGGACGTCGTAGGAGCGGCGCCAGAGCATGAACTGCTCGTCACCGAACTCGGCACGCGTCTGCGCCTTGTCCTTGCCCTGCAGGGCGCCGTAGTGGCGCTCGTTGAGCCGCCAGGACCGCGAGACCGGCAGCCAGAGCAGGTCGGCGGCGCCCAGCGCGAGGTTGGCCGTCTGGATCGCCCTGGTCAGCAGGGAGGTGTGCACCACGTCGGGACGCACCCCCGCGTCGAGCAGCAGCCGCCCGCCGCGGCGCGCCTCCTCCTCGCCCTTGGCCGAGAGCCCCGCGTCCACCCATCCGGTGAACAGACCCTTCGCGTTCCACTCACTCTCACCGTGCCGAAGCAGCACCAAAGTCGACATGCCGACAAGCTTAGTGGGCGCTTGCTCCGCATCCCCGGGATCCTCGGGATCCTCGGGATCCCCGGGGTGCTTGGGCTCTCAGCGTTCGGGGTCGGCGAAGCGGGCGAAGGCCTGGAGGTTGGCCAGGGACTCGCCGCGCTTGGCCCGCCACTCCCACTCGCGCCGGATCGAGGAGGCGAAACCCAGCTCCAGGGCGCGGTCGAAGCCCTCGTCGGAGTAGGTGAGCACGCATCCGAGAAGGCGGTCGACCTCCTCGTCGGTGACCGCCTCCAGCGGGACGCGGCCCACGAGGTAGACGTCGCCGATGGGGTCGAGGGCGAAGTGCACCCCGTACATGGAGCCGTTCTTGGTGAGGAGCCAGCGGTAGAACTCGGCGTGGTTCTCGTCGGGCTGTCGGCAGAAGAAGGCCTCCACGTGCAAAGCCTGGTCACCGACGATCAACCAGGTCATGGTGGCGAGCTTGTGCTGGCCCGGGAGCCTCACCAGGAAGGCCCCCGGCCGGGGCTGCTCGTAGGAGGCGTCCGCGCTCTTCAGCGCCGCCTCGATCACTTCGCGCATGCGCCCAGCTTACGAGCGGGCCCGGCGAGCGGGCCGCCCACGCCTCACGAACGGGACGCGCGCGGGAGGCCCGCCCGGCGGGCCACGAACGGGACGCGCGGGCGGACCGGCCGGGCGGGCCTCACGAACGGCGCGGCCCCCGCTTCGCGAAGCGCTCGTCAGGACTTCGGGAAGGCCTCACGAGCGGGTCGCGCGGGCGGGTCTCACGAGTTGACCGCGATCGGGACGCGGTGCAGGCTCGTCATCGCCCCGGCGTAGACGTCCGCCAGCCGGGCCGCGGTGGCCGACCAGCCGAAGGCCGCCGCGTGGGCCACCGCCCCCGCCGACAGCGTCTCCCGCCAGGCGGGCTCGTAGACGAACCTGCGGAGCACCCGCGCCCAGTCGTGGGCGTCGTGCCCCTGGACGAGCACCCCGGACACACCGTCGCGCACGGCGGTGCGCAGCCCGCCCACGGACGCGGCGGCGACCGGGGTACCGCAGGCCTGGGACTCCAGGGCCACCAGGCCGAACGACTCGCTGTGGGAGGGGACGACGGTCACGTCGGACGCGCGGTACCAGTCGACCAGCTCGTACTGGGGCGCGGGGGGAACGATCCTGACCACGTCGGAGATCCCCAGCGAGGCGGCCACGTCGGTGAGGTAGGAGGGCCTGGCCAGGCCGTTGCCGCTGGGGCCGCCGACGCAGGCGACGACCAGCCTCGACCTGAGCGAGGGGTCGTCGATGAGCATCCTGGCCGCGGCGCGCAGCAGCACGTCCGGTGCCTTCAGCGGCTGCACCCGGCCCACGAACAGCAGCACGTGGGCGTCCTGCGGCAGCCCGAGCCTGTGGCGGGCCGCGCCCCGGGAGGCGGGCTGGAAGACCCTGAGGCTCACGCCGGGGTTGACGACCTCGACGCGGGCCGGGGCGGCTCCGTACAGCTCGACGAGTTCCCTGGCCTCGGTCGGGGTGTTGGCCACCAGGCGGTCGGCGACGTCCACGACCTGCTGCTCGCCCAGCACCCGGGCGGCCGGCTCGGGCCTGTCGTCCTCGGCGAGCAGGAGGTTCTTGACCTTGGCCATGGTGTGCATGGTGTGCACCAGCGGCAGGCCCCAGCGTTCCTTGGCCAGCCAGCCCACCTGGCCGGAGAGCCAGTAGTGGGAGTGGATGACGTCGTAGCGGCCCGGCTCGTACATGGCCTCGGTGCGCAGCACGCCCGACAGGAAGGCGCAGAGCTGGCCGGGCAGGTCGCCCTTGTCGAGCTCCTCGTACGGCCCGGCGGTGACGTGGCGGACCGTGACGCCGGGGACGAGTTCGGCGACCGGTGGCAGGTCCCGGGACGTCTGCCGGGTGAAGATCTCCACCTCCACCCCGAGTTCGGCCAGGCGTTTCGCCACCTCGACGATGTAGACGTTCATCCCGCCCGCGTCCCCGGTTCCCGGCTGGTCCAGGGGGGACGTGTGCATGCTGATCGTCGCGACCCGGTTGACCCGTCGTCGCCTCACCGACACCACCTCCGAGAGGGCTCAACCATGGGGAAATCAGCAACATTCCCGACACATGGACACACCAGGTCCGAACAGGGCGACACCGGCGGCTCCTGGCAGGATGGGGGTTTATGAAGAGGACAGCTGTGGTGACAGGGGCCAGTAGCGGGATCGGGGAGGCGACGGCCCGCAGGCTCGCCGCCGAGGGCTTCGACGTGGTGGCCGCGGCGCGGCGCAGGGAGCGGCTCGACGAGCTGGCCGCCGAGGTCCCGGGGATCCGCCCGGTCACCCTGGACGTGACCTCGCAGGAGTCGGTGGAGGAGCTGGCCGCCTCGCTCGACCGCTGCGACGTGCTGGTCAACAACGCCGGGGGCGCGATCGGCCTGGAGCCCGTGGCGAGCGGGAAGGTCGCCGACTGGCAGCGGATGTACGACGTCAACGTGCTCGGCACGCTCCGTGTGACCCAGGCGCTGCTGCCCCGGCTGGTCGAGTCGGGCGACGGCGTGCTGCTGATGCTGACCTCGGTGGCCGGGCTCGTCTCGTACGAGGGCGGCGGCGGCTACAACGCGGCCAAGCACGCGCAGACCTCGATGACCGAGGTGCTGCGGCTGGAGCTGGTCGGGCAGCCGGTCAGGATCGTCGAGGTCGCCCCCGGGATGGTCCACACCGAGGAGTTCTCGCTGAACCGCTTCCGCGGCGACTCGGCCGCCGCCGGGCGGGTGTACGAGGGCGTGCCCGGCCCGCTCTCCGCCGACGACGTGGCCGACGCCATCGCCTGGTGCGTGACCCGCCCGGCCCACGTGAACATCGACCGCCTCGTCATCCGCCCCCGGGCCCAGGCCGCCCAGCACAAGGTCCACCGCGTCTGACCGTGCCGAAGCCGATAGGAGAGATCACCAGGGGGACGACCGGGCACAACCGCCTGCGGCGGGCCGACCGCTGGGTCGTCGCCGCGCACGGCCGCCCGCTGCGCTCCGCCGTCCGCCCGCTCGTGGTCGACCTGGGGTACGGGGCCTCGCACACCACGACCCTGGAGATGTTCCTGCGGCTGCGCCGGATCTGCCCCTCGGTCGAGGTCGTCGGGGTCGAGATCGACCCGGCCAGGGTGGCGGCGGCCAAGCCGTACGAGCGGCCGGGACTGTCCTTCAGGCTGGGGGGCTTCGAGCTGCCGGTGGCGCGGCCGCCCCTGCTGATCAGGGCGTTCAACGTGCTGCGGCAGTACGGGGAGGCGCAGGCGTGGGAGTACTGGGCGATGCTCTCCGAGCGCCTCGCGCCGGGCGGGATGATCGTCGAGGGCACCTGCTCGGAGGTGGGCCACCGCGCGGTCTGGGCCGGGCTCGACCGCTCGGGGCCCCGGACCCTCACCGTCTCGGCCCGCTTCGACTCCTTCGAGCGCCCCTCGGACCTGGCCGACCGGCTGCCCAAGACGCTCATCCACCGCAACGTCCCCGGCGAGCCCATCCACGCGTTCCTGCGCGACTTCGACCGGGCCTGGGCGGTCAACGCCCCCTTGAGCTCGTACGGCTCACGGCAGCGCTGGATCGCCTCCGCCGCGACGCTCGCCGGGACCTGGCCGCTGGCCGAGCGTCCGCCGCTGGGGGGCCGGGCGCGCTGGCGGCTCGGCGAGATCACCCTCCCCTGGGCCGCGGTCGCCCCGAGGTGACCCGGGAAGTTTGGTAAGGCAACCCTAAGTTTCGTGCGCGGATTTGGTAAAGTCCGCGCATGGCAGAACTGCGGTTCGTGGTGGACCCCGAACTCACCCCCGCGCTCACCGGAGAGCTCGTCGAGTGCTGGACCGAGGTGGTCAACGCCGGGGGGTCGGTCGGCTTCGTCCCCCCGGTCACCTCCGACGACATCGCGGGGACGGCGGCGGCCACCTTCGCCGCCTGCGACACCACCCGCGGTGGGCCCGACCACCTGCTGGTCGGGTTCGACGAGGAGGACCGGGTGGCGTGCTGGCTGATCCTGGGTGACGGGAAGTCGTGGTTGCGGGCCCACTGGCGCTGGGTGCTGCGGGTGATGGTCCACCCCAAGCACCAGGGCCGGGGTTACGGGACGCTGCTCATGCGCGCCGCCGACGCCGCCGCCCGCGACCTGGGCGTGGAGGCGCTGCACCTGACGGTCCGCGGCGGCACCGGGACCGAGGGCTTCTACGGCCGCCTGGGGTACGTGGAGGTCGGCCGGATCCCCCGGGCGATCCGCCTCGCTCCCGGCGACGACCGGGACGAGATCTACATGGTCAAAAACCTGTGACGCATGTCACTCGACAACCCGTAGTACTACCCCTCGTGGTGCGGGAGTTAGGCTTGGATGCGTGAAGGGTCTCGGCGAGCTTGAACGCAGCATCATGGACATCATCTGGGCACAGCCATCCCCTGTGACGGCGCGGGAGGTCGGGCGACTGATCGCCGACCGCGACCTGGCGCCCACGACCGTGATGACCGTGCTCGACCGGCTCACCCGCAAGGGGTTCCTGCTCCGCACCCGTGACGGGCGCGCGTGGCGGTACGCACCGGCGGAGAGCCGCGACGCCTACGTCGCGGAGCTTATGCTGGAGGCGCTGGACATGACCGGTGACCGGTCGGCGGCCCTCACGCGGTTCGCCCAAGCCGTCACCGGCACCGAAGCCGACATCCTGCGCAGGGCCCTGACGGACCTCGAGGGGGAGCTGGAGGACGAGTAGATGGCCGTGGCAGCCCTGGCGACGCTCGCCCTGGTCTGCGCGGTCGGCGCCTGGCGGCTCACCCGGGCGCGGTGGACCTACCGCGCCCCGCACGTGGCCATCGTCCTGTGGCAGGCCCTGGGGGTCACCTGGGGCCTGGCGGGGACGGGCGCCCTGCTCGGCTACGCGCTGTCCCCCTACGGCGAGGGCGTGCTGCACGGCGTGCACGAGTTGGCGATCTCCGTGTTCGGCGGCGGACGCGGGCTTCCGCGGCCGTACGAGCTGCCGAGGATCGTCGCGCTCGTCGCCGGGCTGACCGCGCTGGCCGTGCTGATCCTGGTGCTGCTCGCCGCGGGCGCGCAGACGTTCCGCGCCCGCCACCGCCACCGCACCCTGCTCGCCCTGGTCGCCAGGGAGGACCCGGTGGTCCCCGGCGTGCGGGTGCTCGACCACCCGGGCGCCACCGCCTACTGCGTGCCCGGCCTGCGCTCCCAGGTGGTGGTCAGCGAGGGGGCGCTCAAGCTGCTCTCCGCCGACGAGCTGAGCGCGGTGCTCGCCCACGAGGCCGCCCACGTGCGCGAGCGGCACGACCTGGTGCTGCTGCCCTTCGCCGCATTGCGCCGGGCGCTGCCCTGGTCGCGCGTGGTCAGGGACGCGCAGGGCGAGGTCGGCCTGCTCGTGGAGATGGCCGCCGACGACGTCGCCCGGCGCGGCTGCTCCGCCCGCCGCCTGGCGACCGCGCTGCTGCGCTTCGGTACGGCGGGGGCCGTCCCGGCCCCGCACGGCGCGCTGGGCGCCGCGAACTCCGCCGCCGCCGTGATGGCAAGGGTCGAGCGCCTGGTGACCCCCGCCCCCGTCCTGCCGCGCGGGGTCCGCTACGCCATCGTCGCCTTCTCCGTCGTCCTGACGTCGTCGGCGCCGCTGCTCTGGCTGGTCCCCCACTAGAGGCCCGTCTCGCGTTGACCTGCCTTGACGGTACGACCAGCCCGCATACCGAACCCTGAGCCCGTTCTAGAGCTTCGGGCGGATTCATCCATGTTCCGCCAAACTCACCCCAAAGTGCTTGCAAGTGTTAGCCAACCCGTTTGCAATTGCAAGCACGGTGCGGCAGACTCGAAGCATGGCACTACCGAAGGTCGGCTCGATCGGTGAGTACATCCGCGAGCAACGCACGCACGCGAAGATCTCCCTGCGACAGCTCGCCGCGGCGGCGGGGGTCTCCAACCCCTACCTGAGCCAGATCGAGCGCGGGCTGCGCAAGCCCAGCGCCGAGATCCTGAACCAGATCGCCAAGGGCCTGCACATCTCGTCGCAGGCGCTCTACGTCCAGGCGGGCCTCATCGAGGAGCGCGAGCCGGACAGCGACGTGCTGACCGCGATCAGGGCCGACCACCTCATCACCGAGCGTCAACGCCAGGTGCTGATCGACATCTACGAGTCGTTTCGCAAGGAGAACCACCAGGCCGAGGCCCCGGACGACGACGTGCAGACCTCCCAGAAAGCACGTCTCGCACCGGAGCCCCGGCGGGGTGACGCGGACTCCTCGCCTGACGACGAGGCGCCGCTCCCCGGGGATTACCTCACCGCGTTGAAGCCCTACGCGGTTCCCCCGGGCAACGGCCACATCACCGAGGAAACCAAGGAAGGTTAACCCATGCCCATCACCGCCGAAGTCAAGAAGCTGGCCGAGTCCAAGCCGTTCTACGCCGTCGCCGGGGCCGGCGACTTCGCCGTCGAGAAGCTTCTCGAGCTTCCCGAGCAGATCCAGAAGCTGCAGGGCCGCCGCGAGGAGATCCGCGAGGTCGCGAAGGACCTTCCCGAGAGGGCCAGGCAGCTCGCCGGCAGGGCCGAGGGCTACGCCAAGGACTTCCCCGTGAAGGCGCGCGACTACGCCGACCAGATCGCGGGCAGGGCCGGCGAGCTGTACGAGGAGTTCGCCAACCGCGGCCGCAAGGTCGTCTCCAAGACCAGCGGCGAGATCGCCCTGGAGCTGGAGGAGGTCTCCGAGGCCGCCGAGCCCGCGATCGCCGCCGCCCGGACGCCCAAGAAGGGCACCCGCACCGCGAAGTCCGGCACGACCCGCACGACCGGCACGACCCGCACATCCAGGGGCTGAGCGAGTCCCTCGTGCGCTCCGACCTCCAAGGCCCGCTCCGGCATCCTCCCCGGGGCGGGTCTTCGGCGTTCGGGAGCCCGCGCGCGGCGGAGGCGGGAGGCGGCCGGACGCGAGGAGCGGGCCGCAGGCCCGGCCGGTACGGGCCGAGGACGACGCGAACGGGGCTTTCGGCATTAGGCTGAGGGAGACCGGCGAGGCGAACGTTCTGGAGAGACGATGATCGAAATCCACGGTGCCCTGGACCTGGTCTTCTGGATCCTGGCCGTCGGAGTGTTCGCGCTGTCGGGCTGGGCGCTCGTGCACGCGGTGAAGACCCCGGCACGGGCGTTCGCGGTCACCGGCAAGCAGACCAAGAACCTGTGGCTGGTCATCCTCGGGCTGGCGGCCCTGTTCGGCTTCGCCGCCGCGGTGCAGTACCTCCAGGTGCTGAGCATCTTCACGATCGCGTCCGTCATCGCCTCGGGCATCTACCTCGCCGACGTGCGTCCCGCGGTGCGGGAGATCGGCAAGGGCGGCGGCAACCAGGGGCCGTACGGACCCTGGTGAACCCGTCCCGGGGCCGGGGTCCGCGCGGCCCCGGCACGCGGCCGGGCGGCACGGTCCGGACGCGGCCCCGAGGACGGCTCCGGACAACCGGGTTGCCCAACGGGGTTCCGGCCGGTAGACACGCCGGATGATGTTCGCGCGCAAACCCACGCTCCCCGGAGAGCACGTGACGCTCCGGCCGGTCGGCCCGGAACACGTGGACGGCCTCTGGGAGCTGGTCAACGACCCCGAGACCGTCCGCCTGACCGGCTCGCACGGCAAGCCCGACTACGAGGGGCTCAAGCTCTGGTACGGCTCGCGGGGCGAGCAGGCCGACCGGCTGGACCTGGCGATCTGCGCCGCCGCGGACGACGCCTACGTGGGCGAGATCGTGCTCAACGAGCTCGACGCCGACAACCTCTCCTGCAACCTGCGCATCGCGCTGATCGGCCCCCGGGCGTACGGCAGGGGGTACGGCACCGAGGCGATCCGGCTCACCCTCGACCACGTCTTCGCCACCACGCCGCTGCACCGGGTGGCCCTGGAGGTCTACGCCTTCAACGAGCGGGCCGCGCACGTCTACCGCAAGATCGGCTTCGTCCAGGAGGGCGTCTGCCGTGACGCTCTGCGCCTAAACGGGGAATGGTATGACTCCGTAATCATGTCGATACTTGCCCCTGACTGGGTTGTCAGGGAAATTTGACATACACATGGTGATTTTTCGGAAACATCTTTTGACACTTCCGAAACAATGCTAGGTTCACTGGGAGCGCTCCCACCTGTGCGGAATCTTGGTGTGGAGGAAGTTATGACCGATCTACCCACACTTGCCCAGGTCGCGGCAGAGGCAGGGGTCTCCCCCGCCACGGCGTCCCGGGTACTCACCGGTTCAGTCAGAGTCAGCACATCGACTCGTAGGCAGGTGCATGACGCAATATCGCGTCTCGGTTACGTCAGACATCGCGCTCCTCGTGGCGGCTCCGGCCGCCGATCCGACCAGGTCGTGGCCATCGTGGTCTGCGAACCCGCGCACCGGCTCTTCACCGAGCCGTTCTACGCGCGGATGATCACGGCGGCGGAGGAGGTCCTCACCGGGCACGGCGTCCCCCTCGCCGTGATGACCGCCACGGCGGCCACCTCCACCATCGCCACGCCGCCGCTCGTCGCCGGAGGCATCGACGGCGTCCTGCTGATCGGTGCGCGCGACAGGCATCCGCTCGTGGTGACCCTGGCCGCCTCGGGCATTCCCGTACGGAGTGCGGGCCGTCCCCCAGACGGCATCGACCTCCCGCACGTCGACATGGACAACCGCGACGGAGGCCGGCAGGCGGCGGAACACCTGCTGCTCGGCGGCCGGAGGTCCATCGGCGTCATCGCGGGCCCGCCCGCCCTTCCGGCCGCGCGCGACCGGCTCGACGGGTTCATGCAGACCCTCGCCCTGGCGGGGATGACCGGCGTTCCGGTGGCGTACGGCGACTTCAGCCACACGTCGGGAGTGCACGGCATGCAGTGGCTGCTGCGCAGGATGCCGCACGTCGACGCGGTCTTCGCCGCCTCCGACGTGATGGCCGCCGCCGCGCTGCAGACCCTGCGCCGCGCCGGCCGCCGGGTGCCCGAGGACGTGGCCGTCATCGGGTTCGACGACGCCCCCGCCTCCCGGCGGACCTCTCCCACGCTCACCACCGTCCGCCAGCCGGTGGAGGAGTTCGCCGCGCTCGCCACCCGGCTGCTGCTGCTCTCGATGGGCTCGGCCGGCGCTCCTCGCGACAATCCCATCCTGCCCACTGAGCTGGTGGTCCGTGAGTCGGCCTGACCAGATCGGGCTTCGCGCGGGGGACGTGCTCACCCGCAGGTATCTGCTGCTGGAGCGGATCGCGTGGGGTGGCATGAGTGTCATCTGGCGTGCCTTCGACCAGTCGCTCCAGCGAATGGTCGCCGTCAAGCTGCTGGACGGCGAGCTGGGCGTCGACCAGGGGGAGCGCGAGCTGATCCGCAGGGAGGCGCGTGCCACCGCGCGCCTCATCCACCCCGACGCGATCGAGGTCTACGACTACGGGGAGAGCGTGACCTCGCACGGTCGCCTGGCCGCGTACGTCGTCATGCGCCTGCTGGAGGGGCGCCCGCTGGCGGACCGGATCACCGAGGGCCCGCTGCCGTGGGCGGAGGCGGTGGCGATCGCCGCCAGGCTGGCCACCGTGCTGGCCGCCGCCCACGAGCGGGGCATCGTGCACCGGGACGTCACCGCCGAGAACGTGCTGCTGACCTCGACGGGCGCCAAGCTGCTCGACTTCGGCATCGCGGCGTTCATCGGGGAGGACGGTGACGACCGGGCCTCCGACTACGGGACCCCTCCCTACGTCGCGCCCGAGCGGCTGACCGGCACGGTCGCGGACCCGGCGAGTGATGTCTACGCGCTGGGCGTGCTGCTGTTCGAGATGCTCACCGGCGATCCCCCGTACCCGGAACGGACCTGGGAGGAGATCGAGAACGTCCGCCGGGAGGGACCGCCGCCGGTGGCGGAGGTGCCGGGCATGCCCGCGCGGATCAGCGCTCTCTGCCAGGTCTGCCTGTCGCACCGGCCCGAGGCCAGGCCCAGGGCGCAGGAGGTGGCCGACGACCTGGCCGCTGCCCTGCGGCCCCCGGCCTCCGCCCCGGTCCACTGGGCCCGCGGGCAGGGGCTGGTGCGCTGGACGGTGGTCGCGACGGTGGCGGCGCTGCTCGCGGGTCTCCTGGTGTGGAGCCGGATCTCCGGCTCCCACGAGGACCGGGTGGCCGGTTCGCAGGGTCGCGGGACGGTGGCCCCCACGGTCTTCGACCCCACCACCGCCTATCCCGAACCGGGCGCGACCCCGCGCCCCAGTCCCTCGCCCTCTCCCTCCTCCTTCGTCTCCGCCTCCTCCCGCACGTCGAGCGGGTACGCGGCGAAACCGGCACCGGGAGCGGAGGCGATCCGTTCCTACCACCCGAGTCTCAACCAGAGCGTGCGGCGCTTCAACGCGGTGCTGGCGAGGGGGGAGGACGAGGGCAAGATCCGCCCGGACGTGGCCCTGGACCTGCGGCAGGTGCTGGCCAACAGCGTCTGGGGCTCCCGCGACCTCACCCCGATCCGGGGAAAGATCGCCGACCGCAGCCGGGAGGGCTCGCTGCCCGACGACTTCCGCCACGCTCTGGAGGCCCAGCTCCTGCTCGTGTCGGTCGCCCTGGCCGGCTAGAAAGCCGGCCCGCCGGAAATCACAACAGGTGCCCAGGTCCTCCCCATTCCTGAATGGGGAGGACCTGGGCGCCGCCTGTCGAGGGCTGTCGAATTTCCCGTTTCCGGTGTCTTTGGTGAGGGCCGCCCATTCGTCTCGGGTGAATACCCGTGCCGGCCCGGGACGGATTTTCCGCAGCCATTCACCGTCCTTTGTCACCGGCCTTTGTCACCGGCCGGGCCGGCGACGCCAGGCCGTCGCCGCCGTTTGCGCCGGACGGTGAGAACGCGTGCCGTCCGGCGGCGAATCCGGGTCGCGCACGTCGCCGGGCTCTCACCGGCGGTCACCGCCGCACGAACCGCGGCGGACGCCGGGCGCGGGAAACCGGTCCGGCCGGTGAAACTTTCACGGGGCGACCGGCGGGACCGGGTGGCACAGGGCGAGTTGGGACAGGGTGCGGGCGCGGCATCGAGGTGGGACCGGCCCCATGACGGTTGACGGGAGCCTGGCGGGCGCCGAACCATGGCGAGCGCGTCCGGCCGCACCTTTCGATCGCGAGGTCCCCACCTCGCGAACAGATCACGTCCTCGAAGGGCTCTTCAATGAAAGTCCTGCGTATTCGCAGGTGGCCGGCGGCGCTCGCGGCGCTCGCGGTCACCTCGGCGCTGGCGGTCGCGCTCGGTTCCTCCCCGGCCGGTGCCGCGGGCGGAACCGGCACCGGCTACCTGCGCACCTCCGGAAACAAGATCGTCGACAGCACGGGCGCGACCGTCCGGTTGACCGGCATCAACTGGTTCGGCATGGAGACCGACAACAAGACCTTCCACGGGTTGTGGTCGAGCAACCCGTGGAGGGGCCAGATCGACAAGATGGCCTCGCTCGGTTACAACACCCTCCGCGTGCCGTTCTCCAACGACGCGCTCAAGTCCGGCGCGGTCGCCAGCGGCGTGAACGACTTCGTCAACCCCGACCTGGTCGGCAACAGCCCCCTGCAGATCCTCGACAAGGTCATCGCGTACGCCGGAAGCAAGGGCATGCGGATCATCCTCGACCGGCACCGGCCGACCGCCGCCGGGCAGTCGCCGCTGTGGTACGTCGCCGCGACGCCGGAGAGCACCTGGATCAACGACTGGAAGGCGCTCGCCCAGCGGTACGCGGGCAACACCACCGTCATCGGCGCCGACCTGCACAACGAGCCGCACGCCGAGGGCACCAACCCGGCCGCGACCGGGGCGTGCTGGGGCTGCGGGGACACCGCGCGCGACTGGCGGCTCGCCGCCGAGCGGGCGGGCAACGCCGTGCTGTCGGTCAACCCCAACTGGTTGATCTTCGTCGAGGGCGTGAGCTGCCCGAGCGGGGGCCTGTCCAACGTCTGGGACAACGACCCGAGCAACGACGAGGACTGCGGCTGGTGGGGCGGCAACCTGTCGAAGGCCGGTGAGTTCCCGGTGCGGCTGAACGTGGCCAACCGGCTGGTCTACTCGCCGCACGACTACGCCACCTCGGTCTACCGCCAGACGTGGTTCGACGCGCCCGACTACCCGGCGAACATGCCCGCGATCTGGGACAAGTACTGGGGATACCTCTACAGGCAGAACATCGCGCCGATCATGCTCGGCGAGTTCGGGACCACCATGCAGGCCGCCGTGGACAAGGTCTGGCTCCAGGAGCTGATGAAGTATCTGGGCACCGGGGTGAACGGGATGTCGTTCACCTACTGGTCGTGGAACCCCAACTCGGGTGACACCGGGGGCATCGCCAAGGACGACTGGACCTCGATCAACCAGGACAAGCAGGACATCCTCCAGCCGTACCTGATCCCGCCGGTCGGCGGGGGCGGCACCGGTACGCCGACCCCGACCCCGACGCCCACACCGGGTACCGCGGCCTGCGAGACGTCCTACGCCCTCACGAACTCCTGGCAGGGAGGCTTCCAGGCCGCGCTGACCGTGAAGAACACCGGAACCTCGACCTGGAACAACTGGTCGGTGCGCTGGACCCTGCCGTCCGGGGTGACGCTCGGCAGCGGCTGGAACGCCACCGTCACGCAGAGCGGGACCACCTTCACCGCGAAGGCCCCGAGCCACGCGGCGAACCTCGCGGCGGGCCAGTCCGTCGTCGTCGGGTTCACCGCCAACGGACCCTCCACCCCCGGGGCGTCCGGCATCACCTGCCTCTGATCCCCGCTCCCCGTTTCACCGAACCGTCGAGGGCGTGCCGCCGAGCGGCACGCCCTCGCGTGCTTGGGACGGGGCCTCGCGCGGTGAGGGACGAGGGCGCGGCCCCGCGGTCTCCGCCGCCGGGTCCTCTCCGGATCCGATGTCCCGAACATCCTCACAATCAGCAACATTGCCATATCCCACATAAATGCCCCTATAACTGCGCAATAAAATATCCCGCATGTCGCATAACAAGTGCGACGCCGCCGATCAGTAGGGTCAGAGAAAATGGCGCATCATCGGCAATGCGCCTGGACGGAGAAATACCAAAAGAAAAGGGCAGTACTGTGATAAGAGTTGGTCACTCATCTGTTGTTCCGCGAGATATCGTCCGTTCCTGGCTGGCGGGAGCCCTGACCGTCGCGGTCGCGCTGGGCTGCGTCGTCGCGACGCCGCACGCGGCGAGCGCGGCGACGCCACCGCCGCTCGGCACGGCCGCGGACTTCGCGGTCCTGGCGGGCACGACGGTCACCAACACCGGCCCCAGTGTGATCACCGGGGATCTCGGGGTGAGCCCGGGGACGGCGGTCACCGGTTTCCCGCCCGGCGTCGTGGTCGGCACCATCCACTCCGCCGACGCCGCCGCCGCGCAGGCCCAGGTCGACCTGACCGCCGCCTACAACGACGCGGCGGGGCAACCCGTCGACGCCACCCTCCCGACGGAACTGGGCGGGACCACCGTGACACCGGGGGCCTACGACTCCGCCTCGGGCACCTTCGAGATCACCGGGGAGCTGACGCTCGACGGGCAGGGCGACCCGAACGCCGTCTTCATCTTCAAGACGGCCTCCACCCTGGTCACCGCGTCCGCCAGCACGGTGAACCTCATCAACGGCGCCCAGGCGTGCAACGTCTTCTGGCAGGTCGGCAGCTCGGCCACGCTGGGCACCGGCTCCAGCTTCGCCGGGAACATCCTCGCGCTCACCTCGATCACCGCGACCACCGGCGTGAACGTCGACGGCCGCCTGCTGGCCCGTAACGGCGCCGTCACCCTGGACACCAACCTCGTCACGTTCGCCAACTGCGCGGTCGTGCCGCCGAGGGAGACCAGCACCTCGCTGACCGCGGTGTGCTCGCGGAGAGTGGCGGGCCGGCTCATCCTCACCGCGACCGTCACGGCCTTCGGACCGGTCCCGCCCACGGGACCGGTCGAGTTCTTCTCCGACGGGGTGAGCCTGGGCACGGCCGTACTCGACGCGAATGGCCGCGCCACCCTGGCCGTGACCGGCCTCGCCCCGGGAACCCGCCAGCTCGTGGCTACCTTCCCCGGCAACGCCGCCCTGGATCCCAGCGCCTCGCTACCGCTCGCCGTGGTCGTCGGCCCGAACGGCCTCTGCCCGGCGCAGGGAGTGAATCGGAAGAACAATGACCGTCAAAGTATTAAAAACAACCAGAAAAGCGGCAATACGATCAGGATGAAGGACCGCAAGCACAAGCATCGCCACTCGTGGGCAAGGTGCTGCTGCCGCCCGCGCTAGCCCCGCGCCGGGAATTCACCCGGTGAATCCGTGCGCCGCTTCGCCTTTCGCCCCCGACTCGTCCGCGTCCGGCCTTCCCGCACCCCGGGACCATCGAGGGCGTGCCGCCCGGCGGCACGCCCTCTTGTGATGCGTGCGGGCACTCGACGCCTGAAAACGCCATTCGATCATGACATATTCCCATAAACAATAGTATCGCCTAATCCTCATTGTGTCCGTGAACAGGTAATGCGATAAAACAACCCGCATGTCGTACGACGACCATGGCACCGCCGATCAGTAGTCTCGGAAAAACAGCGCATCATCGACAATGCGCCTGGACGGCGAAATACCAAAAGAAAAGGATGAGACTGTGGCAGTCATTGGTCACTTCCATATCGTTTCGCGAGATACCGTCCGTTCCTGGCTGGCGGGGGCCGTGACGGTCGCGGTCGCACTGGGCTGCGTCGCCGCGACACCGCACGCGGCGAGCGCGGCCGGCACTGCGAGTACTGCGACTACTGCAAACACCGTGAGCACCGTGAGTA
The DNA here is from genome assembly GCF_059358815.1 of Streptosporangium nanhuense. Classification (NCBI taxonomy): domain Bacteria; kingdom Bacillati; phylum Actinomycetota; class Actinomycetes; order Streptosporangiales; family Streptosporangiaceae; genus Streptosporangium; species Streptosporangium nanhuense. Next base: position 36,783 of record NZ_JCADBG010000031.1, read on the forward strand.
CCGTGAGCACCGCGAGCACGACGAACGAGCCGAACCCGGCGGCGCCGCTGTCGCTCGGCGCGGCCACGGACTTCGCGGTCCTGGCGGGGGCGACGGTCGCCGCCACCGGGGCCACCGTGGTCACCGGCGAGGTCGGGGTGAGCCCGGGTTCGACGACCGCCGGATTCCCGCCGGGTGTCGTGGCCGGCGCCGTCTACCTGGACGACTCCGTCGCCGAACAGGCCCAGGACGACCTGGCCGCCGCCTACGGCAGCGCCGCGACGCGGCCCGGCACCGCCTCCCTCCCGCCGCAGCTCGGCGGGACCACGGTGGCTCCGGGCGTCTACAACTCCACCTCGGGCGCCTTCCAGATCAGCGGGGAGCTCACCCTCGACGGGCGGGGGAATCCGAACGCCCTCTTCGTCTTCAGGGCTCCCGGGCTGGTCACCGCGCCCGCCAGCACGGTGCGGCTCGTCAACGGCGCCCAGGCGTGCAACGTGATCTGGCAGGTCGGCGGTTCGGTCTCGCTGGGGACCGGCTCCCGCTTCACCGGGAACGTCCTCGCGCTCACCTCGATCAGCACGGCCAGTGGCACGACCGTGAACGGCCGCCTTCTGGCCCGCTTGGGCACCGTGAATCTGGACACCACCACCGTCACCCGATCCGCCTGCACGGCCATGCCGCAGAGGAGGACCACCACCAAGCTGGCCGCGTTCTGCGATCCGGGATCGCCGGGCAACCTCGCCCTCGTCGCGACCGTCACGTCCTCGGGGCCGATCCCCCCTGTCGGGCCGGTCGAGTTCTTCGCCAACGGGGTGCGCCAGGACCAGTTCCCGTCGGACACCGCCGGTCACGCGAAACTGATCGTCTCCAAGATCCCGCCGCGGACCCACGAGTTCGTGGCGGCCTTCGCGGGCACGAGCCGGCTGGAGCCGAGTTCCTCACCGGTGCTGACCGTGGCCGTCGGTCCAGAGGGCATCTGCCCGGCACCGCCGGCGAGCCCGGCCACCGCCGGCACCAGCCCCGGCGCCAATTCCGGCGGCAGTCCCAGCGGCAACAAGAAGAAGCGGACCGTCATAACGTTCCCGCCCAACGACAGAGGGTTCACGCCGAGGAAGCGTGACCGCGACCGTCGCCACCACTCACGGCCCGGGAACCGCCGCCACTCCCGCTGACCGGGCGGGCCGGAAAACGGCTCCCCGGGGACCAGCGGATCCGCCCCACCGGCCGGCGGCCGGTGGGGCGGAGCGCGGCGAGGGGGCGTCGAAGGCGTACGCACAAGCAAGCACTCGGCTGGAAAGATCGAAAGCCCTGAAACTTTCACGGTTCGCGAAAAAGGCCGTCCGGATCGCAGCAGCCTGGCGGCGTGGGCCGCGAAACATCGGCGTAACCGGGGACGCGTGCCATTGACATCCCGTTCACCGCCTCCAGAATTCCTTATGGGAGCGCTCCCACCCCCTCTCTCCCTTGCTTGATCCGATGCGGCGCCACCACCAGCGAATTCGCATCGATCCCCACTCACGGAGGCCCATTTCATGCATTTGTTCCCCAGTAAAGCGGGAGCGCTCCCACGCTTCCGGAGACGGATCGCCGCGCTGGCGCTGCTCAGCCTGGCGGCCGGGACGACCACCGCCCTGGCAGCCTCTCCAGCCCTCGCCGCCGTCTCCTGCGACGTGACGTACACCACCAACGACTGGCAGGGCGGTTTCACCGCCAGCGTGTCCGTCAAGAACCTGGGCGACCCGCTGACCGGCTGGACCCTCGGGTTCGCCTTCCCGACGACCACCCAGCGGCTCAGCCAGGGCTGGAGCGCCACCTGGGCGCAGAGCGGCCAGAACGTCACCGCCCGGAACCTCGACTGGAACGGCAACCTGGCCACCGGGGCCTCGACCAGCATCGGCTTCAACGGCACCTGGTCCGGCTCCAACCCCAAGCCGACCGCCTTCACGATCAACGGCACCACCTGCGGGGGCGTCCCCGTCAACCAGCCGCCCACGGTGAGCATCACCGGCCCGGCGGCCGGGGCGACCTTCGCCGCGCCCGCGACGGTGCCGATCACCGCCAACGCGGCCGACAGCGACGGCACCGTCTCCAAGGTCGACTTCTTCAACGGCAGCACGCTGCTGGGCACCGACACCAGCGCGCCGTACGCCTACAACTGGACGAACGTCGCCGCCGGGAGCTACTCCCTCACCACGAGGGCGACCGACGACAAGGGCGCGGCCACCACCTCCTCCCCGGTGGGGATCACCGTCACCGCCGACTCGACTCCGGCCGTGGTCGTCAGCCCGGCCACGGTCGCCGTCCCCGAGGGCGGCTCGGCCGACCTCTCGGTCAAGCTCTCCAAGGCGCCGTCCGCGAGCGTCACCGTGGCGACCGCCAGGACGAGCGGCGACACCGACCTGACCGTCTCCTCGGGCGCGTCGCTCACCTTCACCACCGCCAACTGGAACACGGCCCAGACGGTACGGGTCGCGGCGGCCGAGGACAGCGACCAGGCCTCCGGCACCGCCGAGTTCACCTCCACCGCCTCCGGCCACACCGCGGCCAAGGCGACCGCCACCGAGGTCGACAACGACTCGGGCGGCGGGAACAACGAGTACATCCAGCGCTTCACCACGATGTACAACAAGCTCAAGGACCCGGCGAACGGCTACTTCTCGCCGCAGGGCGTGCCCTACCACTCGGTCGAGACCTTCCTGGTCGAGGCGCCGGACCACGGGCACGAGACCACCTCCGAGGCCTACAGCTACTACCTGTGGCTGGAGGCGGCGTACGGCAAGGTGACCGGCGACTGGAGCAAGTTCAACGAGGCCTGGGCCTCGATGGAGAAGTACATCATCCCGGCCACCGCCGACCAGCCGACCAACGCCAACTACAACCCGTCCAAGCCCGCCACGTACGCCGGCGAGTGGGACGACATCAAGCAGTACCCGTCCAAGCTGGACGGCGGCGTGAGCGTCGGCGTCGACCCGATCGCGAACGAGCTGAAGAGCGCCTACGGCACCAGCGACGTCTACGGCATGCACTGGCTGCTGGACGTGGACAACACCTACGGCTTCGGCCGCTGCGGTGACGGGACCACCAAGCCCGCGTACATCAACACCTACCAGCGCGGCCCGGAGGAGTCGGTCTTCGAGACCATCCCGCAGCCGTCCTGCGACACCTTCAAGCACGGCGGCCCGAACGGGTTCCTGGACCTGTTCACCGGTGACAGCTCCTACGCCAAGCAGTGGAAGTACACCAACGCCCCCGACGCCGACGCCCGCGCCGTCCAGGTGGCCTACTGGGCGCACACCTGGGCCACCGAGCAGGGCAAGGCCTCGCAGGTCTCGGCGACGATCGCCAAGGCCGCGAAGATGGGCGACTACCTGCGCTACGCGATGTACGACAAGTACTTCAAGAAGCAGGGTTGCACCAGCACCTCGTGTGCGGCCGGAACCGGCAAGGACAGCTCGGCCTACCTGCTGAGCTGGTACTACGCCTGGGGCGGCGCCTACGACACCTCCGCCGGATGGGCCTGGCGGATCGGCTCCAGCCACAACCACTCCGGCTACCAGAACCCGATGGCCGCGTGGGTGCTGTCCAGCGTGGACGCGCTCAAGCCCAAGGGCGCGACCGCCGTCCAGGACTGGACCACCAGCACCAAGCGGCAGATGGAGTTCTACCGCTGGCTGCAGTCCACCGAGGGCGCGATCGCCGGTGGTGCCACCAACAGCTGGCAGGGCCACTACGCGGCCCCGCCGTCGACGCTGCCGACCTTCTACGGGATGGCCTACGACTGGCAGCCGGTCTACCACGACCCGCCGTCCAACCAGTGGTTCGGCTTCCAGGCGTGGTCGCTGGAGCGGGTCGCGGAGCTGTACTACGCGACCGGCAACGCCGACGCCAAGATCGTGCTGGACAAGTGGGTCAAGTGGGCCACCGACAACACCACGATCAACGCCGACGGGACCTACCGGATCCCCTCGACGCTGGTGTGGACCGGCCAGCCCGACACCTGGAACGCGAGCAACCCCGGAAGCAACTCCAACCTGCACGTGAGCATCCGGGACTACACGACCGACGTGGGCGTGGCGGGCTCGTACGCCAAGGTGCTGATGTACTACGCGGCCAAGTCCGGCAACGCCACGGCCAAGGCCGTCGCCAAGGGCCTGCTCGACGGCATGTGGAAGAACAACCAGGACGCCAAGGGCGTGTCGGTCGTCGAGACCAAGGCCGACTACAGCCGCCTCAACGACCCGGTCTACGTGCCCCCGGGCTGGACCGGCAAGATGCCCAACGGCGACACGATCAACTCCAGCTCGACCTTCATGTCCATCCGGTCCTTCTACAAGAACGACCCGGACTGGCCGAAGGTGGACGCCTACCTGAAGGGCACCGGCCCCGCGCCGTCCTTCAACTACCACCGGTTCTGGGCGCAGGTGGACGTCGCCGTCGCCCTCGCCGAGTACGGCCGCCTCTTCCCCTGACCCCCTTCTGATCCCCCGACCTCGGGTCCGGCCCTCCCTCGGGCCGGGCCCGAGCCCGACCCGGACCTGAGCCCTGCTTGGCCCCGGGCTCGACCCCCCTGAGACCTCGGGGCGTGGCGGTACCCCTGACCTGCCGCCACGCCCCGAGCACCACCTCCGAGAGGCGCACCCCCCAATGAAGAGAACCCTGGCGGCGCTCGCGCTGCTGGCGCTGGCGGCCGTACCGGTGACGGTGCCCGCCACCGGCGCCCAGGCCGCAGCGCCCGCCTTCGCGTACGGCGAGGCGCTGCAGAAGTCCATCTGGTTCTACGAGGCCCAGCAGTCGGGGACGCTGCCGAGCTGGAACCGTGTCAGCTGGCGCGGTCCCTCCGGGCTCACCGACGGCCAGGACGTCGGACTCGACCTGACCGGCGGCTGGTACGACGCGGGCGACCACGTCAAGTTCGGCCTGCCGATGGCGGCGAGCGCGACGATGCTGGCCTGGGGCGCGGTGGAGTACCGCGACGCGTACGCCTCCTCCGGGCAGCTCACCCACCTGCTGAACAACCTCAAGTTCGTCAACGACTACTTCATCAAGGCCCACCCGTCGGCGAACGTGCTGTACGGGCAGGTCGGCAACGGCGGCAAGGACCACGCCTGGTGGGGCCCGGCCGAGGCGATGCAGATGGAGCGGCCCGCGTACAAGATCGACGCCTCGTGCGGCGGGTCGGACCTGGCCGGGGAGACGGCCGCGGCGATGGCGGCCTCGTCGATCGTCTTCCGCCCGACGAATCCGACTTATGCCGACACCCTGGTGACGCACGCCAAGCAGCTATACACCTTCGCCGACACGGTGCGGAAGAAGTACAGCGACTGCATCACCGACGCGTCGGGCTACTACCAGTCGTGGAGCGGCTTCAACGACGAGCTGGTCTGGGGCGCCATCTGGCTGCACCGGGCCACCCAGGACGCCTCCTACCTGGCCAAGGCCGAGTCGTACTACGACAACCTCGGCACCGAGCCGCAGTCCACCGTCAAGTCCTACAAGTGGACGATCGCCTGGGACGACAAGTCCTACGGCGCCTACGTGCTGCTGAACAAGCTGACCGGCAAGCAGAAGTACCTCGACGACGCCAACCGCTGGCTCGACTTCTGGACGGTCGGGGTCAACGGGCAGCGGATCAGGTACTCGCCCGGCGGGCAGGCCGTGCTCGACCGGTGGGGGTCGCTGCGCTACGCGGCCAACACCTCGTTCGCGGCGCTGGTCCACTCGGACACGATCACCGACACGACACGTAAGGCGAGATATCACGACTTCGCGGTCAGGCAGATCAACTACGCGCTCGGCGACAACCCGCGCAACTCCTCGTACATGATCGGGTTCGGCGCGAACCCGCCGAAGAACCCGCACCACCGCACCGCGCACGGCTCGTGGACCGACCAGATGACCAACCCGGTCGAGACCCGCCACACCCTGTACGGCGCCCTCGTCGGCGGCCCGCCCGACCCCGACGACGCCTACACCGACAAGCGCGACGACTACGTGATGAACGAGGTCGCCACCGACTACAACGCGGGCTTCACCAGCGCCCTCGCCCGCCTCTACCGCGAGTACGGCGGCGCACCCGCCGCGAACTTCCCCGTGGCGGAGACCCCCGACGGCCCCGAGATCTTCGTGGAGGCCGGGGTGAACGCCTCCGGCTCGGCGTTCACCGAGATCAAGGCCATCGTGCGGAACCAGTCGGCCTGGCCGGCCCGCCCGCTCGCCAACGGCTCGTTCCGCTACTACTTCACCCTCGACGGCACCACGACCGCGAGCCAGGTCTCCGTGTCGTCCGCCTACAACCAGTGCAAGGCGCCGACCGGGCCGACCCTGCTGTCCGGGAAGACCTACTACGTCACCGTCGACTGCTCGAACACCTCGATCGCCCCGGCGGGGCAGTCGCAGCACCGGCGCGAGGTGCAGTTCCGCATCGCCAGCACCGGGACGTGGGACCCGTCCAACGACTGGTCGTACACCGGCATCGCCACCACGCCGGGCGCGACCCCGGTGCGGGCGCAGAACATGACGGTCTACGCGGGCACGACGAAGGTCTGGGGCACCCCGCCCGGCGACGAGCCGGCGGACACCGTTGCCCCGTCGCAGCCGGGCAAGCCCGCCGTCTCGGCGATCACCGCCACCGGCGCCACCCTCACCTGGAGCGCCTCGACCGACAACGTGGGCGTCAACGGCTACGACGTCTACCGGGGAACCACGAAGGTCGCCACCGCCACCGGCACCTCCCACACCCTCACCGGGCTCACCCCCGCGACGGCCTACACCGTGTCCGTGGTGGCCAGGGACGCGGCCGGAAACTCCTCCACCGCCTCCGAGAGCACCGCGTTCACCACGACGGCGGCCCCGGAGGAGGACACCGTTGCCCCGTCGCAGCCGGGCAAGCCCGCCGTCTCGGCGATCACCGCCACCGGCGCCACCCTCACCTGGAGCGCCTCGACCGACAACGTGGGCGTCAACGGCTACGACGTCTACCGGGGAACCACGAAGGTCGCCACCGCCACCGGCACCTCCCACACCCTCACCGGGCTCACCCCCGCGACGGCCTACACCGTGTCCGTGGTGGCCAGGGACGCGGCCGGAAACTCCTCCACCGCCTCCGAGAGCACCGCGTTCACCACGACGGCGGCCCCGACGGGTGGCTGCACGGCCACGTACACGGTCGTCAGGGACTGGCAGGGCGCCTTCCAGGGCGAGGTCACCGTCAAGAACGCGGGCACCTCGACGATCACCGGCTGGACGGTGACCTGGAGGTTCCCCAACGGCCAGACGATCAGCCAGCTCTGGAGCGGCGCGCACACCCAGACGGGAGCGGACGTGTCGGTCAGGAACCTGAACTGGAACGGCACACTCGCCCCGAACGCCTCGACGTCCTTCGGCTTCACCGCGAGCCAGAACGGCACCAACGGCGTCCCCGCCCCGGTGACCTGCACCACCGGCTGACCCCCCACGCCGGTGGCCCGCGTCACCGGCCCACCCCTGACGCCGCCGGCCCGCGCCCCGGGCCGGCGGCCCGCCCCGCGAACCGAGACCCGCTTCCCGTACCCCCGTGTTTCCTGTCCTCCCCTTGTCCAGGCGTCCGCTCTCCCTCCCCCGGACGCCTCGCCGCCCCGGCCGGGCGCGACGACCCCTCCGCCCGGCCGGGCACCCCCCCACCCGAGGTAGGTCATGCGCATCAGACTGGCGCTGCTCGCGGCGCTCCTTCTCCCGTTCCTCCTCTCCGTGACACCCGCCCACGCCGCCGTCGGTCTCCACGTGAGCGGCACGCGGATCCTCGAGGCGAACGGCAACCCGTTCGTCATGCGTGGCACCAGCCACGCGCACACCTGGTACGCGACCCAGACCGGCTCGTTCGCGGACATCAAGTCGCTGGGCGCGAACACCGTCAGGGTCGTGCTCAGCGGCGGCCGGTGGACCGCCAACGGCGCGTCCGACGTGGCGAACGTCGTCTCGCTCTGCAAGCAGAACAAACTCATCTGTGTCCTGGAAAATCATGACACCACCGGGTACGGCGAGCAGAGCGGCGCGTACACCCTCGACCAGGCCGTGGACTACTGGATCGGCGTCAAGAGCGCGATCGTCGGCCAGGAGGACTACGTCGTCCTCAACATCGGCAACGAGCCCTTCGGCAACAACGCGACCACCCCCGGCTGGACCCAGGCCACCACGGCCGCGATCACCCGGCTGCGGAGCAACGGGTTCCAGCACCTGATCATGGTGGACGCGCCCAACTGGGGCCAGGACTGGAACTTCACCATGCGCGACAACGCGGCCACGGTCGCCGCCGCCGACCCGCAGCGCAACACCGTCTTCTCCGTCCACATGTACGGGGTGTTCGACACGGCGGCCGAGGTCACCTCCTACCTGCAGGCGTTCCAGACGGCGGGACTGCCGCTGGTGATCGGCGAGTTCGGGTTCAACCACTCCGACGGCAACCCCGACGAGGACACGATCATGGCCCAGGCGCAGGCCAGGGGGGTCGGCTACCTCGGCTGGTCGTGGAGCGGAAACGGCGGCGGCGTCGAGTATCTCGACCAGGTGACCAACTTCGACGTCACCGCCCTCACCACCTGGGGGCAGCGCCTGTTCAACGGTGCGAACGGCATCGCGCAGACCTCCGTCGAGGCCACGATCTACGGCGGCACCGGCACCCCGGACACCGAGGCGCCGACCCGGCCCGGCACGCCCGCCGCCTCGGACGTCACCTCGACCGGAGCCCGGCTGTCCTGGACCGCCTCCACGGACAACCGCGCGGTCACCGGCTACGACGTGTTCCGGGGAACCACCAGGCTCGGTTCGTCCGCGACCAACTCGATCACCCTGACCGGCCTCACCGCGCAGACCGCCTACACCGTCACCGTCGTCGCCCGCGACGCCGCGGGGAACACCTCGGCCGCCTCGGCGGCCACGACCTTCACGACCACCTCGACCCCGCCGAGCGGCTGCACCTCGACGTACCGCACGGCCGGCCACTGGCAGGGCGGCTTCCAGGGCGAGATCACCGTCAGCTGCACCGCGGCCGTCACCAACTGGAGAACGGTCCTCACCTACCCCTCCGGCGTGAACATCAGCCAGGCGTGGAGCTCCACCCTCTCCGCGACCCCGCCGGTCTTCACCTTCACCAACGCCGCCTGGAACGGATCCCTCCCCGCCGGGGGATCCACCACCTTCGGCTTCATCGGCAGTTGGCCGGGCACCGGCGTCCCGCCCACCCCCACCGTCTCCTAGCCGCGCGCCGGCGCCGTACGCCGACGCCCTCCCCCGCCCCCCGGCGGCTTCGGCGTACGCCGGTGGCGAGACCGCCGGTGACAGTGGTCTCGCCACGGCCCCGTGGCCGGTTCACACCGGCCACGGGGCTTCCCCGTGCCCCGCCCGGATCAGATCGCGGGCGTGGTCAGGCGATCGGCGGACACGTCAGTCGTCGTCGAACCCGAAGCCGCCGTTGCGGCTCCTGTTCTCCAGGCGGTTGTAATTGTTGTTGTGGTTGTTGATCCGGATCTTGACGCGGTGATGGCCGCCACCGTGCCGTCCCCATCGGCCACAGCCCCCGCCGCCGCCGCAGCAGCCGCGACGGCAGCCTCCGCCGCCCCAGGTCGGGAAGGCCGCCGCGGTGACCGCGGTGGTCGTCGCGGCGGCGCTCGTGGCGGTGGTCGCCGCACCCATACCGACGACCCCGCCGGTCAGCGCCACGCTGAACGCGAGTCCTGTGATGACACTCTTGAACTTGGGCATTGCTTTTCCCCTCGAAAGGTTCAATTACCCCGATTACCGACATTTCTGGATCAGTCGGAAACCATTAGTGATGGATAGATATGACCCATCCCCGCTTGTCATACTTTCCTGCGCTCTCAGCCCATAAACGATAATTCAATCCTTTTACACTACTATCGTCGCCTTATGGGCATTATTAAACTCTTACGAGTCGCTTTGTAGCGGAATGTCCCTTATGTGACATTCCGGGCGGCTCGGCGCCCTCAGGAGGAACGCGGCTCGATGCCGTACTTCCGCAGCGTGGAGACCATCCAGCGCGAGAGGCGTACGTGGCCGGCGAGGGTGGGGTGGACGCCGTCGGGCAGGACCGCTCCGCGACCCCAGCCCCGGCCGTGCGTGCCGAGGGGCTCGAACGGGTCGAGGAAGGGCACCTCCTGCCGGTCGGCGGCGAGCTGGACGGCCTCCCTCACGCCATAGGCCCAGTGCGGAGCCCTCGTCATCCAGATCGGGCCGACCAGCACGATCCTGGTGTGCGGCCATCGCCGCCTGACCAGCTCCACAAGGCGGACCGCCGCGTCCTCGATCCTCGCGGCCTCGATCCGGCGGTCGTTGCGCCCGCCGGAGATGATCAGCATGTCGGGCTCGGGGCGCCAGGAGAGCTCCTTGACGAAGGAGTCCTGGAAGGTCCGGCCCACCCGGCCCGGGTTGACGAAGCCCGTTCCCCCGGCGCCCGCGGTGATCAGCTGCCAGCCCAGCTCCCGCGCGACCCCGGCGGCGTAGCCGTCCCACGCGCGTACGGGCCCCGACCCGACCGTGAAGCTGTCACCGACGATCATGACAAGTGGGGCCGGGAGCCGTGAGGTGACCGGGAGTCCCGTGCCGGCGGCCTGCGGCGTGGCCGCGCCGGCTCCAAGGCTGCATCCCGAAACAAGGCAGGAAATCGCTACAAGAAACGCGACCGCCGATGTCCACGGTCGTCTGTGTACAGGCGCGCGCATGCCACCTCGGGAAACGTCGGACTCCTGACATGATTGCAGATGTCCGCCGGTGGGCGCGGCCACTCGGTCTCATCGACATCACCTGACTCACGATTCCGCTCCGGCCCTGTCGGGCCGGGGCGGCGCCGCCGAATCGAAGGCCCGGCCTCACGGGACGGACGCGGCGACGCGGGCCTCGGCGGGCGTGGGTCAGCTGACGTCCGAGGGGCCGACGGACCAGGTGTTGCAGTAGGCGATCCTGGCGTACTTCCAGCCCTGGTGGAGCCAGGCGGCGTAGTGCTCGCCGCTGCCGTGGTCGCGCCGGGGGTTGCCGTTCTGGTCGTCGCCGCGCCCGAACTCCGTCCGCAGGACCTCCTGCCAGCGGGCGTTGGTGACGCCCAGCGGCTCCCGTACGGTCCGGACGAAGGCCCCGGCGAGGCACTGCGCCTGCAGCTCGTGACGGCGGGAGTGGGAGTCCTGGGCGGCCCGGGACTTGCTGGAGACCTCCCACCACCAGGCCCCGCCGATACCGGCCATGCTCTGCACGTGGTGCGCGTACTCGTGGGCGAGCACGGTCAGGTAGGGCACGTGGTTCCTGGCGGGGTCGACGTCACCGCTCTGCTCGATCACATGGCTCAGGCCGATGTACATGCCCCGGTTGGACGGGCAGTAGTAGGCGGAGGCGAAGTTGTGGGGGTAGGTCCCGCAGGGACCTCGTCCGGGACGGGACCAGTAGACCTTGCGCGCCGGGAGGAAGACCGCGCCGGCCTGGGAGAACTTCGCCGACCACGCCCGATCCAGGCAGCCGGTGACGGCGTTGAGGTAGGACAGCATGTCGCGGGGCTGGGTCGAGGGCCGCGGGGCGCGGCAGGTGGTCGGGCGCATCAGGCCCGTGCCGTACAGCGGGTTGCGCTTGAGCCTGGCCGTGGTGTCCGAGCGCCGCATGTAGCGGAGGTCGACGGCCATGTTGCGCGCCGCGGCGACCGGGGCGATCTCGATGTCGCCCAGCGAGCCGAGGTTCAGCTTCTCCGGCGGGGTGAAGTCCGGCGTGGTGATCTCGGTGTCACCCGTCTGCCGGGGGGACGCGCCTCCCGTCGCCACCGGCGCGGTCCCGGGGCCCGCGGGCACCTCCGCCTTCTCCCCGTCGGCCAGGCCGGCGATCACCACGACCATGGCGAACGCCAGGGCGAGGACACCGAGCACGCCGAAGGCCAGCGGGTTCGACCCCCGTGGGCGCATGCGACCGCCTCTCCAAAGAGTGGATCTCCGGGCGGCAATCTAGCGGATATAACCACATATGCGTTTATGAGCCGGAAAAAATGGATACGCGGTCGGCCATCGCGGGCCTGTGGATCTCGCTAAGCTCCCGACTCATGGCGGCATCTTTCTCGCACCGAGCGGTTCCCCCGCGCCCGGCGACCTCCCCGCGCCGGGCGGCCCTCCCGCTCAGGACAGCCGGGAGCCTGGCCGCGACGGCCATCCTCGCGCTGGTACTCGGCGCGTCCCCTGCCCTCGCGTCCACGGCGCCGGCGAGCGACCCGGCCGCGGAGTCCTCCCGGGCCGAGCGGAGCGCCCGGTCCACGCAAGCAGGGCAGTCCGCGCTGGCCGCGCAGTCCGCGCAGGCCGGCAAGGTGACGAGCACGACGGTCCAGCTGGAGCTCCGGCAGGACGGCGTGCTCCACGTCAAGGAGGAGGTCGTCTTCGAGGGTGACGCGCCCTCGCGCGGCCTCGTCGACCGGATCCGCTACGACGACGGCAACGACCGCCTCTACCGGATCGCCAACCTCAAGGGCGACGCCACGCTGACCGGCGAGACCATCACCCTCAAGGGCGCGGGGAACGCCACCCTGGAGTACGACGTCCAGGGCGCCGTCACGCCGCTCGCCGACGCCCAGGAGCTGCGGTGGTACGCGGTGGGCGCCTGGTCCGTCCCGGTGGAGCAGGCCAAGGTCAGCGTGAGCGGGCCGGCCACGATGCAGAACCTGTCGTGCTTCGCCGGTCCCCTGAGCTCGGCGATCGCCTGCACCGAGGCCTCCATGGACCACACGGGCGTCACCGCCGAGTTCGGGCAGCAGGACCTCGGCACCGGCGAGGTGCTCACCGTGGTCGTCGGCTACCCCACCGGCGCCACCAAGGGCGCGCCGATCCTGGAGCGCCGCTTCGAGCTGTCCAACGCCTTCACCCTGAACGCCGTCACCGGCGGCGCGCTGGCCGGCCTGCTGCTCCTGATGCTCGGCGGCCTCGGCCTGCTCTACTGGACCCGGGGCCGCGACGCCCGCGTGGTCGGCCACGAGTCCGGCTCGCTCAGCGGTGTCGAGAACGGCCACTTCGCCCCGCCGGACGGCGTCCGCCCCGGCCAGATCGGCACCCTCATGGACGAGCAGGCCGACGTGATCGACGTGACCGCCACGATCGTCGACCTGGCCGTCCGCGGCTACCTCAGGATCGACGAGCAGCCCCGGCAGACGTACGAGACGCCCGACTGGAGGCTGGTGCGCATGCCCGCCGCCCAGGTCACCTCGCTGATGCCCTACGAGCGGGAGCTCTACGACGCCATCTTCGACGGCCGTGACACGGTGCTGCTCTCGGAGCTGCAGGGATCGTTCGGGGCCAAGCTGGGCAAGGTCCGCGAGGCGCTCTACCGCGACGTGGTCACGCAGGGCTGGTTCGCCCGCCGCCCCGACACCGTCCGCACCCGCTGGACGACCATCGGCGTGGTCCTCACCGGCCTCGGCGTCCTCGCCACCGTCGCGCTGGCCTGGTTCACCACGTACGGGCTGCTCGGCCTGGCTCTGATCATCGCCGGTGCCGCCCTCGCCGTGGGCGGCCAGTACATGCCCGCCAAGACCGCCAAGGGCGCCGGTGCCCTCGCCCACACCCTGGGCTTCAGGGAGTATCTGTCCGGCGCCGACATCGGCGCGGACGTCCCGGTGGCCCAGCGGGTGGAGCTGTTCTCCCGCTACCTGCCCTATGCCGTGATCTTCGACAGCGTCGACCGCTGGGCCCGCGTGGTCTCCTCGGTCACCGGCAACGGCCAGCAGGCCGACCACCTGTACTGGTATCACGGCCCGGCCGAGTGGGACCTGTCCAGGTTCGCCGACTCGATGCGGACCTTCACCATGACCACCTCGGGGGCGATCTCCACCACCCGCCAGTTCCGCTCGCTGTAGGCGACCGGCGGCTCAGCGGCTCAGCGGCTCAGCGGCTCAGCGGCCGGTCTCCTGGGGAATCATCCGGAGACCGGCCCACATGGCCCCGTGCATGACCGCCGGGGTGAGGATCCAGAGGTAGGGGACCCCCTCGACCACCCAGGTCAGCCCGGCGGTGAGCAGCCAGAACAGGCCCGTCACCCCCAGCGTGAACGCGGTGAGCCGCAGCCTGCGGACGTCCGCGCCGGGCCGCAGCGCGCCGCCGCGCACGGCCGCGGACGCCATCGCCGCCTGGCAGAGCAGCAGCGCGGCCTCCGACCCGGCGAACAGGCAGACGGCGAGGGGGTTGCGCGTCGACTCACCGATCAGCCCGGTCGAGTACGGCAGCAGGACGACGACGATCAGGAACGGGACATGGATGTTGAGCATGCCCTGGGGGATGTGGGTGAGCTGGTCGAAGACCCGGTGATGCTGCCTCCAGGCGGCCCAGAGCATCAGGAACGCGACGACGAACGCGAGGAACTCCCAGGAGTTCTGGACCAGGAAGTCCCAGAGCCTGCCGGCCACGGCCATCCGGTCGCCGCCCTCCCCGGCCTCCACCGCCTCCGCCTCGGGGCCCTCCGGCCGGGGGATCTCGATGACCAGCAGGGTCATCGCGATCGCGAAGACCGCGTCGGTGAACGCCCCCACCCGCTCGTGACTGTGCCCCGGCGGAGTCGTCGCGGTGTCTTCCACGGTTCTCCTCACGATGTGCTCCGTCTGGTCCTCCCGGAGCCGGACCGTACGAGAACCGGGCCATACCGGGTCGTACAGTCGTACAGGAACCGGGCCGTGGAAGACCAGACGTGAACGATCGCGATCGCGGGAGAACCGGGCCGTCCCGTGGGGGCGTCCGGCTGCCGGGGTTTTCGGCCGCTAGGGCGTCCGGCTCAGGCGGATCTCGCCCACGGGACGCCCCCCGCCGAGCAGGACCCCGGCGGCGAGCTCGTCGAGCCCGGGGGCCTCGAAGCCGAGGGCGGTCAGGGCCGCGACGGTGACCGGGACCCGGGCGCGCTGGCCGCCGTCCTCGATCTTGACGGTTCCCGAGCGCCCGTCGGCGAAGACGAAGGCGTCGAAGGCCTCGGCCCCGGCCTTGACCAGCAGCCCGGGGACGGCCCGCATCAGCCGGGCCTCGGGGCGGGTGGTGCCGGACGTCCACTCGGGGTGGGCGCGGAAGGCGTCGGCGACGCGGCGCTCCGGGGTGTCCCGGCCGGCCCGGACGAGGGCGCGGAACGCCCGCGTCACGCCCAGCATCGAGACGAAGAACAGCGGTGCGCCGCAACCGTCCACCCCACTGGCCGCGACACGCTCGCCGGTCAGCTCCTCGACCGTGGCGCGCACGGCCCGCTGCAGCGGATGCGCGGGGTCGAGGTAGGTCTCCAGCGGCCAGCCGTTGACCGCGCAGGTGGCGAGCATCGCCGCGTGCTTGCCCGAGCAGTTCATGTAGACCCTGGCCCGGCCCCCTCCGGAGCGCAGCACCTCGTCGCGGGAGGCGACGTCCTCCGGCAGGTCCTCCGGGCAGCCGAGCGCGCTCTCGTCCAGCCCGGCCCCGGCCAGGATCCTGCGTACCCCCTCCACGTGGAACGGCTCCCCCGCGTGACTCGCGCACGCCAGCGCGAGCAGCTCCCCCTCCAGGGTGAGCCCGGCGCGGACCATGGCGAGCGCCTGCAGGGGCTTCATGGACGAGCGCGGCGAGACCAGCGCGTCCACCTCTCCGTGAACCCTCACCAGCGACCCGTCGGCGGCCACGGCGAGCATCCGCGCCCGATGGGTGGACTCCACGAACCCCGAGCGGACAACCTCGACCAACAATGACTCAGCAGACACCTTTGTCTCCTTTCGTCCGAAGTCTAGGGATGCCCGGGAGCGCGGGATGATGGGGGCATGCGTGCGGTCGTACAGCGGGTGAGTTCCGCGTCGGTGGTGGTGGACGGCGTGACGGTCGGGGCGATCGACGAGCCGGGGCTGCTGGTCCTGGTCGGCGTGACCCACACCGACACGCGTGCCGAGGCGGCCAGGCTCGCCGCCAAGCTCTGGGGCCTGCGGATCCTCTCCGGCGAGAAGTCCTGCTCCGACATCGGCGCGCCCCTGCTGGTGGTCAGCCAGTTCACCCTGTACGGCGACACCCGCAAGGGCCGCCGCCCCACCTGGCAGGCCGCCGCCCCGGGCCCGGTCGCCGAACCGCTGGTCGAGGCGGTCTGCGCCGAGCTGCGCGGGCTGGGCGCCCGCGTGGAGACGGGGGTGTTCGGCGCCGACATGAAGGTCGGCCTCACCAACGACGGCCCGATCACCCTGGTCCTGGACATCTGAGCGGCCCGTACGCGCGCACCGGAGAAGGCCGGCCGCCGGCTTTCAGCGGATGCGGCGGCGCAGGCTCGGATCGATCGTGACGTTGCGCCCGGCGTCCGGCGGCACGATGACCTCCTGGGACGCGGCCACCCCCCCGGCCTCCAGCGCGGTCTCCACCGGCACGGTCCGCTTGACGACGGCCAGCGCGACCGGGCCCAGCTCGTGGTGGCGCGCCGAGCTCCCCACGAAACCGACCTCCGCGCCGTCGAGGGTCACCGGGGCACCGTGCTTGGGCAGGGTGTCGACGCTGCCGTCCAGGTGCAGGAAGACCAGGCGGCGCGGCGGGTGGCCCAGGTTGTGCACGCGGGCCACGGTCTCCTGGCCCTTGTAGCAGCCCTTGTTGAGGTGCAGGGCCGCGCCGATCCAGCCCACCTCGTGCGGGATCGTCTTGTGGTCGGTCTCGAAGCCCAGCCGGGGGCGGTGCCCCTCGATCCGCAGCGCCTCGTACGCCCAGAGCCCGGCGAGCCCCAGCCCGAGCCGCCCGGCCAGCAGGTCGCGCGGGAGCAGGATGTCCTGTCCGACGGCGACGGCGCCCTCGGGCAGGTCGGGGTGCGCCTCCCCCGCCACGGAGACCACGGCGTAGCGATCCGTCACATCGGCGACCTCGACCCTCAGCATGAACCGCATCTTGTCGAGGAACGCGGTCACCTCCGCGCCGGTGCCCGGCTCGACGTGGGCCCACACCGCCTCGCCGTCGTCGACGAGGACGAGGTGGTGCTCCACCCTGCCCTGGGCGTCGAGCAGCAGCGTCTCGGTGGGCCGACCGGGTTTCAGGTCGTCGAGTTTCTGCGAGCTGAGGCTGTTGAGCCAGCTCAGACGGTCGGGCCCGGAGATCCGGACGACCTCGCGGTTGCTCCGGTCGACCATCGCCTCTCCGGCGAGCAGCGCGCGCTGCTCGGCGAACGGGTCGCCGTAGTGTCCGGCGACGTCGGCGTCGGGGGTCTCGGCCGCGACCGCGCCGGGAGTGTCCAGCAGAGGGCTTCGCATGGACACAGCCTACGAGGCCCCGCCGAGGAGAGCGGCAGCGGCTCTTCCCCGGGCGGGTCCATGGCCGTACGGCACACTCCGGAGGCTCGGCGGGACGTCCGCCGAGGCGACGGCGTACCCCGGCAGCGGTCTGCCGACCCCCCGATCCTCCGGTGACGCACCCGGCGGCGGTCTCCCGGCGGCCCGGCGGCGTACCCCGGCAGTGCCCCGGTCCGTGTTCAGCGGCAGTTGCGGCAGCGGCCGAAGACCGTCAGGTGGTGCACGTCGGTGAGGAACCCGAGCTTCTGGTCGAGGTTGGTGACGAAGTCGTCGACCAGGTCGGGGCTGACCTCGCTGATCTCCCCGCAGCCACGGCAGACCAGATGCACATGATCGGCCTCGGCCGTCAGGTGGTAGGTGGGGGCGCCGTGCCCGAGATGGGAGTGGGTGACCATGCCGAGCTCCTCAAGGAGCTCAAGGGTCCGGTAGACGGTTGATATGTTCACCCCGCGCGCGGTCTCCCGCACCCGGTTGCAGATCTCCTCTGGGGTGGCGTGCTCGCAGGCTTTGACCGCCTCAAGCACCAGCTGGCGTTGCGGAGTGACCCGGTAACCGCGCGCCCGCAGTTCCTCATGCCACGACGTCTCGGTCATATCGAGAGTCTATGAGCACCGGGACTCTCCTCGTCGTTTTACGGTCCGAGAGACCGGAGGTGGGGATCCCTGCCGCCGGAACACGAGAAGCACGGCCGCCATCGTCGCGAACCGCATGCGGAGCCGAGGTCGGAGCGGATATCTTCGGCAGCCCTGTTCCGGCTGTCACATCGGAAAACGGGGGCGCAGGCGTTGGAGAAGCCCAAGGCCACCTGGCTGCTGTACGCCTCCGCCTCGGGGGAGCAGGTGGTCAGCAAAGAGATCCACAAGCTCCTGGAAGGCGGGCCGCCCCTCAAGGAGCTTGGGGCGTTGATGTCACGAATCCAGTTCGGGACACACCTGCCCCGCGACATCGGCTCGCTGGGCAAAGGACTCCACGAAGCCCGGCTGAGCCACACGGGGACCGAATACCGCCTGTACTACGCGCGCGGCCCGCAGGAGGAACACATACTCCTGGGGCTGGCCTTCCACAAGAAAGGGGGCCAGGGTGCTCAAGATCGAGTCATCGCGCTCGCCAGGAAGCGGCCGGCCGACTGGCTGCGGAGAATATAAGGTTAAGCCGATATGAGGAGGTCGACCGTGATGGATCCCAACGTCGCCGAACTGCTCGGCATCGATCTGAGCGATCCCGACATCCGGCGGGAGAACGCCGCCATCGACCGCGACATGCTACTCATCGAGAGCCTCGTAGAGCTTCGCAGAGCCCAGGGGCTCACCCAGGCCCAGGTCGCGGAGCGGATGGGCCGCAGCCAGCCCTCGGTGTCGGACTTCGAGCGACTGGGTGGCGACCCGCATCTGTCGACCGTTCGACGCTACGCGCTGGCGGTCGGGGCGTCCGTGCATCACGTGGTCCGCTCAACCGTGGTCACCGGCGCGACGACGCAGGCGGCACCCGTGTTCGTCGTCTCGACGGACGGCCCGAAGGAGACCACGTTCGCCGCCGGACTTGAGATCTCCACGCGTGGCATCGGCGGAGAGCGGAAGGTGACCGCGTAGTGCAGGCGTTCATCGTGCTGTGCGACTCGGCCCAACGCGACCAGGCGACCGGCAAAATGCACATGCTGGGCGCCGGCTGGTCCCTGGCCGACTCCTCCACGCCTCCGATGACGGTCGCGGTGTTCCTCCGCATCCCCTGGGAGCAGGCGACGTCACCGCGCCCTTTCACTCTCCGGCTGGTGGATGACGAGGACAAGCCAGTGATCACCGCGCGGGACGGGGAGAGCTTCCCGGTCGAGCACCGAGGCGAGTTCGGCGTCACCCAGGAGCCGGGCCCCGACGACTTCATCCGGATGACCGACATCCACAGCAGCTTCGCCATCAGTGTCACACCGTTCCAGCTGAAGGCCGGTCGCCGCTACGAGTGGAAGCTGGACGTCGACGGGCGGGAGCTGGCGTGCGCCGACTTCGCGATACGCCCGGCCCTCCCCGCCGAAGAACCCGTTTGACCTCGGCGTCGACCCGCTCCCTGCGGACCGCCACGCCGCCCTGCCCCGGCTTCACTTCCTGTAGATGGATGGCACCATTCATCTATGGCAAGTCCCTTACTTTCGGCGACTGATCCAGTACCGAAAGTGCCGGCGTTCGTTCGGGTGCCGGCCGCGCAGGCGAGCGGCGCCGGTCGTGTGGCGCTCCGCCGGTTCCTCGTCGAGCCGCGTCGGAGCCGGTCAGAGGGCTGGATCCGGCGGTTTGTGACGGGCGGGAAAATTCATTTGCCCTGGGGGCGCGGAGTTTCATAACGTACAGGCACGCCGAAAGGAGGTGGTCCGAACGATGGTTGCTCATAGTTGGGCTAGCGAGGTGGCTGTCCGCTAGGACGCCGCGACCGGACTCTGTCCGGGCGTCTGGCGACGTTCGGCGAATCCACGACAATCACCGGAACCCCGGGCCGCCGGAGGCGGGCGATCCCGCCTGTAGTCCACCGGCCCCCCTGCGGAGCAGGGGGAAGTGGCCCGGGGTTCTTCCCTTTCCAGGGCCTTTCCTCTCGATCATCCCGCTTCCGCGAGGCCCCCTCCGGAAGCCGCCGGGATCGTCTCCCCCGGGCGGGACCGCCCTCTTCACGGGCTCCACGGAGCGGTACGTCCCCGTCGCGAGACCGATCTCTCCCCACCGGACCGCCTTCTCACCGCGGGATCGCGTCGGCCGTCACTCCTGGAAGCCGGGATTGGCGCAGTGCAGCGGGCGCTCGCCGCCGAGGATCCTGACGATGTCCTCGCAGATCATCCGGGTGTGGTTGATCTCGGTGTCGTAGGTCCCCGAGCCCAGGTGAGGGGTGAGCACCACGTTGTCCATGTCGGCGAGCGGGTGGGCCGGGTCGAGCCGGTCCCCGGCGAACCGGTCGAGGGCCGCGCCGCCGAGACGGCCCGCCTTCAGGGCCCCGACGAGCGCGTCCATGTCGTGCAGGGCCGCGTCCGCGGTGTTGACGAAGATCGATCCGGGCTTCATCGCGGCGAACTCCGCCGCCCCGACCAACCGGCCTGTGGACGCGGGGGCGTGCACGGAGACGACGTCGGCCTGGGCCAGCAGGATGTCGAGCCCGTACCGGTTCTCCGCCGCCTCGGGGTCGTAAACCATGACGCGCATGCCCAGCCCCTTCATCCGCCAGGCCACCGCGCGGCCGACCGCCCCGTAACCGATCAGGCCGACGGTCCGGCCCGCGAGCTCCCACGCGCGGTGGCGCCGGTAGGAGGCCATGCCCTGCCGGATCTCCCTGTCGCCGACCGCCACCCGGCGGGTCACCGCGAGGATCAGGGCGAGGGTGAGCTCGGCGACCGCGTCGGCGTCGCGTCCGGGGGCGCAGACGACGGGGATGCCCTTCGCCGTGGCGGCCGGGAGGTCCACGTTCCCCGCCTCGCTGCGGGCGCAGCCCACCACCAGCAGGGGAAGGTCCAGGACAGGGCCGGCGACCTCGTCGGACTCGGTGATGAGGATGCGCGCGCCGGTGTTCGAGAGTTGCCGGGCGAGCTCGGCCGCCTGGTGGGGAGGGTGGTCGGCCGGGTCGTAGTGGACGTCGATCAGCTCTCGCAGGCGGTTCCACTCCTGACCTCGCATCGGCGCCAGTACGAGTGCTCGTGGTTTCACCGCGCCTCCTTTTTCAGGAAATTTTGGTATCTGGGAGCTTTCCACGAACATCACGATCGGTCTCGACAGTGACCGGACCGTCATCAACCGGCCCACCGGCTCCTCCCGTTTCCCGTTTCCCGCGGGGAGAAGGGACCCGGCCGGAGGAGAGTCCCGGCGGGACCCGGCGGGAGGAGCGCCCGGCGGGAGGAAGGTCCCTGTCGGGGAGAAGCCCTCGCCGGGAAGGGGTCCTCGGCCCACGTCCGGCTGGACGGCACGGTCCGTGCCGGATCACCACCCCACCGGATCCGCGGCGTGAAGGACGGGGGAAGAACGGGCGAGAGCCGGTCAGTGCTCGCCGCGGGCCGGGACTCCGAGGGCCGCGCAGGCGTCACGGTAGAGGCGGACGACCTCCATGCGGACCTGGGCGCGTTCGGTCAGCGTGCCGCTCCAGGGAACCCGTACCGTGACGTCCCGCCCGCCGACCACGGCGGCGAACTCGATCGCCTCGGCGTCGACGCCGGTCGTCGTCGCGGCGGTGGCCTCCGGTTGCCCGCCGAGGCCTTTGCAGATCAGCAGCGCGTCATCGGCGTGGTCGTCGTTCATGTGGCGCTTGATGGCCTCGACCACGTCGGGGGTGAAGGGGGTGCTCATGCTCAGAGGGTAGCCAGCGCCCCCGCCTCACCTCGTCGCGGGCACCCGGCGTCGGGGACGAACCTCGCCCGCCCCGGGCGCGGAGCTCACACCACGTCGGGTACGAAGTCACCGACCCGCTTGAGCTCGGCCGAGATGTGCGACTGGAGCTGCTGCCCCGTGGCCGCCATGTCGTACGCCCACATCAGGTTGCCGTTGACCAGCCCGTAGAGGCGGTGACCCGCCGTGTACTCCTTGGCGGTCGCGGTGCGGGCCACCACGTCGGTCTGAAGCTCGATCTTGTTGAAGACCACCTCACCGACGTAGATCTCCACGATGCCCGTGGGGTGTGACAGGCACACCTCGAGCTGGCGGTTCGGAAGCTGGCGCCAGAAACCGGTCTCCGTGCTCAGCGGGCGGACCTTGCCGCCCGCCTCGTCGAGCAGCCAGGTGCGGCTGGTGTAGGTCAGGAACGGCTTGCCGTTGTGACCGAAGACGATCTCCTGGCCGAAGTTGAAACTCTCGATCGTCGGATATCCCCCGACCCCGGCGCCTTCCCATCGGCCCACGAGGAAGGCGATCGGCTCAAGATCGGGATGCAGTTCGGGAACGTCCATGGAAACGAGCCTAGAGCCGCTCGGGTATGGTTCGCGCCGGTGACGCCGGGCCGCATAGGCTTCGAGCATGGCACGATCACTGGTGATCAAGGTTACCGCAGGCGAAGACTCACCTGAGCGCTGCAATCAGGCGTTCACGGTGGCCGCGGCGGCGTTGGCGAGCGGGGTTCCCGTCTCCCTCTGGCTGACGGGCGAATCCGCCTGGTTCGCCCTTCCCGGCCGGGCGAAGGAGTTCACCCTCCCGCACGCGGCCCAGCTCGGCGACCTGCTCGACGCGGTGCTCGCGGCGGGCAGGGTGACCCTGTGCACGCAGTGCGCGTCCCGGCGGGACATCACGGTCGACGACGTGATCGAGGGCATCCGCATCGCGGGCGCCCCCACCTTCGTGGAAGAGGTGCTGGGCGAGGGCGTCCAGGCCCTCGTCTACTGAGACCGCCGGAACAC
The DNA here is from genome assembly GCF_059358815.1 of Streptosporangium nanhuense. Classification (NCBI taxonomy): domain Bacteria; kingdom Bacillati; phylum Actinomycetota; class Actinomycetes; order Streptosporangiales; family Streptosporangiaceae; genus Streptosporangium; species Streptosporangium nanhuense. The sequence goes on from NZ_JCADBG010000031.1 coordinate 59,363, forward strand.
CGCCCGCCGAGCCCGCGGCCGTCGAGCCACCGGCCGCCCGGCGAGGCCGGGCAGCCGGTTTCGCACTTCCCGCGCGGCCGGGACGCCCCGTCCCCGGCGGGACGTCCCCGGCGGCCGGACGCCTTCACAGGGGAGACTCGGCGGGACCGCCCGTGATCAGTGGGGCAGCACCGCGGCCAGACGCTCCCCGCGGAGACGGTCGAACCAGGTGTCGTCGATCGGCGGCAGCTGGGCACCCACCGCCCAGGTGAGCAGCAGGTCGGCGAGCCCGGGGTTGCGGGCGAGCGCGGGACCGTGCAGGTAGGTGCCGACGACCTTGCCGGTGTAGCAGCCCTCGGTGCCGTCGCCGTTGCCCGTGCCGACCGCCGTACGCGCCAGCGGCCGGATCCCGGCCCCGAGCCGGGTGACGCCCATGTGGTTCTCGAAGCCGGTCAGCGTCGGGATGCCGAGCGCCGGGTCCGCCTCCCCCGCCAGCTCGCCGACGGCCCGGCCCTGGCCGCGCCCGCTGGAGATGTCGATCAGGCCGATGCCGTCGACCGGCTGGCCCTCCTCGCCGCCGAACGTGGTGCCGATGATCTGGTAACCCGCGCACACGGCCAGCAGGGCCGCGCCCCGCTGGACGGCCCGGTGCAGGCCGCCGTCGCGCCGGAGCCTTTCCGAGGCCAGGATCTGCGGCCGGTCCTCACCGCCGCCGATGAGGTAGATGTCGCCGCCCTCGGGAACCGGGTCGGCCGAGCGCACGTGCACGGTCTCGACCGGGATGCCCCGGCGCTGGGCGCGCTGCTCCAGGACCAGGACGTTGCCCTGGTCGCCGTACGTGCTCAGTAGGTCCGGATAGATCCAGACAAGGCGCAGGGCGCTGTCAGACTGCACGACCGAACTCCGATCGGATCTGCTGGAAGGCGGTGTAGTTGGCGATCACGTCGACCTTGCCCGGCGGCTGCGCGGCGAGCGCCTGCTCGAACGAGTCCGCCAGCTGGAACGGCACGTCCGCCACGTCCAGCCGGAGTGCGAGGTCGAGCCGCCGCTCACCGGCCACGAAGACCGGCCTGCCGCGCAGCACGCGGTAGTCGACGTCCCACAGCCATGAGGTGTCACGGCCGTCGGGCCCCTGGGCGTTGACCGACAGGATCACCGGGAGCGAGGAGTCGAGCACGTCGAACGCCTCCAGCCATCCGGCCGGGTTCTTGGCGAGCAGCAGCCGGGCGTGCCGCCCGTCGCGCTCCACCGTGGTGTAGCGGCCGGCGACCGACCTGACCTCGCGCAGCCGGGGAAGCGCCCGGTCGACGGGCAGGCCGAACACCTCGGCGGTGGCCAGCGCGATCGCCGCGTTGGCCCGGTTGGCGCGTCCGGGAAGCTGGATGTCGAGCACCCAGCGCCGCCCGCGCGGGTCGATCACGGCGTCGTCGTCGAGGACCCAGGACGGCTCGGGCCGCCGGAAGGTGCACTCGCGGCAGGCCCAGTCGTTCTCTCCCGCCTGCGAGGGGGCACCGGCGCCGGCGCTGCCGGGCGGGACGTACTCCATGCCCTTGCGGTCGAGGGGGCCGCCGCACTCGGGGCAGCACCAGGAGTCCTCCTTCCACGGCTGCCCGGCCGACACCCAGGTGACCGAGGCCGCGGTGGAGGCGCCCCAGGCGACCAGCGGGTCGTCGGCGTTGGCGATCACGTGCGTGTTCTTGCCGGCCAGCGCCCGCCGCCACTTCTGGGCGAGCAGCCAGATCTCGCCCGCCCGGTCCATCTGGTCGCGGCTGAGGTTCATCAGGCAGACGACCCCGGCACCGGTGGTGTCGATCACCTCGGGCAGGTACTTCTCGTCGACCTCCAGCACGCCGTACGGGGCGTGCTTGGCCGACGACAGCGCCGAGACGTGCCCGGCGGGCATGTTGGCGCCGAAGGCGTTGGTGGCGACGTCGCCGAGCTCCGACAGGGCGGAGGTGATCAGGCGGGTCGTCGTGGTCTTGCCGTTGGTCGCGCTCACCAGCGCGAGCTTGCGGTCGTGCGCGAGCTTGCGCAGCAGGTCGGGCTCCAGGACCAGGCTGACCCGGCCCCCGATCACCGATCCGTCTCCGCGCCCGGTGACCCGGGACAGGGTGGCGGCCGTCCGGCCGAGAGCGGTGGCGAGCTGCGCCCGCAGCGGAAGCTGAGTCATGCCGTCTCCTCGCTTGGCGACCCGTCGCGGGACGACCCGGCGGCCGACCGGCCCGGCCGCGGGACCGGAATCACCGAATCGTTCATGCCGCAGATCTTAGCCCTGCTTCGGCACCGTAACCCCCGGCGGCACGTCACGCATACCCCTCGCCACGCCGTCCTCACTGCTCGGCGAAGGCGAGCTCCGCGGGCTCCGGCGAGTCGGCGTCGAAGGGCAGCACGAACCGGTGCGGCCACGACAGCACGCTCTCCAGCCAGCCGGCCCCCATGGTCTGGGAGACGTGCCGGAGCCGGTCGGCCGGGTCGACGCCGATGGTGACCGTGAGGATGTCGCGCTCCACGCTCTCGCGCTCGTCGTCACCGAGGATCACCCGCCAGGCCAGCTCCCTGTTCCTGTCGACCTCCATGGACAGCGGGTGGTGGCGGAGCGCCTTGGCCCGGTGGCCGAGCAGCTCGGTGCCGCCCGCGGGACGGTTGAACAGGGCGTACTCCATCACCGGCGCGGAGCCGCGCGGGTTGGGCGCGGGCTGGCCGTGCGGGAAGAGCCTGTCCACCTCGTGCAGCCACCGCACCTGCGGGATGACCCAGGCGGGCCCCGGCCGCTCGCCGGGGTCGCGGTCGGGGCCCAGCAGCCTGGTCGCGACCGTGGCGACCTGCTCGGTCAGCTTGGCCGGGTCGCTGACGGTGCGCAGCGACCACGCGCGGCGGCCCACGCAGCGCTCCACCGCCGTGGCCAGCAGGCACTCGCGCCGGCGCGGCGGGATGTCCGCCCAGAGGTCGGCCAGCGCCCTGGGCACCCCGGGCACCGGCCGGTTGGTACAGAACGCCAGCACCAGCGTGTCGGCCCAGATCCGCAGCCAGGCCCACTCGGGCGCCCCGGCCAGCAGGTCCGCCTCGCGCAGCTCGACCAGCGTGCACGCCCGGCCGGTGCGGCACTCCTGCCCGCAGGCCGCCGACCGGCGCCCGCAGATGGGCGGCATGTGGCCGGGGACCGGGCGCTCGCGGTCCTCGCCCAGCGGGACCTGGATGCGCAGCGGCCGGTCCATGCCGTCGGCGAAGACCGCGGCGACGCCGGGCGGGAGCGAGACGACCTGCCGGGACTGCTCCTCGCTCAGGTTCGTCGCCGCGCCGACCAGCTGGCGGTCGTCCTCGGCGGGGAGCCGGTGGATGACCTTCAGCGCGGTGTTCTTCACCACGTCGGAGACGAGCTTCGTGGGGATCTGCTCGGCGACCACGATGCCCTCGCCGTACGCGCGGATCTCAGCGAGCATGCCCGCCAGGAGCTCGACGGCGTGCGTGCTGGCCCGCCCCGCGCCCCGGTCGCGGAGCAGCCGGTGCGCCTCCTCGATCACGATGACGTGCTTGAGCCCGCTGCTGCGCTCCTTCCTGGCCCGCATCCGCAGGTGCTCCACGATCCGGATGATCAGGGTCCCCATCAGGAACGCCTTGTCCTCGTCGTTGGCGACGTCCTCGATCGCGAGCACCACGTTGCGCTGGAGCAGGTCGCCGATGTCGGCGGGGTGCCCGCCCTCGAAGAACCGGCCCGCGGAGCCCACCCGCAGCGACCGCAGCCGCAGCGAGATGAAGCCCTCCACGTCGGCCTGGACCTCCCGGCCGTAGCCGATCTCCTTGATCACGTCCATCGCGTGCCGCTGGAGCTGTTCGAGGGTCGGCACGGCGGGCCGGACCGCGGCACCCGGGGCCGCCCAGCCGGTGACCACGTCCCAGCCGTTGGCCTCGTACACCCGCTGCAGGGCGAGCGACATGATCTGCGGGAACGGCTCCTCGGCGTCGAAGGCCGCCATGAACAGCGCGCGGACCATGTCGATGTGCGCCTGGACCGGGTAGCCGGGCTCGGGGGCGAGCGGGTTGACGCTGAACGGCACGCTCTCCGGGGCCGACGGGTTGATCACGGTCACCGGGGCGAGGTGCTCGATCCGGCCGCCCATCGAGGCGTACTCGGACTTGGCGGGCTCGATGGCCAGCCACGGGATGCCCGCGCCGGTGAGCTGCTCCAGCAGGTGCCTGACGGTCTGGGACTTGCCCGAGCCGGTGGCGCCGGTGACGAACGCGTGCCGGTTGAGGGTGGCCAGCGGCACCTTGAACGAGCCGACCGGCCTGTCCTGGCCGTCGAGGATGGACCCGAGCTCGACGGTGAGCGCGCCGGGCACGGTGTCCGCCTCGCTGGTCACGTCGAAGAAGCCCGCGTCGAGGACACGCACCCCCGGCACCTCCCGGTGCGGCAGCCCGGCGAGGGCGGCGAGGGCCCCGGCGGTGGCCGCGAACGGGGAGGCCGCGCCGTCCGCCGGGTCCTGCAGGGTGGTGGCCAGCGCCTCGGCGAAGCCGTAGACGGGCCCCGACAGCGCGCTGCGCAGGCGGTAGGGGTGGTGGCTCATCTCGGCGGAGCCGACGAGCACCGGGGCGATCTGGCGCAGCTCCTCGGGCCCGGCGGCCCCGGCGAGCACCCGGACGTTCCAGAGCCCGGCCTCGCGGAAGGCGTCCAGCTCCTGCATGCGCCGCTCGGCCCGCTCGGCGTCGTAGCGGGAGCGCTCGGAGGCGTCGCCGTACTGCCGCAGCACGTTGAGCTGGGTGCGCAGGTGCGCGACCTCGGCGTCGAGCAGGTCGGTCTGCTCGGCCACCACCAGCCAGGCGAACGGCCGGGACATGAGCGTGACCAGCGTCGACTCGAAGAGCGTGGGCCGCCTGATCTCGTCGGCGTCCGGCTCGCGGCGACCGCCCAGCGGCGGGGCCTGCCGTCCCGGGCAGACGGTCCAGGCGAGGTCGGACAGGTCGCGGAGCCACTCGTCGCCGATCCGGACGCCGCGGGCGCCGCTGGGGAACAGCAGCGGCTCGGGACCGCCGGGGGCGTGCTCGGCCTCGGTGGCGGCCCTGCGGGGCGGGCGCGGCGGGGTGAGCGGCCCCGCGTTGGTGATCAGCTCCAGCGGGGCGCCGGACCCGCGCGAGAGCCAGCCGACCACGAAGGGCCGGTTGCGCTGGGCCGTGGAGAGTACGGCGGGCAGGACGGTGACGAAGTCCCACTCGGCGGAGGAGCTGCGCGAGGGCGCCGTGATCGCCTGGATTCTGTACCAGGGACCGGTCAGGGCATTGGGCGGACGGGACACACTTGGCTGCATTTGGTCTCCACCCGGGGGACCCGGCTCCAGGCCGGAGGGTTGACGCTTCACGGATCGCTCCGTCGTACCGGCCGACGCATGATCGAGATCGAGGGTAGGTCACCCCCGCAACCACGGTCGAACCTGACTCGGGGCTCGCACCCCGGCATTGACCATCCCATTACGACATACGAACGGCTCGTTGACGTATCAGGTGAGAATGACGCCCGAACGGTCTTCACCCGGACCTTCACCCCCCCGAACCCGCGTCGGCCGGGTCCTCATCAGCGGCGGCGCCAGTCGAGCCTGGCCGGGGGCGGGCCGAGGTTGGGCGGCGCGTCCTCGAACGCGCTCGACGCCCGCGGCTCCGCCTTCCTCTCCTCCTGCCGCCCGTGGTCCAGCGCGGCTTCCTTGATCTCGTCGAACTCGCCCAGCGTCGTCTTGGGGAAGGTCAGTATGGCCGGGTTGGCGTCGGCGAGGCGGACCCTGCGGCCGTCGGCGGTGGCGTCGGTGACGATCACCGAGGTGGTGGGAAGCTGCTGGAGCTGGTGGGGCTCGACGAGGAACTCCCTGGAGCGGTGCAACACCCGCTCGGTCTCCCCCATCGCCTTGGTCGCGCGGCGGCCCCACTCGGTGGACTCGGTGATGTCCTCCTTGAGGTCCGCGTGGCTCACGTCGCGTTCCTCGTCACCCTCCTCGGCCTGGCCGACCGTGGAGACGTAGCCGCCGTCCATCCCGGCCCCGGCGGCGCTGATCGTCTCGGTGAGCTGGGCGAGCTCCAGCCGGTGCTCGGTGCCCACGTGCTCGCTGGCGACCCGGGCGTCCTCGGCGTTGCCGAGCCGCATGAACGTCACCGCCGCGTGCCCGCGCCCGAGCCGCTCCCGCACGGTCGGGGTGAGCGCCCGGTAGGTGAGCACGAGGCCGGTCCTGGAGGTCTCGCAGGCGTCCATCAGCCGGTCGAGCACGTCACCGCGGAGCTTGTCCGCGCCCGCGACGATGATCGTGTGGTACCAGGGCCGCTCGGAGGCGGGCGACTGGCGCAGGATGTGGGTGAGCGCCGTGGCCACGTACGTGCCGAGGACGCGGTTGCCGAACACGCCCGCCTGGCGGTCCATCGACACGACCCGCAGGCGCGCGGGCGGCAGGCGCACCGCCTCGGAGCCGAGGGTCTCCAGCTTGCGCAGCTGCGACTCCAGCGCCCACGCCCGCTCGATCACCACCCGGTCGCTGACGCCCCGGCCGAACAGCGTGCCGATCCGCTCCAGCTGGGTGGCGGTGATCAGGCCGTACCGCAGGTCCTCGCGGGGGTCGCCGACCTGGGCCAGGGCGCGCAGGGCGGCGGTGACCTGGTTGATCGTGGCGCTCTCGCCGAGAACCTCCAGGACCCGCTCCAGGATGGCGTTGTCGAACGACAGGTCCCTGGTCGAACGGTGCTCCTCGCTGACGCTCACGACGTGGGCGAGGACGTCGGCGAAGGCCTCCGGGGCCAGCGTGGCGCCCAGGTCGAGCCGGGGCAGGTCGACCGGCAGCACCCAGACCAGCGGGTCGTCGCCGCCCCTGCGCGCGAGCTCGATCAGGTCCTTGGCGATCGCGCCCTCGGACAGGTCGAGCACGGTCAGGTGGCCGCCGCTGTAGAGGCGGGTCGCGCCGAGCAGGGTGATCAGCGCCGACCAGCCGGGCAGCGTGCCCCCGGCCACGTCGATCCGGTCGATCTCGTCGGGCACCGCCACCGCGTACCAGGTCAGCTGGCGGTCGTGGCGCTCCTTCTTCTCGGCCCACTCCCGGTAACGGGCGGCGTGCTCCTCCTGGGCGAGGAAGAGCTCCCTGTCACGTTCCTCCCGCAGCCGGTCTCCGGCGGCCTCGCGCTCCCTGATGCGGTGGCGTACGGCCCGGTCGCCCTGGTGGACGGCGTAGCTGCAGAACGCCGCGATGCCTCCCGCGGCGATCACCCCGACGGCGGCGAACGACCAGCTGAGCATCTCGGTGAGACCGAGGACGAGGATCAGGGTGGCGAGCGCGGCCATGAACCCACGGACGATCTTGACCGGCCGGTTCAGGAGGTCCTCGTTGAGGCGTTCCCTGCGCACCCACTCGGGGTCGATCGGCTCGGGGGGATTCTCGACCGGCGAGGGTCGCTTGGGAGCCGGACCCGGATCAGGGTGCAACAAGGCGTACTGCCAGCCCAGGTAGATCCGGTCCGCCTGGAGCTGCGCATGCTCTGGATGCACGTCCGCCACGGAACCTCCGCCATCGGGCTCATCGAAAAGCCTCGGAGACAGCGTAAGAGTTCGACATCATATTCGGGCAGCGTTCCCGTCAATCCGCTGTATTTTCCCCAGGTTCACCAGTACTTAAGGGACAGATGAGTCGGATGGGACGGACGTCAGCGATTAACATCGTTTCTCATGACTCCCCCTTCCGAGGGTCCCACCAGACGGCGCCCCATCGCGGTCCCGCTCGTCGCCCTGGTGATGATCGCCGGCCTGGGAGTCACCGCCGCCGCCGGCGGTTTCGCCACGGCACCCGAGAAGCCTCCCAAGCGGCTCGGCCAGGGCGCGACCGTGGACCAGGAACAGTTCACGACCACGTTCGTCGGGTCCCGCACCCTGAGCGAGCCCGGCCTGTTCGGAAGCCCGCCCAAGCGTTTCCTGGAGATCGAGCTCCGGGTCGTCAACAAGGGCGACGAGACCGCGATCACGGGACTGCCCTACGAGGGCGGCCTGGGCGGCGGATCCCTCGGCTCGTCCCTGGTCAAGATCACCCCGGCGATCAAGGGCAAGTACGGCGCGTCGGTGTTCTCCCCCACCGGAGGCGGCGAGAGCACGCAACTCCACCCGGCCCTGCCGACCAGCGTCGTGATCAAGTACGAGCTGGAGGACGGGCAGCGGGCTCCCAAGCAGCTGACGATCGACGTCGGCAAGTACGAGTGGCGTGACGGGATCACCCTGACGCCGGGCTGGTTCCTGGTGACGGAGACCGAGGCGGGCAAGGCGAAGCCCGTGGTGACGGCCCAGGTCACGCTGCCCGTCGTGCCGAAGGGAACGCGCTCGTGAACCTCCCCTCCCACCCCCGGCCCGAGACCCGCCCCCACTCCGGGCCCGAGACCCGTCCGCGGTCCGGGCCCCCTTCGCGGCCCGAGGCCGGTCCCCAGCCCGAGGCCCGTCCCCGGCGCGAACCGCGCTCCCGCTCCCGTTCCGGGGCCCCCGCCCGCCGCAGGACCGCCGCGCCGCCGAGCCGGTGGCGCACCGCCGGTGCCGTGCTGGCCGGGATCGCGCTGGCGGCCTCGGCCGTGGGACTGCAGGCGTTCGGCTCGGGGATCGCCGACCACGACGCGCCTCTCACCTGGACCGGCGACATCAACGAGGAGGTCACCGGCTCCCGGATCTCCGCACGGGTCAAGGCGGTGCACGCGGCCAAGGCCGTCGCGTCCAAGAACACCCGCGGCGAGCAGGAGCGGGTGACCGCCAAGGGGATCTTCGTCATCGTCGAGGTGGGCGCCACGGCGACCTGGGAGCCGCAGCAACTGGGGCCTCCCCGGTTGCTGACGGGCGGCGGGCACCGTTACGTGGCCTCCGACAGGGTGGACCCGATGTCGACCATCACCCATCCCTACATCCAGCCGGGCTGGTGGACCGAGGGCGTGACGGTCTTCGAGATCCCGCCCGGCGAGCTCGCGGACTCGCGGATCCAGCTCGCCCCCCCATCCGGTTTCATCGTCGAGCCGAACGCGCCCGAGATCGAGATAGACCTGGGCCTGGACGAGGCGGCCGCGCGGCGGCTGACCTCCACCGCGAAGGACGTCTACGAGTTGGCGAGCAGGAACTGATGGGGACGCCACACCGGGGAGGCCCCGAGAACGAGCAGGGCCGCGACTGGTTCGCCTCACGGGAGGAACCTCTCACGAGGGAGGAACCGCTCGTGGGAGAGGAACGGTCCCCACGCGAGCCCCGGCCCACGGGGGAACCTCGGCCCATCGGGGAGCCCTGGCCCGCAGAGGGACCCCTGCCCACGGGGGAACCTCGGCCCGTCGGGGAGCCCTGGCCCGCAGGGGAACCTCGGCGGCCCGCAGGGGAGAACGGGCCTGTGGGGACGAACCGGCCCGCACAGGACCGGTTCGCCCCGGAAGGCGACTCCGCCACGCCGTCTCACGATCCCTACCGAGGCAGTCCCTGGCCCACCACCCTCGGCACCTGGCCGGTACCCCCGGGCCCCGGCCCTACCCGCGAGCACCCGATACCGCCCGGTCCCGGCCCTGCCGGCGAGCACCCGGCACCGCCCGCTCCCGGCCCCATCGGCGAGCACCCGACACCACCGGGTCCCGGCGACGACGCGCCCACGCAACCTCGCGGACGTCACGCGGAACCTCCCGCGGCCCACCGGACGCGTGCCGCGCAGAATCCGGAACGGCCCGCCCTGCCCCGGGCCCGGCGGCTGAACCCGCCCGAGCCCGGGAATCGCCGCGCCGGGCAGGGGTTCCCCGCCCCAGCGCAGCCGTCCCCCGCCTTCCGGCCCGCCGCGCCACCCGCCCCGGCCCCCGGTCCTCCCGCCGTACCTCCCGCCCAGGCCCCCGCCCCTCAGGCCAGGAGCCGCCCCACCCCGCCCCAGCGCCCGCGACCTTTGGGCGGTGCCGGTCAGTGGACGCCCGGTCCCCTGCGGACGTTCCCGGACGAACAGGTCTGGCCACCGAAGCCGCCCGTGGAGGAGCCGGCGGAGGAGCCGCCGGGAGCCTCGACCCAGCCGTTCCCCTCCGTCGCCGGGCCTCCACTGCCCAGACCCTCCACCACCGGAATCGGAACGGCGGCCGCCCCCGCCGCCGTCCCCAACGAAGCGCCCCCCGGGGAACACCCCGCGCCGGGGACTCCCGAGACCTCGGCGAACCCCGCGACCGCGGAGGAGACCGCACCGGCGAGGAGCCGTCGTACGGCGCTGCGGGTCGGCGGGGCGATCGTGGCCGTGGGGCTCGGCATCGTGGCCTCCACGTGGAACGGCTACACCGTCTACAGGACCGGCAACCCCGCCGACAGGATCTACACCGTCGCGGCGGGTGGCGCCATGACGCTGATGCACGTGTCGTGGAAGGCCTCGGTCGAGCAGGTGGACAGCCTGCCCGGCCAGAAACCTCTCCAGGCCGACCGGCAGTGGTTGAAGATCAAGGTGACGAGGACCGCGCTGGACGCCGAGGGCGTCAGCCTGCGTGGTGATCCCCAGGTCGAGATGAGGCATTCCGACGGCCGTGTGTGGAAGGTCCTCCCCGAGAGCGACGACATGCCGGACGAGGTCAAGGACCACAAGGTCGGTACCGCCTACTCCTACAACATGGTCAGCGTGGTGCCCAGGAAGCTGGCCGGGCAGGTCGAGGTCCACGTCCGTCCCGCCACGTTCCACGTCGTGGAGGACGAGTCCGTGAAGGACATCCTCAAGAAGGCCGCGGAGCAGAAGGACCCCGTCCAGGACCAGGTGCTGCGCTTCAGGCGGTGAGGGTCTCCCCCGCCTCACGACTGCGGGTGGCCGCGATGTCGAACGTGGCCGCCAGCAGGCAGACGGTCAGCGTCAGCACCACCATCTCCCTGAAGAACGTCACCGGCCCGGCCAGCGCGAGCCAGACGAACGGGTCCTCGTTGCCGATCAGCATCCGCACGCCCCGGTCCGCGTAGTCGGCGACCACCCTGATCCCGACGTACCCGAGGCAGAAGAGACCGAACAGCGCGGGACCGCCCCGGACGGCGAGCCGGAAGGCGTTCGCCGGGGGGACCCAGCGCTCCTGGAACCCGGCCGTGGCACGGGTCATCGTGGTCTGGGTGAGGTTGTGCGTCCGCTCCATCCGGGTGGCCACGTTGTCGAGCCTGGTTCCCCGTACGACGGCCCGGGTGTCCTCGGCGAAGGCCCCGTAGACGAGCGAGGCGACCGTCAGCCAGGTGAGCGGGACGAACAGGCCGTCGATCACATGGGGCCAGACGTGCCCGACCGCGTCCCAGAAGGGCTTCCACCACGGCACGGCCTCGCCCGCCTGCTCCGCCCAGTCCCTGGCCGTGGCCACGACGGCCCGGTGGTCCAGCCAGTCCTTCCGCGCGTCGGCCAAGGCGAACAGGGCGTTGATGCTGTAGAAGGCGAAGGCGAGCTCGAAGAAGGTCGCGAACACGCCGCTGCCCCTGACCTTGCCGTTCACGTGCCACCAGCTGAACAGCGACTTGAGCAGGTACGCGACCACGGCGACCCCGATGGAGACCCGCACGTCCAGCGTGGAGAGCCCGGTGCCGCCCTCGATCTCGCCGCCCGCGAGACTCGTCGCGAAGTCCTGGTCGACCCGCCTCGCGGTGTCGACGGCGATGAACTCCCTGGCGTCCGCGTTCTGGAAGCTCCAGGCGAGGTAGATGGTGGCGAAGACCAGCGTGGCACGGTTCAGCGCGCCGAACATGCTCTCGTCCGCCTCGCCGCCCTGGCGTCGCGCCCGGATCTCCCGCAGCGCCCCGCGTACCGAGTGCAGCATGCCGACCATCACGACGAGCTCGTTCAGCACGATCAACGTGAAGACGAACATCGTGATGACGAGCCGCACCTGCTTGTAGTCACCGTGGGAGACCTCGCTGGCGGCCAGCATCAGCAGCCCCCGGACCGCCTTGCCCGCCGAGAACCACAGGATCAGCGACAGGGCGCAGGCACCGAAGATCCTGAGGGTGTGCATGGGCAGCGAGGCCGCGGAAAGCGAGGCGGGCCTCCGGCCGACTGCCGGCGACTGTGCGGGCATAACAGGCGTTTCAGGCACCCGACGCATGCTAACGACTCCCCTGACGGAGCGCAGCCCGACCGGCGAGCCCGGCGCCTCCTCGCGCCTCGGTGCGCCTGTCGAATAAACGGCCGACCCCGTTTGTTGCAGCGGCAATGAAGCGCATGGAAGTCTGGGCCGACATGGCCTGCGCGTGGGCCTACATCGGCAGGCGACGCCTGGAGCAGGCGGAACTCGGCGAGGACGTGGAGATCGTCTGGCGCCCGTACGTCATCGACCCGATGGCTCCGGTGCCGTCGGAGCCGCTGGAGGAGGAGCTTCGCGACCCGGTCGCCGAGGGCGCCCTGCGAGCCTTCCGCCCGACCCCGACCCCGACCCCGACCTCGCCTCTGCCTCTGACCTCGCCTTCGATCGGGGCCGGGGCCGACGACGGCGGCCGGCCGCGGGGTGCCGTGTGGCGGGCGAACACGTTCGACGCGCACCGGGTGATCGCCCTCGCCCGCGGGCGGGGCGGCGCCGCGCTCCAGGACGCGGTCGTGGAGCGGATCCTGCGCGCCCACTTCGTCGAGGGCTCCGACATCGGGGACCGCGCCACCCTGGTGGCGCTCGCCGCCGAGGCCGGCCTGGACGGCATGGCCGAGGCGCTCGACCGCGGCGACGGCGCGGACGAGGTCCGCTCCGAGCTGCTGCGCGGCAAGGCCGAGGGCATCACCACCTCGCCGACCTTCGCGGTCGGCGACACGATGGTCTCGGGCGCGCAGCCGGCCGAGGTCCTCGCCGATCTGGTACGGCACGCCGCTCCCCGGCGGGAACTCCCCGACGAGGTCAGGTGGCTGCGCCAGGCCGAGGCGCTGCTGGACGCCCGGGATCCCCTCGGCGCCCTGTGGATCCTGCGTCCGCTGCTGGCCGATCACGGCGACGACCCCGCCGTACGGCTGCTGGCGGCCCGCGCCTACTTCGGCTCGGCCCAGCTCGGCAGGGCGAGGGAGACCCTGGAGTCGCTCCTGGAGCGCACTCCCGGCGACCACTACGCCCGGTTCCTGCTCGGCCGGACCCTCGAACGCGCCAACCTTCTCCCCGAGGCCCTGCCACATCTGCGCCTGGCGGCGGCCATGTCCCCGGAGCCCGACTACGTCGACACCCTCGACCGTGTCGAGAACCGTCTGGCGGACCGTCTCACGGTCTGACCGGGACCGGCGCGTCAGACCGTCCGACGCGTCCGACGCGTCGGCGCGTCCCTCGCAACGGAAAGGACCGGCCTCCCGAAGGAGCGCCGGTCCTCTCACCCTGCTGGTTCGTACTGTTCGTGCTTGTTCGTGCGGCCGGTCGACGTGCCGTCTCGCTGTGGCGAGCCGGGACCCGAGAGGTCAGACGGTCACGGCGAGCTGGGTGACCTCACCCAGACGGGCCTGGGCCGGGATGTCCTTGGTGATCCCGCCGCCCGCGATGATGCGGACGGTCCAGTCACCGGGAGCGGCGAAGAAGCGGAAGATGCCCTCGTCGGACACCACGACCTCACCGGTGAACTCTCCCGCGTGGTCGAGCAGGCGGGCGTATGCCGTGCCCGCGCCCGAGACCACGCCCTGGATGACGGCCTGGCTCGAAAGGTCGATCCCGGCCGGAAGGGCAACCGTCTGTTCCGGAGCAGCGCATCCCTGAGTCATTATCGTGCCTCTCCCAGTTCGATCGGCACGCCGATGAGCGAGCCGTACTCGGTCCACGATCCGTCGTAGTTCTTGACACTTGCCTGGTCGAGGATCTCGTGGAGGACGAACCACGAGTGCGCCGAGCGCTCCCCGATGCGGCAGTAGGCGATGGTGTCCTTGGAGAAGTCGACGCCTTCGCCCTCGTAGAGGGCCTTGAGGTCCTCGTCCGTCTTGAAGGTGCCGTCGTCGTTGGCGGTCTTCGACCAGGGGATGTTTCGGGCGGTGGGAACGTGGCCGCCGCGCTGCGCCGCCTCCTGCGGGAGGTGGGCGGGCGCGAGCAGCTTGCCGCTGAACTCGTCGGGCGAGCGCACGTCGACCAGGTTGAGCTTGCCGATCGCGGCGACGACGTCGTCACGGAAGGCGCGGATGGACAGGTCCTGGTCCTTGGCCTGGTAGGTCGTCTCGGGACGCGCGACGACGTCCTTGACCAGCTCGCGGGAGTCGAGCTCCCACTTCTTGCGGCCACCGTCGAGGAGCTTGATGTTCTCGTGGCCGTAGAGCTTGAAGTACCAGTACGCGTAGGCGGCGAACCAGTTGTTGTTGCCACCGTAGAGAACCACGGTGTCGTCGTTGGCGATGCCCCTGGACGACAGCAGCGCCTGGAAGCCCTCGCGGTCGATGAAGTCGCGACGGACCGGGTCCTGGAGGTCCTGCTTCCAGTCGACCTTCACTGCGCCACGGATGTGGCCCTTGTCATATGCGCTGGCGTCCTCGTCCACTTCGACGAGAACGACGCCGGGAGTGTCGAGGTTGGCCTCAACCCAGTCAGCGTCGACCAGGACGGCGGAGCGGCTCATTTTGATCCTCCAGGATCATCGTGCGGCGGGTAGTAAACGGCGAATGATCAAAAACATCTCGCAGCCGAGACAGAAACTGAAAGCGGCGTTGAGAAATGCAGCGAAAAGGGCCGCTGCGACGACACCGAGGGCCAGCGGCGTGATCTGTGCGACGTATCCGACCAAGCCCACCAGAGCGAAGGTGAGTCCGACCCCCTGCGCGAAGCGCGGCGGGCCGGCGTCCTCCAGCTCCTTCGGCGGACTCTTCACTATCCCTTTGAAAATCATCCCGTACGGCGAGGTGCCGAGAGTGCCCAGCGCGAACACGACGGCCTGTGCGGCCAGCAGCCATACGCTGCCCGTCACGAGGACGAGTGCGAGCACGACAGTGGTGACGGCCGCTGAGAAGCGGAGGGCTCGGGAATCAACCTGCATCGCCTGATGCTCCTGAAGGGTCGTGCAGATCGGTGCGGCTCGACGGCCGCTTGAGATCGCCCTTAGGAAACGCGACAGAGAGCGGTGGTCACGCGGCAGAAATCAACCGCGCGCCGCTTCGTGAGCAGCTCTGTCGTGGAGTTCATGTCCACGACATTACCCCGGCGTCCCGCCATCTGTCACATCCCTGTCCAATTTCTGAGACATGATCGTTCAATGGGCGATAGGGTGCCCCGCTCGTCCGCCGATCGCTCATTCGCCGACCGCCAGACCGAGGGCGCCGATGACGTCGGCTTTCCTGGGTTGACCGGAGGCGCGTTTCACGACCCGCCCGGACGCGTCGAGGACCAGGACGGTGGGAGTGCGCAGGATGTTCAGCGATCGGACCAGGTCGAGGCGGGACTCCGCGTCGATCTCCACGTGCGCGACGCCGGGCACCATTTCGGCCACCTCGCCGAGGATCCGCCGGGTCGCCCGGCACGGCTGGCAGAAGGAGGTGGAGAACTGCACGAGCGTGGCCCGCTCCCCCAGCTCCGCGTGGATGTCGCCGGACGTGAGCCGCTCCACGTCGCCCCTCACCTCTCGCGCCACGCCGTTACGCCGCCGCAGCACCACGCCCACGAGCGTGGCGAGGGCGAGGGTGACGACCACCACCGTCAAACCGGTCACGGAACACGACAACAGGCGTGCGCCCCGGACCATTCCCGCACCGCTCCGGCAGAGCGGAATCAGGAAGCGGGATCAGGAAGCGGGATCAGGAAGCGGGATCAGGAAGCGGGATCAGGGAGCGGAATCAGGAAGCGGGGATGGTGAGCAGCGCCCGCCCCTCGGCGGTGGTGATCTCGAACGACGTGATCCGCTCCGGCGGGATCGTCGTGGTGCCCTCGAAGCCGCCCGACTCGTCGTAGGCCGCCCTGTTGACGACCCAGTTGCCCGCCGTCTCCCTGAGCCCGCCCGCGCCGACCACCTCCAGCCGGCAGCGCGTGCCCTTGGCCACCCCGGTGAGCATGACCTTGATCGTGGTCGCCCCCTCCCCGGTGGACACGGTCACCGTCGCGCGGACCGTACCCGTGTCGTCCGCCCCCTTGAACCGCAGCTCACTCGGGGCGAGCAGGACATCGGGCGCGGAGCTGGACAGCGGAGACTCGGAAGTCCTGGGCACGGGAGCGGCCGTCGAGGAGTGGGGGGTCTGCCGTGCCGAACCGGTCGCCGGAGACCTGAAAGCCTCCGCGGTGGGATCGTCCGCCGGGGACGGGGAGGACCTGACCTTGGCACTGGCGTCGGCGTCGGTGCCGTTGTCGGCCATGGTCGAATCCGAGAGGGACCGGGCGCTCTCCCGCTGCTCCCCCGCGGAGGCCGACGGCGTGTCCATCATGGGCGCCGAGACCGGACTGGCGGTCTGCTGGGAGCTCTGGACGACGGTCCACAGGGTCCCGCCGCCGAGGCCGACCACCAGGACCGAGGCGGCCAGCGAGAGCATGAGGCGGTTCGTGCGACGCCGCCTGACCTGGGCGCTGAGCAGCCGGTCGAGCACCGCCGTGGGCGGGCTCGCCACCTGCGCCACGTCGCCCTCGGACACCCTCCCGAGGAACGTCGTCACCCCGGCCAGCTCCTCCAGCTCGGCCCGGCACTCGGCGCACTCGGCGAGATGGGCCTCGACGAGCACGCGCTCGTCCGGCTCCAGGGCGTCGAGGACGTAGACCCCGAGCGACATCCGTACTTCTTCACAGGTCATCATCATGGCGCGAGCCCCCGCTCCTCCAGCGCCAGCTTGAGCGCCCGAAGCGCGTAATACGTGCGCGATTTAACCGTTCCGGCGGGGATGCCGAGCGTCTCGGCGGCCTCCTTGACGGACTTCCCCTGGTAGTAGACCTCGGCCAGCACCTCGCGGTGCTCGGGCCGCAGCGCGGCCAGCGCCTCGGCGACCGCCCACGACTCGACGGCCCGCTCCAGCTCGTCGTCGGCGGGCACCACGGCGAGCGCCTCGTCACCCGTCTCCGGGGGACGCGCCTTGCGCGCGCGGTGCTGGTCGACGACGAGGTTGCGCGCCACCGTGAACAGCCACGCGCGGATGGAGCGGCCGGCGAAGGCGTCGGGATGACGCCAGGCCCGCAACAGCGTTTCCTGCACGACGTCCTCCGCTCTCCCCGAGTCGCCCGTCAACCGCAGCACGTAGCCGTAGAGTGGCCCGCCGTGCTCGTCGAAGAGCGCCCTGACGAGTTGCTCGTCGGCGGTTCCGGCTTGGCTCACACCCACACGACGTACGGCGGGACGATCCGGTTCAGGCACGGGACACGTTCACCCTCGGAGGGGCACGTCGGAGGCCTCGCCCGAGATGCGCAGACCCTCGGGAACGGCCTTGACCTCGGTGAGCTTGAGGTTGTACGGCAGCTTCCCGATCGGGATGCGGTAGTTGATGAACCGCTCGGGGTCGGGCACGGGGATGCCCCCGCCCAGGGTCACCTTCCCGGGGACGAGCCGCAGGCCGCCCTCGACGATGTCGACCTTCAGCGCCGCCTTCACGGGCACCTTCTGCCCCAGCACGGTGATCTCCCCGCTGACGTTGAGCTCGTCTCCCGCGATGTTGACCTTGATCCCCTGAGGCGCCCTCTGGTTGAGCGTCTCCACCGGGACGACCACCGCCCCCTCCACGCGCTCGGCGCGCATGTCCACCTGCTGGGGGCGGAGCACCAGGTCCTCCAGCGGGGCCGTGACGCCGCGCAGGGTGAAGTCGACGCTCGACAGCCGGATGCCCGAGATGGTCATCGCGCCCGCGGCGACCCTGACCTCCTCGTAGCGCCCGGCGATCGCCTGGGTCAGGAAGGGGATGCCCTCGATCGTGACCTCCGGCGGGGCCGAGAGGTCGTACTTGGCCGTGGCCTGCGTGGCGATCTCGCGCTGGACACCCGTGACGGCGACCCGGTCGAGGATCACCACGAGAACGAGCAGGACGAGGAGAAAACCGATCAGCTTGCGCATCCGACTCCCTGTTCGTTCTCCGGCCCGAGGGTGGCCATTGGCGTGACCTCCCCCCGCAATCCTGTCCGAAACGCCGCGCCGGTGGTAGCACCCACCCCGCCCGGAACTCCCGCCCGGACGCGTCTCCCTCGGATCTCCTCGCCCGGGCCGCCGCCGGCCCGGGACTCCCGCTCGGGTGTGCCTCTCCCAGGCATCCTCGCTCAGCCCCGCCCAGGTCTCTCCACCCAGGTCTCCCCGCTCAGCCGCCCGCGAAGGGCGGGAGCACCTCGACCGTCGCCCCGTCCGACAGGATGATCGTCTCGTGGGCCCGCCTGCCCACCGGATCCCCGTCCACCAGGAACGACGAGCGGCTCACCACGCGGGCCAGCCCTTCACGGTTCGATGTGATTTTGGTCATCAACTCGGCAAGCGTCGCGGCCTCGGAGCGCTCCTCCGCGACCCCCGCCGCTTCCTTCGCCGCGGCCCAATATCTGACAATGACCGTCGCCATCAGTGAATCAACTCCCAAAGCACACGTAGAGTTACCCTGCCATTACGGCGAATCCACATGGAGAACGGGTGTTCACCAGGTGGACGTTCGCTGGACGCTGAACCCCTGTGGGTTATCCTCACCTACTACGGGACCTGGGCAACGTAGCCCCCGGGTCCTTACGTGTTTGTACGGCTATAGCCGGCATTACGCGGGAAGGAGGCATCGTGAGCAATCTCCTGCTGCTCACCAACGCCCTTGAGCCCTCAACCGAGGTGCTTCCGGCGCTGGGGCTACTACTGCACTCGGTACGGGTCGCGCCCGCGGAGGCATCCGCCCTGCTCGACGCCCCGCCCGCCGACGCGATCCTGGTGGACGCGCGCCGCGAGCTCGTCCAGGCCAAGAGCCTGTGCCGGCTGCTGCGCACCACGGGCGTCGCCTGTCCCCTGGTGGTGATCGTCACAGAGGGCGGTCTTGCCGGGCTGACCGCGGAGTGGGGCACCGACGACGTCATCCTCGACACCGCCGGACCCGCCGAGGTCGAGGCGCGGCTCAGGATGGCCGTGGGCAAGCTCCACCTGTCCGCCGCCGAGGAGGTGCCGGACGAGATCCGCAACGGTGACCTGTCGATCGACGAGGCCACCTACACCGCCAGGCTCCGCGGACGCGCGCTGGACCTGACCTTCAAGGAGTTCGAGCTCCTGAAGTACCTGGCGCAGCACCCCGGCAGGGTCTTCACCCGCGCCCAGCTCCTCCAGGAGGTCTGGGGGTACGACTACTTCGGCGGCACCCGCACCGTGGACGTCCACGTCCGGCGGCTCCGCGCCAAGCTCGGCGCCGAGTACGAGGCGCTGATCGGCACGGTCCGCAACGTCGGTTACCGGTTCGTCCCCGAGCGCGGCAACGAGCCCGCCGAGGAGCGCGAGCCCGCGCGCCACTAGCCTCCCTCTCCTCCTGAGGGTTCCCGGGGGTCCCCCGGGACTTCCGGGAGTCGCCGGAACCGGCCGTGGCACGTTCCCGCCCCCGCCCCGCGGAAATCTCACGGGACGGGGGCCGGACACGCCTGTGCCGGGCACACCGGCCGTGCGCGTGACGCGTGTGCCCTCAGGCACGCCCACCGGACGGCGAACCGGGCGTGTCCGGTACGCCGGGCGTTTCACGCGTTCCAGGCTTGGACGCCCCAGGTGTGACCAGCCCCGACTCGTAGGCGAAGACGACGAGCTGCGCCCTGTCACGTGCCCCCAGCTTGGTCATCGACCGGCTGACGTGGGTCTTGACGGTGGCGTGGCTGATGGCCAGGTGCCCGGCCATCTCCGCGTTGGACATGCCGGTGGCGACCAGTGCCAGGATCTCCAGCTCGCGGCCGGTCAGGCGTTCCAGGCCGGGCCCGGCGACGGGCCTGGGCGGGGTGGACACGTACTCCTCGATCAGCCGCCGGGTCACCGAGGGCGAGAGCAGCGCGTCACCGGCCGCGGCCACCCGGACCGACCTCAGCAGCTCGGCGGGTTCGATGTCCTTGAGCAGGAAGCCCCCGGCCCCGGCGCGCAGCGCGGCGAAGACGTACTCGTCGAGGGCGTAGTTGGTCAGGATCACCACGCGCACCGCGTCGAGCTCGGGGTCGGCGCCGATCCTCCTGGTGGCCTGGATCCCGTCGAGCAGCGGCATCCTGACGTCTAGCAGCGCCACGTCCGGCCGCAGCGCGCGGGACATCTCGACGGCCTCGACGCCGTTGCCCGCCTCACCGACGACGGTGATGTCGTCGGCCATCTCGAGCAGCGCCCGGAAGCCCGCGCGGATCAACGCCTGGTCGTCGGCGAGCAGCACCCTGATCACGGCCACCCCGCCACCGCCCGGCCGTAAGCCGGCAGCACCCCGATCACAGCCACCCCGCCATCGTCCGGTCATCGGCCGGAAGCACCCCGATCACGGCCGCCCCGCCAGGGGCAGCTCGGCCCGGACGGCGAACCCGCCCCGCGGGCGCGGCCCCGCGGTGAGCGACCCTCCGGCCGCGACGGCGCGCTCGCGCATCCCGATCAGCCCCATCCCGTACCTCGTGACCTCCGCGGGCGACTCCCCGTCGTCCTCGACGCGCAGCACGATCGTCTCGGGCCGGTACTCGGTCGTCAGCGTGATCGAGGCGGGCCCGGCGTGACGGAGCACGTTGGTGAACGCCTCCTGCGCGATGCGGTAGGCCGCCCGGTCGACGTCCGGGGGAAGGTCCCTGCGCTCTCCGACGACGAGGACCCTGACCGGCAGTCCCACCGCCTCCGCCCTGGCGACCAGCCGGGGCAGCCGGGCGAGGCCCGCCTCGGGGCCGTCGGGGCCGGCCTGTCTCAGCACGCCCAGCGTGGCGCGGAGCTCCCCCATCGCCTCCCGCCCCGATTCCTTGATCACGGCCAGTGCCTCGCGGGACAGCGCGGGGTCTCTGTCGAGCAGGTGCATGGCGACGGAGACCTGCACGTTGATGACCGAGATGTTGTGGGTGAGGGTGTCGTGCAGTTCCTGGGCGATCCACAACCGCTCCTCGTCGGCCCGGCGCAGCGCCGCCTCCTCGCGGGTGCGCTCGGCCTCGGCCGCCCGCCGCTCGACCTCGTTCAGGTACGCGCGACGGTTCCTGGCCGTCTCCCCGAGGACCACCATCGCCACCAGCCAGCCGCTGAGCAGCGTGAAACCTCCGTCGGGGGCGGGGTCGACGTCGGACAGCGCGATGGGGCCGTAGATCCCCACGGCCATCGCGACGGCCAGCCAGACCGCCGTGCGGCGCCGTCCGAGGACCGCCGCCGTGTAGATCGACATCAGGGCGGGCGCGGCGGCGAAGATCCCCGGGTACCGCCAGACGTAGTAGGCGGCGACGCAGGCCACGGTGATCGTTCCCACCGGCAGCGGCGCGCTCCGCCGGAATGCCAGCGCCAGCGACGACACCGTGATCAGCATCAGGCCGGGCGTGTCCAGCGGGCGCTCGGGGAAACCGGAGCTGGACAGCCCGCCGTAGGTGCCCGCGACGATCCCCGCCAGCACCCCGGCCGCGACCAGCGCGTCGGTTCTCCGGATCCTCACCCCTGACACGGTAGGTCACCGTACCCACCGCGCCTTCCCTCGCGGGGAGGAGGTCGCCCGTACATCCCCTGCCGTACGCCGGCCTCCACCGGGCCACGGGCACCGCTCCCGGCGTACGGTCCCCTCCGCGCGACGCACGGCGGAAGACCGTCGGCACCTCACGTGAAGGGAAGCGCGGCGAAAGACGGCCGGAACCTCGCGTGATGGGAGGCGCGGCGAAAGACGGCCGGCACCATGTACGAGAGGCCCACCGGACGCGTCCGGTGGGCCTCTCACGCGTGGCACGCCTTCGCGGTGTGCCATGCCTCACGACGTACCGCGGTCCTCGCGGCGCGACGCGCTTTTCGTCCGCGTTACGGAACCGCCGTTACGGAACGACCGTTACGGAACGACCGTGATGTGGTTGGGCACCGGAGGCGCGATCGACGGATTCGCCGCGAAGTGGGCGGCGAAGGCGTCGATGTCCAGCGGGCCGCTCCACAGGTCGGTGCCGTCCCTGAAGGCGAGGAACGCGTCACCGCCGCCGACCAGGAAGTTGTTGGCCGCGACCCTGATCGCCTGCGTGTCCGTCACGGCGACACCGTCGATCTTCATGTCGGAGACCTTCGAGCCCCACGGCGCGCTCGCGCTGTAGGTGTAGGTGAAGTTCGACGACGGCTGCAGGATCTTGGTGAACGCCTGGGCGTTGGGGCCGCCGACGAACTGCTGCTCCAGCACGGTCTTGAGCTGAGCGCCGGTGAGCGTGACCACCTGCATGAGGTTGTTGAACGGCTGGACCGTGAACGCCTCTCCGTACGTCACCACGCCGTCTCCCTCACCGGCGGGCGAGCCCGCGTAGGTGAGGCTGGCCCGCACGCCGCCCGGGTTCATCAGGGCGAGCTGGGCGTTGCCGCCGGTCCTGGTCGCGGCGAGCTGGGCGTCGGCGATGAGGTTGCCCAGGGAGGACTCCCCGGAGGCCACGGCGGTGTTGGTGATGTCCGCGGTGATCCTGCCGATCGGCCTGTTGGCCACCGACGCGACGCGGTCCTTCCACGTCTGGACGAACGTGGCGATCTCCGGGTCGGGGGTGACGGTCCTGGTCACGACCTGGTTGTCGGCCACGACCGAGGAGCGCACGACGTCGCGGGTCCTGACGTCCACCTGGAAGTCGACCTTGGTGATGACCCGGCCGAAGGAGCCGCCCTGGCTGTAGAGGCGGCTGCCGCCCTTGGGGTCGGCCACCCGGCACAGGTACGCCTGGTGGGAGTGTCCGCTGAGGATCATGTCGATCTCGGCGTCGACCTGGGTGGCGATCCGGTTGCCCGCGCCCGGTACGGCGCTGCACGCGTCGGGCGACTGGCCCGCGGTGACCTGGTCGCCCTCGTGCACGAGCACGACCTGGGCCTTGACACCGACGATCTGCAGGAGCTTGGACGCGACGTTCGCGGCCTTCACCTCGTCGATGAACTCGATGTCCTTGATGCCCTCGGAGGTGACGATGCCCGGGGTGGTCTGGGTGACCAGGCCGATGAAGCCGATCGGCACGCCGTTCATCCAGCGGATCGCGACCGGGGGCAGCGCGGGGATGCCGTAGTCCTTGAGAAGGTTGCGCAGCGAGCCGCTGTTCGTCCCGCCCAGGGCCTCCAGCGCCTGCTTCTCCGCGTCCCGCGTGGGCCGCTTGAAGATGACGTTCGCGCCGAGGTAGTCGAACTTCGCGCCCTTCCACCTACCGGCGGGCGAGCAGCCGTCCACCGGGTGGCAGCCGCCGTTCATGATCCGCCTGAGCTCGGCGTACCCCTCGTCGAACTCGTGGTTGCCCACGGCGGAGGCGGTGACGCCGACCTTGTCGAGGAACTCCACCGACGGCTCGTCGTGGTAGGCCGCGGAGATCAGGGGGCTGGCGCCGATCAGGTCGCCCTGGGCGACCTTCAGCGTGTTCTTGTCGGAGAGTTGCTTGAGGTGGGTGGCGGCGAACGCGGCACCACCCGCGTCGACCGTGGCGCCGTTCTCGTCGACCATGCGGCCGGACGAACCGGTCGGCGGCTCAAGGTTGCCGTGGAAGTCGTTGAGGGAGAGCAGGCGGACCGGCACCGTCTTGGCGGGCTTGGCGGCGGGGTTGGCGGGCTTGTTGCCCGCCTGGGCCGGTCCCATCGCGAGCACGAGACCGGCCCCGGCGAGCACGCCCGCCATGGCCAGCCGCTGGAAGGAACGAGACATCATGAACCACGACACTAAAGGGACTGCCTGAGCATGGAATGACCGAGAGGTAACGATTCACCCGGCGGGCACATGGCGCCTTTTGCCAGTCCCCGGTGGATCCGGGAAACATGTGCCCGCTTAGAGTCCACACCATGAACGCGCGTGTGGAGTACCGGGGGTCGCTCGGCGAGCAAGAGGTGTCCGACGTCCTCGCGGTGGTGGAGGCGGCCACGGAGGCCGACGGGGTCAGGCCGCTCAACGAACATGTGATGCTGCACCTGCGCTACGGCGGCGACGAACGGGCCGGAGCCGTGCTGCTGTACGCCGGGGACGACCTCGCCGGCTACGCCCACGTCGACCCGACCGACCCCGTCGAGGGCCCCAGCGGCGAGCTGGTCGTCCACCCGGCGTTCCGCGGGAGGGGACACGGGCGGCGGCTGCTGGAGGCCGTGCTCGACCACACCGGCGGGCACCTGCGCCTGTGGGCGCACGGCGGGCACCCGGCCGCCGAGGCCCTCGCCCGCTCCGCGGGGTTCGACAAGATCAGGTCCCTGTGGCGGATGCGCCGCTCCCTGTCCGCCGACATCCCCGGCTTCGACCTTCCCGAGGGGGTACGGCTGCGCACGTTCGAGCCCGGCACCTCCGACCGGGAGGCGTGGGTGGCGCTCAACGCCAGGGCCTTCGCCCAGCACCCCGAGCAGGGGGCCTGGACCATCGAGGACCTGGAGCTGCGCGAGCGTGAGCCCTGGTTCGACCCGGCCGGGTTCTTCCTCGCCGTACGACCGGACGGCTCCGGGGACGGCGACCGGCTGGTGGGCTTCCACTGGACCAAGGTCCACGGTGACGGCGACCACGCGCACGACCCCCTCGGCGAGGTGTACGTCGTCGGCGTCGACCCCGACGAGCGGGGAGGCGGCCTGGGCAGGTCGCTCACCCTCGCGGGCCTGGCCTACCTGCGGTCGCGGGGCCTGAGCCAGGTGATGCTGTACGTGGACGAGAGCAACCCCGCGGCGCTCCGCCTGTACGAGGGACTGGGCTTCACCCGGTGGGACGTCGACGTGATGTACCGGAAGTGACGTACCGGAAGCCGATGTGCCGGACGTCGACGTTCCGGAAGTGACGTACCGGACGTCGACGTGCCGGAAGCCGATGTGCCGGGCGTGGGGCCGCCCCCGGGCATCGGGCCCCTGACACGGGGCGCGCCGGACCGGATTCATCTCCGGCCCGGCGCGATCACCCGAGGGTCGTGACTACTCGACCATCCAGTGGAGCGCGTAGTAGGACAGCGCGGCGACGAGCGCGGCGGCCGGGATCGTGAGGATCCAGGCGGTCACGATGTTGCCCGCGACGCCCCAGCGCACGGCCGACAGGCGCTTGGTGGCACCGACGCCCATGATCGCACTGGTGATCGTGTGGGTGGTCGAGATCGGGGCGCCGAAGCCGATGGCCGCCGTGTAGAGCACGGTCGCCGCGGCCGTCTCCGCGGCGAATCCCTGCGGGGGGTCGAGAGCGATGATCCGCCGCCCGAGCGTCCGCATGATCCGCCAGCCGCCCGCGTACGTGCCGAGCGAGATGGCCGTGGCCGCGGCGAGGATGACCCACTGGGGGATCGGATCGCCGTCGTTCTGGTAGCCGCCGACCACGAGGGCCAGGAAGATGACCCCCATGGTCTTCTGCGCGTCCTGGAGGCCGTGGCCCAGCGCCATCGCCGCCGCGGAGACGGTCTGCGCGTGGCGGAAGCCCCGGTTGGTCTTCGTGGGCTGGGAGCGCCGGAACCCCCACAGGATTCCGATCATGATGAGCCCGGCGAGGCTGAAGCCGATCAGCGGAGACAGGATCATCGGGATGACGACCTTCTCCATCACGCCGTCCCAGTGGACCGTGCTCGCCGAGGCGAGCGCGGAGCCGACCAGGCCGCCGATCAGCGCGTGGCTGCTCGATGAGGGAAGGCCGAAGTACCAGGTGACGAGGTTCCAGGTGATCGCGCCGACCAGGCCCGAGCCGACGATGACGAGGCCGTGGCTTCCCTGCGGGGCGTCGATGATGCCCTTGCCGACGGTCGCCGCCACCTGCGTACCGAGATGCGCACCCAGGAAGTTCATGGCCGCGGCCATGAACAGCGCGGCCCTCGGCGTCAGCGCGCGCGTCGAGACGGAGGTCGCGATCGCGTTCGCGGCGTCGTGGAAGCCGTTGGTGTAGTCGAACACCAACGCCACGACCACCACGCCGATGACGAGTGCGAGCGTGAGATCCACTTAGCTTTCCTTGACCGCGATCGACTCGATCGTGTTGGCCACGTGCTCGAAGGCGTCGGCGGCCATCTCGAGCTGATCGATGACCTCCTTCATCTTGAGGACGGTCAACGCGTCGTACTCCCCGCCGAAGAGCTTGGCGAGAAGGCGGCGGTAGACCTGGTCGGCCTGGTTCTCCAGCCGGTTGATCTCGATCCAGTACTCGTTGAGGTTCTTCATCGAACGCAGCCTCGGCATGGCCTCGGCGGTGAGCTCGGCGGCGCGCTCCAGGACCTCGACCTGCCGGACGACCTCCTTGGGGAGGTGGTCGATCTGGTACAGGACGATCAGGTCGGCGGCCGCCTCCATGTAGTCCATCACGTCGTCGAGGTTCGAGGCGAGACGGTAGATGTCCTCGCGGTCGAAGGGGGTGATGAAGCTCTCGTTGAGCCGGTTCATGATCGCATGAGTGCGCTCGTCGCCGGCGTGCTCACATGCGCGCATCTTCTCGGCCAGGGTTTCCCGGTCCGATCCGTCACTAATGATCTCTACCAGCAGACGGGACGCTGTGACGAGGTTGTTCGCCGAGTCGGCGAACAAGTCGTAGTAGCTGTCCTCACTAGGTGTGAGACGCAGGCGCACGTCGTTCTCCAGATGTGCGGGGATGGTCCGCAGAGAAGGGTACGGGTTACCAGCGGAAATGCGAACTTCACCCGCCAGACACACACTCTTCGTGATGTCGTTACCCGGCGGGTACCCGGCGACACACAGCTTGAGGCAGTCTTGCGGGCATCTTTCCGGTGACCGTTTTTGCTAGTTTTCGGCCACATTATGCCGAAGGCAGGTCACGTATGGGACTCTCTCCCCCGGATCGTCGTCCGGTTGGTCGCCCGCACTCCCCTCCGGAACCCCCGCTTCCACGACGTTTCCCCGAGATCCACCAAGGTCGGACAGACCGGTAGCTCTCGCGAGCAATCAGGGTGATTTCCATCACGGCCCCTCACTAAACCGGGTCCGGGATCTTCGCTACGGCCCTTACGCGCCCGAGGTCGTGGAGATCAGATGGGAGTCCGGTGGAAGTTGAGGTACGACCGGCTCGGCGTCGGCCCGCGCTGCCCCTGGTAACGCGATCCGTACTTCTCCGAACCGTAGGGGTGCTCCGCCGGGGAGCTGAGCCTGAACATGCAGAGCTGACCGATCTTCATGCCGGGCCACAGCTTGATCGGCAGCGTCGCGACGTTGGAGAGCTCCAGCGTGACGTGCCCGCTGAACCCCGGGTCGATGAACCCGGCCGTCGAGTGCGTCAGCAGCCCGAGCCTGCCCAGCGAGCTCTTGCCCTCCAGCCGCGAGGCGATGTCGTCCGGCAACGTGACGACCTCGTACGTGCTCGCCAGCACGAACTCCCCCGGATGCAGGATGAACGGCTCGCCCTTGTCCGGCTCGACCATCCGCGTCAGATCGGGCTGCTCGACCGCCGGATCGATGTGGGGGTACCGGTGGTTCTCGAAGACTCTGAAGTAGCGGTCCAGGCGTACGTCAACGCTGGACGGCTGGATCATCTCCGGATGGAAGGGATCGATCCTGACCCTTCCAGCCTCGATCTCAGCGGCGATGTCACGATCGGAAAGCAGCACGTGTGGAACCTACCAACGCCGGGGCCGTGAATCCCGCTCCCCCGAGGGCCGCACGAATCTTGCTCCCGGAGGACGAGACTCGCTCAACTTTCCGCTAGAGTGGTGACCCGCGGCACGCCGCACGCGGGTGTAGTTCAATGGCAGAACATCAGCTTCCCAAGCTGACAGCGCGGGTTCGATTCCCGTCACCCGCTCCAAGAGCGAAGGCCCAGGTCAGGGATGGATTCCCGACCAGGGCCTTACTTGTTTTCCAGACTGTTCGATCTTCTCGGGCCATTAGCTCCGTGATCACCCTGCGGGCATCTCATCGGCGTCGCCGTCGTTGAGAAATAGTCAAGACCTGTGGACGAGTCCGTTGCTTGGTCAGGTCGGGTCGTCGGTCTGCCAGGGGTAGAGGAACT
>NZ_JCADBG010000032.1:0-85363 GCF_059358815.1 Streptosporangium nanhuense
CCCCGCCACGCCCCCCGCAACCCCCGAAACACCGGCCCGTACTCCAACCCACCCCCAGCCAACCCCTCATACACCCCATCCAGCTCGATCACCGCCGCACCCCGAGGCGGCCACACCTCCACATCGAACCGCTCCCCGACCCGGCCCCCACCGGCCAGCACACCACCGGCATGCCGCACCCACACCCCATCCCCCGACCCCACCGGCCGGGCATGAACACTCACCTCACGCCGACCCGCCCCATCCGCCGGACCCACCCGCACCTGCACCGCCACCGCATCCCGCTCACCGAGCACCAGCGGCGCGGTCAAGGTGAGCTCCTCGACCACATCGCACCCCACCTCATCACCCGCCCGCACCACCAACTCCAAGAACCCCGTCCCCGGGAACACCACCCTCCCGCCCACCACGTGATCGGCCAGCCACGGATGCGACCCCAACGAGATACGACCGGTCAACACCGCCTCATCACTGTCGGCCAGACCCACCGCGGCACCCAGCAGCGGATGCCGGGCAGCCGTCAGGCCCAGCCCCCGGGCGTCCCCGGTCCAGGTCGGGTCCGGCCAGTACCGCCGGCGCTGGAAGGCGTACGTCGGCAGCTCCACCCGGCGGGCACCGGGGAAGATCGCCCGCCAGTCCACCGGCACCCCGCGCACGTGCAGGGCCGTCAGCGCCGCCATGGCCGTCGTCCGCTCGTCGCGGCCCCCGCGCAGTACCGGCACCAGCACCGCGCCCGCCTCCCCTTCGGGGTCCGTGGCGCCCGGGTGCGCGTCCGGCGCCGAGCCGGTGTCACGCGGGGCCTGACCGGCGGCGAGGGTGTCGGCCGCCATCGCGGTCAGCACGCCATCGGGGCCGAGCTCCAGATACGCCCGTACCCCCTGCGCGTGCAGCGTCCGGACGGCGTCGGAGAACCGGACGGTCCGGCGCACCTGCTCCACCCAGTAATCCGGCGAGCACAGCCGCTCGGCCGTGGCCGCCTCCCCGGTCACCGTCGACACCACCGGGATCTGCGGCGGGCCGTAGGTCAGCGTCCGGGCCACCGCCCGGAAGTCCTCCAGCATCGGGTCCATCAACGGCGAGTGGAACGCGTGCGACACCCGCAGCCGCTTCGTCCTGACCCCCCGCTCCTCCAAAACGGCCGCGATCCCGAGCACCGCCTCCTCGGCCCCGGCCACCACCACCGAGGACGGGCCGTTCACCGCCGCGACCGACACCTCTCCCTCACGGCCCGCCAGCAGCCCGGCGACCTCCTCCTCCGGCGCCGCCACGGCCACCATCGCCCCACCGACCGGCAACGCCTGCATCAACCGCGCCCGCGCCGCCACCAGCGCGCACGCATCCTTCAGGGACAACACCCCGGCCACATGGGCGGCAGCGATCTCCCCGACCGAGTGCCCCGCCAGCACCCCCGGCTTGACACCCCATGAGGAGACCAGCCGGAACAGCGCCACCTCCAGCGCGAACAACGCGGGCTGCGCCCACCCCGTCTGGTCAAGCGCCTCCGCCCGATCACCGAACAAAACGTCCCGCAACGACCCCTCAAGCAGCGGGTCCAGCCCGGCGATCACCTCGTTCAGCGCCGCCGCGAACACCGGGAAACGCTCGTACAGCTCCCGGCCCATCCCGGCCCGCTGGCTGCCCTGGCCGGTGAACAGCATCGCCGTCCTGGCCTGCCTGCCGTGCCCCTTGATCACACCGGTGGCGCCGCCGTCCGCCAGCGCCGCCAGCCCCGCGCGCAGCTCGGCGCGGTCGGCGGCGAGGACCCCCGCCCGGTACTCGAACGCCGACCGCGTCGTGGCCAGCGAGAACGCCACGTCGGCCAGGGCCGTCCCGGGGGTGCCGTCCAGATGCGCGAGCAGGCGCGCGGCCTGGGCCCGCAGCGCCTCGTCCGTGCGGCCCGACAGCAGCACGGGCACCACACCCGAGGGCGCCGGGTCCACCAGGTCCGCCGTGGGCGCGTCCGCCTCGGCCGGCGGCGCCTCCTCCAGCACCACGTGGGCGTTGGTGCCGCTGACCCCGAACGACGACACCCCCGCCCGGTACGGCCGCCCGGTCTCCGGCCAGGGCCGCTGCTCGGTCAGCAGCTCCAGCGTGCCCGCGGACCAGTCCACCCGCGACGAGGGGGCGTCCACGTGCAGCGTCTTCGGCAGCACCCCGTGCCGCATCGCCAGCACCATCTTGATCACGCCGGCCACACCGGCCGCCGCCTGTGTGTGGCCGATGTTCGACTTCACCGAGCCCAGCAGCAGCGGGCGCTCTCGGTCCTCGCCGAACGTGGAGATCAACGCCTCGGCCTCGATCGGGTCGCCCAGCGTCGTACCGGTCCCGTGTCCCTCCACCACGTCGATGTCCGCAGCCGACAGCCGCGCACCGGCCAGGGCGTCAAGGATCACCCGCTGCTGCGAGGGTCCGTTCGGCGCGGTCAGGCCGTTGGAGGCGCCGTCCTGGTTGACCGCCGAGCCGCGGATGACCGCCAGCACCTCGTGCCCGTTGCGCCGCGCGTCCGACAGCAGTTCGAGCACGAGCACGCCCACGCCCTCGGACCAGCCCGTGCCGTCGGCGCCGTCGGCGTACGCCCTGCACCGCCCGCTGGGCGACAGGCCGCCCTGGCGGTTGAACTCGATGAAGGTGCTGGGCGTCGACATGACCGTCACACCGCCCGCGAGCGCCAGGGTGCACTCGCCCGTCCGCAGCGAGTGCGCGGCCCAGTGCAGCGCGACCAGCGACGACGAGCAGGCCGTGTCCACCGTCACCGCCGGCCCGACCAGGCCGAGCGTGTACGACAGCCTGCCGGACATCACGCTGTTCGCCGTACCGGTGAGCCCGAAGGCGTCGATGTCGCGCGGCAGGTTGTCGCGGTAGTCCGGGGACATCGCGCCGATGAAGGCGCCCGTCTGGCTGCCGCGTAGCGCGACCGGGTCGATGCCCGCCCTCTCGACGGCCTCCCAGGTGGCTTCGAGCAGCAGCCTCTGCTGCGGGTCCATGCCCAGCGCCTCCCGGGGGGAGATGCCGAAGAAACCGGCGTCGAACTCCGCCGCGTCGCGCAGGAAACCGCCGGACAACGACGGCGGTACGGCGCCGCCGTACTCGTCGCGGAGCCTGTCGAGGTCCCAGCCACGGTCGGCGGGCGGCTCGGATATCGGATCGCCGCCCTCGGCGAGCAGCCGCCACAGGTCCTCCGGCGAGGCCACACCGCCGGGGTACCGGCAGGTCATCCCGATGATCGCGACCGGCTGCCGGTGTTGTTCCTCGAGGTCGTGGACACGTTGCCGGGTGCGCCGGAGATCGGTGGTCGCCCGCTTGAGGTATTCCCGGAGTTTCGCTTCGTTGTCCATATCAGCTCAACCCTTTTCGACGACCAGCACGAACCCATGAACTCGCCGGGCCTCGAAGCCGCGGTCGAGTCCACGAGCTCCACCCGCATCGGCTCAGTCTCGGCGCCGCGCTCCCCGAAAATCATTAGTAACCCCGGTGCCGGGACGTGCCCGTTCCCGCGTGGCCGCGAGCCCCGTCTGACGAGCCTCAATCTGGGGAAATGACCAGCGAACCGGGCCGTACACTCGCGCAATGGCCGGTCAGCTGCACATCACGTCAGAGTTGTCGGAGTACGTCCAGCGGATGTCGTCGCGGGAGGACGAGATCCTGCGTTCGCTGCGCGAGGAGACCGCGGCGCTGCCCGCGGGCAGGGCGATGCAGGTGATGGCCGAGGAGGGGCAGCTGCTGACGCTGCTGGCCCGGCTCACCGGCGCGCGGACCGTGCTGGAGGTCGGCACCTTCACCGGCTACAGCACGCTGTGCCTGGCCCGCGCGGTCGCCCCCGAGGGGCGCGTCATCACCTGTGACATCACCGAGCGGTGGCCCCGCGTCGGGGTGCCCCACTGGCGCCGGGCCGGCGTGCTCGACCGGATCGACCTGCGGATCGGCGACGCCTCGGACACCCTCGCCGCGCTGCTGCTCGACGAGGGGCCCGGGTCGGTCGACCTCGTGTTCATCGACGCCGACAAGCCCGGCTACCCGAAGTACTACGAGGCCGCCCTGCCGCTGCTCAGGGACAACGGGCTGATCGTGGTGGACAACACCCTGTTCTTCGGCAAGGTCGTCGACCCGGCGGCGCGGGACGCGGACACCGAGGCCATCCGCGGGTTCAACGCTCTCCTCCTGGAGGACCGCCGGGTGGACATCTCGCTGCTGCCGATGGCGGACGGCATCACCCTCGCCCGCAAGAAGGGGCCGGCCGAACCGGCCCACTGACCAGAACCCGCCGGCTAGACGGCGGGCGAGGGGCTGCGGAGGCCGGAGAGCCGGGTCTCGGTCGAGGATCCGAGGTCCGGCGCGACGAGGGTCATCGTGGTGGGCGGGTGCTGCGGCGCCGGGACGAGGTGGAGCCGTTCCAGGCCCTCGACGTCCGAGGCGGGCAGTCTCCCGACGCACGGGCAGTCCCCGTTGGCGAACCCGCTGAACCTGTAGGCGATCTCCATCATCCGGTTGCGGTCGGTGCGGCGGAAGTCGGCCACCAGGTGCGCGCCGGCGCGGGCGGCCTGGTCGACCAGCCAGCGCAGGATCACCGTGCCCGCGCCGAAGGACACGACCCGGCACGACGTGGCGAGCAGCTTCAGGTGCCACGTCTCCCGTCCCCGCTCCAGCAGGATGACCCCGACCGCCCCGTGCGGCCCGAAACGGTCGCTCAGCGAGGTGACCAGGACGTGGTGCCGGGGGTCGTCGAGCAGCCGCTCCAGCGTCTCCCCCGAGTAGTGGACGCCGGTGGCGTTCATCTGGCTGGTGCGCAGGGTCAGCTCCTCGACGCGGGCGAGGTGCTCCGCCGTCGCGTGCTCGATGCGCATCACCAGCCCGAGCGAGCGGATGAACTCCTCGTCCGGGCCGGTGAAGCCGGATTTCGCGGCCTCCCGCCGGAACCCGGCCTGGTACATCCGCCGCCGGCTCCTGGCGTCCTCGGTCACCGTCTCCGGGCTGAACTCCGGCAGCCCGGCCAGCTCGGCGACCTGCTCGGCGGAGTAGCAGCGCACGTCGGGGAGGTGGAAGGCCACCTCGGCCCGTTCCGCGGCCTGGTCGTCGACGAACGCGATCGTGCCGAGGGCGAACCGCAGCTCCTCCGCGATCTGCCGGATCGAGCCGGACTTGGGCGACCAGCCGATCTGGGGCAGCACGAAGTACTCGGCGACGCCCAGCTCCTCAAGCTTCGCCCAGGCGTGGTCGTGGTCGTTCTTGCTCGCGACGGACTGCAGGACACCCCGGGAGTCGAGCAGCCGGATGAGCTCGTGGACGGGCTCCGCCAGGCGGATCTCGTCGTTCTCCAGCAGGGTTCCCTGCCACAGCGTGTTGTCCAGGTCCCATACCAGGCATTTCACGACCGATGTCTTGTCGGGCACCTGTCCTCCTCGTCTTGGTCAGTGTGACTGCGCGACGGCGTGCCGGGCGAGAACGAGCTGGCAGATCTCGGTGCTGCCCTCGATGAGCTCCATGAGCTTCGCGTCGCGGTAGGCCCGCGCCACCACGTGGCCGTCCCGCGCGCCCGCCGAGGCCAGCACCTGCACGGCCGCCGCCGCGCCGCGCGCCGCCTCGGTCGAGCCGACGTACTTGGCCAGGACCGTGGCGATCACCATCTCCGGCGACCTGTCGTCCCAGCAGCGGCTCGCGTGCTCGCAGACCCGGGTCGCCGCCTGCTCGGCCGCCAGGAGCTCGGCCAGGTGGCGGGCGACGAGCTGGTGCTCGGCCAGCGGGCGGCCGGACTGCCTGCGGGTCCCCGCGTGCGAGGCCGCCGCGGACAGGCAGGCCCGCAGGATGCCGACGCAGCCCCAGGCCACCGACATCCGGCCGTAGGCCAGGGCCGTGGTGACCAGCAGCTGGAGCTGCTGGCCGCCGCCGCCGAGCACCGCGCTCCTGGGAAGGCGTACGGCGTCGAGGTCGACGTCGGCGTGCCCGGCGGCCCGGCAGCCGCTCGGGTTGGGCACCGGCCGCACGGTGACCCCCGGTGTCTCGGCGGGCACGACGACGGCGGCGCCCTCGTCGCCGTACCGGCCGAAGACGACGATCAGGTCGGCGTAGCGGGCCACGGTGGTCCACGTCTTGTGCCCGTCGACCACCACCGTGTCGCCGTCGGCGCGTATCTCGGTGCTCAGCGCCGTCACGTCGCTGCCGGCCTCGCGCTCGCTGAAGGCGACGGCGGCCAGCTCTCCGCCGGTCAGCCTGGGAAGGTACTCCTGCCGCTGGCGGGTGTCACCGAGCCGCTGGATCGTCCAGGCCGCCATTCCCTGTGACGTCATCACGCTGCGCAGGGAGCTGCACAGGCTGCCGGTGTGCGCGGTGAGGGCGCCGTTGTCCGCGCTGCTCCCGCCGACGCCGCCGTACTCGGCCGGGACCTCGGCGCAGAGCAGGCCCTGCTTGCCGAGGGTCCGGAGCGTCTCCACGGGGAGGAGACCTTCGAGGTCCCATTCGCCCGCCTGGTCGCCGACCAGGTGGGTGACCCCTTCGCGCGCCGCGTCGAGCCACTCAGGCATGGTCCGTCACCGGAGCGTCCCGCAGCCGCAGGACGAGGGAGGTCATCCGCTCGACGGTGCGGAAGTTGTCGAGCTTCAGGTCCTCCCCGAGGATGGCGATGCCGTACCGCTGCTCCAGGTGGACGACCAGCTCCATGGCGAACATCGAGTTGACGAGCCCGGAGGCGAACAGATCCTTGTCGGCGGCGACCTCCGTCTTGATCCGCTCCTGGAGGAAGTCGCGGATCTGCAGCCGGACGGCGTCGGCGGTCGGCTGGAGCGTCTCTTCTGGTTTCGTGGTCACGAAAGCACCTTCTCGTAGTCGTAGAAGCCCTTACCGGACTTGCGGCCAAGGTGCCCCATGGCCACCTTCTCCAGCAGCAGCTCACAGGGCTGGAAGTTCGGGTTGCCGGTGCGCTCCCACAGCGTCCGCAGCGCGTCGACCAGGTTGTCGAGCCCGATCAGGTCGGCCGTGCGCAGGGGTCCGGTGGGATGTCCGAGGCAGCCTCGCATCAGGTCGTCCACCGAGTCCGCGGTGGTCACCCCGGCCGCGACGATCCGCGCCGCCTCGTTGATCATCGGGTGGAGCAGCCTGCTCGTGACGAACCCCGGGGCGTCCCGGACGACGATCCCCTGGCGTCCCATCCGCGCCAGAAGCCCGGTGACCGCGGTCATCGTCTCGTCGCTCGTCAGGGCACCCCTGATCACCTCCACCATCGTGATCAGGTAGGCGGGGTTCATGAAGTGGACGCCGACCAGCTCGTGCGGGCGGGCGGCGAACCTGCCCAGCTCCCCGATCGGGATGCCCGAGGTGTTGGTGACCAGCGGGGTGCCGGCCCTGACCAGCCGCGACGCCTCGCCCAGCACCTTCGCCTTGATCTCGGCGTCCTCGACGACCGCCTCGACGACCGCGGTGGCGTCGCCGACGTCCGCGAGCTCCGTGGTCGTCGTCAGATCGGCCACCCGGCCCGTCGCCGGTACGGCGCCCACGAGCCGCGCGTGCCGGAGCTGGAGGTCGACGCGGTGCCGGGCCTCGGCGAGCTTGTCGTCCGACACGTCGACGAGCACGACCGGGACGCCGTGGCCGATCGCCACGACGGCGATCCCCGTGCCCATCACCCCGGCCCCCAGGACCCCCAGGGCGCCAGGGCGGGCATCTTCCACTTCGTTCATTCCTGAGCCTCACATAACGACGGTTCGGGTCGGTCTTTCCGCCTTCCGCACGCCGGGTACGGGAGGCACCGGCGGGTTCACCAGCTCGACGCGTGGATGAGGTCCCCGAAGTCCCGCTCGCGTGAGGCGTGCTGGAGGTCGGACTCCACCATCATGTGCATGAGCTGCTCGAAGCCGACGGTGGGCTCCCAGCCGAGCTCGATCCGGGCGCGGCTGGGATCGGCGCAGAGGGTCTCCACCTCGGCGGGACGCACCAGCGCCGGGTCGACGACGACGTGGTCCCGCCAGTCCAGCTCGACGTACTCGAAGGCCGTCCTCACGGCGTCGCGCACCGAGTGCATGCACCCGGTGCCCACGACGTAGTCGGTGGGCTCGTCCCGCTGCAGCATCAGGTGCATCGCCCGGACGTAGTCGCCGGCGAATCCCCAGTCGCGGACCGCGTCGAGGTTCCCGAGGTACAGCTTGTCCTGCAGGCCGAGTTTGATCTGGGCGACGGCGAGGGAGATCTTCCGGGTCACGAACTCCGTGCCCCGGCGCGGCGACTCGTGGTTGAACAGGATGCCGGAGACGCCGTACATGTCGAACGACTCGCGATAGTTGCGGGTGATGAAATGGCCGAACGTCTTCGCGACCCCGTAGGGGCTGCGCGGGTGGAAGATGGTCGTCTCGTGTTGCGGGCTCTCCGCGACCTTGCCGAACATCTCCGAGGACGACGCCTGGTAGAAGCGGATCTGGCCGCTGCTGCCGTCACGGGACTTGTCCAGCCCGCACACCAGGCGGATCGCCTCCAGCATCCGGAGCACGCCCATGCCGTTGACCTCGGTGGTCAGCTCGGCCTGGTGCCAGGACATCGGGACGAAGGAGATGGCCGCGAGGTTGTACACCTCGTCGGGCTGGACCTTGTCCACCGCCGTGACCAGGCTTCCCTCGTCCAGCAGGTCGCCGTTGACGAATGACAGGTCGCTGACGAGGCGGCTGACGCGGGATTTCCGGGGATTCGCCTGCCCTCTGATCAGCCCCCAGACCTGGTAGCCCTGGGACAGTAGATGCTCGGCGAGATAAGAGCCGTCTTGGCCGGTGATACCGGTGATCAGCGCGCGCCTGGACATGCACTTTCCTTTCAGCACCGCGGGCAGGTTCGGACACCGTCGTGACCGCGAAGACGCCGGCGGCGTGCCCACAGCGGGAATCGAGTCCGTCGAACCGGCGGACCGCCGGTCCACGACCGGGCAGAGGTTCTGCCGGGGTGTCAGGTAATCGACGGTGACAGTGGCCTGCCACCGGGTCATGGAAACCGGGGTCACGGAAACCGGGAAACACCTGGGAACATCGGGAAACGTCGGGAAACATCGGGGAACGTCGGGGAACACTGCGAATCGCGAAGACATCGGGGTGCGGAATCATCCGCGGGAGCGTGACCGGCTCCCGGGCCGTCCGGCAGACAGGATCGGCGGCCCGGGGCCGGAGACGCTACTCCTCGACCCAGCCGTGCGTCTGGGCGAGGCCGACGAGGCACCTGCGGACGCCCAGGAGTTGCTCCGCCGTCATCGCCGGCACGGCCGCGAGCAGTGCTTCCGTGATCTCCTGTGTCAGCTCCCCGACGGACAGCACATCACAGAAGCCGGCGTCGCTGACCTGGCGGTCGGGGGTGGTGGCGGCCGGTCCCGGTGACACCGCCGGCGCGATCGAGGCGGGTGTCGGCACGGGCGCGGGCGCGGGTCTCGGTACGGGTGCCGGAGCGGGTCCCGGCGTGACGGGTGAGGGCTGTGAGGGCAGGGTGATCTTCGGTGCGCCGGGCCTGTCGAGCACGCGGACCTGGGACGCCTTCAGCCCCTTGCCGCCGTTCTCGACCCTGAATTCGACCCTCGTGTCGATCGAGATGAGACGCTTGTCGCTGTCCAGGTCGTTGACGTGCATGAAAACGTCTTCGCCACCTGAGTCAGGGGCGATGAAACCGTACCCACGGAATTCATCGAAACTGACGAGCTTACCGGTTACCACCACACCACACCTCACCAGAGCCACGTTCCCGAAATGAATACCTTTGCCTTTTGAATCGTTTTCCACGACCGCCGGAATTCGCTCTCGATTCGACCGGGAAGCGCGAAACCGGCAATTCGGAACACAATTCACTTTTACCCGTCAGATAGCCGGGTGCATCTATTCGGCTATCTTGGTTCGCTCGGACCACTGGAAGACCGGAAGGTTCTCCCCGTCGACGGTCAGAAATTCACCGCTGTGCACGAAATGCTCGTACCCCGCGCCGGAGAGAATTTTCACCTTCTCCTCCGGATTGACCGAGCTTCGAACGTGACCGCGATTGGAGAATCGTTCCGGCCCACCGGAGAGTACAATTTTTGCACTGGTCACGATGACACCTCCCTTACATGACGGCTACCTTCAAGAACACGATCGGGATCGGCGG
Source organism: Streptosporangium nanhuense (assembly GCF_059358815.1). Classification (NCBI taxonomy): domain Bacteria; kingdom Bacillati; phylum Actinomycetota; class Actinomycetes; order Streptosporangiales; family Streptosporangiaceae; genus Streptosporangium; species Streptosporangium nanhuense. Next base: position 10,093 of record NZ_JCADBG010000032.1, read on the forward strand.
CGGCGACATCGGGGTCACCCCGGAACCGCCGTGCCGGAACAGGACGGGCGTCACGGGGGCGGACCGGCGCCGCCGGGGCCGCTCCGGACACCGCCACCCTCCCCCGGTCACCGCGATCCGGCGACGGGTCGTCCGGGTCGCCACGCGACCGCGGGCCGATGACGCCGGTGACGCCGACGACACAGACTTACTTCACGAAGTCGGGCAGGATCCGGGGCGGCCAGGAGCCGAGCCGGAAGATGCCCATGGAGTACGCCTTGGAGACCAGGGCCGGGCGGTTGGTCGCCTTCAGCTTCCGCAGCAGCGTCGTCACGTGATACTCCACGCCGCCCCTGCTGAGGTACAGCATCGACGCTAGCTGCACGGTCGACACGCCCGCCGCGACGCCTTCGAGCACGCGGGCCTCCATGGTGCTCAGCAGCCTTTTCCGCCCGGTCAGCAGGTCGTCGCGCTGCTCCCGGTCGGGCCGCACCAGGACCATGACGCTCTCGACGTGGCCGGCCTCGCCGTGCAGCGCGATCCCGGTCAGCTCGCCGCCGAGCACCGTCTGGTCCGGCCGTACGGCGATGACCCGGTCCTCGAAGCGGGCGCGCTGGTGGTCCGTCAGGTGGGTGAACTGCTGTCCCAGCTTGTCCCGGACGCTCAGGTGGAGCAGCTCGCAGAACGCCAGACCGCGAATGTCGGCCAGGGAGCGTCCGAACTGCCGGGTGAACTCGAGATTCGCCTCGATGACCCTGGTCGCATGATCGAGATTCGCCACGCAAATCCCTGACTGGTCGAAAAAGGAACGGTATTGATCTATCCTGTCAGCGGGTTGACCGACCGGTCGAAGCCGCTGATCCTCATCAACCGGAGCGATGCCGATATCAATACTCACCTGTTGACCATTCCTCTCCTCCAGCAGACGAGACGATGACCCGGATAACTGCGGGGTAACGACCGAATCCACTTATTTACATGCTATTAATTAACCCGAAAGCAGGTCAACATAAGTCCACCACAAACAGTAAAAGACTGTGGTGTGTGAGGCGTCCGGTTCGGACCTTGCGGTGCGGTGGCCCGGCCTCGTTCGGTACCGAACTCTCGCGCCCCCGCCCCGGTGAGCAGCGCGCATCCCGCACTAATAGCGGGCCATGCGGCCGGGCACCCCGTGCCGGACCGGCGGACGGCATCGCGCCCGCTGCAATTACCCGTGGCAATCCGGCTCATGCGCGGCCGGCGAACCTTGATGTCCGCCGCGGACCGGCGCCTCGGCGCCCGCTTCCCGCCGTCCGGCTTAAAGCGATGATTTCATGCCGGGCCCGAACCTCCCGGCCGCCCACCGGCGGTGTGTTCGCCGGGCGAGGGCGGGAGACCCGGCTCGGCCGGGCGAAGGCGGGTTACCCGGCTCAGCCGGGCGAGGACGGGATGTCCGGCTTGGTGGGACCGAGGCGGGATGCCCGGCTCGGCCGGGCGAGGGCGGGATGCCCGGCCTACTCGTCCGCGGCCCGCGCGCCCAGTTCCTCGACGAGCGCCGCCCTGCCGCTCACGCCGAGCTTGCGGTAGGTGCTCGTCAGGCTCTTCTCGACGGCGCGCCGGGTCACCCCGAGGGAGTCGGCGATCCGCTGGTTCGTCCAGCCTCGCAGCACGAAGGCGACGACCGTCTCCTCCGCCTTGGTCAGCTCGCCGCGTTCGGGCGCGAACAGCCGCAGCGCCGGGCCGTTCAGCTCCGTGTCCCTGTCGCCCTCGGCCCAGGACACGCCGCGTTCCCCGGCCACCCGCACGCCCTCGGAACCGAACTCCTCCGCCTCGCCGGAATCCGTTTCGGCGAGCCTCCTGCCGAGGAGCGTGAGCGTGCGGGACAGCTCGATCCGGTCCTCCGAACCGCGGAGCGTGTCGACGGCCTGCCGGAGGAGGTCGACGCCCTCCTCGCCCGGGGTGATCATGCCGCGCAGCCGCAGCGCGCGGCCGTACACCGAGGGGGCGCCCCAGGCCCGCGCGAAGGCGTGTTCCTCGTCGGCCAGCTCGGCCGCCGCCTGGGCCCTGCCGAGCCGGTGGTTCACCGCCGCGGCCCACACCCGCCAGGGGTACAGCGCCGCGTTCGTCCACCCGCAGCGCGCCAGCTGCCTGCCGCTGTCGAGGAACCGGTACAGCGCGGCGGACAGGTCGCCGCGCGCCGCGTCCAGCATCCCCCGCACCATGCGATGCGCGACGACCACCCGCAGGTCGCCGCTCTCCGGGCTGGTGCGGGTCACCCGCTCGCCCAGCTCGACGTCCCGCGTCTCAAGCGCGATCATGGCGAGGGTCCAGATGGCCAGCGTCCTGGCCTCCGGCCAGGCGGGGTCGGCGTTGTCGGCCACGCTCAGCGCGGTGCTCCTGGCCTGGGCCACGTGCCCGGACGCGCGGAGGATCACGCTCCGTTCCGCGTTGACCAGCGCGGTCACCCCGTCGAGCTCCTGGCGCTGGGCCTGTTCGCGCACCGCCTCCAGCCACGGGGCCACCGAGGCCGCCGTGTCGGTGAGGACCAGGGCCTGGATCAGCAGCGGGAGGGCGGTGTGGGCGTGCCCGGCGCGCGGCGGCTCCCGCTCCAGGACCCGGGTGGCCAGGGCGGAGATCTCGGCGGCCGTGGCGCCGCCGGCCATGGTCGCCGCGTACGCGAGGACGGCCAGCAGCTCCCGCCCGGAGGCGGTGGAGACCGGCACCTCCGTGCCGAACTCCCGCAACCGGTCGGCCGCCGCGCCGAGATGCACGGCGTCCTGGAGCTGGAGGCAGCGGACGCGGGCCTCCAGCCGCAGGCCGAGTTCTCCTCGCGCGTACGCCGGCCCCCGGTCGTGGAACTGCCGCGCCACGTCCTGGACGAGCGCGCCCGACGACGGGTTGACCGCGCCGATCGCGGGCGGGATCCACAGCACCGCCTCCGCCCGTTCCGTCACCGAGGTGAGCATCGGCACGGCCTGCGCGATGTGGGTGACCGAGGAGGCGAGGTCGAACCCCCGCTCGGCGGCGGCCAGGTCGACCAGGAGGCGGCCCCTGGCCTCGCTGTCGGGCGGCCTGTCCAGCAGCGCGTGCCGGATGTAGCGGGCCGCCTTCCTTGCGGCACCGCGTTCGAGGGCGGTGCCGGCGGCCGCGCGCAGGACGCCGGTCTCCCAGGCCTCGTACCCGGAGGTGACCTGCAGGAGCTGGTCGGCGACGTGCTCGGCCGGGTGCCCGACGGTGTGCAGCAGCGTCGCCGCCCGGCGGTGCATCAGGGCCCGGGTGTCGGTGCTCATCGCCGACTCGATGCCGTACCGCACGCTCTGGTGGACGAACCGCGGGGCCTCGCCGCCGTCGAGCAGGCCGAGGCGGTCGAGGGTCTGCATCGCGGACTTGTAGTCGATGCTGTCCAGGCCGGCCAGCTCGTTGATCAGCTCCGGCTCCGCCAGGTCCCCGAGCACGACCATCGCCTGCGCGAGGTCCCGGACGACCGCGGGCTGGATGCCGAGGCAGAACATCCGCCGGTCGCGCAGGAGCGGCTGGCTCGCGGCGTGCACCTCGGCGGCCCGTGCCGCGACCGGCTGGAAGCCGGCCGCGCGCAACCTGGGCAGCATCGCGGCCAGCGAGGCGGGGTTCCCGCCGGACACCTCGTGACAGGCCCTGGCGAACTCGGGGTCGCAGGGCTCGCCGAACTCCTCGCCGACCAGCCGGCCCACTCCCTGGGCCGACAGCGGCCTCGGGTGCAGCGTGCGCGCCCCCGAGGCGGCGATCTCCCTGAGCAGGATCTGGTCCGAGGCCGCGCACTCCTCGGAGAAGGCCCCGGCGACCAGGACCCGCGTGCCGTCCAGCCGCCTGGCGAGGTAGGCCAGCCAGCGCAGGGACGGCGCGTCCGCCCACTGGAGGTCGTCGACCACGACCAGCAACGCCCCGTCCTCGCTGAGATTGGTGATCAGCGAGTTCAGCCCGTGCAGGATCGTCTCCTGCCTGAGCGACCGGTTCGGCCCCGTGGAGGACGAGTCGCCGAAGAACATCCCCCGCACCAGGTTCGCCGCGCCCCGGAACCAGCTCTCCCTGCGGGTCCTCTCCACCCCGGCCAGGAGCGGTTCGAACAGCTGCTGGGCGATGCCGAACGTGAAGTCCTGTTCGAGGAGCGTGCCGCCGGCGCGCAGGACCCGGGCGTGCGGGGTGGCCGCGTCGGCCAGGGTGCGCAGCAGTGCCGACTTGCCGACGCCGGGCGGGCCGACGACCGCCATCATGGACCCGTTGCCCGCCACGGCCGCCTGGACCGCCTGCTCCGCCCGAGCCAGCTCCTTCTCCCGTTCCAGCAGCGGCATGAGGTCAGTCACCCATGTTCCGCGGCGCCGGGATCGAGGCCAGCAGCGAGGCGAGCTCGGCACGGTTGGTGACGGCGAGCTTGCGGTAGATGGTGGTCAGGCGCAGCTCGACGGTCCGGACGCTCACCGACAGGATGCTCGCGATGTAGGCGTTCGAGTGGCCTGCGGCGGTCAGCCCCGCGACCCGCTCCTCATGGGTGGTCAGTAGGTACCTCGCTTCGTCCAGCACCGACGTTCTTTCCGCGACAAGCTTCGTGACAGGGCGACGGGACCGCCCGGTGAGTCTACCTGCAGGCGCGCCGATCCTCACCGCCGTCTCCGGCGGGCTCGCCACCGGGGACGCCCCGGCGGGCCCGGCCTGTGCCGTCGCGTGCCGGCCGCCAGGCGCCGGGTCCCGCGGCAACGGTACGGCGTGCTCGCGCCCGTCCGTCGCCTCGATGCCGCCCAGCACGTGTGACGCGCGCAGGCGCGCCTCGTCCAGCGCGCTGGGGGCGCCCCACTCCAGGGCCCGCTCCACCGCCTCCACCGCCAGCCGCCTGGCGGCCTCGGCGTTCCCGCACGCGCCGTACGCGGCGGCGGCCACCGATCGCCACGCCAGCACGGCGGGATTCGTCCAGCCCCTGGCCAGCAGCACGCGCCCGCACTCGTTGATGTCGCGCAGCGCGGTCACCGGGTCGGCCAGCTCCATGCGCACCCGGGCACGCGCGTACAGCAGCGCCGCCCAGGACACGCCCAGGTCCGCTCCCGGGGGGAACTCGAAGGCCAGCGACTGCTCGGCCCTCTCCACCGAACCGCCGGCGAGGTGCAGGCACGCCTCCGTCGCGACGAGGAAGGGAACCCGCCGCGGGTGCCAGGAGGTGAGCGGCAGCTCCGCCCGCGCCGCCTCGACGTCGTACCCCGCCTGCCCGAGGTTGCCCCGCCGCATCTCGCAGTGGCCGCGATGGATCAGCGCCAGCGCGGCCGGTGCCCGCGCGCCGCAGCGCCGGGCGTCGGCCAGGACCTCGTCCAGCCCGATCACCGCCTCGGCGACCTCGTCGGCCAGCAGCAGCGTCCTGGCCGCGTGGATCCTCGGGCCGAACGGCTGGTCCTCGCCTCTGACCTGGAAGGCCGTCCTGGCCAGTTCCCGCGCCCACGGCAGGCGCTCGCCCCGGACGGCCAGCATCCAGGCCGCGATGCCCGCCCGCACCGGATCTCCCGGCAGGTCGGACGGGTCGGGGAACGAGTGCGCGGGCAGCGCCGAGTCGTCGGTCGTGCACTCGTTCTCCGCGAGCCAGCCCATGGCCGCCAGCGACCCGAGCTCCGCTCCCCCCGCCTTCCGCCGCGCGTAGGCCGTCGCGACGGCGCGGTACGTGGCGGAGGCGTCGCCCCGCGAGCCGAGCAGGTCGGCCGCCCGGACGAGCGCCCCGACCGGCACCTCGGTCCCGCTGTTCAGCAGCACCTGCTGCAGCCGCCGGTCGCTCGTCTCCGAGCTGCGGTCCACCTCCATCATCGCGAGCTCGATGAGCAGCCGCTGCCGCTGCTCGTCCCTCACCGGTTCCCGGAGCGCCCGGCCGAGCAGGGCCGCGGCGCCCTCGTGGTCCCCGTCGAGACGGCGCCGGGTGGCCACCCGGCTCAGGAGGCTCACCACCCATCCGGCACCGACCGGCCGGGTGTTGAGCAGCAGCCGTGCCAGCCGCTCCTCGGGGATCGCCGCCCGGTACCCGAGCTCGACGGCGCGCATCGCCAGTGCCTGCCGCTCCCCGAGCGCCATCCCGGCCAGTGCCCTGTCGGCGACGAGAGGGCTGGCCGGCCACGGGTCCTTGCCGCCGGTCACCAGGCCCAGCCGCACCAGGACCGACAGCGCCTGCTCGGAGGACATCGTCCTCGGCGGCGCCAGGGAGGCGAGCAGGTCGAAGTCGAGGCCGCCCTCGCAGACCGCTATCACCAGGAGCAGCGCGAGTGCGTCCGCGGGCAGGTGGGAGATGACCCCCGCCACCCGGTCGCCGTTCACCTCTGCGGCCCGCTCCAGCAGGACCGGGACGTGGCGCGCGACGGGCGGCAGGGAGGCGCACACGAAATGGTCGAGTACGGCGAGCAGGGTCGCCGGGCTGCCTCCCGTGGCCTCGGTGGCCGCGGTCACGAAGGCCCCGTCGACGGGCCCGGCGTACCGGGAGACGATCACCTGCCGGACCCCGTGCTCGCGCAGCGGCGGCACGTGGATCACGCTGCGGGGCACCGGGCCGGGCTCGGCGACCGGCTCGACGGCGCACTCCTCGCCGGGGGCGCCGGCCTGGACCAGGAGTATCGGGGCGTAGCGCAGCCGGTGCGTCATCGCCGCCAGCCACGCCTTCGATCCCTCGTCCGCCCACCGGGCGTCGTCCAGGGCGATCAGCAGCGGGCGGTCTCCGGCGAGCGCCACGAACTCCCCGCACAGCGCGGGGATCAGGGTCGCGGCCGGCTGCTCCTCGGCCCACAGCCGCCGCGCGAAGGCCGGGTATCCGGCGCCGGCCAGCCCGGCGGTGATCTGCGAGACCGCGCTGTAGCGCAGGTCGGCCTCGGCGGGCGAGCAGCGGGCGAGGACGGCCGGCAGACCGGCCTCCCTGGCGAGGGCGACGACCACCCTGAGCAGGGCGCTCCTTCCCGTACCCGGCTCCCCGAGCACGGTCACCACGCCCGGGCGTCCGCGGCGCAGCACGGCCACCTGCTTGCCCAGCAGGCTTATCTGCCGCTCCCGCTCGGCCAGGAACTCCGGTGCGACATCCCTCCAGCGAGTGCCTCGCTCGGTGACACCCGCCGACCGCACGCGTGTCGGCCCGTACGTCGCGGCCGTCTCCTCCGCTAAAGCCATGCGCGTGACACCAGCTCGCCCGCGGCCGACGAGACCGTCGCGGGCTCCTCGCCGAAGCCCGCCGTGACGCGAGGACGGATTTCGGACTCCCTGCCGGGAACCTCCGTGACACGAGAACAGACCGAAACCCTCCGGCGCGGGTCCGGACTTCCGGCCACGATCGCCTCGGTGTCACGGACGGGCGCGGGAACCGCGGGAACTCTGCCTGTGACCTCGGCTTCGACCCTTTGTCCAGTATCGCTGAACATTTCGCACCTCGAATCGACGACGCATGCGCCTAATCTCAAGCACTCCGATCGCCTTCTGAGGAGACCTTAATCAGCAAAATGTTGGTTTACAAGCGTTTGCCTTGGATTTGCCTGTGATTACCTTTATTTATCTGTGTTCGGCGGCCTGACCACCTCTCCGACCGGCGATCGGATACGCCGGGACAACGCCTCCGGGAAGCGGGTGGCTCCCGGAGACAAGCAGGTGGCGGGGCACGACGACACCGGGCGACCCCACACCGGATCAGTACGGCGAGGCGCCCGGCGGCCTCACGCTCACAGGGGGATGTTGGTGTGGCGGCCCCTGCGCACCGGAGCGGCGGCCAGCGCCTCGCCGAGCCGCAGACGGGTGTGCGCCGGGTCGATCACCTCGTCCACGACGCCGATGCTCACCGCCCTGGCCACGCCGCCCGCGATCCTCTCGTGCTCCGCGGCCAGGCCGGACAGCAGCCCCTCGCGCTCGTCCGGCGCCACGGCGGCGAGCTTCTTGCGGTGCAGGATCTCCACCGCCGCCTTCGCGCCCATGATCGCCACCTCGGCCTCCGGCCAGGCGAACACGGCGGTGGCGCCGAGGGAGCGGGAGTTCATCGCGATGTAGGCGCCGCCGTAGGACTTGCGCGTGACCAGCGTGACCCGCGGAACGCTGGCCTCGGCGAACGCGTGCAGCAGCTTCGCCCCCCGGCGGACCACCCCCTCCCACTCCTGCCCGACGCCGGGCAGGTAGCCGGGGACGTCGACCAGCACGAGCAGGGGCACGCCGAACGAGTCGCACATCCGCACGAACCTGGATGTCTTGTCCGAGGACAGCGAGTCGAGGCAGCCGCCCTTGCGCAGCGGATTGTTCGCGATCACCCCGACCGTCCGCCCGGCCAGCCGGCCGAACCCGGTCACCATGTTCGGCGCCCACCGCGGCTGCAGCTCGACGAATCCCGGCTCCCCGCCCTCCTCGTCCCCTTTGTCCAGGATCGCCCTGACCAGCGGGCGCACGTCGTACGCGCGCTTGGGCGAGTCGGGGAGCAGGTGGCGCAGCGGCCGGTGCCCGCGCACCGCGTCCACGTCGACGAATCCCGGCTTCGCCAGCAGCGTGACGACCTGGCGGGCCCGGGCGAAGGCCGCCTCCTCCGAACCCGTGCTGATGTGGGCCACCCCGGACCTGCGGCTGTGCGCGTCCGGCCCGCCGAGGCTCTCCATGTCGATCTGCTCGCCGGTGACCGACCGGACGACGTCCGGGCCGGTGACGAAGACGCGGGCGGCGTCGGACATGATCACGATGTCGGTGAGCGCCGGGCCGTAGGCCGCGCCGCCCGCCGCGGGGCCGAGCACGACGGACAGCTGCGGGACCTCGCCCGAGGCGCGGACCATCGCGGCGAACATCTCCCCGATCTCGTGCATCGCCGCCACGCCCTCGTGGAGCTTCGCGCCGCCGGAGTGCCACACGCCGATCACCGGGCACCGCTCGCGCACCGCGAGATCGATGGCGCCGGCGATCAGCGGGCACTCGTCGACCCCGATCGCACCGCCCTTCAGCGTCGCGTCGGTGCAGTAGATGACCACCCTCACACCGTTGACCCGCCCGTAGGCCACCACCACCCCCACGCCTTCGCGCCGGTGGATGATCTCAAGCGAGCCCGGATCCGACAGCCGTGACATCCGGACCGCCGGGTCGCGATGGTCGAGGGGCGGCTCGTCCCGGTCCACCACAGCAACTGAGGGAAGTGTCATCGCCCACCTCTGCGAATCGCCCATTGTCCGAGACGCAAGTGAACCAGTGATGACTCCGTGAAACCCCTAGTCTTGGCCGCCCGGAAACGACTGGTTCCTGCACTCACGTCCCCGATGCACCGCGACCTCCCGGCCAGCCCCCGCCCAACTCACGGACACCGCGAGTTCTCGACCGGCCCCCGCCCCCTCCCACGCACCGCGCCCCGCCGGAGCGCGAACCTCTCGCGTCAGCGCAGCCGGAGCAGTCCCTCGTGCACGCGCGTGATGACGCCGATCGAGGGCCGGCCGTCGACCTCGGCGGGGGTGTGCTCCCTGAGCAGGTTCCAGCCGATCGCGTCGCCGACCAGGACCGCGGCCACCCCGATGGGCACCCTGAGGCGTCCCGCGATCTCGACCACCGCCATGGGCTCCTGGCACATGTCGCAGATCCGGCGGTACTCCGGGGACAGCGCGGGATCGCCGACGCTGAGCGTGCCCTCCGGCGTCACCGAGATCAGCGCGTCCATCCGCGGCAGGCCCTCACCGCCCGTACGCCCCCCGGCGAGCACGTACGGCCGCGGCCCGACCGGCCGCCAGTCCTGCTGTGAGTCCTGCCGTGAGTCCCGCGGGTACGGCGCGGGGTGCGGCGCCGCCCGGTCCGGGCCCGTCACCGGCCCGGGGCCGGCGGGAGGCACCGCGTCCGGGAGGAGCCCGGCGTGGCGGTCGCCGGCACCGGCCCCCGGCGTCTCCGGGTCGCCGTGCGCCCCTTCCCCGCCGACGTCGACGACGCCCGCCCCGGCATCCCGCGAGCCGTCGTCCCGCAAGCCGTCGTCCCACGTGCCGGCGACCCGCGAGCCGGCGACCCGCGACTCGTCGTCCCGCGTGCCGTCGTCCGCCGCTTCCTCCGCCTCCGCCTGCGCGGGTCTGGGCAGGAACTGGTGCTCGGCCCAGGTCCTGTAGTCACCCCAGCCGCCGAAGGCGGAAGGGGAGTACTTCGGTTTGTCGGCGTATCGCCGTCGCCGCCTCCTGCCGTTGGACATCGCCGGGGTCTCACCTGCTCTCGAAAGGTCATCTGACATCGAGATCGCGCGACGGCGGAAAATGATCATGTCGCTGGGATCACCGCTGTCCCTCACCCCGCGATCTCGTCGCGCTCGCCGCCCCCGCGAGGGTCTGCTGATTGTCCTCACCGATTCCTAGGGGTTTGCTTAGTGTTCGGCGAATTCCCTGGCGAGATTCCGCGAATTTCCCGGCCAGCTTCCCGGCGAGGAGAAGCGCTCCGTACGACGGCGACGGCCGCGTCGGCGGTCCCGGCGCTGACACGGCCTGTCAACTCCCGATCACACACCGCCCGGGACGGTCCGGGGCGCGCGTCACCCGCCCGCCGGCGTGCCCCGGCCCGCCCTGCCCAGCGTTTCCAGCGCCCATCCCAGATCCGCCCGGCCACCCACGTCCAGCTTGCGAAAGACGCTGGTGAGGTGGCTCTCGACGGTGCGCAGCGTGATGCGCAGGGTCTGGGCGATCTCCTGGTTGGTCGCGCCGGCCGCCGCGAGTTCCGCGACGCGCCCCTCCCCCGTGGTCAGCACGTTCTTGACTCCCCCCGCTCCCTGGTACATCCGGCCGCCCGCGGCGACGAGCCGGCCGCGGGCCCTCTCGGCCAGCCCGCGAAATCCGCACCGCACCGACAGGTGCACGGCACGGCGGAAACGCGCGCGCGCCGCCTCACGGTCGTCCACCCGTAACAGCGCCTCGCCGAGCAGGGTTTCGGCCCGGACCAGATACCAGCGCACCTGGGTCCCCGCCAATGTCTCCACCGCCTCGGTGAGCGTCTCCACCCCGTCGCGCCCCTCGGCGATCGCCCCCCTGGCCAGCAGGGCGAGCCCCCGCCCGGAGGCGTTCCCCCAGCCCTCGGCGAGTTCCTCGCCGTGCTCGGCGAACTCCCCCGCCTCGCTCCCGCGGCCCAGGTCCGCGAGGAGACAGGCCGCCTCCAGCCACCACGGCGCGAACATCGGGTTCCTGATGGTGAACTCGGCGAGCAGCGCGCCGCAGTCGGCCAGGGACGACAGCGCGCCCGCGTGGTCGCCTCGCGCCGCCGCCAGGTACGACCTCGTCATCAGCACCCGCGGATAGTCGAGGAGGGAGCCCTCCACGACCGGCGAGGCCATCTGGTCGAGCACGGAGGCGGCCTGGCCGAGGTCGCCCCGCCGGGCGAGCACCACGGCCAGGGTCGTCTTCGGCGCCGTCACGCTTCTCGACCACGGCCGCCCGTCCGCCAGCCTCACGGCCCTGACCGCGTCCACCAGCGCCCCGTCGACGTCGCCCGCCTCGCCCAGGATCCACGACCTCCTGGACAGGGCCGCCACCTGACCCCAGATGTCCCCCTTGCCGACGCCGTACGAGATCATCCGGCCCATGGCCCGTACCGCCTCCTCGACCTCGCCGGCGAGCGAGAGGACGTACGCGGCGGCGCCGAACGCCTGGCTCCAGAAGTTCTCGTCCGGGCCGCTGAGCGCCTGCCGGGCCAGCGGCACGCAGGTCTGGGCCGAGAAGCCGGACATCGCGAAGATCAGGGATCGCCCGGCGAGCAGTTCGCGCTCGCTCCCGGCGGCCACCTCCGGGGTCCGCAACGTCACCGACCACTCGGCGACCATCTTCGCGGTGGACCTGCGGTTCCATCCGATCAGCAGCAGCGCCGACTCGACCGGCGTCCGCGGCTCGCGGTCCTCGCCGGCCGCGTCGGCCGCGTCGTCGAGTTCCGCCAGGACGGCGTTCAGCACCGCGACCGCCTCCGGCTCCCTTCCCAGGGGCGGCGCGACCCTGGCCAGCTGGATGGCCAGGCGCGCCCTCCCCCGCACGTCGGCGGCCTCCCGCAGGCCGTCGCGGAGCATCGCGTACGCTCTCGCCGGATCGTCGTGCCCGATCAGCCGCGCGAGTTCGGCCCGCGTGCCGACGTCGGCGGGATCGGCCGCGACCAACCGGCCCAGGTAGCGCGCCGCCACCTCCGGCGTCCCGTTCAGCTCGGCGCGGCGCGCCCCCTCCCTGAGCGCGTCCCGCATCCAGGTCTCCGGAAGGTCGGGCAGCAGCGCCAGTTGCGCGCCGATCTCCTCGGCCGGCCGGCCCCCGTCGTTGAGGAGCCTGGCGGCCAGCCCCCGCCACCGGTCGAGCGTGGCGGCCGGCATGCCGCCCAGCACCGCGGCGCGCACACCGTCCTCGTCCAGTTCGGCCAGGCCGGCGTCGACGATCTCCTCGTCGCGCAGGATGCCGACCGCGGCGGCCACCAGCGGCTCGGAGACCCCGGACAGCATGCCCAGCAGTTCCGCGTCGGGGCGCCCCAGCACCGCGAAGGCCTCCACGACCCCGCGCACGTACGCGGGCTGCCGGTCGAGCGTCGCCAGCAGGTGCCCGGCGTAGAGCTCGGCCCCGAGTTCGGCGGCCCTGGACTCGCCCCGGGCGTCGGGCGGCACACCCTCCTCGCTCAGGCGCTTGAACAGCCCCGCGAGCAGTGCCAGATTGCCCCGGCACCTCCTGGCGCACACGCGGACGAACGGCTCCTTCGGTACGGCGTCCCAGCACAGCCGGGCCATCTTCCCGGCGTCCTCCTCCGACAGCGGCCCGAGGTCGACCACGCGGTGCCCGCGCGCGACGACACCGGGGACCGTCCGCCGCCCGCTCGTCAGGCCGGAGCGGTGCTGGGCGAGCAGGACGAACAGCGGGAGATGATGCCCGCGGTTCATCAGGAAGTCCAGCCAGGTCAGCGACTCCTCGTCGCACCACTGCGTATCGTCGAGCATGACGGCCACCGGTCCCGACACGGTCGCCTCGCTGACCCTGCGGAACAACCGGTGCGACAGCGGCGCGGTGCTCTCCTCCGCGTGGAACGGCGCCTCGCCGAACAGGCTCTCCGCGGCGTGCCAGGACAGGCGGGCCCCGGCGGGCGAGCAGGAGCCGCGCAGGATCACCACTCCGACACGCCGGGCATACCGTTCGAGGGCGTCGAGCAGGGCGGTCTTGCCCGACCCGGCCGGCCCCCGCATCAGCATCAGGCACGCCCCGCCCTCCGCGGCCCGGTCCAGCCCGGACACCAGCGTGCGGAACTCCGCCTCGCGGCCCACCGGTTTGGCCTCGCCGTGGAAGATCCGTCCCGACATGGTCACCATCCCGCTCCATCAAGTCACCGCGTGGCATATGGGCACGGGGGAACGCGCTTCGGGGGTCGGCCGGCCGAGACCCGAACATGGCTCCCGCCAGCTCTCATCCGAGATTCAACGGGCAGGCGAGCTAGTCTTTGATCCAGAAGATCTCCCATTCGGGCATCGACATGCCACCTCCGGATGGGTGCCCGGTCACTCGCCGATCCGGGTCGGCCGCGCCTTCGACGTTAGCTTCCCGAATCTTGTTCGGCAAAGCCCTCTTCACCCGGAGTCCGCCCGGACCCCGCCCGGATCCCGCCGGCGCCGCCGACCGTGACCGGGGCACGGCCCGGAGCCCTCAGGCCCGGAGCCCGGCGTAGAAGCGGTTGCACTCCTCGTACGCGGGAAGCATGCCCCGCCGCCGGGCCTCGGCGAGGGTCGGGGCCGCGGCGTCCTTGTCCGACAGCAGCGGCGCCACCCCGGCGGGCCACTCGATCCCCAGCTCCGGGTCGAGCGGGTCGACCCCGTGCTCGCGCCCCGGCGCGTATCCCTCGGAGCACAGGTACACCACGATCGCGTCGTCGGTCAGCGCCATGAAGGCGTGGCCGAGCCCCTCGGAGACGTAGACGGCCCGGTGGTCCTCGTCGTCCAGGATCACCGACTCCCACTGCCCGAAGGTGGGCGACCCGACGCGGATGTCGACGACCACATCAAAAACCGCACCTTTGACGCATTTGAGGTATTTGGCCTGGCTTGGCGGGACGTCGGCGAAGTGCACGCCGCGCAGTGTCCCCCGGCACGAGACCGAGTAGTTCGCCTGCGAGAGGGCCAGCGTCTGGCCGGTGCTCTCGCGGAAGGTCTCCGCGCGGAACCACTCGTGGAAACTGCCCCGGTCGTCGAGGAACACCTTCGGTTCGAACACCCACGCACCCTCGATGCCGAGCGAACGCATGCTCACCTCTCCCTCCGTGACCCTGCCCCGTCCGGGGAGTGGCGGTTCCCACCGGCTCGGCGAGAGCGCGAGGTGCCAGCCAGGTGCCGGTTGCCGGGTGCCGGGTGCCGGGTGCCGGGTACTCCCCAGCGGAGTCTCCAGGACCCCCGGCCCGTTGTGAACCCGCCGCCGCCCGCCATGAAGGCGTGCGCGACCTTCCGCGGGACCGTTCCAGAGGCCTTTGGCCGGGTTGTTCCAGGTAGACCCCCATCGGGCCGCTGACCGGCCGATCTGGCCACTTCCGGCCACCGGAGACGGCGAAGGGGGTCACGCGACCGCGTGACCCCCTCCGAGGACCTCTTCCGAGCGCCCGTCACCCCTGGACGGCGCGCCCCCGCGTTCCCGCCGATACGGCCGGACGGCGGGGGACCGTCCACCGGCCCCGGTCACCCACCCGCACGGGCACGGGCGATGACCGGGGCGGACCCTTCCCCCCGTCAGGGTCCATCTGGATCCGTCGGGGTTCGCCATGGTCCGTCAGGGCTTGTGCTGGTCGTAGCCGACGCCGTTGCACTGGCGGCCGCCGTTGATGCAGTGCTTGACCAGGGCCACCTGGCGCTGCTGGTCCCAGCCGTTCATGAAGTCGTAGTGGAAGGAGTAACTCACCCCCGAGGAGAACGACAACCCCTCGGTCCTGCCGCCGGGAAGCTTGTAGGGGATCTTCATCTCCAGCATCGGCACCGCCACCGGATGACTCGCCGGACACACCCCGCCCACCGGATACGTCACATGACCCTTGTGGTTCGCACTGTCGAGGTCGGTGCCGTTCCAGCAGCTCGGCGCCTGATGCCGCATGATCAACGACGAGCCCGAAGGGCACGACGCCGGGAAGTCCTTCGACTTCGCGTTGCCGCAACTCCAGTAACCCTTGAAATCCGCGGCCGACGTCATCTTCGTGTCACCGACGATCAACCGGAATCCCACCGGGAACGGTTTCACCGTCCGGTAATCCGAGACACCCGACTTGTAATAGATCGTCGCCCTCTCCGGCTTGACCGGCTTGCCGGCCTGCAACAACGTCGGCGACCAGTACGCCGAACCGTCCTTCGGATCCTGGCAACTCGTCGCCCCGGAGACCAGGGACGCGTTCGTCGACTTCGCGTCCGTCCCCTTGTTCCCGAAGAACGTGTGATTGTGGGCCGCACCCGCCAGGCCCGGATAAACGATCGGGTCGTCCGGCAGGTAATGCGTCACCGTACAGTTCGCCGCGAACTCCCGATACTGCGCCCGCGGCGGCGGCCCGGAGGACGTCGGGCTCGGGGACGCGGTGGGCCTGGGGGTGGGAGTCGTGGACACGGTGGGCCTGGGGGTGGCACTGGGGGTGGGGCTGGGGGACGCGGTGGGCAGCGCCCGCACCCGCTCCCCCTTCGCGAGGTACGCGGGCGACGCGGCGGCGGCCAGTTCCGTCGTTCCCGCGGCCAGGACAGCGTCCGGCGGGATCTGCGGGCTCACCGCCACGGCGAGCCCGGCGGCGAGGAGGGCGGCCGCGGCGATCCGGCCCGGGCGACGTCCCCGCGGCGCGAGGGCCCGGAACTCGGAGGCACCCGGCGGATCGGCGGCGGCCCGAGCCGGTCGTCGCTTCTGGTCGACCATGAAGGTCCTTTCGGATGACTGTTACGAGGCATGCCGGCGGGCCCGCGAGCCCGCCGGTGGAACGTGAGGCCGCCGCGCGGCCACGGTCCCGTGGTCGGCCGATCACCGGAGACACCCTGCTGCGTCCGGTCCGGTGAGCGAGTGCCCCGTGCGGCGGCGGGTCGTACGCTAACGGCGAGCGGGACGGTACGACCCGGGCCAAAGGTCCCGGTCCGGCCGTTGACCACGGCCTACTTCCCGGGTCCGTGCCCGCCTCCGGAGCCGCTTCTGCGGAGTGCGCCGGCCCCCCGGGTCCGCTTCCCGGATCCGCGCCCGGCGGGGTGTCAGGCGGGATGGTCCCCCGCCCAGACGATGACGGCCTCGGTCCTGCTGCTCACCCGGAGCTTGGCGAAGATCTGGCTGAGGTGGTTCTTGACGGTCTTCTCCGTCAGCCCCAGGCGTACCGCGATGGAGGCGTTGGACAGGCCCTGGGAGAGCAGGGTCAGCACGTCGCGCTCGCGCCGGGTGATCCCGTAGTGGGCCTGTGCCGCACGACGGCGCTCGGCGCGCTCGCGCTGCTCGCGCTCCTGTTCCGCCTGGCTGCGGAAGAGCGAGGTGGCCACGGACGCGGCGGCGGGCGAGAGCCAGCCCCGTCCGGCGGCGACGGCCTGGACGGCGCGGAGCAGGTCCGGCGGGTCGAACTGGCCGTGCACCAGGTAACCGCGCGCCCCGCCGCGCAGCATCGCGGTGATGAGCTCCTCCCCGGAGTCGCTGGTGAGCACGAGGACGGTCGTGTGGAGGGCCAGCTCGCCCAGGACGGAGAGCCCGTCCGCGATCGGCATGCGGTGGTCCAGCAGGGTCACCGTCGGGTTCAGCCGCCGGGCGGCGGCGAGCGCCTCACGGCCGTTGCAGGCCTCGCCCACGACCCGTACCCCGTCGCTGGCGTCCAGGAAGGCGCACATCGCGGCGCGGACGATCGGGTTGTCGTCGACGACCAGCACGTCGATCACAGGGACGGCTCCACGGGGTTCGGTGACGTGAGGAGGGCGGGAGAGCCCGCGCGGTGCGGGAACTCACCGGCGTCCGGCCCGCCCTCGGAGATCGGCACCCGCAGCGTCACCACCGTACCGCCGCGCGGGCCGGACACGACGCGCAGCGAGCCTCCCAGGGCCCGCGCCCGCTCCGACATGCCGACGATCCCGAAGTGCCCGCGGGCCTGCAGCCCGCCCAGCTCGCGCGGGACGTGGAAGCCGACGCCGTCGTCGGCGACGGTGAGCTCCAGGAAACCGTCGAACTGGATCAGCCGTACGACGACCTCCCGGGCCCCGGCGTGCCGCTGCACGTTGGCCAGGGCCTCCTGCAGGATGCGGGTGACCTCGTAGCGCACCGCGACACCGGGGTCGCAGCGGGCGGCGGTGACCCTGGCGCCGATACCGGAGCCGCGCGACCAGGAGCGGCACAGCCCGTGGACCGTCTCCTCGAACGCCTGGTCGGGCACGTCGCTCCGCAGCCCCTCCAGCAGCTGCCGGGCCTCCCTGGCCGCGGCCTCCGCGCCCCGGGAGACGGTGTCGGCCAGCTGCTCGGCGAGAGCGGGCTGGCGGCGCAGCGAGGAGGGCAGTGCCAGGGCCGCGAAGGACACCCCGCGCAGCGTCTTGCTGACGGAGTCGTGCAGCTCCCTCGCCAGCCGGGCACGCTCGTCGGCCGCCGCCGAGCGCTGGGCGGAGGCCACCACCTCCACCGCCAGGTCCATGTAGCGGACCAGGGCCGCGGTGGCCACCGCGCCGCCCACGCCCGCGAGGACGCTGGTCATGGGGAAGGCCATCACGAAGGCGGCGACGTCCGGCGGGGGCATGCTCTCCCGCAGGGTCCAGGCCGCGGCCGCGAAGCCGCACGCGGCCTGGACCGCCCAGATGGCCAGCGCCCGCATCCCCAGCAGCGCGCCGCCCAGGGCGGCCGAGCCCGCGGCGTAGCAGAAGTAGGCCATCCCGCCCTTGCTGAGCGCGAGGACGGCGAGGGCGACGAGCCAGTCGACCGCGATCACGAGCAGGGCCCTGCGTACGACGGCCGGCCACCGGGTCAGTACCGTCACCTCCGCGACCGTGGCGAGGACGGTCACGGCCAGCACGGCCAGCACCCGCCAGCGGTCGGTCACCAGCAGCAGGCCGGCTCCGGCCGCGGTCAGCACGACCGCGGCGCGGCCCAGCATCACCGCGCGGCACAGCGCCGCCGCCGCCACCACGGGGTCCACCGCGTAGGCGTGCAAGCGTGTCACCGTCCGGCCCCCCTCAGCCCCTGAACACGATGTCGTCGACGAAGAACTCGTACGCCTGCGGCATCTGGTCGGTGGCGATGGCCAGGTCGACCCGGCGCAGCCGCCCGGGGGACAGCGCCCCGGCGCGCAGCGTGAAGGTGGACCAGCGGAGCGGGGGCGCCTCGAGCACCATGGTCCGGGTGCCCGCGCGATCGGCGGACGGCGAGGCGGAGACCCGCAGGATCGTGCCGAACTCCCTGCCGCCGAAGACCCTCAGGCGCAGCGTGGTGTTCCGGCCGACCGTGAACGGCGAGGAGGCGAGCAGCGTCACCGTCGCCGGGTCCTCCCGTTTCTTGACCCTCTTCTGCACCCTCATCGCGGTCTGCTCGCCGTCGGGCAGCTTCTGGCCGGGCGTGACGTTCGTCCCGGTGCCGAGAGCCTGCCACCCGGTGCTCAGGACCGTGGTGTAGACGGCGCAGGAGGGCCGGGTGGAGGTGATCTCGACGGTGCCGCCCGCGCCGGACCCGGTAGGGGCCACACAGGAGAGCCCCGGGGAACCGGAGGAACGGGGAACGGACCGCGCGGTCGGCGAGGCCTCCGGCCGGACGGCCGGCCGGGATCTCCGCGACGCGCTCGGGGAGACGGCGGGCGTGACAGCGGGCGTGACGGCGGGCCCAGCGGTGGGGACGGCAGTGGGTGCGGTGGCGGACCCCGTGGCGGGTGCGCCGGTGGGCCGGTCCGCGGTCTCCCCGGGGGTGCGGAGGGCGTCGGTGCCGTCTCCGCCCTCGGACGTGGCCGTGGGCGCTCCGGACGAGGCCGGTGGTGTGGACGCTCCGGACGGGACGTTCCGGGACCGCGCGGTGAACAGGCCGTCCTGCCCGGGGATCAGCAGCGGCGGGACCCCGACCGCGACGGCTCCCACGGCGACCGCGAGAACCACGTACCTCGTCTGCCTGCCCCAGGGGTACCGCTCCGGGAACCCGCGTTCACGATTCGCGCGGCGGCCTGCTCCCACGGTGATCCTCCTGTCCCCTGACACGCCGCGAGCGACGGTCCCGTCCGCGCTGCGCAGACCTGCAGTAAACACCATTTTCACCACGTCTCACTCTCCTCTCACGGGAGCTCCGCGACCCGGCCTCGCCCCGGCCCTCCCGGTCCGGAAACCGGGACCCGTCCGCTCCGGAAACCGGGACTTTCGTCCTGGCCGACCGGCCGGGGCGGGCTGCTAGGGTGCCGGGCCGCGATTCCGATCGGCACGCCCCGGCAGCCGTGCCGGACCGAGGACGCGTAACATCGGCGTTCTGTGGCATTCACTCGACTCCTGCTCACGGACCCACCCGGACTCACACGGACTCAGAGGATCATGAACGACTCCTTCATCCCCGCCGCCCGCGCGGCGGCAGGCAAGGCCGGGCCCGGCGGCACCGCCGCGCGGCGGTCCTCCCGGCCGGAGAACGGCCGCGGACGGCGCGGGCGGCCCGGCACCGCCGCGCCCGCATCGGTGGAGGCGTCATGACGGACCTCCTGCGCAACCCCGTGAAGAACTACGACTGGGGCTCGCGCACGGCCATCGCCACGCTGGCCGGGCGCCCCTCCCCCGCGGAGCTGCCCGAGGCGGAGATGTGGTTCGGCACGCACCCGTCCGGCTCCTCGTCGGTGCTGCGCCGGGGGACGTGGCACTCCCTCGCCGAGACGGTGGCCGCCGACCCGGTCTCCGAGCTGGGGCGGGAGACCGTCGAGCGGTTCGGCTCGCGGCTGCCGTACCTGCTGAAGCTGATCGCGGTGGACCTGCCGCTCTCGCTCCAGGTCCACCCCTCGCAGGAGCAGGCGCGGGAGGGGTTCGCCAGGGGCACCTACGTCGACCCGTTCCCCAAGCCCGAGCTGATCTGCGCGCTGACCCCGTTCACCGCGCTGGCCGGATTCCGCCCTCCCCGGGAGGCGGCGGCCCTCATCGGCGCCCTGGGCGTCGCGGAGCTGGAGCCCGTCGTCGCGCCGCTGGCCGCCGGGGACGCCTCCGCCGCGCTCCGCGCGCTGGTGGAGTGGCCGAAGGACGGCAGGGCGGACCTCGTGACCGCCATCACGCGGGCCGCCTCGGCCGCCGGCGGCCCCGACAACGAGCTGGTCGTACGCCTGGCGGAGATCCACCCGGAAGACCCCGCCTGCCTGGCCCCGCTGTTCCTGCGGCGCCACGAGCTGCGGCCCGGCGAGGCGCTCTTCCTGGGCGCCGGGGTGCTGCACTGCTACCTGAGCGGGTTCGGCGTGGAGATCATGGGCGGCTCCGACAACGTGCTGCGCGCCGGGCTGACCGGCAAGCCGATGGACGTGGAGGAGCTGCTGCGGGTCACCGACCCCTCGGTCCCGGCCCTGCGGATCGAGCCGTCCGGCAATCTCTACCGGGTCCCGGTCCCCGAGTTCCGCCTCGGTACGGCGGTCCCCGGTCCCGGCCTCACCCTGGAGGGCGGGGTGCCGCGCATCCTGGTGTGCACCGAGGGCGAGGTCGAGACCGGCGGGCACACCCTGCGCCCCGGCGACTCCGCCTTCGTCCCCGCCGCCCACGGGCCCGTCGAGGTGCGCGGCCCGGGAACGGTCTTCTGGGCCGAACCGGGAACCGACTGACATGTCTCCCGGCCGCCCCCGAGGGCGCCGGGACCGAAGGGCGAGGGCCCCGCACGGGACACCGGGCGGGGCCCTCGCCTTCATACCGGCCTGGTATGGCGGATACACCCCCGAGGCGGGCGGGGCGTCCCCACCAGCGAGGCTGGAGGTATCCGATGACACCGTCCGACGACCTCGCGGATCCAGATCTCCATCTGGAGCTGATCCTGGTCGAGGTACTGCACCACGAAGCCGAGCACCTCGCGACCGGCTGAGCGCCCGGTCCCGGCTCCAACGGGGGGAGCCGGGGACGGGGGCCCGGCGTCCCGATGTTCCCGGTGACGACCGGCTCGTACCGCCGTCATCCCGGCCCGAAAACCCCGCAAGAGGGGTAATCACAGCTCCGCTGGTCGCCGCAACCGATATGAGCAGGCGATATACCGTCCGTCAAAACGTAACGCGTCGGCGCGAACACGGGGTGTTATGAGGGAAGGCCTCACGCAACCCTCACCGGGAGTTCACCGTGGAACCCGCGCTGCTCGTCGTCGCCGTGCTCGTCATATGGGTTTTTTATGATTGGGCGCGTAACTACCTATCGAAATGCCGTAAATGTCGAGGGTCCGGCACGCTCAAAGCCACCTTCTTCCCCCGCCAGTACCGCCCCTGCCCCCGCTGCGTGAAGGGCGAGGTCAGGCATGGTTTCGCCCCCAAGAAGTGACGAGCCGGCACCTCACGCGCGCGCGGGAGTTTCCCCCGCCGGTGAGAGACACGGCCCCTTTCCACCGCCGTCCGGACCTTTCCCGGGTGATTGACGTTCCAGTGTCGTGAGGCCTCTCCATGGTGTCCGCGTCGCCCTGGCCCTGACGGCGACATGCGCGGCGGCCGTCCTGATCTCACAGGCGGTACGCGCGCCGTCCTCCGTTCCGGCGTCGTGCCCGGAGCGATGGGGCGGCGACGGGCCCGGCGGCTGGGTACCCGCCGCCGCCGACCTCGACGGGGTCGGGGAGTCGCTCGTCCCCGGAGAGCCGATCACCGCGATGATCTGCGCCTACCCGGGCGGCAACGCGCCCCCGGGAGGCGGGCGGCTCGCCGGATCCCGGACCCTCACCCTGACCGGCGGGGCCGGGGCGATGGCCCGCGACCTGGGCTACCTCCCGGTGACCACGGCCGATCCCGAAGGCCCGTGCACCCGGGTGGGCGGGGCGACGACCAACTACCTCATCAGGTTCGCCTACCCCCACGGCGAGGCCCTGTGGGTGGGCAGCGCCGAGGAGGTCAACTCCTGCGTGACGACGACGAACGGCACCGTCGACAGCCCCTCCTACATCGGGCGGGACATCACCGCCGCCTACCGGACCGGAACGTGGGCTCTCACACGCCCGGACAACCCCTGCCGGGGATTCCCCGGGCGCCGGGGCCAGGACGAGCGGATGGTGCCCGGCGACCCCGTCTCGGTCCTGGTCTGCGGGCGGGCCCCGTACGAAGGGCCCGCCCCCCGGCTGGAGCACGACGGGCGGACGGCCAGGACCCTGGCGGCGACACTGAACTCCCTGGACACCCGGACGGGCGACAACACGTGCCGGGGGACGCAGGGCGACACCCTCCTGTTCCTGTTCGGCTACCGGGAAGGGCCACCCGCGGCCGTCCGGGTCCTGACGGCCTGCGAACCCGGCGTCGACAACGGGCTGCTCCAGGCGAGCCTCGACGAGAGCGCCCGCGACCAGGTGACCCGGCTCGCGCCGCCGGCCTAGGCGGTCGAGGCCGTACCCGGATCCCCCAGATCCTCCGGGTCCCTCTGGGTAAGGTGGCCGGGCCGACTCCCCGCCGAGGAGCCGGCTTCCCCCTGTTTCTCGTGCCCGACGGGAGGCCGCACGGCGTGACCGTGATCGACGAGGTGACCCTGTTGCGGGCCTGCGCGGCGGGCCGGGCCCTGCGGGCGCGGGACGGCGAGGAACTCGCCGTCGAGGGCGGCCTGATCCGTGAGCTGTGCCGGCGTGGCCGCGAGGAGATCGACCCGCGCGGGCTGGAGATCCAGGGCGCCAGGATCGGCGGCGATCTCGACCTGAGCGGGATGGAGGTGCTCTTCCCGCTGCGTTTCACCGGGTGCGTGTTCGAGCGGCCCGTCCGGCTGGAGGGCGCCGACCTGCACCTGCTGGTGCTGGACGGCTGCACGGTGCCGGGCCTGCTGGCCAACGGGCTACGGGTCCGCCGCGACCTGGACCTGTCCAGGTCGCGCGTCACCGGCGACCTGTGGACCTCGGCCAGCACCTCCCGCAGCGCGGCCGTCTGGCTGTGCGAGTCGGAGATCGGCGGGCGCCTGCTCTGCCTGGACACGGTCATCGACTCCGCGATGCGCGCGGTCCAGGCCGACCGGATGCGGGTCGGCGGGACGATCCGGCTGCTGCACGGTTTCGAGGCGCGCGGCGGGATGCGGCTGCTGGGGGTTCAGGTGGCGGGCTCGCTGGACCTGACCGGCGCCCGGCTGACCCGTCCCGACCGCGGGCTGGCCCTGGACCTGGGCGACGCGCAGATCGGCGGCAGCGTCTTCCTCATCGACGACCAGACGGGCCGCCGCCCGCTGGTCCGCGGCCGCGTCGAGCTGGGCAACGCCCGGATCTCCGGCCAGTTCCTGATCCGCGCCGCCACCTTCGAGCCCGTCGACGTGGTCGGCGGCACCGGATACTCCAGCAGGCGCGACGGAGGGAGCGCGATCAACGCCCCCGGCCTCTTCGTCGGCGGGGATCTCGGCGTCGAGGGCGAGTGCAGGATCGGCGGCGGCCTGAACCTCTCCATGGGCTCCTTCAGCACCGTCCGGATCCACCGGGGATGCGAGCTCACGGTCGGCGGCGGGCGCGCCCTCGACCTGACCAACGCCGAGGTGCGCTCCAGCCTCGTCGTCGAGGAGGGCGTGGCGGTCCAGGGCACGCTGCGCCTGGCGGGGGCGCACATCAGGGGCGGCCTCGTCCTCCGGGGGACCCGGTGGAGCCTGCCGGAGCGGAGCTCGCTCGTCGCGGCCCAGGGCGTGGTCGTCGACAGCATGGTGGACCTGCGGGAGATGGAGGCCACCGGCGGCAGGCTGCGGTTCCGCTCCGCGACGATCGGCGGCGCCCTGGACGCCCACCACGCCCGGCTGCGCAACCCGGGCGCCGAGGCGCTCCTGCTCCAGCAGGCGGTGGTACGGGGGTCGATCCTGCTCAGGGAGGGGTTCGTCGCCGAGGGCCGGGTGCTGCTGAACCGGTGCGTGGTCGAGGGGCGGATCGACTGCGACGGCGGCACCTTCGCCGGAGGGGTCGAGGCGGTGTCGGCCACGGCGCGCGGCGGCATGCGCCTGCGCTGGGCCGACGTGCCGCCGCTGGTGAACCTGACCGGCGCGTCCACCACGCTGCTCGCCGACGACCCGGCCGGGTGGCCACGGAACTCGATGATCGCGGGATTCGTCTACGACCGCTTCGACGGCGCCTGGGACTGGCGGGCCCGTCGCGACTGGCTGCGCGGGATGGCCCCCTTCGACGCCGGCCCGTACGAGCAGGCGGCCAGGGTGTTCCGGCAGCACGGCCATCCCACGGAGGCCGAACGGCTCCTCATCGAACAGCGCCGGCAGGCCAGGCGGGCGCCCTCGGGGGGCCGCTCGCCGCGCCGGCTGCTCGGGAACGCCCGCGACCTGCTCTACGGGCTCACCGTCGGCTACGGCTACCGGCCGGGCCGGGTGCTGTGGCTGCTGGGCGCCCTGCTCGCCCTGGTCGGCGTCATGATGCTGGTCCCCGCGGTCCAGGAGACCCTGCGGGCCACCGATCCGCGCGGGAACGTCTACGCGGTGGACGGCAGGCTCGTCACCGTGGACGACGTGACGGCACCGGCGGACGGCACGGCCACCGCATCGGGGCGCGGCGCCCGTCCCGGGCCGTGCGGGGACGGGCAGGTGCGCTGCTTCGACCCGCTGTTCTACACGGTGGACACCGTCGTCCCGCTCATCTCGCTGGGCCAGCGCGCGACGTGGTACCCCGAGACGCGCAGCCGGGCGGGCGCGCTGACCTCGGCGCTGCTGAACGTGGCCGGCCTGCTGGGCTGGCTGCTGTCGACGGTCGTCGTGCTCTCCTTCGCCCGGCTCGCCAGACCGGCGTGAGGACCTCCGGCCCCGCTCCGGCGCGCGCCCGGGACCGGAGCCACGCCAGGGACCGAAGCCACGCCCAGGAGCGAGGCCGGGAACGGGACCGGAGCCGGGAACGGGACCGGAGCCGACTCGGGACCGGAGCCGGGACCGAAACCAGGGCCGGGACCGGAGCCGGAGCAGGGACCGGTCAGGATCAGCCGAGCCCGCCGGGCAGGCCCGCCTGGACGGCGGCCAGCACCGCCTCGTGCACCTCCTCGCCGGTGTGACCGGCCAGCGGTGCGGGGCTGCCGGTCAGGGTGTACCACTCCTCCGCCCCGAGGTACTGCACCGCGACGTGGGCCTGGTCGTCGTGGACCTCGGTGCGGACGACGAGGTCGCCGGTGATGACCCCCACCTCGTCGGTCATCACCCCGCCGGGCCCGGCGAGCACCTGGTTGTCGTAGTGTTCGCGGCCGGCCACGGCGCTCACCTGCGGTTCTCGCCGGACGGCTGGGGACGGCAGGTGTCGAGCATCTCGGCGAGGGCGGCCTTCTCCTCGGCGGTGACGGTGAGGCGGTAGTGGTACTTCACGTCCGCCCAGGCACGGGCGTACATGCAGCGGGAGGCGGCGAGCGGCGGCTTCCACGACTCGGGCCCCCGGTCGTCCCTGTCCTTGTTCGACGCGGCGGAGACGGCGAGCAGCTGCGGCCGTTCCAGGTCGTTGGCGAAGTTCTCGCGCTCGGCGTCGCTCCAGGTGTCGGCGCCGGAGCGCCAGGCGTTGGCCGGCGGCACGATGTGGCTGACGTCGACCTCCTTGGCCGAGCTGAGGGTGCGCCCGTCGTACGCCGAGTACCAGGAGCCCGACACCGCCCGGCAGTCGTCGTCGCGCTGCACGTTCTGGCCGTCGCGCGCCAGCACGGTCTCGCGGGCGTCACAGGCCGGGCTGCGCAGGCTCCAGTGCGGGAAGCGGTCCCGGCTGTAGCCGTCCATCGACCGCGGCTCCGCGACGACCAGCAGGTTCAGCTCGGCGCGGGCGATCGGCGGGACCGACGGCTCGGGCAGCCTGACCGTGGCGGCCGACGGCCCGGCGAGGGTGACGAGGAGGGCGGGCAGGGCTGTGAGAGCGGCGGCCGTACGGCGCCATTGTCGTGTCAGCATGTGCCACCACTACCAGCAGCGATCGCCCCGAGTAACGAGAAACGCCGTCGCGGCCACGGAGAGTGGCGGATACGTGGGAGAACGTCCGGCCCCCGCGAGGACGGCCGGGTCCGGTGAGCGGGGGGCACTGGAGCGGCGGCGGGGAAAGTCCCGGCAAGGGGCGGAGATTCATTGATCAAAATCGGCGTGGGATCGGGTGATCGGCGGGAGAGGGGCTCTAGAAGAGCGGTGAGGCCGTGGTGGTCACGGCCCGCAGGGCCCAGGAGGAACCCGTGCGACGCTTCTTCACCAGGACCGGCTGTCTGGCCGCCATGGCGATGCTCGCCACCATGATGGCCGTGCCCGCCCAGGCCGCGCCCGCGACGCGCGCCTGCGCGACGCCCCTCGCCGTCCAGGCCGGCTCCGCCGGGACCGATGCGCCCTCACCGGTCGCCGCGACCGAGCCGGCCTACTTCACGATGACGACCGTCGGCTCCCGTGCGCCGCTCGTCATCAAGCTCACCGACCCCAAGAAGATCGATCACGCCCGGCGGATCCTCAGCGGCCAGGAGACCGAGCGGACGCACGTCATGGGCCGGATCATCAAGCGGCCGGCCCCGTACAGCCCCGCCTACGGCTTCCACCTCGACCCGAACACGATCGACTTCTTCGAGATGGCCATCGAGGTCTGCGACGCCACGCTCACCTACGTCGAGGAGCACCTCGACGAGGCGTGCGGCGCCTTCCTGCCCGGCTGTGTCTTCTGCCCCTGGAGCTCCAGGCTCGTCGCCGAGGTTCCCGCCACCTGACGCCCGCCCGGCGGGTTCGCGCCCGGCCACCGCCCCCTGCCGGGACCGGTGGCCGCCGGGCGGGCCCGGCGGGGCGTCGTCACTTCTCCCGGTCGGGCGAGGTCGTGGAGGTCGTGGAGACCAGTACCTTCTTCGCCTTCGCCATCAGGGCGAGCGCCACCACCGCGAAGGCGAGCGCCAGCAGGGTGAAGACGGTCAGCGACAGCTCGTCCGTCCAGCCCAGCAGCCGGGGCGACGCCGTCGAGACGGCGAAGAGCGCGAAGAACAGCATCGACCACGCGTACAGCCTCACCCGCAGGACATGGCCCGGCCCGGCGACCACGCGCGGGGCCCGGCCCGTCACCAGCACGTGGACGCTGTGCGCGACCATGACGCACCCGACCGCCAACAAGGCCCAGCTGAACGCGACGGACAGTGTTTGCACGCTCATCGGGATCGCACCTCCCTCGGCGCCGACGGCGACCGGAGGCGATATCTCCGATCTTCGCCCGCCTGCCCCGCGAGAGGTGCGGCAAACCATCCGGCCGTACGACGCCGCGTGGCCCCGGCCCGTCTCCCGTCGCCGCGAGAGAGCCCCGCCTCAGACGGGCGCGGC
Source organism: Streptosporangium nanhuense (assembly GCF_059358815.1). Lineage (NCBI taxonomy): Bacteria > Bacillati > Actinomycetota > Actinomycetes > Streptosporangiales > Streptosporangiaceae > Streptosporangium > Streptosporangium nanhuense. The sequence continues at coordinate 37,343 of NZ_JCADBG010000032.1, forward strand.
CTCCCACACGAACCCGTCCGGGTCGGTGAAGGGCCCGGCGTCGCCGCCGATCACGATCCGGTGCGATCCGCCGCCCTCCTCGGGGAGGCCGGCGTCCCTGGCGAGGGCGCGGCGCGGGTAGAGCGCCAGCGTGACGGCCGAGGACGGGGTGTCGAACTCGACGTACTTACCGCCGAAGCTCTTCGCCACGGCCAGGCCCCGGTCGACGTAGAAACGCCTGCTCGCCTTGACGTCCGCCACGCCCAGCAGGAGCGCGACCTGGTCGAACCGCCGGGCCGCGGGGCCGGTGTCCTTCTTCCTCGAGGTCGCGATCTTGCAGATCGTCCCGTCCGGGGCGCGCACGACGCCGCCGTACCCCCAGAAACTCTTCGTGGCCGGCTTCAGCGTCGTGGCGCCGGCGTCGAGGGCGGCGCCGACGAGGGCGTCGACGTCGCCCGGCTGGGACGCCACGAGCGACAGCGTGAACCCGCGGAAGCCGCTCGCCGGCGTGTCCGAGGCGCGTACGTCCACGTAGGGGCCCAGGCCCAGGGCCTCGTAGAAGGCGTCCGCGGCCGCGGGGTCGGAAACCTCAAGGATGACGGATTCGAGGGAGGTCATGGCAGGTCCTTCGGTCGAGGGGGGTTCGTCGTCTTGTCGGCGGCCGTCGGAGAACGGCGGGTGCGAGCGCTCACCGGTCCTGCAGGAGCCCGAGAACGTTGCCGTCGGGGTCGGTGACGGTGGCCACCAGGCGGTCGCCGCCGACGTCGTGCGCGGGCTCCCGCACGGTGGCCCCCGCGGCGGCCAGGTCGGCCAGCTTCGCCTCGATGTCCGGCACGTGCCAGTAGGCCACCGGCGAGGTCATGTCCTGCGGTCCGCCGCCCGGCACCAGCCCGATGTGCTGGCCCTCGGCCTCGAAGCCGACGTAGTAGGACGAGTCGGTCTGCGGCGGGATGCCGAGCAGGGCCGCGTACACCGCCTTGGCCTTCGCCAGGTCGGACACGGGGTGCAGCACGGTCTTGATTCCCCGGGTGGAAGAGCCGGTCATGGTCACTCCTTCGGTCGTGGGCCACATCGACCCGCCGTGTTCGTGTTCACAGCCTCTCTCCCGGCCCGCCCGGTCACATCCGTGGCGACCACGGAACCGACCACGGATCGGCTGCACGGATCGACGGCACGGATCGGCTGCACGGATCGATGGCACAGACCGCGTACGGCGACATCACCGATGAGAACGCGAGGAGGACGCGAAGGGGATGCGGCAAACTGGGACAGTGGCGGCAGGAGTGGAGATCTCACCTCGGGAAGCCGGGGTGCTGGAACTGGTCGGCGCCCATCTCAGCAACGCCGAGATCGCGGCACGGTTGTACATCTCGGTGCGGACCGTGGAGAGCCACGTCTCCTCGCTGCTGCGCAAGCTGGAGGTCCCGGACCGGCGGGCGCTCGCCCGGCGGGCGCCCGAGCGGGCCGGCCCCGGCCCGTCCCACCCGGCGCCGGTCCTGCCGGCCGCGCTGACCTCGTTCGTCGGCCGGGCGGGCGAGCGGGCCGAGCTGAGCGAGATGATCAGGGCGCACCGCCAGGTCACCGCGGCCGGACCCGGCGGGGTGGGCAAGACCCGGCTCGCGCTGGCGGTGGCCGCGGACGCGGCCGGCGAGTACGCCGACGGGGTGTGGTTCGCCGACCTGGTCCCGGTCGCCGACCCGGGGATGATCGCGGCCGCGGTCGCCGGGGCGCTCGGCCTCGGTGAGCAGCCCGGCCGCGACATGGCCGAGTCCGTGGTCGCCGCGCTGGCCGACCGTCACGCCCTGCTGGTCCTGGACAACTGCGAGCAGGTGCTGGACGGGGTGGCGCTGTTTCTCGAGCGGCTGCTGGCGGCGTGCCCTCGCGTGACGGTGCTGGCGACCAGCCGGGCACGGCTGATGGTGCCGTTCGAAAGGGTGTACCCGGTCCCGCCGCTGTCGCTGGCCGCCGACGGCGGGTCGGACGCGGTCGCGTTGTTCGTGGAGCGGGCGACGGCGGCGGGCCGGCCGCCGGACCCTCCCTCGCGTGACCGGATCGCCGCGATCTGCGAGCGGCTGGACGGGATGGCGCTCGCGATCGAGCTGGCCGCCGCCCGGTACCCCGCGCTCGGGCTGGACGGCGTCACCGCCGCCCTGTCCCACCCGCTCCGGATGCTCACCGGCGGCTCCCGCGCCGACGAGCGGCACCGGTCGGTGCGCGCGGCGCTGGACTGGAGCCATGCCCTGCTGGAGCCGGTCGACCGGGCGCTGCTGCGCCGGGTGTCGGTGTTCGTGGCGCCGTTCACCGCCCCCGCCGCGGCGGAGGTGACCGGGTCGCCGGAGGGCCTGGTCGCCGACGGGCTGGCCCGGCTCGCCGAGCAGAGCCTGCTGGTGGTGGCGGCCTCCCCCGGCGGCACGGAGTACCGGGCGCTGGAGACCATCCGCCAGTACGCGACGGAGCGGCTCACCGAGGCCGGTGAACTGGCCGACGCCCGGTCCCGGCACCTTCGCTGGTGCCTGGCCGAAGCGGCGGGCCTGGCGGTGGTACGGCAGGACTGGCGGGCCCGGTTCGACCTGGTGGCCGACGACCTCCGCGCGGCCCTGGCGTGGGCGGCCGACCGGCCGGAGCGGCGCGCGGACGCCTACGACCTCGCCGGGCACCTGGCGGAACTCACCTTCGCCCGTAACCTGACCGGCGAGTCCCAGCGGCGCTACGAGCAGGCGGCCGCGCTCGCGACCGCCCCCGCCGCCGCCGCGTCGATGCTCCGGCGGGCCGCGGCCGTGGCCGGCTGCCGGACGGTCGGCGATGACATGTACCGCCTCCACCGCGCGGCCGCGGACGCCGCCCGCGGCTCCGGCGACACGGCCGGCGCCGCCGCCGACCTGGCGGCCGCCGCGACCGTCGCGTACCGGTTCTCCAGCACGTTCGTGCGGATCCCGACCCACGAGGAGGCGCTCGCGCTGATCACCGAGGCGCGAGAGCCCGCCGTCGACGATCCGGCCGCGCGGGCCGCGGTGGCACTGGCCGAGGCCGCGGTGCTCACCGACGCGTTCGGCTCCGCCCAGGGCCCGCCCGACAACGCCGTGCCGGCGACGATCGCGCGCGCCGAGCACGCGGTCGACCTCGCCCGCCGGACCGGCGACCCGCTCGCCGAGTCGGCCGCGCTCGACGCGCTCACCGGCGCCCAGTGCTGGGCCGGCGACACGTTCGCCACCGCGGTCACGGCCCGGCGCCGGATCACGCTCCTGTCGTCCCTGCCCATCTCGCCGGCCGGCACCCACGAGCTGATCGACGCGCTCGGCATGGCCACCGAGGCCTGCCTCGGCGCGGGGGACATGCCGGGCGCCCGACTGTGGGCACGCCGGCTGGCCGGCCATCCGTCGCTGGCGGAGGTCGGTCACCGCGCCACGTGCCGGCTGCTGATGGTCGACGCGCTGGCGGGCGACGTCGGCGAGGTGCTCACCGGCGGCGTCCGGTTCCTCGACGCGTGGCGGCGGGCGGGCGGCCCCGCCCTGTCGATCCTCTGCCCGGCGGTGGCCGCCGTGGCGATGATCCACGACCTCCGCGACGACCACGACGCCCGGCGCGAATGGCGGGAGGTGCTGGATCGGCTCGGCACCCCGCCGGAGCACACCTACGGCTACGGGGCGGTCTTCGACGCGATGGTCCTGCTGCACCGGGGGCGGGCACCGGAGGCGCTGGAGCGAATGGCCCCCGAGCCCGAGCAGGTCTGGAAGTGGGTCACCTGGATCTGGCACCACTGGTACGTCGCGCTGCGGGCCGAGGCCGCCGTGCTGGCCGGGAGCCCCGGCGCCCGCGACCGCCTGGCAGAGGCCCGCGACACCGTGGCGGGCAACCCGGTCGCCGCCGCCATCGTGGAGCGAGCCGGAGCCCTGCTCGACGGCGACCGGGAGGCGCTGCTCGTCACGGCGGACACGTTCGACGCCGCCGGCTGCCGCTACCAGTCCGCACGGAGCCTGGTGCTCGCCGGTGGCGACCATGCCGAGCGCGGCGCGGCCGCGCTCGCCGGCCTCGGCCTCGCCCCGATGGCCCAGGTACGGGCACCGGCATAGGCGTCGGTATCAACATCGGCAGCGGCAGCGGCAGCGGCAGCGGCAGCGGTGACGACGTCGGAGAGGGCGTAGCGGGACATCTGCCGTGTCGGCGCCCACCGGCTCCGGCTCGAATGCGCGACAGCTCTGAGGCCCGACAACTCTGATGCACTACAACTCTGATGCCCGACAGCTCTAATGGCTGACGGTAATCACAACATTTCCTATTTTCTGGCCTGTTTCGACGTACCGATACGCCTCGACGATCTCCTCCAGCGGATATCGCCTGTCGATGACCGGCGTGAATTCCCCCGACTCGATGAGCCCCTTGAAATACCGGGCCACCTCGGGGTCGCCCTGCTTCGGGATGGGGAACACGACCTTCCTGCCGCCGAACAGCGGGGTGACGAGCGCCAGGAACAGGTTCTGCGACAGGGTGCCCAGGTCGGAGGCGAGATAGACCCCGCGCGGCTTCAGCAGCCGCCTGCACCGGCCGAACGAGCTCTTGCCGACCGCGTCGATGACGGCGTCGTACTCCCGCTCGTCCCTGGTGAAGTCCCCGGCCGTGTAGTCGACGACCCTGTCGGCCCCCAGCCCCCTGACCAGCTCGACGTTCCTCGTGTCGCAGACCGCGGTCACGTCGGCGCCGAGCCCTTTCAGGAGCTGGACCGCCGCCGAGCCGATGGCCCCGGTCGCGCCGTAGACGAGGACGTCCTGCCCGCTCCGGACACCCGCCCTCCTGATGATCGTGAGGGCGTAGTGGGAGCCCTCGGTGCTGGGAGCGGCCTCCTCGTAGGTCAGGCCCTCCGGAATGATCGCGAGCGCGCCGTCCTGGGAGATCGACATGTACTGGGCGTGGGCCCCGAACGAGCCCTCGTTGTATCCGAACACCCGGTCGCCGGCCTTGAAGGAGGTGACGCCGGCGCCGACCGCCTCGACCTCTCCCGCGAACTCGTTCCCCAGGATCCTGATCCTCGGCCTGACGAGCCCGGTGAGCAGTCTCCAGATGAAGGGCTTCGCGGCCCGCAACGCGCAGTCCGTGCGATTGACCGTCGTCGCGTGGACTTTGACGAGAAGCTCCCCGTCCTTGACCGCCGGCTTCTCCGCCTCCGCGAAACGAACCACTTCCGGTGGGCCATACCTGGTGCGGACCGCAGCCTTCATGACCGAATTATAGCGATCACATGATGATCTGGCGGAAATCTCATATTCGCCGACCGTCCGCCGAATGTGAGGTCTTTTCGTCGCGTCTCGCCGGGTTTCCGCACCCGGCGCGACACAGGCCGACGTGAATACGGCGATTTCCCCAGTTCCCCAGTTCCCCAGTTCCCCCGGTTCCCCGGTTTTCGTCCGGGCCGGACGTGCTTCACCCTCGCGGGAGTGACGGCATCGACCGGGAGGCCGCCGGTGGGCGGGCCGTGAGCACGGCCCGCCCACCGGCGGCCTCGGCCGGCTCAGTTCGAGCCGGTGACCGTGAAGGCCAGTTCGACCCGGGTCGCCGAGTCGGCGCCGGCCAGCGTGATGCCGGTCGCACCCGGCTTCGCCGTACCCGGCACGCTGACGGTATGGCCGGAGATGACGCCGTCACCGTTCGCGTGCACGGTGACGGAGTCGAGGCCGTCGCCGAAGCCGATCGTGACCGCCTCCTTCGGCGCGAACCCGGAACCGTCGACGACGATCGCCGTGCCGCGCGGCCCGGAGGTGGTCGACAGCATCACCCTCGGCCGGTACGTGCGCGCCACCGGCTCCTCGGCCACCTGGACCGTCGCCGCCGCCGCGGCCTCGGAGGACGCGCCGTCGGCGGTGACGGCGTACCGGCCGGGCCGCGTGTCGCCGGACGGCTTCAGCGACGCCTGCACCTCTCCCTTGTCCGAGGCCACGACCGTCGAGCCGTCCTGCGGACCGGTGCCGATCCTGAGGGTCACCCGCTCTCCGGCGGCGAACCCGCTGCCCTTGACGGTGATCGGTTCACCGGCGGTGACGGGGGCGGTCGCCGACACCGAGATCGACGGCTGCGCCCCGGCCCGCGTCACGGTCACGGTGAACGTCGTGGTGACGCTCGACAGCGTGTCCCAGGCGGTGACGCGCACCGTGTAGGTGCCCTCCCTCTCGTACGTGTGCCGCCCGCTCATCGCGCCGGACGGGCCGACCGTGACGTCGGCGGGAACCGTGCCGTCGCCCCACTGGACGCGGGCCTGGTAGCCCGCCGGGCCGGTGACGCCACCGGTCACCGAACCGAGGTCGGCCGACAGGACCTGCCCGGCGACGGCCTTCTGGTCCTTGGGCGCGGCGCTCTCCAGCGCGGCGCCCGGCGTGCCGTCGTCGGCGACGGCGAACACGTGGATCCTGCCCGCCGCGCCCGGATCCCCGGTCTGCTCCGGCAGGGTCACCGACACGAGCTTCCTCCCGTCCGGGATCCGGTACGGCGCGGTGGCGAACAGGAACGGCTGCGCGCTGTTCCGGCTCGTGCCGAGCAGCCGGTACGCGGACTTCGCGACGACGATGTTGCCGTAGGACGGCGTGCCGCCGGGGTTGCCGCCCAACGTCCAGTCGCTCATCTGGATCGGGATGTCGGCCGTGCTTCCGTCGTCGAAGGTGGCCTTGCCGGTGGTGCTCTGGTTGCCCTGCGTGCCGGCGCCGACGAACGAGACGCTCCTGGCATCGGCCGGCAGGTTGAGCACGATCTTCTCGCCGTTGCCGGTCGCGTTGTCCGGCTGCCCGGCGTGGATCGCCGGCAGCGTGAAGCTCAGCGCCGTTCCCGGCACCTCGTGCCGCTCGCCCTGGGTCACGCCGGCCGCCGCGAGGGCCGCCCGCGAGTACGCCCACGACTTGGCGTCGCAGTTCGCCGCGAGGACGCCCTCGTCGCCGATACAGACGGTGTCGAACGCCGCGACGAGGCCGGACTCCGGCGCGTAGGCCACCTCGACCCCGGCCGTTCCCGCGCCCTGGCCGGTGCCGTCGTTCACCGTGACGCTCGCCTGGTAGTGGCCCGGCTTGGCGTAGGTGTGCGAGCCGCTGACGCCGTACACGCCCCGCGAGCTCAGGGCCAGGGTGCCCGCGGTGGCCGGTGAGCCGTCACCCCAGTCGATGGTCGCCCGGTAGCCGCTCGCGGTGCCCCCGGTGACGGAGGCGAGTTCCACCCGCGCCTCGACGCCGGACGTCGCGTGCGCGCCGCTCGCGGGGGTGACCGTGATGTCGCCGCCCCCGAGCTGGACATCGCCGCCGGCGAGCAGCTCGATCTCGGCGAGGTTCGTCCGCTCGCCCCCGACGGCCTTCGTCACGTCCAGGCGGAACCGCGCGAACCGCCCCGGACGGTCGATCTTGAACGGCCGGGTGTGGTTGCGCCAGGAGAACACCTCGCCCTTGCGGGAGTCGACCGTGGTCCAGGTGATCCCGTCGTTGGAGCCCCGCAGCCGCCAGTCCACCGGGTCGCCGGTGGTCGCCCCGGAGACCGGGTCGCCCTTCCCGCCGCCCTTCCGCTCACCAGACGCCCCGGAGGCCGCAGGTTCGCCCGTGCTCGCCGCGGAGGTGAGGGTGTAGTACACCGGCGCCTGCCTGCCGCCGCGGAAGTCCCAGCCGACCTGCGGCGTGCCGGAGGTGAAGGTCATCTGCGTGGTCGACGAGTCGTCGAACAGCTTCGACGCGTCCTGGCCGCCGCTCGCGGTCGCGGTGCCGAGACCGGGGCCCGTGGTGTCCTGCAGCGGTTTGGGCACCTCTCCGCCCCTGGTCAGCGACGGCGGCGCGTCCTTCTCGCCGGTGCCCCAGGACGACGGGTTCGGACCCATCTTGAAGTCGATCGTGCCGCCGCGGGCGAGCTCGGAGGCGTCGACGGACACCTCGCGCTGCGTCTTGCCGTTGACCTTCACGCTCTGCACGTAGACGTTCCGCGTGCTGTTGTCCGCCGCGTTGACGACGATGTCGCCGTTCTTGCGCCGGACGGTCATCCGGGTGAACTGCGGCGAGCCGATGGCCCAGTTGGACGAGCCCGCCTGCAGCGGGTAGAGGCCCAGCGAGCTGAGGACGTGCCACGCCGACATCTCGCCGTTGTCCTCGTCGCCCAGGTAGCCCTGGCCGATCTCGCCGCCGACGTAGAGGCGCTGCAGGATCTCCCGGACGATCGCCTGCGTCCTCGCCGGCGCCCCGACGTAGTTGTACATGTACGGGATGTGGTGCGACGGCTGGTTGCTCATGCCGAGCTGGCCCATCCGCACCGCGCGGGCTTCCAGCATCTCGTGGATCGTGCCGCCGTACCCGCCGGGCTTGTCGGCGTTCTCCGGGGTGGCGAAGAACTGGTCGAGCTTCTGCCGCAGCGCCTTCTGCCCGCCGTGCAGGTTGACCAGTCCCCGGCCGTCCTGCTGCGCGGTGAACGCGAAGTTCCAGCCGTTGGTCTCGGTGTAGACGCCGCCCCAGTCCAGCGGGTCGGCGGCGAGGAAGTTGCCGGCGGCGTCGCGGCCCCGGAAGAACTTCGCGCTCGGGTCGAAGAGGTTGACGTAGTTGCGGGCCCGCTGCAGGAAGTACTCCGACTCCTCCTTGAGCCCGTCGCGCCGCGCCTTCGGGGTGGCCGGGTCCTTGGCCAGGCCCGCGGCCATGTTGCCGAGGCCGTAGTCGTTGATGTAGCCCTCCAGCGCCCACGACACCGACTCGCCGGTGGAGGTCGGCGTGTAGCCGAGGAACAGCGAGGTCTCGATGCCCTTGCGGCCGACCTCGCCGCGCCCGGACGCGACGGTCGCGTCCTTGACCGCCGAGTCGTACGCGCCGAGCGGGTCGGGCAGCCTGACGCCGTTGAGGTAGGCCTGGGCCAGCGAGACGTTCGCGCTGGTGCCGGTCATCAGGTCGGCATAACCGGGCGACGACCAGCGGGCGACCCACCCGCCGTCGCGGTACTGCTGGACGAACCCGTCGGCGATCCTGGCCGCGACGTCCGGGTACAGCAGCGAGTACGCGGGCCACACGGTCCGGTAGGTGTCCCAGAAGCCGTTGTTGACGTAGATCTGCCCGTCGACGATCTTCGCGCCGGTCTGCGTGGCGCTCGACGTGCCGGTCGGCGCCGACACCGGGCTCGCGTACTGCCAGCGCGGCTTGGCGGCGGTGCCGGTGTTCTCCGACTGCGAGTTCGGGTAGAGGTTCAGCCGGTACAGGTTCGAGTACAGCGTCACCAGCTGCGTCTCGGTCGCGCCCCGCACCTCGACCCGGCCGAGCCGGTCCTTCCAGGCGGCGGTGGCGGCGGCCTGGAGCTGGTCGAAGCTCCTGCCGGTGACCTCCATGTCGAGGTTGCGGCGTGCCTGGTCGACCGAGAGGAACGACGTCGCGAGGCGCAGCGTCACCTCCCGCTTCTCCGAGACGTCGAAGGTGGCCGACGTGGCGGAGGACTCCTTGGGCGCCCGGTCGAAGGTACCGGACACGAACATCCGGCTGCGCCCGGCCGACAGGCCGCTCCCGTTGTCGACCCAGCCGGTGAAGGTGCCGTCCGTGCCGATGGTGAACGTGCCGTTGTAGAAGACGAGGCTTCCGGTGGCCTGCCCGGAGGGGAAGGCGAACCGCATGATCCCGCCGTGGTCGGTGGCGGTCATGTCCGCGACCAGGCCGTTCTGCAGCTTGACCCGGTAGAGGTCCGGCCGCGCGATCTCGTCGTCGTGGCTGAAGGCGAGCGCCCGGCCGCCGGGAGTCCCGGTGAGCGGCCCGCCGGCCGGCACCGGCATGATCGACATCTGGTTGCGGTCACCCATCCACGGGCTGGGCTCGTGCGAGATCGCGAGCCCCTCCAGCATGGGCAGGTTGGCCGCGTTGTTGGCCCGCTGGTAGTCGTACTCCCAGGAGTTGGACGTGGCGTTGGTGACCGGCGTGAGGAAGTTGAAGCCGTTCGGCACCGCGGTGATCGGCAGGTTGTTGCCGCGCGAGAACCCGCCCGTGGAGTTGGTCCCGCGCCGGGTGTCGACGTAGTCGGTCAGCCGGGAGCCGTCGATCGGCGCCGGGACGCCCGTCAGGACGAGGTCGTCGAGCCAGCCCTGGAAGCGGGTCGCGGCGGCCGCCTGGGGGTTGTCGTAGGCGAGCAGGATGCGGTCGATCGTCTTGCCGTTCGCGACCGCCCCGATCTCGGAGCGCACCGCGTTCCACTGGTCGGCGTAGAGCACCTTCGAGGCGCCCTGCCCGGCGGCGGTGAGCGGGTAGCCGTGCTGGTCGACGGGCGAGCGCCGGCTCAGGTAGCTGCCGTCGGTGAAGTGCAGGTCGACGGCCACGTAGGTGGAGGGGTACTGGGCGTCCTGGCCGGTGAACTCGGGGAAGACCTTGTAGGCCAGCCGCGTCTTCGGCCCGACCGGGATGTCGACGTCGAACAGCCGGTTGGTCGCGTACGAGCGTCCGGCCGTCTCGGCGCCGCCCGAGTAGCGCATCGAGGCCGTCCCGGTGAACCCGGCCCGCGGCTTCATGGTGTGGCCGCCGACCGGGCCGGTACCGGTGACGCTGACCATCGGGGTGACCGGCGGCCTGACGTCCGAGCCGTCGCTGATGTTCCAGTCGGCGAGCTGGATGATCGAGTCACCGGAGTTCGCGGTGACGTTCAGCCGGTAGTGCTCGTAGGCGGTCGTGTTGGTGAACTCGTAGACGTTGGTGGCGAACCGCCCGCCGAAGCTCTGTCCCGTCCGCCTGTCCAGGTCGGTCCACGTGCCGCCGTCGTCCGACCCCTGCAGGGTGAAGTCCCTGGGGTCGCGGCCCGGCGCGTCGTCCGCGGAGGTGAGCGAGTACTTCACCACCGCCGCGGGCTTGGCCAGCCTGTAGGCCGCCCAGCCGGTCCTGGCGAACGCCAGCCACTTGGTCGTCGGGTTGCCGTCCTTGAGGGCCGCGGCGGTCTCGTTCGGCGCGTTCTCCGCGCTCGCGGACACCGCGCTGACCTGGCCGAGCAGGCTGCCGGGCAGTCCGGTCGGGCTCGATCCGCTCAGGTTCGCCTGGATCGGCTTGCCGTCCGTACCGGCCTCGACGGTGCTCGTCGCGGGTTGCGGGTCGGACGACTCGAAGGAGGAGCCGAAGTCGCCGGGCGGGGCCGCGGCGCTCGCCGAGGGTACGGCGACCAGCAGGCACAGCGGCAGCGACAGTGCCGTGGCCGCGGCGAACCGCCGCAGGGACAGGATTCGGGCAATGGGGGGATGCGACATGGCGGGTGCCTTTTGACTCGATAGGGGCGTCGAGAACGTCGAACGTCGGAGGTGAGGAGCGTGACCGTCGCGGCCGATCGGCCGCGTGGGCACCTGCCGGCACCTCGGGAGGGCTCGCCGCGCGCCGGTGGGGGCGTCGGCGTCGTCACCGGTGCCGGGACATGGGTCTCAGACCATGCGGGAAGCTCCATGGGGGCGTGAGAGAACGGCGGGCGCACAAAGGAGCGCACCCGGGTGTGATCGCGGCCCAACGTTTCCCTCGGAAGACAACGTTGTCAAGAGCTGGACGTGTAACCTTCCCGAAACCACTCGCTTTCCCGGGCCGCCCGGCCGGGCCGGACGAGCCTCCCGGACCACCCTCCAACCGGGTGAGCGAGGCGACATCACGGTCGGCGAGCACGGTCGTCCGCCCGCGCCGGCGCCCGGTGGCGCCCCGCCGGGGCCTGCGGCCCCGGCGGCTCGGACAACGTTGTCACCGCGCCGGACGGCGTGTCGGTATGGTTCGTGGCATGACCAGCGACGGCGGCCGTACGAGGCGGCCCACCATGGTGGACGTGGCGACCCGGGCCGGAGTGAGCCTGAAGACCGTCTCGCGGGTCGTGAACAACGCGCCGCACGTCCAGCCCGAACTGGTCGAACGGGTGCTCGCCGCCGTGGCCGAGCTGGGCTTCCGCCGCAACCACCTGGCCAGCTCGCTGCGCTCGGGGCAGGCGACCGCCACGATCGGGCTGCTGATCGAGGAGATCGCCAACCCGTTCTACGCGACGATCGCGGGAGCCGCCGCCGAGGTCGCCCGGCAGCACGGCACGATGCTCATCATCGCCAGCTCCGAGGAGGACCCGGCGCGCGAGCAGCAGCTGCTGCGGGACATGTGCGCCCGCCGCGTCGACGGGCTGCTCGTGGTGCCGGCGGGCGACGACCACTCGTTCATGCGCGCCGAGGTCGAGCTCGGCACCCCGGTGGTCTTCCTCGACCGGCCGGCCGGGGGGCTGCTCGCCGACACGGTGCTGCTCGACAACCGCGGGGGCGCGCGGGCCGGGGTGGCCCGCCTCGTCGAGGCGGGCCACCGCCGGATCGGCATCCTGCTCGACTCGATCGGCGTCTACACGATGCGCGAGCGGCTCGACGGCGCGCAGGACGCGCTGGCCCCGGCCGGCGCGCCGTACGACACCCGGCTGGTGCGCGACGGCGTCCGCGACCCGGTGGCGGCCGCCCGGGTCGTCTCCGAGCTGCTCGACCGGCCGGACCCGCCGACCGCCTTCTTCAGCCTGAACAACCGGATCACCCTCGGCGTGATCGAGGAGCTGCACCGGCGCGGCAGCGACGCCGCGGTGCTCGGGTTCGACGACTTCGACATGGCCAACCTGGTGCCGTACCCGCTGACGGTGATCGCCTACGACGCCCGCGAGCTGGCCAGGACGGCCGCCGAGCTGCTGTTCCGGCGGATCGAGGGAGACCGGTCGTGGCCGCGCACCGTGGTGCTGCCCACCAAACTGGTCGACCGGGGCATCTCCCTGCACTGAGCCGCACCGGGCCGGGGCCATGCCGGGCCATGCCGGGCCGAGCCACACCGGGCCGAGCCGGGCCATGCCGAGCCACACCATGCCGAGCCGGGTCATGCTCACCCGGCCGAGCCGGGCCGGCACGGCCGGTCACCGGAGGTCCGGCGCGCGTCGCGCCGCCCGGACCGGCGAACCAGCCAAAGGATCATGTGCCGTAAATCTCACTTGGCGTCACGATACGTTACAAAATGGCCACATTGGGAGGGGGCCGATTGACACACCCGTAACGCGGGTGGAGTCTCTACCCGCTGCCTGCTGACAACGATGTCATGGCCGATCGGAGGGAACCGGAATCGTTATGATCATTGACTTCCGCCCTCCTTCGGCGTCGCGTACGGCCGGGACCGCGCACGGACACGCCCCCCGGCGGGCGCCGCGACGACCGGCCGAGCCGCCTTCCGACGGCGGCCGGGCGCGGCGTGTGACCAGGTACGACGAGATGGCACACGTGCGACCAGGGCGACGGCACCCGTCACCGCCTCGCGGCGAACCGCGCGAAGAATGAATTAATTTAGATTTTGCGGAAAGTCCTTGGCTTCCAGATGTGGTTCAGGCCACAGCAAGGCGAACGAACTGATGACGAACCTCCCGGAGGCAACCATGTCGGTGGTGACCTGGCGCGGTCCCCTGCAGCCGGACGCGCGCGGATCCCGCTGCCGGCCCAGAGACGGCGACACCGCCGTCCCGAGGCCCTACCCGGCACGGGCCGCTCGGGCGGGCCGGTCATGAGCGACGCACCCGTCCTGCTGGAGATGCGTTCGATCACCAAGGAGTTCCCCGGGGTCAAGGCGCTCTCCGACGTCAACCTGGTGGTCCGGGCCGGTGAGATCCACGCGATCGCCGGGGAGAACGGCGCCGGCAAGTCGACCCTGATGAAGGTGCTCAGCGGGGTCTACCCGTACGGCACCTACTCCGGCGAGATCCGCTACCAGGGCAAGGAGAGCCGGTTCGCCGACATCCGGGCCAGCGAGAACTCCGGCATCGTGATCATCCACCAGGAGCTCGCCCTGGTGCCCGGCATGTCCATCACCGAGAACATCTTCCTCGGCAACGAACCGGGCCGCGGCGGCGTGATCGACTGGAAGGTCGCCAACCGCCAGGCGCTGGAGCTGATGGCCCGGGTCGGCCTGGAGGAGGACCCGGACACGCTGATCAAGGACATCGGCGTGGGCAAGCAGCAGCTCGTGGAGATCGCGAAGGCGTTCGCCAAGGACGTGAAGCTCCTCATCCTCGACGAGCCCACCGCCGCGCTGAACGAGGCCGACTCCCAGCACCTGCTGGACCTGCTGCGCCACTTCAAGCAGCGGGGCGTCACCTCGATCATCATCTCCCACAAGCTCAACGAGATCGAGCAGATCGCCGACACCATCACCATCCTGCGCGACGGCCGGACGATCGAGACCCTCGACATCAAGGCGGACGGCGTCGACGAGGACCGGATCGTGCGGGGCATGGTCGGCCGGGAGCTGCACAGCCGCTTCCCCGACCACACCCCCGAGATCGGCGAGGTCTTCTTCGAGGTGCGCGACTGGACGGTCCAGCACCCGATCTCCGCCGAACGCCTGGTGGTCAAGAACTCCAGCTTCACCGTGCGACGCGGCGAGATCGTCGGGTTCGCCGGGCTGATGGGCGCCGGGCGCACCGAGCTCGCGATGAGCATCTTCGGCCGGTCCTACGGCACCTACGTCTCCGGGAAGATCCTCAAGGACGGCCGGGAGATCGTGCTGAAGTCGGTGTCGGACGCCATCGCGCACGGCCTGGCCTACGTCAGCGAAGACCGCAAGTCGATCGGCCTGAACCTGCTCGACGACATCAAGACCTCGATGGTGGCCGCGAAGCTGTCCAAGGTCTCCACCCGTGGCGTGATCGACCCGGTGCGGGAGCACAAGGCGGCCGAGGGCTACCGGACGAGCCTGCGGGTGAAGGCCCCCACCGTCGACGAGGGGGTCACCAAGCTCTCCGGCGGCAACCAGCAGAAGGTGGTGCTGGCCAAGTGGATGTTCACCGACCCCGACCTGCTCATCCTCGACGAGCCGACCCGCGGCATCGACGTGGGCGCCAAGTACGAGATCTACGGCATCATCCAGCGGCTCGCCGACCAGGGTAAGGGCGTCATCGTCATCTCCTCGGAGCTGCCCGAGCTGATCGGCCTGTGCGACCGGATCTACACGGTGTTCGAGGGGACCATCACCGGCAACATCGACCGGCGAGACGCCAACCCGGAACTCCTGATGAAGCAGATGACCTCAGCGAAGAAGGCACGCCGACCATGAGCCGTGTGAAAGAACTCCAGAAATCCCTGTTCGGAGGGACGACCTCCAACGCCCGGCAGTTCGGGATGATCTTCACGCTGGTGGCGATCGTCCTGCTGTTCCAGATCCTGACCGACGGCCTGACCCTGAACTCCGGCAACCTCATCTCGCTGGTGAGCCAGTACTCCTACATCCTGATCCTGGCCATCGGGATGCTGATGGTCATCGTCGCCGGGCACATCGACCTGTCCGTCGGCTCGATCGCCGCGTTCGTCGGCATCGTGGTCGCGAAGGTCATGCAGGACTACTCGGTGCCGTGGTTCCTCGCCATCCTGATCGGCCTGGCGGTGGGTGTCCTCATCGGCACCTGGCAGGGCTTCTGGGTGGCGTACGTCGGGGTGCCGGCCTTCATCGTCACCCTGGCCAGCATGCTGCTGTTCCGGGGCGGCAACCAGTACATCGGCAACGCCGACACCATTCCCGTGCCCGAGGGGTTCAGGATCATCGGCTCCGGCTTCCTGCCGGAGGTCGGCCCGGACACCGGCTACAACAACCTCACGCTCCTGCTCGGCCTGCTGGTCTGCGTGGCCGTGGTGGTCAGGGAGTGGAAGGCCCGCAAGACCCGGCGGGAGATGGATGCCGACGTCGCCCCGATGTGGATCTCGGCGATCCGGGTCGCCGTCCCGGTCGTCGTGGTGGTGTTCGCGAGCCTGCAGTTCGCCGGCGGGCGGGTCGGGACCAGCTTCCCGGTCTCCGGGATCATCCTCGGCGTCCTGGTCGTCATCTACGCGTTCATCACCCGCAACACGGCCGGCGGCCGGCACATCTACGCGGTCGGCGGCAACGCGCGGGCCGCCGAGCTGTCCGGCGTGAAGCTCAGGCGGGTCAACTTCCTGGTGATGATGAACATGTCGGTGCTGGCGGCGCTGGCCGGCATGATCTTCGTCGCCCGTTCGGCCGCCTCCGGGCCGCAGGACGGCATCGGCTGGGAGCTGGACGCGATCGCCGCCGTCTTCATCGGCGGCGCGGCGGTCACCGGCGGCCTGGGCACGATCAGCGGCTCCATCGTCGGCGGCCTCGTGATGGCCGTGCTCAACAACGGCCTGCAGCTGATGGGTGTCGGCTCCGACCGGGTGCAGATCATCAAGGGCCTGGTCCTGCTGCTCGCCGTCGCGCTCGACGTCTACAACAAGAAGCAGGGGCGTTTCTCGGTCATCGGATCGCTGACGCGCCCGTTCCGCCGGGAGACACCGAGCGGCCCGGCGTCCGGCACGGAAACGGACCAGGACCGCGGCAAGAGTCCGGTGGCCGGCTAACCGGTCACCGTCGACGGGGCGGAAGGCTTCCACCCCGTCATTCTTCTAAGAAGGGCACCTCTGAAAATGCGCAATATCCTCGTCAAGGGCGTGGCGGCCGGGGCCATCGCGCTTCTGTCGCTCACCGCGTGCGCCTCCGAGCGCTCGCAGACCCCCGCCGCCGACACGGGCGCCTCCGCGGGCGCCTCCGAGGGCGCCAAGGGCTTCGCCGCCGACTCGCTGATCGGCGTCGCGCTGCCGTCGAAGACCTCGGAGAACTGGGTCCTCGCCGGTGACCTGTTCACCAACGGCCTGGCGGAGGCCGGCTTCAAGTCCGACGTGCAGTACGCCGGCGCCTCCTCCACCGTCGCCGACCAGCAGGCGCAGATCTCCGCCATGGTCACCAAGGGTGCCAAGGTCATCGTCATCGGCGCGACCGACGCCGCGCAGCTGAGCACCCAGGTCGAGGCCGCCAAGGCGGCCGGCGCGACCGTCATCGCCTACGACCGGCTCATCAAGAACACCGACGCGGTCGACTACTACATCGCGTACGACAACTTCAAGGTCGGCCAGCTCCAGGGCCAGGCCCTGCTCGACGGCATGAAGGCCAAGAAGGCCGACGGCCCCTACACCATCGAGCTGTTCTCCGGCTCGTCGGACGACAACAACTCGGCGGTCTTCTTCGACGGCGCGATCGAGGTGCTGAAGCCGAAGATCGACGACGGCACCGTGGTGGTCGGCTCCGGCCAGACCGACATCAAGCAGACCGCCACCGACGGCTGGAAGGCCGAGAACGCCCAGCGCCGGATGGACTCGCTGCTGACCTCCACCTACAGCAGCAAGACCCTCGACGGGGTGCTCTCCCCCAACGACACGCTGGCCCGCGCCATCATCACCTCGGTCAAGGGTGCCGGCAAGGACCTCCCCGTGGTGACCGGTCAGGACTCCGAGGCGGAGTCGGTCAAGTCGATCGTCGCCGGCGAGCAGTACTCGACGATCAACAAGGACACCCGCGAGCTGGTCAAGCAGACCATCCAGATGGCCAAGGACCTGCAGGCCGGCAAGGCCCCCCAGGTCAACGACACCAAGTCGTACAACAACGGGGTGAAGGTCGTCCCGTCGTACCTGCTTGAGCCGCTGATCGTGACCAAGGAGAACGTCGTCGAGGCGTACGCCAACGACCCCAAGCTGGCCCCGCTCACCAAGTAGCGACGCCCGGCCGCAGTCGGCCACACCCGTGGGTCCCCGGAGGCTTTGCCTCCGGGGACCCACGCTCGTTTCCGGCGTCTCCCGCGCGGCCGGAACCTCATGTCCGCCCATCGCCCGCTGGTGACGTCGGGCGGCCGGATCCGCCCCGTGAACGGGCGGGCAAAGGCGCCGGTCGCGCCTCGCCCGGATGGCCGAAGTGGTCACCCCGGCGAGCAGGGACGCTCGTACGGCGCCGGGACGAGGAGCCGGCCGGGCTACGGCACGCGGAGTATCCCGAAGATGGGACGCAGCGCCGATGAGCGAGGGGTGACCCGTCCGTAAAGTGCTGAATCGCGGTTGATCGCAACGGGCGCACGGCATACGGCACCGCCCGGCACCGCCCTCCCGGTGGCTCTCGTCACCGTTTCAGCGCGTACCCCCGTACAGGAGGCATTCCCATGCTCGACACGCGTGTCACGACCCGGCGCCGGCACCTGCCGTCACGTCCGGCACCACTGGTGGTCGCCCTGTCCCTGAGCCTGATGGCCTGGATCGCCGTCGGCGTCGCGGGGCCGTGGCAGGCCCTGGCGCAGACCGGAAACCCGCGCTCGCACCAGTATCTGGGGACGTGGAACTACGACCAGCCCGTACGCGAGAGCATGCGGAACATCGCGGTCGTCAGCTGCCCCGACACGAGCACGAACTGCTCTCCCATCCCGCAGCTCCACGTCCCGCAGATCGGGGACATCGTGTTCTCCAGGGCGGCCGGCGGCGGGATCGTGGGACGCACCGACCAGGGGTGCACGTGGACGTTCGCGGTGCGCTCCACCTCGCTGGAGCTGGATCCCCCCTCCCAGAACTGTTTCAACCGCGTCATCGGCTCGACGTACACCATCACGAAGTGGTCGGTCACCGTGTCCGGGAACCGCGAGCGGGAGGCCATCGAGGCCGTCAGCCACCAGCCGAACGGCGACTACGCGTTCCGTCTCGACAAGGGCAGCCGTACCAAGGTGACGAAAGACGCCTGGGCCCGGGCGCGCGAGGTCTTTCCCGGGACATGGCGGTACGACGCGTCCGACCCGCGGTCCCGCGTGAACCTCCTCACCACCCGGTACACCGACCCGGACGGCCAGGTGCGCTCCGTCCAGACGGCGCAGCAGGGTCTCGTCACGTTCACGAGCGGCCGCAAGAGCGTCATGACGGCCCGGACCGAGAACGGATGCGACTGGACGCTGGCCGCGCGCGGGAACACGGCCAAACTCGAACCGGCCGTCCAGACCTGCGAGACCGCGCTGGGGACCACCACGCTCACGTTCTGGACGGTCGCGAGTGACGGCGGGCGGCAGGCGTCGATCATGGCCGGTGTCGACGAACGCGGCGGAGACTTCCTGCTCAGCGTCGGCGGCCTGACGAAGCGGTGATCCGCCGGCACCGGTGGACGGCATGCCCGGGACGCCGGTACGCCACCGCACCGGGGTCCCCGCCTCCGCTCCCGGTCGCCGAGGGCGGCCGGGAGCGGCGTTCCTGTCGATAAACTGAGGATTCGTGTCGGTTCTCCGGCAGGATGGGCATTCATGGACGAGCGACTGACCGTCGTGATCGGGTACCCCCAGTCGGAGTTGCTGGACATCGCCTCGGTGACCACGCCGCTCCACATGGCCAACCAGCTGGGGGCGGCTCCCCCCTACCTGACCCGCCTCGCGACCTCGGGCGCCAGGCCGCTGTCCTGCGACTCGGGCCTGACGCTGGAGAGCCAGGTGGCCCTCGAACGCGTCACCGGGCCGCTCGACACCCTGGTCGTCTCCGGCGGGATCGGTCACGAGGCCGCCGCGGGCAATCCCGTGCTCCTGGCGCACATCCGCCGGCTCGCCGCGGTCAGCCGGCGGGTGGCGTCGGTGTGCACGGGCGCGACCCTGCTCGCCGCCGCCGGGCTGCTGGACGGGCATCGCGCCACCACGCACTGGAGGTACGCGGGAGCGCTCGCCGCCCACCATCCCAACGTCACCGTCGACCCGTGCCCGCTCTACATCCGCGAGGGACGCGTGTCGACCGCGGCCGGCGTCACCAGCGCCCTGGACCTGACGCTCGCCTTCATCGAGGAGGACCACGGTCCTCACCTGGCCCGCATCGTGGCGCGCGCCCTGGTGACCTACCTGCAGCGGCCGGGCGACCAGGCGCAGATCAGCATGTTCGTGGGCGCGCCGCCGCCGGAACACCCGCTGGTCCGGCAGGTGGTCGACCACGTCGTCAGCAACCTCGACGGCGATCTGAGCCCCGCGACGCTGGCCGCCCAGCTGAACGTGAGCGAGCGCCACCTGACCCGGCTCAGCCTGGAGCACCTGGGCAAGACACCCGGCCGCTTCGTCAGGCACGCGCGCACGCGAGCGGCCGAGCAGCTCCTCGTCTCGTCCTCCCTCTCCGTGGCGGACATCGCGACCCGCTGCGGGTTCGGCTCCACCGAGAGCCTCCGGCAGTCGTTCGTCACCGAGTTCGGGGTCTCCCCCACGCGTTACCGCCAGGCCAGAGCCCAGGGTTCCGGCTGAGGCGTCCCGAGGCCGCGCCGTACCGCACCCGGCCCGAACGGGGACCGCGCCGGGATGGGCGGCCTCCCCTGAGTGCCGGGAACGCGTCGCGCCGGATCACCGGTGCCGCGCCCGCGCTCCTGCCCGTGATCCGCGGACCGCGCGACCTCAGGATTTTTCCGTATGGTGAGAGTATGTTCTTCGAGCCACCACCGGCACAGGAAGAATCGACTCGCCCCTCCAGCCCTGGGCTGCCGATCTGGTACGCCCCGCCGGCCGACGAGACGGGCGCGGTGACGATCAGCGATCTGGTGCTGGCCCGCACCCCGAACGTCGTCATCACCCTGCCGACGATCCAGGCGTTCGGAGCCGGCTGCCTGATGAACGTGAACATCGTCATGAGGCGGCACACCCTGTCGCTCGACGACTTCCAGGCTCTCCAGCTGTCCGTGTACCCCCACATGGTCATGGGCGTGGGCGCCGGCCGGTTGCCGGACAACCTGCTGCGGTTCGGCGTCCGCTTCGCCGACGGCACCAAGGCCACCACCGTCGGACAGCGTTTCGACATGGCACGGCTCCCGCGGGATCCGCCCCCGGCCCCGCGGCTCTCCTGGCTGCTCGGCGGCGTGTCCTTGCGCAGCGGTAGCCATGACGAGGGTGCGGACGTCGCCACCATGGGGCTGTGGCTCTGGCCCCCGCCTCCCCGGGAGACCTTCGAGCTCGGCGTGGAGTGGCCCGCGGGCGGAATCGAGCTGAGCATCGCCCTCCTGGACGGCGCGGCGATCGCGTCCGCCGCCGAGCGGTCGGTCCTGTACTGGCCGGATTCCCCCGGAGCGAGCAGACCCTGACCGGCGTCTGACCCGCACCTCCCACCCGCCCGGCGGCGGGACGCGCACGCCGGCGAGCGGGATCAGCGCGCCGGGACCGGCCATCACCGCCGGCTCGTCCCAGTCGGCGGCCTCCGGCTCGCCGGGCAGGGCGATGAACGGCGAGACGTCGACCGGGTGGCGCAGCACGTTGCCGCGCCTTTCGGCCAGGTACGCGTGCGGCCCGGTCAGGGACGACCAGGCGGGGTTGTCCAGCGGGTGGGGCTCGCTCACCCGGCCACCTCGATGACGACCTTGCCTCGCGCGTGACCGGCCTCCACCGTCCGCAACGCCTCGGCCGTCTCGTCGAGCGGGAAGGTCGCGGTCACGTACGGCCGCAGTACGCCCTGCTCGACGAGCCGCGCCACCGCCTCCAGCACCTCGCGGTTGCGCTTACGCGCCACCGGCGAACCGCCCAGCCGCCCCACGGTGTCCCGGTCGGCGGCGGTGATCAGCAGTGTTGCGCCGGGGGCAGCCCGAGCTGGTTCACCCCGTCGTAGGCGGTGGCCGCCGCGATGGGCAACGTGGCGGCGTCCGCGAACGACACGGCATCGGGCTTGTGCGCGGCCACCTCGACCGGCAGGAGCGTGTACTCCGCCATGAATAGGAGAGATGGGAACCTTATTCCCGCCACGCGTGGGACGGGCCGGAAACCCGTCGTGGCGGCCGAGGGCCGGCCGGTATGCCCGCGTGTGGCGCCGGGCGGCCCGGCCGTCCCGGACGGCGACGGCACCCCGCGCCGTGACATGATCCGCCGTGAGCGACGCGCCTTTCTGCCGACGTCAGGTGAGGTGCCTCAGCAGAGCGATTTCATCTCAATCGGAGACAACAGTCTTCACCAAGTATCGCATTCGCCGCGGAGCGCGAGGTTTCCCAACAGGCGCAGAAAAGAGCGAAGGAGAGGGAAACGAGCAGAGAGGTGCCGGCGCTGACGAGGGACGGGCCCTGCCCCCGGGCGATCTCCGAAAGGCTCGTCGTGAGCCTTGTACACCGCACGCGGCCACATCGAGAACGTCGTGGTGAAGCTGGGCGCGCACAGCCGGGTTGAGGCGGTGGTCGTGGCCCTCAGGACGAAACCCCTGCTCACCTCGCGGTAGCCCGGCCGGCGTCCCCGATCCGGTCCGTCCGGGGGAAGTAATCGGACCACCTGATGACGGTAGGCCGCAGGGAGATTCATTTAAGGTTTTTCACCAAACCACACTCCGCCTTGTCACCGTTTTTCAATTTCTTCAGATAACTGACTTAAAATGACCCTTGTTGGCGCTCACCAGGGATGCCGATTTACCTGGGCGACATGCCGGTCTTTCCGTGGACAGAGGTGATGACACTGTATTCCCGCCGCCGACCTCTCACGACCGTCCAGCCGTCGCGAACGTTCCGGCCGACCGGACGCCGCCCCCGGGCACGACCGCGCCGGTACCGAACCCGGCCCGGCGATCGCCCGCGAAACGGCCCGGGTCCATCAAGGCCGGCAACGCCGAGGACTCGTCCGTCGGGTTCTCCCCGTTCGAGGGATTGAAAATGAGCGCCAGGCACCGCATCTCGCTCATAACACGGATCACCCTGTTCACCGCCGCGACGGCCGCCCTGCTGTGCACACTGGTGGCCGCGGTGCTCATGGTCGCCATCCATCGTTTCGGCACGGAGTCGCTCATCGCGGAGATCGTCGCGGACGGCGGCCGGGTGGCCATGCAGGTGGAGCGGGACGAGGTGGCCTATCCCCTCGCGCGAAACCCGTTCCGCCACATCCAGGTCGTCGACTCACGGAACCGGGTCGTCGTGTCGACCCCGAAACTGCAGGGCAAGCCACGCATGGCGACGTTCACCCCCGGTAACAGGGCCACCGCCGAATCCGTCGTGTGCGGCGGGGTCTTCCCTCCCGGCGAATGCGAGATCGTGGTCGCGCAGTGGGCCTATCAGGAAGGTGGGAACTGGATCGTCTACTGCGCCTCCCCCACGATTCCCCCATGGGTCGATCCCCTGCTGGCCGCGCCGGTCGGCGGGGCCGCGGTGGTGCTCACCGCGGCCATCACCTACCTCGGCCGCCGGATCGCCGCCGTGTCCCTCAAGCCGGTGAACGCCATCCGGGCTGAACTCGACGAGATCAACGAGACCTCCCTCAGCCGCCGGGCGCCCGTACCGCCCGGCGACGACGAGATCCACGATCTGGCCGTCAGCGTCAACCACACGCTGAGCCGTCTGCAAACCGCGGTGGAGCAGCAGCGCCAGTTCGCCTCGGACGCCTCCCACGACCTGCGCAGCCCCATCGCCGCCATGCGTGCCGAGGTGGAGGACGCCTTGCTCGCGCCCCAGGAGACCAGCGTGACCAAGCTGGGTCGTACCGTTCTGGGCAGCCTGGAGCGGCTTCAGGCGATCGTGCACGATCTGCTGACCATCGCGCGGCTGGACGCGGGGAGTTCGGGCGCCCACGACAAGATCGACCTGGCCGAACTCGTCTCCGCGGAGTGCCGGATACGCCACCACATGAGAAGCAGGTGCGAATTCTCTCTTGAGCCCGGCGTGGTGGTGATCGGCGACCGGCTGCGGATGGGCCGCCTCCTCACCAACCTGATCGACAACGCCGAACGGCACGCCAACAGCAAGATCACTATCAATGTACGACGGCGTGCGCCGGGCGACGAGTGCGAGGGCCGGCGATTTCCGCACGGCATCGCGGCGCTGGAGGTGATCGACGACGGGCCGGGCATCGATCCGGACAAGCGCGAACTGGTGTTCCAACGGTTCGCCCGGCTGGACACCGCCCGCAGCAAGGACGCCGGGGGCACCGGGCTGGGCCTGCCGATCGCCCGGCAGATCGCCGAGACGAGCGGAGGCACCCTGCGGGTCGAGGACAGCCCCCACGGCGCGCGTTTCGTCCTTCGCCTCCCGCTCCACTAGGACACCGGTGGCCACTGTCGGCGGGGCGTACCCCTCGGCGGTGAAGGGCACGGAGGCGAGCCCTCGCCCGGCCACGCCACGATCTCTTGCCGCGCCACGACGAGCGGCCCTGGCCCCCGGCCGGACGGCCGGGGGCCGCGGACGGGCCACCGCTCAGACGGCGATGGGCGAGTAGGCGCCGGCGTCGCCCTTGCGGACCACGCTGGTGTCACCGTTGACGCCGATCGGGATGTCGCCGGCCAGCGTGACGCGGTGCAGGAGCCGGGGCAGGTCGTCGTAGTCCGCGACGGCGTAGTGCTGGGTGGCCCGGTTGTCCCAGATGGCGATGTCGCCGTCGCGCCAGTCCCACCGCACCGTGTTCTCCAGGCGCGTGATGTGCCGCTGCAGCAGGGCGAACAGATCGTGGAAATCGGCGCCGCTCAGGCCTGTGAACGACCTGACGAAGTGGCCGAGCAGCAGGGACGGCTCGCCGGTCTCCGGGTGGATGCGGACGACGGGGTGCTCGGTCTCGAACTCGCTGCTGCGGAACTGCTCGCGGTACTCCTGCTCCTTGACGTCGATCCCGCCGATCTGCGGGCGCTGCGCCGCGTAGTCGTACAGGTTCGAGTGCACCGCGCGCAGCCGGCCCACCAGCGCCTGCAGGCCGGGGTGCAGCCGCCGGTAGGCCTCCACCGTGTTGGCCCACACCGTGGTCCCGCCGTAGGGCGGCAGCGTGACGGCCCGCAGCACGCTGATCGCGGGGATCCGGTCGACGAAGGTCACGTCCGTGTGCCAGCTGTTGGCCTTGCCCTGCTCGGAGTCGATCGGGAGCACGGCCTCATCAGCCCCGGCCACCGTCGGGTGCGGCCTGGTGAGGGTGCCGAGCAGCCCGGCGAACGCGCGCTGGTCGGCGTCGGTGGCGTGCCCCTGGTCCCGCAGGAAGATCACGCGGTGGCGCAGCAGCGCGGCACGCAGCTCGGCGACCGCCGCCGCGTCGACGTCACCGCCCACCCGGACGCCGCCGACGATCGCGCCGATCACGCCGCCGACCCGCGCGACGTCGATGTGCCGGTAGGAGTCGTCGGCGACGGCGGGCGTCCCGTGGTCATGGAGCTGGGTCATTCCTGACACCTTTCGATGGGCGATGTACGGGTGGGCCATCACAGCGTGTGCCGGGGAAAGGGTGATGTCAACTATTCCTACAGGTTTAATAGGGAATTTTTCACGCCCGGTTCACGTGGTTCGCACCCGGCGGCCGGACCGGCGAAAAACCGTTCGCCTCCCCCGCCCGTCCTGGGCCAACATGGCCACAGCCGTCGGTGTTCGGAGGGGGATGACCGTGCCGGGATCACCTGACTCCCCCGACAGACCGTCCCCCCGGAGGTCGGCCGTCCTGCTGGCGCTGCGGTACTACAACGGGGAGCTGCTGAGGCAGAGGCGGGTCGCCATACCCGCGCTGCTCCTGCCCGCGCTGGGAAACACCTGCCTGTTCTACCTGGCGCCGCTGATGGTGGGCGCGATCGTGGGGCGCCTGTCCGAGGGCGGGGACGCCTCCGTCGCCGTCCTCATGCCGTACGTGCTCGGCTTCGGCGCGCTGCTGCTCACGGGCGAGATCCTGTGGCGGGTGGCCATGCACTTCCTGAACCGTCTGGACGCCCGGGGCATCGAGCGGCTCGGCGCGACGGGCATGGACGAGTTGCTGGCCAAGGACGCCGCGTTCTTCCACGACAACTTCGCCGGCTCGCTGACCAAACGGGTGCTGAGTTTCTCCAACGGGTTCGAGAGCTTCGTCGACACGCTCACGTTCTCGATCCTCGCCAAGGTGGTGCCGCTGGGGTTCGCCTCGGTGGTGCTGTGGCACTACCACCCGCTGCTGGTCCTCGTCCTCTTGGGCCTCATCGCCGTCACCTGTCTCCTCGTCGCCCCCCTCATCCGCCGCCGCCAGAGGCTGGTGGAGCGGCGCGAGGCCGCCAAGGTGCGGGTGTCCGGGCACGTCGCCGACGTGCTGGCCAACATGGAGACGGTCCGCGCGTTCGCCGCCGAGGGCCGCGAGGCCGCGCAGCACCGGACCCGCGCCGCTGAGCAACGCGAGCTGACGCTCCGTTCCTGGGACTACGGCAACCTCCGGGTGGACACCGTCATCGCACCGATGTCGATCCTCACCGGCACCCTCGGCCTGCTGCTCACCGTCGTCCTGCGCGGCGGCCTGGGCGTGGAGGCGATCGTGGTGACGTTCAGCTACTACTCGACCTCGATCGGCATCATGTTCGAGTTCAACCAGATCTACCGCCGCCTGGAGAGCGTGCTGACCGAGTCCGCCCAGTTCACCGAGCTCCTCCTCACGCCGCCGGGGGTGGTCGACCCGGACGACCCGCAGCCGTTGCGCCCCGCCGACGCCGACGTCCGGTTCGAGCGGGTGGCGTTCGCGCACGCCGGCACCCCGCGCCTGTTCCACGACCTCGACCTGCACGTCCCTCCCGGCACCAAGATCGGCCTGGTCGGCCGGTCCGGCGGCGGCAAGAGCACCCTCACCCGGCTGCTGCTCCGCCTCATGGACGTCGACGGCGGCCGGATCCTGATCGGCGGCCAGGACATCGCCCGGCTCCGCCAGGCCGACCTGCGCGGCCTGATCGCCTACGTCCCCCAGGAGCCCGCCCTGTTCCACCGGTCGTTGCGCGACAACATCGCCTTCTCCCGGCCGGGCGCCACCGACGCCGAGATCCGCCGGGCCGCGCGGGCGGCGCACGTCACCGAGTTCGCCGAGGCCCTGCCCGACGGCTTCGACACCCTGGTCGGGGAGCGCGGCGTCAAACTCTCCGGCGGCCAGCGGCAGCGCGTCGCCCTCGCCCGCGCCGTCCTGCGCGACGCGCCGATCCTGCTGCTGGACGAGGCCACGAGCGCGCTCGACTCCGAGAGCGAGATCCTCGTCCAGGAGGCCCTGTGGGACCTGATGCGTGACCGCACCGCCCTCGTGGTCGCGCACCGGCTGAGCACCGTCGTCCGCATGGACCGCCTGGTCGTGCTCGACCAGGGGCGCATCGTGGAGCAGGGCGACCACTACGAGCTCCTCCAGGCCCAGGGCCCTTACGCCCGCCTGTGGCACCACCAGTCCGGCGGCTTCCTCCTCGAAGAGGACACCCAGGACGCCCAGGACGCCCAAGACACTGTCCACCGCTGACACACGCGGGCCTCCCGGTCCCCGCCGCCGCACGCGGGCGTCCCGGCGCCGCGCACACGCCCCGGGGCACCGACCGCGACTCTCGCCTCGTACATGAAATTTTCACGGAAGCGGCGTCGTCCGCCCAGATCGTCCGGGGGGCCCGGCCGAGGTGTTTGAGGTTCCGTGGCGCGCGTGCCTACGTTGCTGGCATCCGCACAGTGGTCCGGTCAAGGAGTCCCGAGGAGCCCATCATGCGCGCCCGTGTCATCCCGGCCCTGATTCTGGCGCTGCTCGCGCTGGTCGTCACCGCTCCCGAGGCCCGCGCCCAGGTGGTGGGCGGCTTCGACTTCTCCCGGGCGCAGATCTCCGTCACGGGCCTCCAGGTCCCCTGGGGCCTGGCCTTCCTGCCGGACGGCAGCGCGCTGGTGTCCGAACGCAACACCGGGCGCATCCTGCAGGCGCGGCCGGGCCAGACCCCCACGACGGTCGCGACCGTCAGCGGGGTGAGCGCCTCCGGCGAGAGCGGCCTGCTCGGCATCGCCGTGTCGCCCACCTACGCCCAGGACGGCTGGGTGTACGCGTACTTCACCAGCACCGCCGGCGACAACCGCCTGATCAGGCTGCGGCTGACCGCGCCCCAGACGCAGACGGTGGTCTTCTCCGGGGTCCCGAGCAACACCTTCCACGACGGCGGCCGCATCGCCTTCGGGCCCGACGGCATGCTCTACGTGGCGACCGGCGACGCCGGCAACACCGCCAACGCGCAGAACGTCAACAGCCTCGCCGGGAAGATCCTGCGCATGACGCCCACCGGCGGCGTGCCCTCGGACAACCCGATCGCGGGCTCTCGCCTCTGGACCTACGGCCACCGCAACGTCCAGGGCCTGACCTGGGACTCCCAGGGCAGGATGTACGCCGCCGAACTGGGACAGAACACCCGGGACGAGATCAACCAGATCGTCGCGGGCGCCAACTACGGCTGGCCGACGTGCGAGGGCACGTGCACCAACCCCTCCTTCCGCAACCCGATCGTCACGTGGACGACCGCCGAGGCGTCGCCGAGCGGTCTGGCCTGGGCCAACAACACGCTCTTCGTCGCCGCGCTGCGCGGCCAGCGGCTCTGGGCCGTGCCACTGACCAGCGGCGGTACGGCCGGCACGCCGCTGGCCGAGTTCCAGTCCGCCTACGGGCGGCTCCGCACGGTCGCGGTCGGGCCCGACGGCTGGCTCTGGGTGACGACCAGCAACCGGGACGGCCGCGGCAGCCCGGTGGCGCAGGACGACCGCATCGTCCGCGTCCCACCGGCCACCACCGGGGGCGACACCACCGCGCCGACCGCGCCGGCCGGCCTGGCCGCGTCGGGGACGACCTCCACCGGCACCACCCTGACCTGGACCGCCTCCACCGACGACGTGGGCGTGGCCGGCTACGACGTCCTGCGCGCGCCGGGCGCGTCCGGCGGCGCCTTCACGCAGGTGGGGACCTCGGCCACCACCTCGTTCGCCGAGACCGGGCTCACCGCGAGCACCACGTACCGCTACCAGGTCCGGGCCCGCGACGCGGCGGGCAACCTCTCGCCGGTGTCGAACACCGCGACGGTCACCACCGCCTCGGGCGGCGGCAACACCGGCGGATGCTCGGTGACGGCGACCGTCCAGACGCAGTGGGGCGGCGGGTACGTGCTCCAGCCGGTCACGGTCACCAACACCGGCACGTCCGCGCTCAACGGCTGGACGGTGACCTTCACGCTGCCGAGCGGCCACGCCGTCACCGGCTCGTGGAACGCCACGCCGACCGTCAGCGGGCAGACCGTCACGGCGAGGAACGCCGGCCACAACGGCGCCCTCGGCCCCGGCCAGAGCACCACCTTCGGCCTCCAGGCGAGCCGCCCGAACGGCGACACCCAGACGCCGTCCGGCTACGGGTGCACGAGCCCGTGAGTCCCGCCCGCGGCCTCCCGGCCGCGGGCGGCCAGAAGATCCCCTACCCCGCGAGCAGCGGGAGCGCCGGGAAGGTGTGGTCCCGCCACAGCAGCCGCGAGGCCTCCTCCGGGTAGGCGGTGACCGTCGAGGGTGTGTCGAAGAGCCGCGCGAGGCGGCGGCCGGCGTCGTACGCGGGCCAGCCCGGGTCGCCGTGATCGGCGAAGGCCGTCCACGCCCCGCGGACCCGCGCGGACAGCTCCTCCGCCTCCGGGGAGGGCGGGTCGCCGATCAGCGCGGCGGTCTGCCCGCTGCCCAGGTTGCCGAAGACGAGCGGCACGTCCAGGCCGTGGCAGGCGCCGAGGGCACCGCCGAGTCCCGGGGCGGACCAGGTCAGCTCGTAGAGGTGGGCCCGGCCGCCGCCGGCGATCTGCGCGTCGGCGAGGTGGAGGCTCGGCATGCGGAACAACCAGTCGGCGTTGACCAGCTCGTACAGCTCCTCGTCGGCCGCCGCCGGGAACGCCCGCCGGTATCGGCGCGCGCCGTCAGCGCCGTCAGCGCCGGGGGCGAGCATGCGCAGGGCGGTCTCGGTCTGCTCGTGCGTGACCTGGCCGAGCACGCCGTCGATCAGGCTGAACAACCGGTGCTCGTCACGGGTGTGCCCGACGAGAAGCCCGATGTCCCGGGCGGCGCCGCCGGCCAGCGCCTGCCAGGGGGTCGCCGGCAGGACATCGCCGTCGACGACCGGCGCGAACGGGATCGGCCGGTGCGTGATCCGCCCCCAGCGTTCCCGCCACTGGGGCGTCTTGGCGAAGACCGCGTCGCCCGCGGCGGGCAGCAGGCCCGGCGCCACCGCCGACAGGCCGGACACCGTGGGCTCCACCCCCGCTTCGGCGGCGAAGGCGGCGGCGATGTCGGCGGCCAGCTCGGGGGAGAAGAACGTCCCCGGCACGCTCTGCGCGACCGCCCGGTGGAAGAGCCCGGCGGCGCGCGGCATGGCCAGCAGCGCGGCGACCGATCCGCCGCCCGCCGACTGGCCGAAGACCGTGACCCGGTCCGGGTCGCCGCCGAACCCCCGGATGTTGTCGCGCACCCAGCGCAGGGCCGCGACCTGGTCGAGCAGGCCGCGGTTGGCCGGGGCCCCGCCGATATGCGCGAAACCCTCGATGCCGAGGCGGTAGTTGAGGGTCACCACCACGGTTCCGGTCCCGGCCAGGTGCCCGGCGTCGTATTCCGGCAGGCTTGAGTCGCCCATGGCGTAACCGCCGCCGGGGATCCACACCATCACCGGGAGCCCCGCCGCCGGACCCGGTTCCGGTGTCCAGACGTTGAGCGTCAGCCAGTCGTCACCGGCGGTGTCCTGGGACACCCCGAGCACGCCGGACTGCGGGGGCGGCGGGCCGTACGCGAGCGCCGGGCGCGCGCCGTCCCAGCCGCGCACCGGCCGCGGCGCGGCGAAACGAAGGGCGCCGACCGGCGGCTCGGCGAACGGGACTCCGCGGAAGACCGCCAGGCCCGCCTCCCGGCCGCCACGAAGGACACCGGCCCCCGTGCGGACCTCCGGCTCGGACTCGGACGGCTTCCTGGACGTGGTGACGGCCATTTCGCGGTCTCCTTCCCGTTCCTGCTCGGCCGAGCATCTCAGCGCGCGCCGCCCGCGGGCAAAGCATTTAAGGTTCGCCCCGCACGAGCCTGGAACCTGTGGACCGTCCCGCTTCCTCGCGCGCCGTTTCGGTTTGACGGCGAAGATCGCCCTCGGGGAGCGGCCCCCCGACGGGTGCCGTGTGGGCACTCACGCGGGCACGAGCGCCGCCAGGGGGACGTGGTGCTGGCCCGCGTGGATGTCCCGGTCGCGCAGGCTGCCCTGGGCCACCGGCCGGGGAAACGAGATCTTCACGACGTTGAGGGCGGGGATGCGGAAGATCTGGATGTCCGCCGCGTCGAGGTCGTAGAGCCGCGCGACGACCTCCTCGTTGATGAAGTCCTCGTCGGCGACGGTCGCGTAGTCCTCCGCCGTACGCATGAAGAGTTCCATGGTGACCCAGAACGGGCCGGCGTTCTTCGAGCGGACCTCCAGCGCCATCTCGCCCAGCGTGGGCCTGCGGTCGTCAGTCACGGGAACCGTCCTCGGTGATCTCGATGCGGAACATGTCGGTGGGCTCGTCGACGTCCACGACGTGGTTGAGCACGAACTGGTAGGCGGGACCGCGCTCGCTCTCGGCCGGCGAGGTGGCGAAGGCCAGGCTGGGCAGGTAGTTCATGTCGGGGGTCGGCAGATGCAGCATCAGCGGATTCGCGATCTTGGCGATCGCGGTGGCCGTGGCCTGGTCCGGGGCGTTGACCAGCATCATCACCCCGACCTCCCGGGGTGGCCCGGAGGCCGGGTCGATGCTCCCCAGCACGGCGTTGTACCCGTAGGGGCGGATGTCCACGGCGTACTCGGAGGGTTCGAGGCCCAGTGTCTGCCGGACACGCCCGGCGAGGATCTCGTACATCAACGCGACCCACTCCTCGATCCTGGCGAGGATGTGCGGGTCCCGGATGGCGGTGAAGGACATGGTCTCGTAGCCCGTGACGCGGGCCCCTTCGAGTTTGATCGTGTACTGGTCGGCGATCTCGAAGCGTGACCCCTCGACGCGCACGCGGCGCTCGTCCAGCGCGGTGTAGACCGCGTCGGAGACCACCAGCGTGCCCGCCGGCTCCCGCATCTCGAACGGGTTGACCGTCTCGTAGAGCATGTGCGCCGCCACCGACGTCGTCGTGCACGCGGCGGCCGGGTCGAGCGGCTCGATGGTGAAGCCGTCCTGGTCGACGATCGCGAGGACACCGCCGGTGCGCGGGTTGGTGGTGCACTGCCCGCCACATTCGACGATCTTGGACGCGTGCCAGGTGGGACCGGCCGGCATGCCCTTCATCAGCGGGTACGCGGCGGCGACGGCGGTGTCGGTGGCCCGGCCGGCGAGCACCACGTCTGCCCCGGCCTCCAGGGCCTCCACGATGGGTTCGTGGCCCATCATCCCGACGATGTGGCTGCAGCCGTCCAGCGTGGCGGCGTCCAGGTCGCCCATCGGCGCCAGCGGGTGGACCCGTCCCTCGTTGAGCCTCTCCTTCAGTACGGCGGCCGTCTGCTCGCTGTAGATGCGGGCGACCCTCAGGTCCAGGCCCTCCTCCCGCAGGATCCCGCCGACGATCCCGGCGACCCAGTCGACGCCGGAGTCGGTGCCGCTCGTGCCGCACGAGCCGACGATCAGCGGGATGCCCGCCTCCGCCGAGGCCCGCAACAGGATCCGCAGGTCGCGGGCGACGGCCGCGGCGGTGGTCTTCGCCGTCCCCGAGCCCAGGTAGTACGGCCCGGAGTCGGTGGAGCCGCCGTCGACGGCGATCACGTCGGCCCCGAGCGCGATCCCCCGATCGACCGTCTCCGGCGGGAACCCCGCCCCGAGCATCCCGCTGGGAACCAGGATCCTGACCTCGGTCCCGGGCGTACTCGTCATGTCGTCCTCATCTCTTCGGTGATCACTGGTCATACGGGCGGGAGTACGGGCGGAAGCACGGGCGGGAGTGCGCGCGGGAGCAGGTGCGCGTTGAGCGAGGACCGGGGGCGTCCCCGCAGGGCGGCCACCAGTTCGCGGGCGCCGTCGAGACCGGCGGCCCGCCGGGCCTCGGCGGTCTGCCCGGCCAGGTGGGAGTAGACCGTGATGCCGGGCACGTCGCGCAGCGGGCTGTCCGCCGGGAGCGGCTCGGTGCCGGTGACGTCGAGGGCGGCACCGGCGAGCCGGCCCGCGCGCACCGCGGCGGCCAGTGCCGTCTCGTCGACGATGGCGCCGCGGGCGGTGTTGATCAGGTGCGCCGTCGGCCTCATCCGCGCGAGCGCGGACGCGCCGATCAGGTGACGGGTCTCCGGCGTGAGCGCCGTGTGCAGGGAGAGGAAGTCCGACGCGGCCAGCAGTTCGGGAAGGTCCACGAACCGTACGGAGGCGTCGCGGCGCCCGCTCTCCGGCACGCCGGTCGTGCAGAGCACCGACAGCCCGAAGGCCTGGGCGAGAGGCACCACGGCCCGTGCCGTCGCGCCGTACCCGAGGAGCCCGAGCGTCCTGCCGCGAAGCTCGTGACCGTCCTCGCGCGGCCAGTGACCGGCCCGGACACCGGCGGCGACGGGCACCAGCCGGCGGGCCTGGGCCAGCAGCAGGGCCATCGTGTACTCGGCCACGGCGTTGGCGTTGACGCCGGGCAGGTTGCTCACCGAGACGCCCGCGCGGGTCGCGGCCTCGACGTCGACGGAGTCGTGGCCCACTCCGGTGCGCACCACCGCGCGCAGGGCCGGGACGCGCGCGAACACCTCGGCCGTCATCGGCTCGTTGGCGATCAGCGCGCCCGCGCAGCCGTCCAGGATCGCGACGAGCTCGTCGCGCTCGCGGGCTCCGCGCAGCGGGCGGTGCCGGGTGACGAGGCCGGCCTCGCGCAGGAGGCCGTCCACCTCGTCTCCGGGCACCAGGTAGTCGGTGGTGACGAGGACGGTGGGCGAGGCGCTCATCGGGTGCCCTCCCCCGCGACGCCCGCGCGCCGCAGCCGCTCCACCCGGACGACCAGCAGTACGGCGACGGCGGCCAGGACGGCGATGTGCAGGAGCATCAGGTGCCATCCCGTGACATCGACCGCCAGGCCGACGAGGGCCGGTCCGGCGAATCCCCCGCCGGCCCACCCGACCGTGTACAGGCCGGTGTACGCGCCCAGGACGCGGCTCGACGGGGCGAGGTTCCACAGCACGACGACCGCGTTGATCATGAACCCGGCGGCGCCGACCGTCGCGAGGCACAACGCCACGACGGTGATCGTCGGGGTCTGGAAGACGGCCCCGAGGATCGTGCCCGCGCCGAAGACCGTTATCCCGGCGGCCATGACCCGCAGCCTCCCGAAACGCTCGGCGAGCAGCGCGGCGGGGAAGGCGGCGAGGATGAAGACGATCCCGCTCGGCAGCGTCAGCCCGCCCGCCTCGCCGTCGGACAGGCCGAGGACCTCCACGCCGTAGGGGGTCATCAGGGAACGCGAGGCGAACCACGCTCCCCCGAAGACGAACACGGCGACGATCAGCAGCAGCCGGCTCCGGTCGGGGGCGAACACCAGGTCGCGGACGACGGACCTCAGCCTGACCTTGACGTCCGTGTCGCGCGCCCCGCCGTCCGCCGGTGCCCCGTCTCCCGGCGCCCCGTCTCCCGACGCCCTGCCCTCTGAGGCCCTGCCCTCCGACGCCGCGTCCTCCGCGAGGGCGGCCTTGTACGCCGGCGAACGGCTGTCGCGTACCCGCCAGACGAGCACCGCCGCCGCCACCAGCATGAGGCCGGACGGAACGGCGAAGGCCAGCTCCGGATGGTCGTCGACCAGCAGCAGGCTGACCAGCGCGGCCACGATGGTGGTCAGCGCCGAC
Source organism: Streptosporangium nanhuense (assembly GCF_059358815.1). Lineage (NCBI taxonomy): Bacteria > Bacillati > Actinomycetota > Actinomycetes > Streptosporangiales > Streptosporangiaceae > Streptosporangium > Streptosporangium nanhuense. The sequence continues at coordinate 71,585 of NZ_JCADBG010000032.1, forward strand.
GCGATCTTCACCACGGCGTTCGCCCGGCTCCGGCGCGCGGGCTCGATGAAGTCGGGCATGAGCGATTCGCTGACCGGCTTGAAGCTGTTCATCACCAGCGCGTAGAGGAAGATCACCAGGATCAGCCAGGTCAGCGACGTCGCGTACGGGATGAGCAGGAACAGCACGGCGCCCACCGGCATCATGACTGCCAGGTACGGGATCCTGCGCCCCCAGGCGGTCCGGGTGTTGTCGGAGCGGTTGCCCATGTAGGGCTGGATGAAGATTCCCAGCAGGTTGTCCATGCCCATGAGCAGGCCGATCACGGCGACGCTGGCGACATGGTCCCGCAGCAGCTCGGGCACCCGGTTGTCGTAGAAGTTCCAGGTCGACTCCTGGGCGAACACCGCCAGGGCCACGTAGAACGTGATCCTCCCGGTGCCGGCCGAACGGCTTTCGGCTCGCGTTGCGCTGGCCATGGCGTCCTCCTCGGTGTGGCAGCAGTCACACTATTTGCCATAGCAAAAATGTCAACACATAGCATCGAATCGTGCCATTGCGACTGTTATCGTGAGCCCATGACGGTCAAGTCGACGACGGAACCGCCCCACGCACGCGGCGAGACGAGGGCCGACCTCGCCTACCAGACCCTCCGGGAGGCGATCGGGACCGGCACGCTGCGCCCCGGCCAGAAGGTGACCGAGCGGGGCCTGGCCGAGCGGCTCATGGTCAGCCCGACCCCGGTGCGCGAGGCGCTGCTCAGGCTCGAACACGACGGGCTCATCCAGCGCACGGGGCCCCGGACGGTCGTCGTGGCCGACATCGCCGAGCGCGCCATCGACGACCTCGCCGAGGTCGAGATAGGCCTGCGGGGCCTGGTGGCCCGGTTCGCTGCCCGCAACGCCACCCCCGAACAGCTGGACGTCCTCGACGCGATCCTCGACGCCGCCGACGACCTGCTGATCGTCCTCATCGCCCGGCACCGCAACGGCGAGAGCGTCGACCGGCACGTCACCGCGCTGCTCGACCGGATGCAGGAGTTCAACGAGGCGGTGAACGCGTGCGCGGCCAACCCGGTGCTGATCCGGCTCCTCGAACAGTCCCAGGTCTTCTCCCAGCCCGAGCGCCGGGCCCTGCGCCTTGAGAAGATCGCCGCGGACGACCGCTTCGGGCTGGACCGCTACGCCGGTCACCGCGCCCTGGTGCGCGCCCTGCGGCAGGGCGACTCGGCGACCGCGGAACGGCTGGTCATCGAGGACGCCCAGGGCGGCCTGGAGGCACTGAGAGCACGACCCCGCGGGAGGAACCGATGACAGCGCCCTCGTACCGGATCGCCGTGATCCCCGGCGACGGGATCGGCACGGAGGTCGTCCCGGAGGGGCTCCGGGCCCTGGAGGCGACCGCCGGAGTGTTCGGCCTCGACCTGCGGTTCGACCACTTCGACTTCGCCAGCGCCACGTACTGGCAGCGCCACGGGACGATGCTCCCGCCCGGCTGGCAGGAGGTCCTCGGCTCCTACGACGCCATCTTCTTCGGCGCCGTGGGCTGGCCGGAGGTCGTGCCCGACCACGTCTCGCTGTGGGGCAGCCTCCTGCAGTTCCGGCGCACGTTCGACCAGTACGTCAACCTGCGCCCCTGCCGGCTGATGCCGGGTGTCCGCAGCCCCCTGGCGGGCCGCGAGCCCGGCGACGTCGACTTCGTCGTCGTCCGGGAGAACACCGAGGGCGAGTACTCCAGCATCGGCGGCCGGATCTTCGAGGGCACCGAGCGCGAGACCGTCCTGCAGGAGACGGTGATGACCCGCGTGGGCGTCGACCGCGTGCTGCGCTACGCCTTCGAACTCGCCGGGCGGCGGCCGGCCCGGCACCTCACCTCGGCGACCAAGAGCAACGGCATCTCGATCTCGATGCCCTACTGGGACGAACGGGTCGAGGCGATGGCGGAGCGGTTCCCCGGCGTCACCTACGACAAGAGCCACATCGACGCGCTGGCGGCGAACTTCGTCCTGCACCCGGACCGCTTCGACGTCGTCGTGGCCAGCAACCTCTTCGGCGACATCCTCTCCGACCTGGGCCCCGCCTGCACCGGCACGATCGGCATCGCCCCGAGCGCGAACATCAACCCCGACCGGACCCACCCGAGCCTCTTCGAACCGGTGCACGGCTCCGCGCCCGACATCGCCGGCCGGGGCATCGCCAACCCGATCGGGCAGATCTGGTGCGCCTCGATGATGCTCGACCACCTCGGGCACCCCGACGCCGGCGCGCACCTGCTGGGCGCGATCGAGGACGTCCTCGCGGCGGGCCCGGACGAGGCCCCGCTCACCCCCGACCTCCACGGCCGGGGCACCACCCTGGAACTGGGCCGGGCGATCGCCGCCCAGGTCGGACACGGGTCCGCCGCCACGTAGCGATCAGCCCGGTTACGTGGTGATCGGACCGGTCGCGTAATGATCGGGTCGGTTACGTGGTGATCAGGCGGTCGCCTTACCATCGACACGCCCCCTGACGGGACCGACGGGGTGCTTGAGCAAGAGGGAGTACCGCCATGGACGCGGACGTCATCATCGTGGGCGCGGGCCTGTCCGGACTGGTCGCGGCGCAACAGCTGACCGGCCAGGGCCGGAAGGTGGCGCTGGTGGACCAGGAGAACGCCGCCAACCTGGGAGGGCAGGCGTACTGGTCGTTCGGCGGGCTGTTCCTCGTCGACTCGCCCGAGCAGCGCCGCCTGAGGGTGCGGGACTCCTTCGAGCTGGCGTGGAGCGACTGGCAGGCGAGTGCCGGGTTCGACCGCCTGGAGGACGAGGACGTCTGGGCGGAGCGCTGGGCCCGCGCGTACGTCGACTTCGCCGCGGGCGAGAAGCGGTCCTGGATAGACGCCCACGGCATCAAGCTGACGCCCGTCGTGGGCTGGGCGGAGCGCGGCAGCCTGCGCGCCGACGGTCACGGCAACTCCGTGCCCCGCTTCCACGTGGCCTGGGGTACGGGCACGGGCGTGGTGGGCCCGTTCATGCGCGCCGCCGAGCAGGCGGCCGAGGCGGGACTGCTGACGTTCCACCACCGCCACCGGGTCGACGAGCTCGTCGTCCAGGACGGCGCCGTCACCGGGGTGCGCGGGAGTGTCCTGAAGGACGACTCCTCAGCGCGCGGGGTGGCCTCCAACCGCGAGGTGACCGGCTCCTTCGAGCTGACGGCGCAGGCGGTCATCGTCACCAGCGGCGGGATCGGCGCTGACCACGACCTGGTGCGCCGCCACTGGCCCCAGCGGCTGGGCACCGCCCCGCGGCACATGATCACGGGTGTGCCGGCCCACGTGGACGGGCGGATGCTGGCCATCAGCGCCACGGCGGGGGCCCGGATCGTCAACGAGGACCGGATGTGGCACTACACCGAGGGCGTGCGCAACTGGGACCCCGTCTGGCCCGGACACGCGATCCGGATCCTGCCGGGGCCGTCGTCGATGTGGTTCGACGCGCTGGGCCGCCGCCTGCCGGCCCCGTACCTGCCCGGCTACGACACCCTCGGCACCCTCAAGTACCTGCGTACCACCCCCGACATCGCCGGATACGACCACTCGTGGTTCATCCTCACGCAGAAGATGCTCGAGAAGGAGTTCGCCCTGTCGGGCTCGGAGCAGAACCCCGACATCACGAGCGGAGACCGGAGGGCGGTGCTGCGCAACCGGTTCTTCGGCAAGGGGGCGCCCGCTCCGGTCGACGCCTTCAAACGGCGCGGCGCGGACTTCGTCGTCGCCGCCACGCTGGAGGAGCTGGTGGCGAAGATGAACGGCCTGACCGACGAACCCCTGCTCGACGCCGCCGGGCTGCGCCGCCAGATCGTGGCCCGGGACCTGCAGATCGGCAACCCCTACAGCAAGGACGCCCAGGTGCAGGGCATCCACAACTCACGACGCTTCCTCGGCGACCGGCTCAGCCGCACCGCCACCCCGCACCGCGTCCTGGACCCGCAGGCCGGCCCGCTGATCGGGGTCAAGCTCCACATCCTGACGCGCAAGAGCCTCGGCGGCATCCAGACCGACCTCGACTCCCGCGTCCTCGGCGCGGACGGCAACCCCATCGGCGGCCTGTACGCGGCCGGAGAGGCGGCCGGATTCGGAGGCGGCGGCGTCCACGGCTACAACGCCCTGGAGGGCACCTTCCTCGGCGGCTGCCTGTTCTCCGGCCGCCAGGCCGGCCGCGCCGCCGCCCAGGCGGTCGCATAGACGTCGGTGCCACGGCCGTTCGTTCACGTGGACGCGAGCGGGACCGAACACCTCACATCACACCGCCGGTGAACCACCGGAACTACGCCTGTACGAGCTGGAGCACCCATCGGGCCGCCGGCAGCACCAACACGAGCACGGCGACGAGTGCCGCCGCCCGCACGCCCCAGTGGACCCGCCACACCTCGACGTTCAGGAAGAACACGCTGTTGCCGAGCAGGTAAAGGACGACGGCGAACAGCCATCGCGGAATCCAGTCGAGCAGCGGCCCGAGGAACATGGCTCCGCAACCGACGAAGGGAATCGACCACAGCGCCATGCCGAACCATCCCGGCACCTTGAGCACCCACAGAACGACACCGTCCAGAACAGCCCCGATCGCGCCGAGACCGGCCGCTGTCAGTACGGTGACCGCGAGTGAGCAGTAGAACCCCTCCCACCCCGGAGCGCACCAGGAACCTTTGATGGAGTCTCCGAGGGCAACCGTCGGCTCGAGCAGCGAGGCCACGACAGGTCCCGCGATGATGGCACCGAGAGCCATCCCCGTCAGTTCGCGTGTCATGGCAACAGCATCCGTCTCGAACGATCCGGCCGACAGAGTACGTGAGCCTCGTCGCACTACTCAGTTCATCCTGATTCCCGACGGCGGGTAATCGTCCATGTCACGCACACGTCCGCACATAAGCGCGGTACGCACGTCCCTGGACGAACTCGCGACCGGTTGTACGCCAGGGACCGCTCCCCCAGGATGGGATCTTCGCCGTCAGGCCGGAACGGTGCGGGAGGATACGGATGACCTACGACATCGCCGAGCCCTACGGGCCGCTCATCACGACGACGTTCCGGCTCGTCACCTGGAACGTGTGGGGCAGGTACGGCCCGTGGGAGCGCCGTGAGGCCGCGATCCGCGCCACCCTGGAGCGGCACGAGCCCGACGTGGTGGGCCTGGTGGAGGCGTGGGACGGGCAGGGCGCGCGGCTCGGGATGCCGTACCACGTGTTCGAGGGCGCCTACGAGGCCGAGGGCGTGCGCTCCGGCGTGGCCGTCCTGTCGCGCTGGCCGATCGGCGCGCACGAGTCTCGCGAGCTGACGGGTGGCCCGGACACCGGCGGGCAGGTGCTGTACGCCGGGATCGACGGCCCGCGCGGCGTCGTGCACGTCTACGTGGTGGCGCTGACCTGGCGGCCCGAGCACAGCGGCGAGCGCCAGCGGCAGGTGCGCGAGGTGGCCGCCTTCGTCGCCGAGACGCGGCAGCGCCGGCAGCCGACGGTGTTGTGCGGCGACTTCAACGCCGACCCCGACAGTGACGAGCTGCGCATGCTGACCGGCAAGTCCGTTCCGGCCGCGCCCGGCCTGGTGTTCCACGACGCCTGGGAGACCTCGGGAAACGGCCCGGCCGGCGGGCACACCTGGGCCAGGACCAACCCGTGGGCGGCACCGGCGCTGTGGCCGGACCGCAGGATCGACCACGTGCTGTCGGCCTGGCCGCGCCAGGGCGGCGCGGGCCATCCGGTGCACTGCGAGGTGATCGGCGACGAGCCCGTCGGCGACGTGCTGCCGTCCGACCACTACGGCGTCCTGGCGGACCTGCGCTACTGACGCCGGCCTCGCCGCTTGGCGCCTCGACGCGTTGTTGCCGCGTAGACCATGATCTCGTCCTGTCGAACGGCCCGGCTGCCCGCACCGAGCCCGCCGCCGTACCGGCCGACGCGTTCACGACCGGCCCGCCGCTGCGGTCAGGACACCCTGGACCTGGCGGCGAAAGTGGTGCAGGCCCCTGGCCCCTTGGCCTGGAAGCCGCGCTTCAGCCAGTAGAAGTAGTTCACCGCCTTGCCGTGGGTGGGGACATCCTCGCGGAGAAACCGCAGGGCGGCGAAGTCTGATTCGGGACGCTTCAGGGAAGGCCAGACGCTGCCGATGAAGGCGCCGCTCAGACAGTCGGCCTGAAGTTCGAATCTACGCCAGCTGTCTGCCTGCCGCGGGGTGCGGTACGTGCGGATGTAGGAGGCTTCCATGATCCCGGAGAGCCACTGGACATGGTGGCCGTACTCGTGGGAGACGGCCTCGAACAGGAACAGGTCGCTCGTACCGGTGAGGACTTCCTTGTCGAGAAGGAAGACAAGGGTTTTGCTCTCCCAGCAGTAGATCGCCTGGGCGTTCCTGGGGAACTTCTCGCCGCAGCCGGTGGGGGCACCGGAGCGGTTCACGGTCCGCAACTTGGCGACGGCGAAGGGAAGCCTCGCCTTGGCGAACTGGCGCCTCCAGCTTCTGTTCAGACAGGTGAGGACGGAGGCGAGGTAGCGCCCGGCGCTTTCGCGGTCGCCGTCGCGGACCTGTCGTTCCGGGCAGCTTTCCGGTTCCAAGCGGCCGGTCTTGTAGATCGGATTGCTCATCAGCGCGGTCTTGCCCGTGGGGACCGGTCTGATCTGTTCGGTGTCGGCTGCTGCCGTGCCGGTGAGAAGGAGGCTCGCCAGCACGCCGGAGAGCACCGCGGAGGGGAGGGCGCGCATGAGATCAACTTAACGAAAGGGAAAGATCCGGCAAAACAGGATGATGAGCACCTGTCCCTACGTACTTTCACGAAAGGGCAGCAAGCCCCCGCCCGGAAAGGGCGGATGCCCTTCTGATCGGCCCGGTCGGCCGGTGGGACCCGAAGCGACGAGGCCCCGCCCCTCCTCCACGACGAAGAGCGGGCGGGGCGTTGTGAGGACAGGGCCGGTACCGGCGATCCACCGTGACGCGGCCCTGAGCTCTGCCGGCCATCGGCGCCTCCACCTCGCCCCGCCCTCAGGTGGGGCGCCGCCCGAAGCTCAGGGAATGTACACCTCGCAGTAGAAGCCCGCCGGATAAGGGCCACCCCCACGGAACCAGTGACAGTAGAGGAGCCCGGTGTACTGACCGTTCTGCGCGGCGTCCTGATAGGCGAGGTCACAGTCGGCCAGGGTCTGGTAGGGGCCCTGCAGGTACCAGTCCCGTGTCGGCCAGCCCGCAGCGGCCACGGCCGCGCCGGTCTGGGTGGCGGCGAAGGCGGGTGCGGCACCGGTCAGGACACCGGCGCCCAGCGCCACGGCGAGTACGGCGGAATGTAATCGGCGGACTTTCATCGTGGGTGACTCCTCACATCCGGGAAGGAGAACACCCCCAGATGAGCACCGGCCACCGGGCTTGGGGAGATATCGATTCTCCATATCGCGACTCCATGGCGCGTTCTCGCGAGCGCCTTCACCGGTCTTGACGACGACGCCCCGCCGGTCTTCGGACCGGCGGGGCGTTTCATGCCGCGAGCTCAGCCGGCGCGGTACTCCCCCCACTCCCGGTACGCCGCTACGGTCAGGACACCCTGGACTTGGCGACGAAGGTGTTGCAGGCTCCGGGCCCCTTGGCCCGGAAGCCACGGTTCAGCCAGTAGGAGTAGTTGACGGCCTTGCCGTGGGTGGCGGAATTCGTGCCCGTACGCCGCAGGTCCGCGAAGTCCGATTCCGGGCGTTCCAGAGAGGGCCAGACGCTGCCGATGAAGGCGCCGCTCAGACAGTCGGCCTGCAGTTCGAGGCGGCGCAGGGCGGCGTTGTAGATCTTCTTGGTGCGGTACTTGCGCGAGTCGAAGGTGGTCATGATTCCGGAAAGCTCCTGGACATGGTGGCCGTACTCGTGACCCAGGATCTCGAACAGCCACAGGTCGCCATCCAGGGCCAGGACGTCCTCGTCGAGGAGAAACGTGATCCTCTTGTTCGCCGGGCAGTAGACCGCCTGGGCGTCCTTGGGAAACTTGTCGAGACAGCCGGTGTTCGCACCGGGTCGGCGTATGGTCCGCAGCTTCGCTATGGCGAAGGGCAGTTTCGCCGCTGCGAACTGACGCTTCCAACTGGTGTTGAGGCAGCGAAGAAGGCCGTTGAGGTAGCTGGTGGCACCTTCGAAGTCGCCGTGGTCGACCGACCTCTCGGGGCAGGTGTCGAGTTCCAGTTCGCCGGTCCTGTAAATCGGGTTGGCGGTGAGAGCCGCTACGCCGGTGGGGACCGGCCGGAGCTGGTGGGAGCCGGCTGCGGCTGTGCCGGTGAGGAGGAGGCTCACCAGCACGCCGGAGAGCACCGCGAGGGGGAGGACGCGCATGGAGATCAACTTAGCAAAAGGGAAAGATCCGGCAAAACAGATAACTAGCCTTGAAGCCACGCAACGTCATGAAATAGCAGAAAGCCCCCATCCGGAAAGGAGTGGGGGCTCATCAGGCTGTCAGGCGTCCATAATGTCAGCCTTGCGCGCCGGCAACGGGGCGCTATCGGGTTCAGGGTTAGTACTGGCAGTCCACCGTGACGCGATCTTGAACTCCGCCGCCCGTGGGATAGGCGCCTCCGTGCAGGGTGTGCTTGACGGTGATCGTCCCCCTGGGGTCCAGGCCGTTGAAGCTGTGGATCCACACTCCCAGAGCGCCGAGGCGAACAGGGCAGCGGAAAGCGAATGTCTGAACACGAGCTCCCTTAAGGGCGTAGGCGCAGGACGCTACCGAGACGGCTACCGGTGATTGCCAGGTTGCCAAATGTCCATATTTGGACATTTATATATGCCTTGTATGGGGAATGTTACATTCCATGATCAAGGGGCTCTGTCTCGCCCTTCGAGGCGGCGAGGTTCTTACGTCGTTCTCAGCCCTGCTCGTTCCCCGAGTTCATGAGGCGCTCGGCTCAGGATCCATGCCGCCGTGCCGGCCCCGGTCGCCGATCGTTCGCAGCTGGTTCCGAGCGACCGCCCCCCGCTGGAGGCAGCCGCCCGGTAGAGGAGGAGCCGGCCGGTCAGCCGCACGCTGACGGGCCTCATCATGTAGGACGCCGGCGAAAGCCAAGCGGTTGGCTCGATTCCGAATCGGGCTCGGACGCAACTAAGGCCCCGCCCCCAGAAGCAGGGCGGGACCTTCAGGTGCGGGACTACCGGCAGTCGATCCACTCCTGCCGGGAGCTGTTGTACGCGCAGGAGTCGACAAGCTTGCCGGTCGGGTCGTGGACGTACCCGGTGTCCGAGGTCTGGTTCCAGATGTAGGAAAACGTCCCCTGACCGCCACGGCCCCAGTAGCGGTTGGTGGCGGTGTTCGAGCCCCGGCCGGTCCGTACCGTGACGACCTTCCCCGCGCCGAGAACGAACGGGCTGAACGTGTACACGTGATCCGAGCGGTTCGTCTTGTCGCGAAGCGTCCACCCTCGAAGGTTGATCGCTCGCCGAGTGGTGTTCTTGAGCTGCGCCCACTCGCCGTTCAAGCTGGCGTTCGCGCCGTTGTCCGGCGACCCCGGAGAGTTGTAGTAGATCTTCACGATCTGGACCGCAGGCAGCGCGGCGGCCTGCGCCGGCACGGCAGGGGCGAGCGCCACGGTCGAGAGCGCGGCTGCGGACAGGGCCAAGGGGATGGAACGCACCATTGGATCCTCAAGGTGGAAGGAACGGGGCAAAGATGAGACGGCTGACCTGGGCGGACGGTTGGCCGGTAAACATCGTTTTATTGGGACTTCTGGGCCCCCGCGAAAGCAGAAGGCAGCCCTCTGACGGAGACTCCGTCATGCTCACGGCGTAGCACGAGAGCGCCGGTTCCATCTTGGTGGAACACGAGGTGACCAGATGGGAGGGGCGAACGGTCAGCAGCCTCGACGGGCTGGCGCATTCCGCTGTGAGGCGGATAGTGGAAACGTGTTTGCACAACTGGTTGGTGTGATCGTCGGCGGCCTGCTCGGTCAGCTGTACGCGGCGCGGGCTCAAGCCACAAGGATGCTCCCCGCCCCGGCCCCGGCCCCGGTCAGTCGTGCGTTGCGCGCCTTCCGTGCTCTACAGGCTCAGGAGAAGCTGAGGGCGGCAGAGTCCTTGATCATCTCTATGGAGGCTTTCCTGACGACCACCGAGTGGAGACGGCCGGGCCGCGACATTCCGGCCTTCGCGACTCCCGTCCTCGGCCCCCGAGCCGTCACCATGACTCCTGCCAAGTCCCTTCGGGGATTCGGTAGAGGGCCCTGGTGGAAGTGACCCACTCCCGGTCGAGGAAGCGCCCGGTGATCCGGCCGACCATGCACAACATGAGGTGCACACACCGGCTGAGGTCGAGCGAATCGCCGAGCGCGATCCCGCTCGCGTACGGCCGATAGTTGGGAAGATCCATGTCGCCGCCTTCCTCGTACGGCGGAGTGACGTCCCCGACCTGTTCCCCGTCGTAGTAGAGGTTCACCGGTTCGAGTTCCCTGAGATGGTCGTTGTAGTGGATCTCAAGGACGCGTCGCCTTCCCAGATTCCGTATGGCGGGGTGGTACGGACAGAGCCTGCGGGCGAGAACCTGCGTCCATCCGGCCGAGTGCGCGCCCATCCAGACCATTTCCCCGGATGAGGTCTGGAACGCCTCCGTCGCCGTCTCGAGACTGCACTCCTGCCGCGAGTCAGGGTCAACCCGAAGAAGCGCGCTTACCTCGTCCACGTTTCCGCTCTCCACCCAGAGCCCGTGAAAGAGATACTCAATCCGGTGTTCGACCAGCAGGCCCCACTGATCCTCAAGCGGATACTCCTGAGCCAGGTTCGCCATCTCTCCTACCCCCAGACGCAGCGCGGGGTTGCCGGGCCTTCGCCTCGGCAACCCCGCCTGAGATATCGCTAACTCTATCCAGGCCGTCTGATTCCTAGTCCACGATCGTGACCCGGAACGGACTTCCGCTGGACACGCTGTGGTCCGGGTTTTAGGTGAGCAGACGATACTGGCTGTAGAAGTCTTGGAGCGCTTCTTCGCGCCTATCGTTGTGGCTGGCCCAGATCGCCTGCACGGAGTGATTCAACCGGTCCTTGGCCGCACCTTCCCGCGTGGACGCGAACGGGTATTCGTCACACCGCATCGCTCCGATCTCGTTCTTCTCGTACATGTCCTCGTTGTAATACTTGTAGTAGCTGGACCCTCACGCGTGGCCGATGTAGAACTCGCGATCCGTGCCCTTGTGCACCCGAACCGGCGCCCGGAGAACACTCTCCGGTTGGCGTCGTCGTTCCCGTCGGCCCCTCTCCATGGAGGAAGGCCCGCGGTGGTGCCCGGCGCCGCCGCGTAATTCCCTGGAACGGACCTGAACCGTTCAGTGCCCGTCTTCTCCCACGCCGGCGGCACAGCACTGGCAGACCCTCGTCGAAGAGCCCGACGACGATCCCGAACTCCATACCCATACGCGGCTCTACGCCGAGCCGCGACCGTGGGGACCCGGCGTCGTCGACACCGTGCTTCGAGCGGTCATGGACGACGAGATCAGCAACGTGCTCCCCGGCCCTGCGGATCTCCGCCGGCTGTACCACCCCTACGACGGCGGCGCCGACGTGATCCTGCCCACGCCGACCGAACGTGATGCCCTCAGAGACCGGCACCGCGGCTGGCTGTCCACACACCCACGAGGTCTCTGAAGGACGTAGCGGACTGCGGCAGCCGGCGCCGCCGGTGCTTGGCCACCACTCACAGGCCAAGGCTCCGGGTAGATCCGGCGAAGTCGAGGGAGAAACCTGCCACCCGCGCGACATCCTGGGCGCACTTGGCCCCGATTGGCTCCCGAAGATCGAAAAAGGGGCTCCGGAGAAACTCCGAAACCCCTGCCGACCAGCTAAAACCTGGTCGGGACGACAGGATTTGAACCTGCGACCCCTTGACCCCCAGGCAAGGCGGGAGGGAGCGGGACCATGGGCTACACCCACTCCCACCTGCTCATATGGTCCACAGCGATCCACCGTCGTCCGGCCTCGTCCGAGGCCGTTGTCACCCAGTTGGTCACCCACGCATCGCCTTCCGACCTGCCATCGAAGCTGGGGGAAGGGTGACCGCTTTGTCGGCGGTGCCTGTCATGATGACCCGTGATTGATCAAGGGGGTAACCGTGTCAGACATCCGCAAGTTCGGCTGGCTTTCCAGAGATGAAAGTCCGCTGCACGACATCTTCGGTGTGTCCTTCATCCGGGGCCTCTCCCCTCACGAGGTGCTCGCTCGTCTGGGCGTGGACACGGACACGATCGAGGAGATGACCTTCGACGAGCTGGACGAGTACGCGAACGAGAGCATGCTGGAATTCGACGGCGACGCGAGGTACGTCGGCGCCGTGAAGGTGGACGACTGGACCGTACTCATCGAGCCTTCCGGCTGGAGAGTAGCTGCCGAACCCGGTGTGCGGGAGCGCGTCTCACGAGGAACCGAAGTCGTGTCGGTCAACCGGCACGACTACGCCTCGGACGACTTCATCCACACGATCGACGGCGATGTGATCACGTGCTTCGATCCCCTGGTGCCACATCTCCGCTCAGGTAGCGATCCCGACCGCTGGGTGCACCAGATGCGTGATGTCGGGCTCGACAAACGCACGTTCGACGACCCCATTCCCGATGATCGCATCGCAAGCGCATTCGCTCTGGCGAGCATCATCACGGGCATCAGCTTTTCCCGTGACGTTTTGAACATGACACTTCTGGGAGCGGCGGTCAGGGAGCAATGACCACCTCCTCAATACCACTGAATGGAATCTGTCCGCAGATGCAGCCGATCACCACGATCAGCGCGTGTTCGGCCTAGATCCACTACAGTCGGCCCTCCTTCTCCTGCTCCTTGTGATCATCGCGTTGAAGATCCGCGGATGGGGATCGAGCCGCAACGTGGTACAGGTCCACATCGACTTGGACATGATCACCCCCATTGACGTGCAGGTCCGTGCACACGACCTCATCGAGGCAGGCCAGTTCGTCGAGGCCGTGGACCTGATCAGTAGGGAGAGCCAGGTCTCCCGAGAGTCGGCCGAGGACGTGGCGAAGACCCTGCAGGCCGGCCACGTCCTACCGGACTTCCCGACGCTCTCTGAAGATGACCTCCCCACGCGGGTCCGCAACCTGGTGTCCGACGGCCGCCGGAAGGAAGCCGTGTTCCTCGTCCGGAGCCGGGAGAACATGAGTCAGGCTAAGGCTGAAGCCTTCATCGACTCCCTCCCATGAGAACCGAATACATAACCGGGCGACCGCCCCAGGTGAGGGCGCCCACGAGAAGGGCGAAAGCCATGAACGGCTACATCCAAGCGGTCACAGACGAGTTGAATCCCGAGTACGGACTCTTCACCCTGGCCCAGGTCATCAACGGTCGAATGGTGGGGTCCGCAGCCGAAGGGTTTATAGAACCGCCGGATGACCGGGTCACCGCGGGCGACGACGGGCTCATCATCCGAGCGAGGTACGCCGACGAAGCGGTGCACATCCGATTCGAGCGGTGGGACGTACCTCCACCGGCGGACGCCTGGGAAGAGCTGTGGACCGGGCCGCTCCGGTTGAAGTCCGCGCTGGTCTGCGTCACAGAGTGGGCGGAAGGATATCCACCCCATGTGGAGTTTGACCTGGGACAGAGCGATGCGACCTGGTCAGCACGGGTGGCCACCAAGATTCTTCAGGTCGAGGAGGCTGGCTTCCCCAACGCTATCGCCCGGCTGGAGCTGTACAGGATCCAGTTCTGGAACTGATGGGCTGGCGTGCTGAGTCAGCATCTAAGAACGTGTTTGAGAGCTGATCATCGGCTTCAGCGGGTCCATTCGAGTGGGTGCGGTCCGGGCCGCTGGACGGGATG
>NZ_JCADBG010000033.1:0-76034 GCF_059358815.1 Streptosporangium nanhuense
GATAGGCTGGAAGTGGAAGCGCAGTAATGTGTGGAGCTGACCAGTACTAATAGGCCGAGGACTTGACCACAAAGCAACTTTTGCTCGCGTCCACTACGCAATTCTGAGACAACAAACAGTAGTGTTTGTGTGTTTCATAGGGTTACGGCGGTTATGGCGAAGGGGAAACACCCGGTTACATTCCGAACCCGGAAGTTAAGCTCTTCAGCGCCGATGGTACTGCACCGGGGACGGTGTGGGAGAGTAGGTCACCGCCGGACAATCTTTTTGTGAGGGCCCCCACCAGGTTTGGTGGGGGCCCTCATGCTTTTCAGGACCTTTTTGGCAGCGTTCCAGGTCCTTTCCGGCAGTGGTTCGGAGGCGTTCGTCAGGTTCGCTCCGGTTGCCCCATGATCCCGATCATGGCCAGGGTGTTCTGATACTCCCGCCAGTTGACGATCTTCCCGTTCCGCGCCCTGAGGACGCCGATGAAGCGGGAGGAGGCCTGGCGGCCGGTGGCGAGGACCCTTCCTGCGATCTCGTACTCGACGACGATGACCTCCGGGTCGGTGGTCTCGTGGACGACCACGTCGCGGACCTCGTCCAGGGCGAACCGCTGGGCGAAGGCGGCCTGCTCGGGGCCGGCGAAGAGCAGGAACGCCTCCTTTCCCTCGTGCCTGCTGGTCCTGCCCGGCGGAGCGAAGGGGACCTCGATGACGGCATCCTCGGCCAGCTCGCTTCCGAAGCCGCCAAGGTTCTCGAGCCAGTGCCTCCGCACGCGCTCGAAGATCTCGCGAGGGCCGGGGGCGACAGTGGATTCGGGCATGGTGGATCTCCTCCATGACGTTCACTAAGATGAGTGGAAACTCATCTTTATGATCGTGAGTCGAGACTCACTTTGTCAATGCCGCCTCGTACGTGGAGCCTCGTACGTGGAGCCTCGTACGTGGAGACATCGCACTTGGCGGGCATGCGGGAACCGCGACAAGGAACGACGAGGAACGGGAACTGATATGACCCCCACGAATCACGCGTCAGGCGGGACGGACGATCCCGGGGACGCCAAGCCGCTGCGTGCGGACGCCCAGCGCAATCGGGAGCGCATTCTCGCCGCGGCGGAGGCCGTCTTCGCCGAGAAAGGCCCTTCGGCGTCGACCGAGGAGGTCGCCGTCCGTGCGGGAGTGGCCATCGGCACGGTCTTCAAGCACTTCCCGACCAAGCAGGCCCTGCTGCAGGCCATCATGAAGGGTCTGCTGGGCAGGCTGGACGGGGAAATGGCCGAGCTCGCCGACGGCGTTCCCGGGGAGGCGCTGTTCACCTTCATCGACCGCATGGTCGAGCAGGC
Organism: Streptosporangium nanhuense; assembly: GCF_059358815.1. Taxonomy (NCBI): domain Bacteria; kingdom Bacillati; phylum Actinomycetota; class Actinomycetes; order Streptosporangiales; family Streptosporangiaceae; genus Streptosporangium; species Streptosporangium nanhuense. The sequence continues at coordinate 1,325 of NZ_JCADBG010000033.1, forward strand.
GGCGCGCAAGAGGACCGTCGTCGGTCTCCTGGCCGAGACGGGTGTCGATCTCCAGGTCGCGAGTTCGGTGCGGATGTTGCGCGAGGGGATCGAGACGCTTCTCGCCCGTTCCCAGGAGGCCGGTACGGTCCGTGAGGACGTTCGTCTCGACGAGGTGATCGCCCTGCTCACCGGCGTCTGCCAGGGGGCGCTCCACGCGGGCTGGGACGACGATCTGCGGCGTCGTACGCTGGCGATCGTTTTTGCCGGTCTCCGGGCTCCTGAGGGCCACTGACCGGCTCATGACGTCCCTCGACCACAGGGGCCCGACTGCGGGGACTCGGCCACAGGGACTCGACCACAGGGGCTCGACTGCGGGGAAAGGTCGCGGTCAGGCGCGGGAGGCGGCGCGGAGCAGGGGTTCGATCCGGTAGGGAACCTGGATGGAGAGGGCGATCGTGGTGTCCGTCCGCTGGACCGCGGGGGAGGCCAGGATGCGGGCGATGATCTCCTGGAGGTCGGGGGTGCTGCGGGCCACCACGCGGCAGAGCAGGTCCGCCTGGCCGCTGGTGCCGTACACCTCCAGGATCTCGGGGAGGGACTCCAGGGCCTGTACGGCCTCGTCCAGGCGGCCCTGGGCGATCTGCAGGGAGACGAACGCGAGGATCGGGTATCCGGCGCCCTCGGGGGTCACGGTGGGGCCGAAGTCGGCGATGACGCCTCGGGCGATCAGTTTCTCGACGCGGGCCTGCACGGTGCCCCGGGCCACGCCGAGCAGGCGGGCCAGCTCGGTCAGGCCGATGCGCGGGTTGGCGCGCATGGTGACCAGGAGGCGGCCGTCCAGCTCGTCGATCGACATCTCCTCAGGATCCCGTCAGATTGGGCGATTCGACCAGCATAGACGAGGTACCACGGTACGTTTCTGTGCGGATCGTCCAGCTGAACTGGCTGCTCTTGCCAACGTTTCCGGATATTGCTGTCATTTCATTTATGTTCGAGGAAGCGCAGTACTTCGCACCGGTGGCGACGCGAGATGACGGCTCGATCGAGGTCGAGCTCGGCGCCGGCCACCCCGGTTTCGCCGACCCGGTCTACCGCGCACGCCGCAACGCGATCGCCGCGCTCGCGGTGGGGTACGTGCCCGGCACGCCGATCCCGACGGCCGAGTACACCGACCAGGAGCACGAGGTGTGGGCCCTGGTCAGCCGGGAGCTCGGCCTCAAGCACCGCAAGTACGCGACCGCCGAGTATTCGCGCGCGACCGAGCGGCTCGGGCTGCCCGCCGAGCGCATCCCGCAGCTCCAGGAGGTCGGCGAGCTGCTGGAGCCGCTGACCGGGTTCCGCTACGTCCCGGCCGCGGGGCTGGTGCCGCTCAGGGAGTTCTACGGTGTCCTGGCGGACGGGCTCTTCCACTCCACGCAGTACATCCGGCACCACTCCACGCCGCTGTACACGCCGGAGCCCGACGTGATCCACGAGGTGATCGGCCACGCCAACGCGCTGGCCTCCGACCGCTACTCGCGCCTCTACCGGCTGGCGGGGGAGGCGGCCCGGCGGGTCGAGGGCAAGGAGGCGCTGGAGTTCATCTCGAAGATCTTCTGGTTCACGATGGAGTTCGGCGTGATGACGGACCAGGGTGAGCTGCGGGCGTACGGGGCGGGCATCCTGTCCTCGTACGGGGAGATCGAGGAGTTCCGGGGGATGGACATCCGTCCGCTGGACGTCGCCTCCATGGGGACCACGCACTACGACATCACGAAATATCAGGATGTGCTCTTCCGGGCGGAGTCGCTGGAGCACCTTGAGGACACCGTCGGGGACTTCTGGGCGAACTGCGACGACGAGGGCATCGCCCGGCTAATCGCGGGCGTTCGCTAAGACCGGACATCGGTTCGGCGGAAGATTTTATAGCGCACGCCCTGTTTCAGGCTAGATTTCGCTTCATCGTCTTATTGTTACGTGTTGTGGGATATATCCCGATCGTCACGTAATGGGGGAGACGGTTGGGGTGGAGATGAGGGCAAGGAAACGGGTGGCCGCGGCCGTCGTCCTGCTGGTCACCGCGCAGGCCACCGCCTGTAGCACGTGTCAGGGCCTGACGCCGGTGAGCATGCCGACCTCGGCCCCCCTCCGGCAGGCGGCGCCGGTCGTTCCGGTCTCCGGTACGCCGCCCCTCACACCGTTCGTGGCCGCGGTCCCGGCGCCCGTCTTCCCCGGCGCCGGGGCACCCCGGGCATCCGGACGGGTGCGGGCCGCAGGCTCACCGAAGATCCTCCCCAAGGAGCTCGGGCACACCCTCGACGTGTTTCTCGCGACGTACGGGGGCCGGACCGCCGCCTCGGTGCACGACCTGGACACCGGCCGGCGCTACAGCTACCACCACACCCTGCAGCTGCCGTCGGCCAACACCTCCAAGGTGAGCATCCTGACGGCACTGCTGCTCGGGACGCGGTGGCGCGAGCTCGGCGAGCGGGCCAGGTCCGACGCGAAGAACATGATCCGCTTCAGCGACAACGAGGCGGCCGACCGGCTGTACGAGCGGATCGGGCTGAGGTCCGGCCTGGCCAGCGCGAACCGCAGGTTCGGCCTCAAGCGCACCTACGCTCCCGGCAGGCGGTGCGTGGAGCTGTACTGCTGGAGCGTCGTGCAGACCACCGCCGAGGACCAGATCCGGCTGGTCAAGGCGCTGGCCACCGGTGAGAGCCCCCTGGCCCTCCCGGAACGCCGCAGGGCGCTGGGGCTGATGGCGAGTGTGGCCCCCGAGCAGAAGTGGGGGATCAGCGCGGGGGCGTGCGAGAACGACCAGGTGGCGCTGAAGAACGGCTGGCTGCGGCACATGGCGAACGGCCGCTGGGCGGTCGCCAGCGCCGGGCTGATCCGCGGGCACGGGCACGACTACGCGGTGGCCGTGCTCACCGAGGACAGCCCGAGCATGGAGAGCGGCATCGCCAGGATCGAGGGCGTGACCGAGCGCCTCATGAACGCCTTCAGGGGCGGGCACGGCTGCGACGCGGTCGCGAACTGAGCGGTCCGCGGGGCGGTGGGCTCGCGGAACCGGCGGGCTCCTGGAACGGCGCCCATGGGCAGTGTGCCCCTCGGGAGTGCGCTCCCTGGAATCACGTTCCCCGGGAGTCCTGCGCCCTTCGGGAGCGCGTTCCTTGAGCGCGCCCACTGGAACCGCGCGTCACGTCGTCCTGTCGACCAGCCGGTAGCCCACCCCCCGCACGGTCTGGATCAGCTGGTCGTCGTTGTCGCCCAGGCGGGCGCGGAGACGCTTGACGTGTACCGCGATGGTGTTGGTCGAGGTCGTGTCGGTGGAGTTCCAGACATGCCGCATGATCTGCTCCCGCGTCACCGTGCGGTGCGCGTTGCGCATCAGGTAGTGCAGCAGCTCGAACTCGCGCAGCGGCAGGTGCACGACCCTGCCGCCGACCCTCACCTGGTACGCGTTGACGTCGAGCTCCACCGTGCCGACCACGAGCGCCCTGCGGGTCCCCGCCTCGCCGGTGAACGCGGCGTGGATCAGCGGCAGCAGCTCGGGAACCCGGTAGGGCCGGGCCACGCACGCGGTGGCTCCGGCCGTCAGAGCCTGGACGGCCTGCTGGGCGTGACCCTCGCCCACGCCCAGCAGGACGGGCATCGCCCGCGTCAGCCGTACCGCGCGGACGAACTCCACCGCCCCTATGACCGGCAGCGAGGCGCTGACGAGAACGACGTCGGGGCGGAGCGCCCCGGCCTGCAACAGGGCTTGGGCGCCGTCGACGACGCCCATGACCTGCACCCCCTCGCGTTCCAGGGCCGCGGCCAGGTCGTGGACCATGGCCGCCTCCGGATCGGCCACCAGCAGCATGGGCGCCGTCCGTGTGTCCCCGTCCACCTCTGGTGCCGTCTGCGGCTGGATCACCCGGATCCTCCAATGCGGTTTAGCCGAAGCGCCCGGTGATGTAATCCTCGGTCCGCTTGTCGCTGGGATTGGTGAAGATGCGGCTGGTCTCGTCGAACTCCACCAGGCGGCCGTGCCGCACGCCGTCCTCGTCCACCTCGGCGGTGAAGAAGGCCGTGCGGTCCGAGACGCGGGCGGCCTGCTGCATGTTGTGGGTGACGATGACGATCGTGTAGTCGCGCGTCAGTTCCTGCATCAGGTCTTCGATCTTGGTGGTCGCGATCGGGTCCAGGGCAGAGCAGGGCTCGTCCATCAGGATGACGTCGGGCTTCACCGCGATCGCCCGGGCGATGCACAGGCGCTGCTGCTGCCCGCCGGACAGGGAGAGCGCGTTCTGCTTGATCTTGTCCTTGACCTCGTCCCAGAGCGCCGCCTTGGTCAGCGCCTCCTCGACGATCTCGTCCATGTTGCCCTTGACCCCGTTGACCCGGGGACCGTAGGCGATGTTGTCGTAGATCGACTTGGGGAAGGGGTTCGGCTTCTGGAAGACCATGCCGATGCGGCGGCGGACCTCGATCGGGTCCACGTGGTCGCCGTACAGGTTCTCGTCGTGGTACATGATCTCGCCGGCCGCGCGGGCGCCGGGGATCAGGTCGTTCATCCGGTTGAAGCAGCGCAGCACGGTGCTCTTGCCGCAGCCGGACGGGCCGATCATGGCCGTGATCTCACGGTTGCCGATGGTCAGGTTGACCCCGCGCACCGCCTCGTAGTCGCCGTAGAAGACGCTGAGGTTGGAAACGGTGAAGACCGGGTCGAGGGCTTCGATGGTGCGGGGGACTTCGGGGCCGCGCACGTTCACGTTCGGCACGGAAATTCCAATCTCGGACATTTCTTACCTCACCAGCGCTTCTGATAGCGGTTACGGAGCCAGATGGCGACGGAGTTCATCAGGAGCAGGATCGCCAGCAGGATCACGATCGCCGCGGCGGCGAGGATGGCGAACTCCTCCTGGGGGCGGCTGATGAAGCTGTAGATCTGCAGCGGCAGGACGGTGAAGCTGCTCCAGACACCCTCGGGGTTGAACCGGACCAGCGTCGCGGCACCCAGCATCAGGAACGGGGCGGCCTCACCGATCGCCCGCGAGAGCGCCAGGATCGAGCCCGTCGCGATGCCCGGGATCGACGCGGGGAGCACCTGGCGGTAGATGGTCTGCCACTGGGTCGCGCCCAGCGCCAGCGAGCCCTCGCGGATCGACGGCGGCACCGCGCGGATGGCCTCGCGGGCGGAGATGATCACGATGGGAAGCACGAGCAGCGAGATGGTGACCGCGCCGGTCATGACGGTGAAGCCGAACTGCATCCAGCGGGCGATGATCCCCAGGCCGAGGATGCCGTAGACGATCGAGGGAACGGCCGCCAGGTTGGAGATGTTCAGCTCGATCAGCTTGTTGTACCACTTGGTCCTGTCGGCGTACTCCTCAAGGTAGATCGCCGCGAGGATGCCGGTGGGCAGGGCCATGATCGCGGTCAGGCCGATGATCCACAGGGTGCCGAAGATGCCCGACTGGATACCGGACGTCTCCGGGCGGCGGATCGAGGGCTGGTTCTCCCACAGCATCGAGTTGAGCCGGGGCCACCCCTCCTCGACGACGTAGACCAGCAGCATGGCCAGGAACAGGAGAGCGATCGCGAGGCTGGCCAGCAACGCGATGCGGAAGAGGTGTTCCTTGAGAGGGCGTCCCTTGCCGGCCAGCTGTACGGCCGAGCGGGGGGTGGAGAGGATGGCCATCAGTCGTAGACCTCGCGATACTTCTGGACCATGCGGGCGCTGAGGTAGTTCATCGCGAAGGTGATCACGAAGAGCAGGGAACCCACCGCGAAGATGGTCTTGTAGGCGATCGAGCCGACCGAGGCGTCGCCGGAGCCGGCCTGGGCGATGAAGGCCGCCATCGTGGCCATCTCGTTGCCCGGGTACAGCGTGAAGACGGACTTGAAACCGCCCGCGATCGCGACGATCATCGTCTCGCCCGCGGCCCGGGAGACCGCCAGGATGATGGCGGCGACGATGCCGGAGAACGCGGCGGGGACGACGACGCGCACCGAGGTGAGCATCTTGGAGGCACCGAGGGCGTAGGAGCCCTCGCGCAGGCCGTTGGGCACCGCGGCCATCGAGTCCTCCGACAGCGACGCGACGATCGGGATGATCATCACGCCGACCAGGAGACCGGCGGCGAGCGCGTTCTTGCCGTCCAGGTCCAGGAAGGGGAAGACGTCCCTCAGCAGCGGGGTGACGAAGGTGAGGGCGAAGAAGCCGAAGACGACGGTGGGGACGCCCGCGAGGACCTCCAGCACCGGCTTGAAGATCTTGCGGGTCCTGGCGGAGGCGTACTCCGACAGGTAGATCGCGGCGGCCAGGCCGAGCGGCACGGCGACCACGATGGCGATGAGGGTGATCTCCAGGGTGGCCACGATGAGCGGCCACACGCCGAACGACGGCGGGTTGAACAGCGGTCCCCAGCTGGTGGAGCCGAAGAACTCTCCGATGCTCACCGAGGCGAAGAACTCGACGGTCGGTTCGAGGAGCGCGATGACGATGCCGATGGTGGTCGCCACCGACACCATCGCCGCGGCCAGGAGAACGGCCTTGATGACGAACTCGCCGTAACGCGGGCGCGACCGCGCCAGGGACCCCTGGGCCCCTGGAACGGTCGTGCGGTGCTGAGCCGACATCAGCCGGCGCTCTTCAGCGTGGTGATGTCAGCCTTGAGCTTGGCCTCCTGCTCGGGGTTGAGCGGGATGAACTTCGCGTCCTTGGCGATCGCGTTGATGTTGGCCGCGTAGTAGTCGAGGAAGGCCGCGACCTCGGGCCGCTTCACCGCGGCGGCGGAGGGGTAGACGAACAGCGGGCGGGCGAGCGGGGTGTACTTGCCGCCCTGGGCCGCCTCGACGCTCGGGGCCACGCAGCCGCTGCCGGAGTCGATCTCCACGGCCTTCAGCTTGTCGGCGTTCTCCTCGAAGTAGGTGAAGCCGAAGTAGCCCAGGCCGCCCTTGGCGCCCTCGACGCCGGTGACGATGTCGTTGTCGTTCTCGCTCGGGCTGTAGTCCTTGCGGCTGGCACCCTCCTCACCGTTGATCTCGTCGGTGAAGTAGTCGAAGGTGCCGGAGTCGGTGCCGGGGCCGTAGAGCTTGAGCTCCTCGGCCGGGAACTTGGCGTCGACGTCCTTCCAGGTCTTGACCTTGCCCTCGGCCGCCGGCTCCCACATCTTCTTGAGCTGGTCGGTGGTGAGGCAGGTGACCCAGTCGTTCTCCTTGGGAACCACCACGGTCAGCGCGTCGACGGCCACCGTGAGCTCGGTGAACTTGATGCCCTTGGCGTCGCAGGCCGCCTTCTCCTCGTCCTTGATCGCACGGGAGGCGTTCGAGATGTCCGTCTCGCCGGCGCAGAACTTCTCGAAGCCGCCGCCGGTGCCCGAGGTGCCGACCGGCACCTTGACCTGCGGCTGCTCCTCGCCGAAGAGCTCGGAGGCGGCCTGGGTGAGGGGGGCCACGGTGCTGGAACCGTCGATCTTGATCTCGCCGCTCAGGGCCGCGCCGGCGCCCGCCTCGGCGGAGGACGCGGCGGGGGTGCTGCCGTCACTGCTGGGCTTGGCGTCGCCACCGCAAGCGGCCGCGAGCGATACGACGAGCGCGGCCGTCGCCACCGCGCTGAGGCGGCGCTGTCCACTGGTCACGGTATGTTCCTTCTCCGTAGTGAGATCTGTTCTCGATGCCTCCGATGAAAGTGGGGCAAAGTGAACGGAAGTGAAACGAGCCATGACCGGGGCCGGAAGAGGTAGGCCCACGGATGTGAATACCGGAACTTCGACGAGATTTTGAGTCCGGTTTACGGTTCGGCACGCCCGCTGAGCGGGGCTTCGAAGATTCCCAGGTGTGGGAGGGGCCCGGTGCGGGAGCCCTCCGATCGGAACGTTCCCGTCTCCGGCCGCGTCCTCGTGGACGTGCCGATGTGTTCATCTTCCCGACATCCGGCGGAAGGTAACGGGCCGGATCCCTGGCGCGATTCGCCGGTGTGGCGCTCCGGCGCGGAACCGCGTGTGGACGCCCCGGGGGATCCCCCGAGCTCTCAATTCCCCAAGCCCTCAAGCCCTCGAACCGGGGGCGGGGGCAGGTCGTTGAGCGGGTGCGGGGGAACGGTCCTCAGGAGAGGCCATTCGAGGCAAGACAGTCCCCTGGCGCGATGAGGCGGCCCTCGGACTGATGTCAGGGCTCTCTCGGGCCGGGCGGGTGACGGGGCGTCAGGCGGGGAGGGTCAGCGGTCCGCTGCCGAGGCGTTTGAGGACCTCGCCGTGCAGGGCGCCGTTGCTGCACAGCAGGCTGCCGCCGTCGACGTCGGGGACACCCGACAGGTCGGTCCAGATGCCGCCCGCCTCCTCGACGATCACGGTCAGCGCCGCGATGTCCCAGGGGGAGAGCTCGGGTTCCGCCGACACGTCGGCCGCGCCCTCGGCGACCAGCATGTGCGACCAGAAGTCGCCGTAGGCGCGGCTGCGCCAGACGGAGCGGTTCAGGTCGAGGAACGCGTCGAGCCGTCCGGCCTCCTCCCAGCCGCCGATGCTGGAGTAGGAGAACGAGGCATCCTCGATCTTGGTGACGGAGGAGACCTGGCACCGCGTGGCCTTGGTGAGGCTCTTGCCGCTCCAGGCGCCGCTGTCGCGGGCGGCCCACCAGCGGCGGCCGAGGGCGGGGGCGGAGACCAGGCCCACGACGACGCGTCCCTGGTCCATCAGGGCGATGAGCGTGGCCCAGACGGGCACTCCGCGCACGTAGTTCTTGGTGCCGTCGATCGGGTCGATGATCCACGAGCGGTCGCCGTGGCCGCTCGCGCCGAACTCCTCGCCGATGACGGCGTCGCGCGGCCGGGCCCGGCCGAGGGCTCCGCGGATCGCCTCCTCGGCGGCCTGGTCGGCGTCGCTCACCGGTGTGAGGTCGGGTTTGGTCTCCACCCGCAGGTCCATGGCCTTGAACCTGCGCATCGTCAGATCGTCGGCGGCGTCGGCCATGACGTGCGCGAGGCGAAGATCGTCGTTGTAACCCGTCACGGGGGCCAACGGTATCGCGTCGACGGCCGAATGGCGGAGATCGGGGAGCAAGCGGAACAATCGTGTCGCGTCCTACAAGGCTCGGACAGCGCGTGAAACATCCGTTGGCATCGGTGTTACTGACGAGTAGCATTCCGGTATGACCTTTGACGTGGGTGACCTCATGCTGCAGAGCGTCCCGTTCGCCAGGACGCTGGGCATCTCGTTCGACAAGGTGGAGCCGGGCCTGGCCGTCGCCCGGATGGCCGACCGGGACGAGCTGCACAACCACGTGGGAGGTCCGCACGCCGGAGCCCTGTTCAGCGTGGCGGAGACGGCCTCCGGTGCCGCCATGCTCTCCACCTTCGGCGACCAGCTGTCACGGGCCACCCCGCTGGCCAAGAGCGCGACGATCCGCTACCTGAAGCTCGCGAAGGGCGAGGTCGTCGCGGAGGCCCGGCTGCGGGCGTCCCGCGAGGAGGTCGTGGCCACGCTGGACGCGGGAGAGCGTCCCGAGTTCGACGTCGCCGTCGAGATCAGGACCGCCGACGGCACCCTCGTGTCCGAGATGACCATCGCCTGGTCCTTCCGGCCGAACCCCTGACACCGCCTCGAACCGCCGACGCTCCACGTACGGCGAGGGCGGCGAGGGCGGCGACGGCGGTGAAGGCGGTGACGACGGTGACGACCTGGCGACGCCGGGGGCGGCGAACTTTGCTTGCCGCTCATCCACTTCGCCGCTTCCCGGTCCCGGGGCGCCCTTACGACTGATCGTCGTCGGAGGCGCCCTCGCGGCTGGCGAGCAGGCGGCGCAGGGAGGCGAGCCGGGCCGGTTCGGCCTGTCCGGCGGCCACCCAGGCGTCCAGGGCGCACTCCTCGGACAGGTGGGTGCAGCCCTTCGGGCACTGGACGGTGCCCTCGATCAGGTCGGGGAAGCCCGCCAGGACCGTCTCCACCGACACGTGGGCCAGCCCGAAGCTGCGCACGCCGGGGGTGTCGATGATCCAGCCGCCCTCCGGCAGCTCCAGGGCGACGGCCGACGTGGAGGTGTGCCGGCCCCGGCCGGTCACCGCGTTCACGTGGGAGACGGCGCGGTTGGCATCCGGTACCAGGGCGTTGACCAGCGTCGACTTGCCCACCCCCGAATGGCCGACGAGCACGCTGATCCGGCCCTTCAGGCGCTCTCGCACCTCCTCCAGGCCGCCCCCCTTCTGGACCACCACGTACGGCACCCCGAGGGGGTCGTACAGCGAGACCAGCTCGCCGGGCGAGGCGAGGTCGGACTTGGTGAGGCAGAGCATCGGGTCGATGTCGGCGTCGAAGGCCGCGACGAGCATCCGGTCGATCATGCGGGGCCGGGGCGGCGGATCGGCCAGGGCCGTCACGATGACGAGCTGGTCGGCGTTGGCGACCACCGGACGCTCGATGCCGTCGGTGTTGTCGGTGTCGTCCGCCGAGCGGCGGAGCATGGAGGTGCGGGGCTCCACCCGCACGACGCGGGCCAGCGTGTCGGCCAGGCCGGAGACGTCGCCCACCAGGGCCACCCGGTCGCCGACCACGATGCCCTTGCGGCCCAGCTCGCGCGCCTTCATGGCGACCACGACCCGGCCGCTCATCGCGGCGCCCTCCGCCTGGTCCTTCTTGCGGCGACGGCCCTTCTCGCCCGCCGACTCGACCAGGCACGTGTAGCGCCCGCGGTCGACGGCGACCACGAACGCCGGGATCGCGTCCTCGTGGGCAGGGCGGATCCTGGTCCGGGGCCGAGACCCCTTTCCGGGCCTGATCCTGACGTCGTCCTCGTCGTACTCGCGCTTTCTCAGTTTCTCCGCCTTGTCCGGCCCGGTGTGCCCCCGGGAGGGGCCGCGGCGCCTGCCGACCGGTCGCCCCTCACCGCGCGCCGCGCAGCATGCCCGCCCACATGGAGGCGAACTCGGGGAGGGTCTTACCCGTGGTGGCGATGTCCTCCACCTCGACGCCGGGCACGGCCAACCCGATCACCGCTCCGGCGGTGGCCATCCGGTGGTCGGCGTAGGAGTGGAACACCCCGCCGGTGAGCGGGCGGGGCCTGATCTCCAGGCCGTCCTCGGTCTCGTTCGCGTCGCCGCCGAGGCCGTTGATCTCGGCGACCAGGGCGGCCAGCCGGTCGGTCTCGTGCCCGCGGATGTGGGCGACGCCGCCGATCCTGCTGGGCGTGCTCGCGAGGGCGGCCAGCGCGGCGATCGTGGGGGTCAGCTCGGCCACGTCGCGCAGGTCGGCCTCGATGCCGGTGATCCGCCCGGTGCCGGTGACCTCCAGCCCCTCGGGCGTGTGCCGCACCGAGGCGCCCATGCCGGTCAGCAGGGTGCGGAGCTGGTCACCCGGCTGGGTCGTCCGCTCGGGCCAGTCGGGGATGGTGACCGTGCCGCCGGTCACCATGGCGGCGCACAGGAAGGGCGCCGCGTTGGACAGGTCGGGCTCCACCGTGAAGTCCCTCGCCCCGATGGGGCCGGGCTCGACCCGCCAGACGTCGGGCTCGGAGTCGTCCACCGTGACGCCGAACTCGCGGAGCATCTGGACGGTCATCAGGATGTGCGGCTGCGAGGGGATCGGCGGGCCCTCGTGGCGCACCGTCACGCCCTTCTCGAAGCGCGCCGCCGCCAGCAGCAGGCCGGAGAGGAACTGCGACGACCCGGACGCGTCGAGCCTGACCTCGCCGCCGGTCAGCGGTCCTCGTACCGTGAACGGCAGGGCGTCACCCGTCACCTCGGCGCCGAGGGCGCGCAGCGCGCCCAGGATCGGGCCCATCGGGCGCTTGCGGGCGTGCGGGTCGCCGTCGAAGAAGACCTCGCCCCTGGCCAGCGCCGCCATCGGCGGCACGAAGCGCATGACCGTTCCCGCCAGCCCCACGTCGATGCGGGCCCCGCCGGTGACGGGGCCGGGCGTGATCGCCCAGTCGACGCCGGAGGCGCTCTCGTTGGAGGGGACCATCGTCGTGCCCAGCGCCCGCAGCGCGTCCGCCATCAGGTCGGCGTCGCGGCTGCGCAGCGCCAGGCGTACCGTGCCGGGTCCCTCGGCCAGCGCGGCGAGCAGCAGCGCGCGGTTGGTCACGGACTTCGACCCGGGCAGGGGGACGGTCGCGCGGACGGGTTCGGTCGCGGTCGGCGCGGGCCACAGCGGAGCGGACATGGTCAAAAGCCTACCGGTGCCCGCACCGCGCCGCCCGTCCGTGCCGGTCCGTCCCCCTTTCATGTCCGGGTACGGAGGGGTTCGCGTGATCGATGAGGTGAGGATCCGGGTGAGCCGGGTAAAAGCGTCGTCACCGTGACGCTCAGCGGCACCACCGGCGGTGCGGGGCAAGATCGAAGATGGGGTCGGAGACTCCCCGGCGTGTCGTGGCGTGGGAAAGTGGAGATATGTGCGGAAGATACGCGTCTGCGCGAGGCAAGCAGGAGTTGCTGGAGGAGTTCCAGGTCGAGCTCGACGGGGCGGCCGACGACGAGCTCAGGCCCGACTACAACGTCGCGCCCACCAAGCCGGTGTACGCGGTGATGAGCCGGGTGCCGAAGTCCGAGCCGGACGGCGGGCCGGTGAGGCAGCTCCGCGTGGTCCGCTGGGGGCTGGTCCCGGCCTGGGCGAAGGACCCGTCCATCGGCTCAAAAATGATCAACGCGCGGGTGGAGACGGTGGCCGAGAAGCCCGCCTACCGCAAGGCGTTCGCCGAGCGCAGGTGCCTGATCCCGGCCGACGGCTACTACGAGTGGGCCGTGCTGGACGAGAAGGACGCCAAGGGGAAGCCGAAGAAGCAGCCCTACTTCGTCCGCCCCGCCGACGGCGGCGTGATGGCCATGGCGGGACTGTACGAGTTCTGGCGCGACCGGGGCCGCGACGACGACGACCCGCTCTCCTGGCTGGTGACCTGCACGATCATCACGACCGACGCCGTGGACGAGGCGGGCGTGGTCCACGACCGGATGCCGATGCTGATCGAGCCCGACCGCTGGGGCGAGTGGCTCGACCCCGGGGTGCTCGACGCGAAGGGGTTCCTGATCCCTGCGGGCTCCACGGGGCTGGAGATCCATCCGGTCTCCACCGCCGTCAACTCGGTGCGGAACAACAGCCCGGAACTCGTCGAGCCGCTGAAGGAGGCGTAGGGCCCGGCACCCCTCGGGGCGGGGTTCGCCGGCGGGGTGACGGCCGGGCGCTTTTCCTAAAGTGCCGGGTGATTCGGTGTAAAACTTCCGTCAAGTGGGCATCCGGTGAGGAAAGCGGTGTCTCGTGACCGGAGTGGCGTACCGGCCACGGTGACGAGGTCGCGAGGCTGCCGTCCCAGAGCCCCCTTTTTTTGCGCCTGGCGGGAGAGCCGGGGATCTTCTCACAGGCCGCCCCGGCTTCCCGGAGGTGCGGATTCGTGGATGTCGCGACCGCGCGCGAGCGCCTGAAGAGCATGCTCGCCGAACTCGACCGGTCCATCGGAGTGCTCCGCGGGGACTCCCCCGCCGTACGGGAACGGGATCGCTCGCCGGCCGACGGCGGCTCCGACCTGACCGACTCCGATCGCAACCGGGCCCTGCTGGAGGTGGCCACCCGGCACCGCCGTTCGGTGCTGGAGGCGCTCAGTCGGATGGACGAGGGGGAGTACGGCCTCTGTGCGGACTGCGGCGCGCCGGTCCCCGAGAGCAGGCTGGAGGCGCGGCCCGAGGCGGCCCGCTGCGTGCCGTGCCAGTCCAGGCGCGAGCGCAGGCGCTGACTCCTTCTCGCGAGACCGTGCCCGTGCTCTGCTCCCACGGGCTCCCACGGGCTCCCACGGGCTCCCGCGAGTTCCCGCGAGTTCCCACGGGCTCCCGCGAGTTCCCACGGGCTCCCGCGAGTTCCCGAGAGGCTCCCGGGAGCCCGCGATCGAGGTCGCGGTCAGCCGGGGCGCCGGGCGCTGGCCACCAGGTGGATGCCCACCGTGTCGTCGTCGTCCGGGTGGGTGTCCAGCTCCGTGTTGACCAGCCAGGCGAGCGCCCGGGAGTCGGAGGCGAGCACGTGGTCGACCGTCGAGGGGGACAGCACCGTGCGGGGGCGTATCCACTCGACCTCCAGCCCGGCGTCGGTGAGCAACTCGCGGAGCTGGGCGCTGCTGAAGCAGCGGGTGATGCTGCCGTCGGGCCAGGGCACGAGCATGACCTCGCCGGTCTGGCGCAGATGGGCCCAGTAGTTCTGCTCGGCGAGGATCGCCATCCCCAGCACCAGGGAGTCGACGCAGACCAGAGCCTGGCCGCCGGGACGCAGGACCCGGGCGACGTCGCCGATCGCGGACTCGGCCATGAGCTCCACCGACATCGCGCGCTCCTCGGCGAGCACGGCGTCCACGCTGCAGTCGGGCAGGAAGCGCAGGTCGTCGGCGCGTACCTGGCTGACCCTGGAGATGTCGTGCAGCGGCAGGCCGGTCGCGGGCCTGCGGAAGTCGACCACCTCGACCACCCGGTGTCCCGCCTTCGCCGCCTGGACGGCCCAGCGGCCGTCACCGCAGGACATGTCGAGGACGGTGGACGGGGTTTCCGGCAGCCATCGGCTCAGTTGCTCGGCCACGACCGCGTGGTAAAAGGTCCAGTACGGCCCGAGCGCACCTGAGCCGTTCAGCTCTTCGGCCGGGATGGGCAGCACAAGCAGCTCCTGGCGTCGGGAGGATCCGGTGGTCGTTCAATTACCTACCGGTACGTACCTTCTTTTTCCCCGTACCGGGTCGTTCGTCACCTTCTATCTTGCGGGAACAGATGGCGGTGCGGGTGTGTTGCAAGCGGACAACGCACGATCCTTTCGGAGGTTGGCAAGCAGATGCTCGCCTTGATCGAATCCGTCACCCGCCCCGGTGATCGGGCTCTCCCTGCTGAGCGGGTATTCTCCGCTCAGTACGGTGTCCCGCGTCAGCAGGACTCCGGCGATCTTAAGGGGGTGGGTCAGGTCCCTGCGACAGACGAGGAGACTCTGGAGCAGCGGAGCACACGGTTCGAGCGGGATGTCATGCCCTATCTCGACCAGCTCTACTCCGCCGCGCTTCGGATGACCCGCAACCCCGCGGACGCCGAGGACCTTCTTCAGGAGACCTTCGCGAAGGCCTTCGCGTCCTTCCATCAGTTCCAGCAAGGCACGAACCTCAAGGCGTGGCTTTACCGGATCCTGACGAACACTTTCATCAACAGTTACCGCAAGAAGCAGCGGGAGCCCAAGCAGTCGGGCGCCGAGGAGATCGAGGACTGGCAGCTCGCCAGGGCCGAGTCCCACACCTCGGCCGGGCTGAAGTCGGCGGAGATCGAGGCGCTCGAACACCTCCCCGACACCGACGTGAAACGAGCGCTGGCCGCGCTTCCCGAGGAGTTCCGCATCGCGGTCTATCTCGCCGACGTCGAGGGCTTCCCGTACAAGGAGATCGCCGACATCATGGGGACCCCCATCGGGACCGTGATGTCGCGGCTGCACCGTGGCCGTCGCCAGCTGCGGACCCAACTCGAGGACTACGCCCGCGAGCGTGGCCTGGTTCCCGCGGAAGGTGCGAAGTGAGCGAGCGAGACAGGAACGACGAGCCCACCGGCGCGGGCTCCTGGGGCCGGGTGATCGCATGAGCTGCGGCAACCACCACGACACCGACTGTCGCGAGGTTCTGGACAAGGTCTACACCTACCTGGACGGCGAGCTCGACGAGGGCAACTGCGCCGACATCCGCGAGCACCTCGACGAGTGTCACCCCTGCCTGGAGGAGTACGGCCTGGAGCAGGTCGTCAAGCAGCTCGTGGCCAAGCACTGCGGCTGTGACCAGGTCTCCGCCGACCTGCGGGCCAAGGTGCTCGGCCGCATCGACCAGGTCCGCTCCGAGCTGGCCCGCTGACCTCCTAGGATCTCTCGTACGGCCTTGGCCATACGACGATGGGGGTTCACCATGCGCATACTCGTGACCGGCGGGGCGGGATTCATCGGATCCACCCTCGTCGACCGGCTGCTGGCCGACGGGCACGAGGTCGCCGTGGTGGACGACCTGTCGGGGGGCGACCGCGAGAACCTGACCCGCGCCGCGCGGAATCCCCTGTTCGCCCTGCACGTGATGGACATCCGCGACCCGGCCCTGATCGGCCTGGCCGCCGAGTGGAGGCCCGAGGTCGTCTGCCACCTCGCCGCGCAGATCAGCGTGCGCAAGAGCGTGGCCGACCCGGTCCACGACGCCCGGCTCAACGTCGAGGGCACCGCGTCGGTCCTGCAGGCCGCCCACCACGGAGGCACCCGCAAGGTCGTCTTCGCCTCCTCGGTCGCGGTGTACGGCAGGCCGGCGGTCATCCCGGTCCCCGGCGGCGCGGCGACCGACCCGCGCTCCCCGTACGCGGCCTCCAAGCTGAGCGCGGAGACCTACCTTGCCACCTTCAAGGCGCTGCACGGCATCGACTACACCACGCTGGTGCTCTCCAACGTCTACGGCCCGCGCCAGTCGCCCGACGGCGAGGCGGGGGTGGTCGCCATCTTCACCGACGCGCTGCTCAACGGCACCCCCACGGTGGTGTACGGCGACGGCGACCAGACCCGCGACTACATCTTCGTCGACGACGTGGTGGACGGCTTCGCCCGCGCCTGCGGCACCGAGGGCGGCGGCGGCCGTTTCAACCTGGGCACCGGTGTCCAGACCACCGACCGGAGGCTGCACTCCCTGGTCGCGGAGGCGGCGGGCGTCCCCGACGAGCCCGGCACGGCCCCCACCCGGCTGGGTGACCTCCCCGCGATGGCCGTCGACCCGGCCCCCGCGCTCGAAGGGCTCGGCTGGCGTCCCCAGACGGATCTGGCCGCCGGGCTGAAGAGCACCCTCGACTGGGCGAGGACCAGGCTCGCGAGCCTGTGACACCGCGAACACCGACCGTCGATGGCGGCCGGTGATTGCTTGGTTACGCTTTGCTTGCGATTGGTCGTCTCGCTCTCCTGAGCAGGTTCGCTTCGATAACCTGGGTGCGAAATCGACGTGGAGGCAGCGCATGTTAAAGGAAACGGTCACCCCGGTCTTTCCTGGGATTTCCTGGACCTGAGCACGCGCCCTTGAAGGAACACTAGGGTGGCCGCTTTGCGTGGACTGCCGTGGTTTGCCAAGGTCTATTTGATCCTGGTCATCGGAGCCGCGTTCGCGCTGCTCGGATACAACGTGGCCGAGGACGGCCGGCTGGATCCGCTCGACTGGTCCAACCTCATGGTGCTGGCCCTGCTGTTCCTGGTGTGCGAGTCGGTGCCCACCCTGCTGCACGTCCGCCAGGCGGCGGTGTCGGTCAGTTTCTCCGCCGTGCTCGCCGCGGTGGTGCTGCTCGGCCCCGAGGGGGCGGCGCTGGTCGGCATGACGGCCATGTTCAGCGTGCGGCCCGGCCTGCCGCTGGTGAAGCGGCTGTTCAACAGCGCCCAGTTCGCCATCTGCGGTTACGTCGCGGGCCGGGTCTACGCGTGGCTCGGCGGCCGGTCGGGGGTGCCGACCATCGCCGGGTTCGACGACATCATCGTGCCCTTCGCGGGCGCGGCGGCCGTCTTCGTGCCCCTCAACTTCGTCCTGATCGCGATCGTGCTGAAGCTCACCGGCCAGGCCGACCAGGTGCCGCTGCGGGGCGTGGCGCAGTTCATGCTCTCCTACTTCGGCTACGCCACCTTCGGCCTGCTGATCGCCGGACTGTGGGCCACGGTCAGCTCGATCTCCGCGGTGCTCGTGCTGCTCCCGCTCTTCGTGGCCCGCTGGGCCTTCGGCCAGTACCTCGCGCAGCAGCGCTCCTACGACGCGACGATCGCCGCGCTCTGCCAGGCCGTGGAGACCAAGGACTACTACACGCGCGGCCACTGCACCCGCGTCTCCCTGGCCGCGGGCATGATCGCCGAGGAGATCGGCATGGGGCCCGAGCGGCTGCGCGCGATCCGCTACGCCGGGATGCTCCACGACGTGGGCAAGCTGGGCGTGCCGACCAAGGTGCTGCAGAAGGACGGCCCGCTCAGCGAGGAGGAGCTCGCGGCCATCCAGCTCCACCCGATGCGCGGGCTGGAGATCGTGCGCGGCATCGACTTCCTGGACGAGGCGTTCGCCGGGATCATGCACCACCACGAGCGGCAGGACGGCAAGGGGTACCCTATGGGGCTGGCGGGCAACGAGATCCCGGAGTTCGCCAGGATCATCGCGGTGGCCGACGCCTTCGACTCGATGACCTCCGACCGCTCCTACCGCATCGCCCGCTCGCGCGAGGTGGCGATGGACGAGCTGCGCAAGGGGGCCGGCACCCAGTTCGACCCGGTGATGGTGGTCGCGTTCGTCAAGGCCGTCGAGCGTGACGGCTGGGAGCCGCCGCGCACGGTCGTCACGCCCCCGGCCGACGTGTCGGAGACCACCGCGAAGGACCACGACGACCCGACCGTGCCCATCCAGGTGGTGTCCGAGCGATGAACGGCTCCGGCGCCAACCGGGTTTTCCGGACGCTCGACTCGGGCCAGCTCCTGCTGATCTGCGCGGCGGGGCTCCTGGCGGTGGCCGGGGTGGCCCACACGGCCGCGACCGAACTGCGCGACCCCCAGATCGCGGTCGCCTTCGGCGTGCTGATCGCGATCGGGGAGCTGGCCAGGCTCACCATGCCCGGCAACAGGGAGGTGGCGCCGATCGGCGCGGCGGCCGCGCTCGGTTACACGCTCCTGCTGGACATGGGCGGCGTCCCCGCGGAGCATCCCGCGATGCAGGTCGTCGCGGTGCTGGCGGTCGGCATGGTGGCGGGGGCGCTGCCGCACCTCGCGGTGGGCCGCCCGCCCCAGCTGGACGGGATGGCGCGCAGGCTCTTGACCGGTGCCCTGCTCGCGCTGGCCTACCGGCCGCTGGCCGGGCCGCTGTTCGAACTGGCCAGGAAAGGGGAGAGCGGCTGGTGGCCCGCGCTCGGCGTGATGGCCCTGTTCATCCTGCTCACGGTGGTGGTCGACGTGCTGATGGCCGCCGTGATCCGGGCCGAGCAGGTGCGGGCGGCCCTCAGGGTGGCCGTCCACGACGAGCTGTGGATGGCCGCGCCGCTGGGGGCCGCCGTCGCCGCCTCGGGCATCCTGCTCGCACTCGCCTCGCACAGTATGGGCATGACCGCGCTGCTGGTCTTCGCCGCGCCGCTGCTGGTGACCCAGGTCGCCTTCCGCAAGTACGCCGGGATCAGGGCCACCTACCTGCAGACCGTACGGGCGCTCGCGCGGGTCACCGAGGTCGGCGGGTACGTCGAGCCGGGGCACTCCCGCCGGGTGAGCCGCCTGTCGGTGGCGGTCGGGCGGGAGCTCGGCACGGCGGAGCCCGAGCTGCTCGAACTCGAGTACGCCGCGCTCATGCACGACATCGGCCAGCTGTCGTTGCGCGATCCCATTCCCGGCGGCGCCACGGTCCTCACCGACCCCGAGCAGGCGCGGCGCATCGCCGAGCTGGGCGCCGAGGTGATCAGGCAGACCGGGGTGCTGGACCGGGTGGCCGAGATCGTCCGCCGCCAGTGCGACACCTGCGCGGAGCTGCCGCCGATGGCGAGCCGCATCATCAAGGCGGCCAACGCCTACGACGACCTCGTCGGTGGTTCCAGCGACCGCGACCGGGCGGGTGCCGCCCTGGAGCGGCTCAGGCTGGGCGTGGGGCGGGAGTACGACCCGACGGTCGTCGAGGCGATGGCCCGGGTGATCGACAGGCTGGCCCCGATTCACCGTCTTTAGACCTTACGCACATTTCTGCGTGCTTTATGAGGGTTTTTCGCCATTCGCATTTGTGGGATGTCCACAGATCGCGGCGTTGCGATCGGTGGTTTCGGGTGGAGGGTGCGGTGGAGCCCCGGGCCATAGGGTGAAGCGGTCGAAAGGGGTCCACCAACGTGTTCGAGTCCGTTCTGGTCGCCAACCGTGGCGAAATCGCCCGGCGAATCATCCGCACGGTTCAGCGCCTGGGAGTGCGGGCCGTCGCGGTGTACTCCGAGGCCGACGCCGACCTGCCGTTCGTGACGGAGGCCGACGAGGCCGTCCCGCTCGGCCCGGCCGACCCGGCGCGGAGCTATCTCGACGCCGGAAAGGTGCTGGCGGCCGCCCGCGCGTCGGGCGCCCAGGCGATCCATCCGGGGTATGGGTTCCTCTCGGAGAACGCCGCGTTCGCCCGGGCCGTCGCCGAGGCGGGCCTGGTCTGGATCGGCCCCTCGCCCGACGCGATCGAGCGCATGGGCGACAAGATCAACGCTCGTAACCTGATGGAGGCGGCGGGGGTTCCCGTCGCGGTGGGCACCCGTGAGCCCGTCACCGACCTGGAACAGGCCGTGGCGGCCGCGGCCGAGATCGGCTACCCGGTCATGGTGAAGACGGCCGGCGGGGGCGGCGGCATCGGCATGGGGGTCGCCCGCGACGAGGCCGGGCTCGCCAGGGCCTTCGAGCAGGCCTCCAGGGCCGCGGCCCGCTTCGGCGGGGCACCCGCGATCCTGCTGGAGAGATACGTCGAGCGGGCCCGCCACGTCGAGGTGCAGATCCTCGGCCTGGCCGACGGCACGGTCGTCGCGCTGGGCGAGCGGGACTGCTCGGTGCAGCGCCGTCACCAGAAGGTCGTGGAGGAGACGCCCTCCCCCGGCATCACCCCGGAACTGCGCGAGCGCATGCTGGCGGCGGCCGTACGGGCGGGGGAGACGGTCGGCTACCTGGGGGCCGGGACCGTCGAGTGCCTGGTCGACGCCGACAGGCAGGACTTCGTGTTCCTGGAGATGAACACCCGGCTCCAGGTCGAGCATCCGGTCACCGAACTCGTCACCGGCGTCGATCTGGTGGAACAGCAACTGCTGATCGCCGCGGGGGAGAAGCCGGAGGTGCCACCTGCGCCCCGGGGACACGCGATCGAGTTCCGCGTCTACGCGGAGGACCCCAGGCGATTCCTCCCCGGGCCGGGGAGGATCGGCGTGTGGGAGGAGCCGTCGGGCGAGGGGGTCCGCGTCGACTCCGGATACGCGCTGGGGAACACGGTCACGCCGTTCTACGATCCGCTCATGGCCAAGCTGTGCGTGTTCGCGGAGACGAGGGACGAGGCGCTGGAGCGCGCCCGCGAGGCCGTGGCGGGTTTCCGCGTGGAGGGCCCGAAGAACAACCTGCCGTTCTGTGCCGAGCTGCTGGAGCGACCGGAGTTCGTCAGCGGCAACTACGACACAGGTCTGGTGGCTCGCATGCGGACATGATCAGCTCTGTCTGGCACAGTTGAGGAACGTCGAAGGATGGGAGTTTCCGGTGTCTGAGATCCGCGCTGAGATGGTGGCGAACGTCTGGAAGATCCTCGTGGCCGAGGGTGACCCCGTCGAGGACGGCGACACCCTGGTCATCCTCGAGTCGATGAAGATGGAGATCCCGGTCCTCGTCGAGGACGGCGGCGGCGTGGTCTCCAAGCTGCAGGTCACCGAGGGCGACGTCATCCAGGAGGGCGACCTGATCGCCGTCATCGAGTAGTTTCGCCGTCGCGCGCGAGACGCGCGAGGAAACGTTCGCGGTCGACGATCACGCGCTCGATCGTCCCCGAGGCGACGACGGCCTTCCGGTCGCTGGCGGTGAAGCCGAAGACCAGGCGGCGCCCGTCGACCTCGGTGAGCTCGACGGTGATCTCGACGTGCGTGCCGACCGGGCTGGCCTCCAGGTGCTCCAGGGAGACCCGGGTGCCCACGGAGGTCTGGCCCGGTGCGAGGGCGTCCGCGATCGCCCGGACGGTGGCCTGTTCGGCCAGGGCCAGCAGGCGGGGCGTGGCCAGCACCGGGACGTCGCCGCTGCCGACCTTCGTCGCGGTGTCCTCTCTTTCCACCATGATGAGAAGCCGTGCCTGCAGACCGGGAGCGAGCGTCATGCGCGCCAGCATAGGGTCTGGTCTCGTGACCCCGTACTGCGACCACTGCGGCCGCCCGGAGGGCGAGGCCGACCACGCCGCGTGCCTGGCGGCCCGTGCGATGGAGCCGCCCCGTTACTGTTCTCGCTGCCGCCGCCGGATGGTGGTGCAGGTGACCCCCGGCGGCTGGTCCGCGCGCTGTGCCGAGCACGGCACGACGAGCGGCTGACACCGGCCGGTTTCACCCCGGCTTACGTGTTCTTTGCTTACCCTTGTAGGGTTTTACGGAGTTTGCCGCGGACATCGCGGGGTGACGCCGTGGCATCCGGGTTGGCTGTTTCCTGAGTGACTCCCGAGTGTCCCTGGACGCGAGGGCCTGCAAGGTGCATAAGTACGCCCATAAGTGTCAGGTTTTGTGCGATGCTACGGCACGCGTCTCGTTTGTGAGCCACAGGGCATGCAGGGTTTCGTTACAGCGCTGTGACGGTGCCGCGACGAGGATCCGCTTTGTTGGAGAGCTCTGAGGTAGGAGTGGAGAGGGTTACGGGGGAGTCATGGTGGCCCAAGGCACGACGCTGGCGGGGCGGTATCGCCTAAGCACCCGCATCGGCGCCGGCGGTATGGGCGAGGTGTGGAAGGGCGAGGACATCGTCCTGGCCCGCACTGTCGCCGTAAAGGTGCTGCTCCCGGGCCGTACGGACGATCCGGGCTTCCTGGTTCGCTTCCAGGGCGAGGCCCGGGCGATGGCGACGATCAACCATCCCGGGGTCGTCGACGTGTACGACTACGGGGTTCACGAGGTGCCCGGCGCGGGGGCGACGGCATACCTGGTGATGAAGTTCGTCGACGGCGAGCCGCTCGACCGCCTGCTCGGGCGGCTGCGGCGAATCGCCCCCGGGGCCGCGATGGACCTCATCGCTCAGGCGGCCTCGGCACTGCAGGCGGTCCACGACCAGGGCATCGTCCACCGGGACATCAAGCCGGGCAACCTGCTGGTGCGTTCGGACGGCACGCTCGTGCTCACCGACTTCGGCATCGCCAGGTCCGACACCGCGAGCCGGCTGACGGACGCGGGCATGGTGCTCGGCACCGCCGCCTACTGCGCGCCCGAGCAGGCCGAGGGCGCGCCCGTCACGCCCGCGGTGGACATCTACGCGCTGGGCGTGGTGGCGTACGAGTGCCTGGCCGGACAGCGCCCGTTCGACGGTGACACGCCCGTCACCATCGCGCTCAAGCACATCCGCGAGGCGCCGCCGCCGCTGCCGCCGGACGTCCCGCCCGCGGTTCGCGCGCTTGTGGAGCGCTCCCTTGCCAAGGACCCGGCCCGGCGCTTCCCCAGTGCCGCGGCCATGAGCTCCGCCGCCAGGCAGGCCGCCTTCGGCGCGGGAGGCGACGACACGCTGTCGTCCGCGCAGCAGGCAGCGCCGCCGACGCCGCCGGAGACCGGCTGGCAGACGCAGGCCCCTCAAGGGGGGCCGCAGGGGCAGACCGGCTGGCAGGGCCAGGGATCGGCCGCGCCGCAGACGGGCTGGCAGGGCGCCCAGGCTCCCACCGGCAACTGGCAGGGCGCGCAGGCGCCGACCGGGAACTGGCAGGGGGCGCAGCAGCCGACCGGCAGCTGGCAGGGGGGCTCGCAGCACTCCACCGCGCCGACGGTGGGAGCCGGGGCCGTCGAGGCGGGCGCGCAGGGCCGGCGCCGCGCCGCGCAGAAGCCGCGGCGCAAGAGCGGGCTGGTCGCGGCGTCGGCGGTCGCGGCCGTGATGTGCGCGGGCCTCGTCGCGGTGGCGATCAACAGCATGGCGGCCTCCGAGGAGGCCTCGACCACCGATCCCATGAGGCAACCCGTGGCCACGCCCATCGCCAGCAAGACGACGAAGCCGCCGGGAAGAAAGCCGACCAACAGGCCGTCGCCCAGGCCGTCGGTGACGCGTGGGGAGCAGGACGACCGGCCCACCCCGGAGGCCACCCCGACCAAGGGGTCGCCGACCCCCACCCCGACGACGGCCACGAAGACGCCGAAGCCCACCCCGACACCGAGCCTGACCCCAAAGCCCAAGCCGAAGAAGAGCGTTCCGAACACTCTCGGCATGAAGCCGGAGGCGGCGAGCGCGTTGCTCAAGCAGGCGGGTTTCAAGGTGACGGTCTCCTACAGCGCCGACGTCCTGCCGGAGCACTGCACCGAGGTGGTCGAGTCGAACCCGAGCGGGGGCACGATGTGGGACCCGTCCAAGCCGGTGGAGATCATCGCCGCCATCACCGACTGCCCGCCGTCGCCCAGCCAGACGCCGACGGCGACCGGCAAGCCCTAGTCTCGCCAGGTGTGACGACCGGCTCGCGCACACGGACCTCGCGGTCCCCGTGCGCGAGCCCGGCGGGGCTCTCCTAGACGCCCGTGGTGTGCCGGGGGTAGGCCACCGAGGGGTCGGTGGCGATGTTGACCATGTAGGGGATGCCGGAGTCGAACGCGCGGCGCAGGGCCGGGCCGATCTCCGACGGGTCGGTGACGAGCTCGCCGCCGCCGCCGAGGGCGGTCACCACCTGGTCGTAGCGGCACTGCGGCTGCAGCTCGGCGGCCACGTCGTAACCGTAGAGCATCTGCATGGGGTGCTTCTCCAGGCCCCACATGCCGTTGTTGCCGCAGATCATCACGACGGGCAGGCGGTGGCGCACCAGCGTGTCGACGTCCATCAGCGAGAAGCCGGCCGCGCCGTCGCCGAGCAGCAGCACCACCTGCGAGGAGGGACGCGCGATCCTGGCGGCGATGGCGTAGCCCAGGCCGGTGCCCAGGCAGCCGTAGGGGCCCGGGTCGAGCCAGTTGCCCGGCTGCCGGGGCTCGACGTACTTGCCCGCGTACGAGACGAAGTCGCCGCCGTCGCCGATCACCACGGCGTCGTCGGCGAGGATCTTGCCCAGCTCCCCGTAGATCCGCATCGGGTGGATCGGGTCGGAGGCGGACTGCAGCAGGGCGGTGTCGGCGGCGATGGCGGCCGAGGCGGCCTCGGACAGCTGCGTCACCCAGGGCGCGTAGGTCTTGGGGGAGACGCCCGCGTTGGCGCAGGCCGCGCCGAGGCTCCAGAAGAGCAGCGAGAGGTCGCCGGCGGCGACGGCCGCGGGATCCATGTGCGTGGTCAGCTGTGACGGCGCGTCGGCCAGGTGCACGACCTTGGCGAGCGGGGCGCCGTCCTTGCCGCCGAACCAGCCGTAGCCGAGGCGGAAGTCGATCGGGGCACCCGCCACGATCACCAGGTCGGCCTGCGAGAACGCCATCCCCCTGGCCCGGGTGACCAGCAGCTCGTGACCGGCGGGCAGGATGCCGCGGCCCTGGCCGTTGGGGATGACCGGCAGGCGGTACTCCTCGACGAAGCTCCTGGCGACCTCCTCGGCGCGGTCCATCCACACGTCGGAGCCGAGCACCAGCACCGGGTGCTGGGCCTCGGCGATCAGCTGGGCGATCGCGGCCAGCGCCTCGGGGTCGGGCTCCAGCGGCGACGGGGTCAGCGTCTCGGGGGCCTCCTCGAGCGCGGGCGCGGCCGAGAAGAGGTGGTCCATGTGGAAGTCGAGGAAGACGGGGCCGCGGTGCGGGGCGAGCGCGGTGCGGAAGGCCATCTCCACGTCCTGCGCGACGGAGTCGGCGCCGGAGCCGGTGAAGGCCAGCTTGGTGATGGGCGCGAACAGC
Organism: Streptosporangium nanhuense; assembly: GCF_059358815.1. NCBI lineage: Bacteria > Bacillati > Actinomycetota > Actinomycetes > Streptosporangiales > Streptosporangiaceae > Streptosporangium > Streptosporangium nanhuense. The sequence continues at coordinate 26,742 of NZ_JCADBG010000033.1, forward strand.
GGCGGGTGGTCGATCTCCTGCAGCGCGCCCGACCCCCAGCGCGACTGCGGGGCGCGGCCTCCCATGACCACCACGGGGGACCCGTTGAAGTGCGCGGTGGCCACCCCGCTGACGCCGTTGGTGATGCCGGGGCCCGCGGTGAGCACCGCCAGCCCGGGTTTGCGCGTCAGACGGGCGGTCGCCTCGGCGGCGAAGACGGCACTCTGCTCGTGGCGGACATCCAGGATGGGCATGCCCTCATGGACCGCACCGTCGTAGAGCGGGAAGACGTGCCCGCCGGACAGGGTGAACATGGTCTCGATGCCGTATGCCTTGGAGACGGCGACCGCTATGTCACCTGCGTGCTTGGGAGACTCCATATCGCGCAACCTACCAGTCAGTCACTTAGCCGGACAGGGATTGTTCTCCCTGCCCAGATCCCTTCGCCTAATGCGGCCGGGACATGTCGTGTCTGTCTGGAAATACGCCGTCCAGCACCTGGTGGCGAGCCCCTCGCGGGCCGTACGGGACCGGCGGGAGGCGGGTACGGGCCGCAGCGCGGACCCGCCGGGGTGGCACCCGGCCCGCGGGGCTCCTCGCGTCTCCGGCGAGGAGCCTCGCGCGCGGGGGTCAGAGGGTGTCGGAGAGCGCCTTGATGGGCATCTTGAGGTCCGCCAGCAGGCCGAGGTCGGCCTCCGCCCCGCGGCCCAGGGTGGTGAGGTAGTTGCCCACGATGATCGCGTTGATGCCGCCGAGCATGCCGTCGCGGGTGCCCAGGTCGCCCAGGGTCAGCTCGCGGCCACCGGCGTAGCGCAGGATCGTGCGGGGCAGCGCGAGCCTGAAGGTGGCGATCGTCCGCAGCGCCTCCGACCCCTCCAGCAGCGGGAAGGACGCGAAGGGGGTGCCGGGACGCGGGTTGAGGAAGTTCAGCGGGACCTCGTCGGGCGCCAGCTCGCCGAGCTGCCCGGCGAACTCGGCGCGCTGCTCCCGCGACTCGCCCATGCCCACGATGCCGCCGCAGCACAGTTCCATCCCGGCCTCGCGCACCATCAGGCAGGTGTCCCAGCGCTCCTCCCAGGAGTGGGTGGTGACGACCTTCCCGAAGTGCGACCTCGCGGTCTCCAGGTTGTGGTTGTAGCGGTGCACGCCCATCTCGGCGAGCTCGTCCACCTGCTCCTGGGTGAGCATGCCCAGCGAGCACGCGACGTTGATGTCGACGGCCTCGCGGATCGCCTTGACACCCTGGCGGACCTGGTCCATCAGCCGCTGGTCGGGACCCCGTACGGCGGCCACGATGCAGAACTCGGTGGCTCCCGTCGCCGCGGTCTCCCTGGCGGCCTCGACCAGCGAGGGGATGTCCAGCCAGACGGCGCGGACCGGGGAGGTGAACTGCCCCGACTGCGAGCAGAAGTGGCAGTCCTCCGGGCAGCCGCCGGTCTTGAGGGAGACGATCCCCTCGACCTCCACCTCCGGGCCGCACCACTTCATCCGTACCTCGTGGGCCAGGGCCAGCAGGTCGGCGAGGCGGTCGTCGGGCAGCTCCAGGCAGCGCAGCGCCTGCGCCGCGTCGAGACCGCGGCCCTCCTCCAGCACCTGTGCCCGGGCTGTTTCGAGGATGTCGCTCATCTAGTACCTCCGGATTGGAGAGGATCCGCGGCTTTGGCTACGGGGAAAGCCTAAGGGTGGCGCGGAAGGCGGCGGGGTCGAAGCCGCCACCCAGTGCCGGGCCCAGCCCCGCGCGGGCCGCGAGGACGAAGGCGTCGCGCCCCAGCGACCCGGCCCCCTCCGGGAGGGCGCCCGCCAGCGGCCGGGCGGCCAGCATCTCCAGGTCCGCCACGTTGCTCCGCTCGGCGAGGCCGGGTTCGGCCGGCCAGGAGCCGATCACGACTCCGGCGGGCTCCAGCCCACGGTGGGCCATCGCCTCCAGCGTCAGCGCGGTGTGGTTGAGCGTGCCCAGCCCGGCTTTGGTCACCAGGAGCACCGGGGCCGAGAGCGCCCGGGCGAGGTCGGCCAGGGTCGCGCCCTCCTCGTCGAAGCGGACGAGCAGCCCGCCGGCCCCCTCGACGATCACCAGCCGGTGGGAGTCGGCCAGCTCCCCGATCCGGGCCGCCGCCCGTGTGACGGAGACCGGCGGCAGGCCGGACAGGCGCGCCGCCGCGGCCGGGGACAGCGCGGCGGGATACCTGGCCAGCTCGAAGGTGGTCCGCAGCCCGGACAGCCGGATGACGTCGTCCACGTCGCCCGGTTCGGCGCCGGACACCCCGGTCTGCGCGGGCTTCACCACCGCCACCGAGGAGCCCCGCTCCCCGGCGAGCGCGGCCACCGCCGCGGTGACGACCGTCTTGCCCACCCCGGTGTCGGTCCCGGTGACCACGAGAATGCTCACCCGTCTCACCTTAGGGGGACGCCGCCTCGGGACGGCGGGGCGTGGGTGTCAGGGGCGGCGCAGGCGGGTGACGAACTTGTAGCGGTCTCCCCGGTACAGGGACTGGGCCCACTCGACCGGGTTGCCGTCCGCGTCGAAGGCGTGCCGGGTGAGCAGGAGCATCGGCAGGCCGACGTCGACGCCGAGCACCTGCGCGTCGTAAGGCGTGGCCAGCACGGTCTCGATGATCTCCTCGGCGTCGGTCAGCCGCACGTTGTAGGCGTTGTACAGCGTCTCGTACAGCGAGGAGTGCATCTCGAGCTCGCGCCGCAGGCGGGGGAAGCGCCTGGCCGACAGGTGGGTGGTGTCGATCGACATCGGCTCGCCGTTGGCCAGGCGCAGCCGGTGGATGCGCAGCACGCGGCCGCCGGCGTTGATGGCCAGGCGGCGGGCCAGCGGCTCGTCGGCGGTGACGTAACTGGTGTCGAGGATCTTGGTGTCGGGTTCGAGGCCGGCGGTCCTCAGGTTCCCGGTGTAGGAGGTCAGCTGGAGGACCTGGGCGACCTTGGGCTGCGCGACGAACGTCCCCTTGCCCTGGATGCGCACCAGGCGGCCCTCGACCACGAGCTCGGAAAGAGCCTGGCGCACGGTCGTGCGCGACGTCTCGAAGCGGACCGCGAGGGCCCGTTCCGGAGGCAGGGCGCTGCCCGCGGGCAGGCTCTTGGTGAGCGCGAGCAGGCTGCGTTTGACGTCGTAGTACTTCGGGATCCTCGGGGAGTCGTCGCTCACATGGTCACCTTCATCTCGGCCACGGCGGTGAGTGCACCCCGGATCACCGCTAGATCATCGGAACTCAGATTGGCCCGTGCCGTCAACCGCAGGCAAGAGCGGCCGACAGGTACCGAGGGCGGCCGGAAGCATCCGGCGCGCACCCCGCGTTCCGCGCAGATGAGGGCGGCCCGGAGCGCGGCCTCGGGCGGGCCGAGCACGATGGGGACGACCGCACCCGCCGGATCGCCGGTCTCCAGGCCGAGATCGCGGGCCATCGCGGCCAGCTCCCTCGCCCTGGTTCGTACGCGTCCGGCCAGTTCGGGCTGATGGTGAAGGATATCGACGGCGGCGAGTGCCGCCGCAACGCTGCCGGGTGCCAGTCCGGTGTCGAAGATGAACGAGCGTCCCGTGTCGACGAGTGTCTGGATCACCTCGGGCGCGCCCAGCACGGCCCCGCCCTGCGATCCCAGGGATTTGGACAGTGTGATCGTTCTCACAACGCCCGGTTCGGCCGCGAGGCCGGCGGCGTGCACCGCGCCCTGCCCGCGGGCGCCGACGACCCCGATCGAGTGGGCCTCGTCGACGACCAGCAGCGCGCCTCGCCGCGCCGTCACCGCGTGCAGCTCCGCGAGCGGGGCCAGGTCGCCGTCCACGGAGAAGACCGCGTCGGTGACCACGACCGCGTGCTCCTCCTCCCGGTCGGCCAGTGCCCTGTCCACGGCCGCCACGTCCCCGTGCGGGGTGACCGCGACCCGCGAGCGCGACAGCCGGCAGGCGTCCACGATCGACGCGTGGTTGCCCGCGTCCGAGACCACCAGGGCGCCCCTGCCCAGGGCCGCGACGGCGGCCAGGTTGGCCAGGTAGCCGGAGGAGAACACCAGGGCGCCCTCGGCTCCGGCGAAGGCGCGCAGGCGCGTCTCCAGGCGCGCGTGGAGGGCCGTGGAGCCCGTGACCAGACGGGAACCCGTGGAGCCGGTGCCCCACTCGCGCGTGGCCGCCACGGCCGCCTCGGCCAGCCGCTCGTCCCTGGCCAGCCCGAGGTAGTCGTTGGAGGCCAGGTCGATCAGGCCGTCGTCGTCGGGGGTGCGGGCGCGCAGGACCCGCCGCAGTCCCGCCGCCTCCCTCGTGATCGCCGCCGTGCGGAACCGGGCCAGCGGGTCGGGGGTCTGCTCCATAGGCGGCATCTTTCCAGCCGGACACACCCGATTCGCGTTCGGGCCTGCAAAGAACGCATGATGCACGGGTGCCGACTCTAAGCGACCTGGCGGTTCGTCACACCGCGCTCGACGATGCGGACCTGGAGTGGATGCACTCGCTGGTCTCCGACTGGCAGCTCCTCGCCGACCTCTCCTTCGCGGACCTGATCCTGTGGATCCCCCTGAAGGAGGGCTCCGGCTGGATCGCGATCGCGCAGATGAGACCCACCACGGGGCCGACGGTCTACCACGACGACATCGTGGGGATGACCGCGTCCAAGGGGGAGCGGCCGCTCCTGGAGACGGCCTGGAACGAGCGGCGCATCTGCCGCGAGGGCGATCCGGACTGGTCGAGCGGGGTGCCGGTCCGCGAGGAGACCATCCCGGTACGGCGGGCCGACCACTTCCTGGGCGTCATCCAGCGCTCGACGAACCTGTCCTCCGCGCGCACCCCCTCCAGGCTGGAGCTGACCTACCTGCAGAGCGCCTCCGACCTGGCCCAGATGGTGGCCGAGGGCCGCTTCCCGTTCTCCGGCGCCGAGCCGATCCTGGTCCGCTCGCCGAGGGTGGGCGACGGCCTGCTCCGGCTCGACCGGGCGGGCCGCGTCACGTACGCCTCGCCGAACGCCCTGTCGGCCTACCGGCGGCTGGGCCTCAACGCCGACCTGGTCGGCGCCGAGCTGGGCCGTACGACCGCGACGCTCTGCTACTCCGACGAGCCGATCAACGAGAACCTGATGCTCGTCGCGAGCGGCAGGGAGCCCAGGGAGACGGAGGTGGAGTCGGGCGGCACGGTCGTGCAGCTGCGGGCGATCCCGCTGGTCGTCGGCGGCGGGAGGATCGGCGCGCTGGTGCTCATCAGGGACGTGACCGAGCTGCGGCGCCGCGAGCGGGAGCTGATGACCAAGGACGCCACCATCAAGGAGATCCACCATCGGGTGAAGAACAACCTGCAGACGGTGGCCGCGCTGCTGCGGCTCCAGGCCCGGCGCATGCAGCTGCCGGAGGGCAGGGAGGCGCTGGAGGAGGCGGTGCGCAGGGTCGGGTCGATCGCGATCGTGCACGAGACGCTCTCGCACACACCCGAGGAGCAGGTCGACTTCGACGACATCGCCGACCGGGTGATCGCGATGACCGGAGAGGTCGCGGCCCCGGAGACGCAGGTGGTGCCCCTTCGCGTCGGGACGTTCGGGGTGTTGCGCTCGGAGATCGCGACGCCGCTGGCGATGGTCCTCACCGAGTTGCTGCAGAACGCGGTCCAGCACGGGCTGGCGCAGCGCCAGGGCAGGCTGCAGGTGATCGTGTCACGGGGGGCCGAGCGGCTGGACGTGATCGTGTCCGATGACGGCAGCGGGCTGCCCGAGGACTTCGATCTCGACCGGACCACCAGTCTCGGCCTGCAGATCGTCCGGACCCTCGTGGTGGGCGAGCTGTCCGGGAGGCTGGCCATCGAGCCGCGTCAGGGCGGCGGGACCGAGGTGACCCTCAGCATTCCCCTCCCCGCGATCTGAGCGGGGGAGGGGAGACGACGGCGGGTCCCCGCGATTTGAGCGGGGAGAGAAGGGGCGCGGGAAAAGAGCGGCTCTTCTCGGCAGTGGCCCTTCTCCATCAAGGAGGGAGCCGTGATGACAGCGTCCGTGTCGCCGGTGGCGGGGGTCAGACGCTCGTGCGGGTGCGGGCGCGGGCCGTGCGGCGCTTGAGCGCGCGTCGCTCGTCCTCGCTCAGACCGCCCCAGACACCGGCGTCCTGCCCGGACTCCAGCGCCCACTTCAGACACGCTTCGCTGATGCTGCACGTGTTGCAGACCTGCTTGGCTTCCTCGATCTGCATCAGGGCGGGGCCGGTGTTGCCGATCGGGAAGAACAGCTCGGGGTCCACGTCACGGCAGGCAGCTCTGTGGCGCCAGTCCATGCGTCCACTCCTTCGTATGAGGAGCCCTTTGCGTCGGCTCCAGCGGCTCACTTTGTGAAGAGTTTCACTAACCAGCGCGAACGATTCCCCGGTCCGTGGTTCGGGTCGGGGGCCTGTCCGCTTGATCGTCGGTGGCCTGGGAGCGAGGTGGCCGCTCAAAGGTCCTACGTTCCGACGTCAATCTCGAGATTGTCAGCCACGCTTAGTACACGCAAGAGGTTTGGGAGAACGTTTTACCTGAAATGGATGTCGGATGCGTCACACAGGCCGCACGTAACCGATTAGACCAAGACCTGTAACGCGTCGGGGATAGAGCGGAACGTTATCCGCTCGACCTCCCCCAGATAGTCGCCGTCCAGCTGGAAGGCCACCGGGCGCCGGGAACTCAGGGTGAACTCCTTCTCGTCGTGCAGCTGCACCAGGTGGCGGCCCGTCGGCAGGGTGTCGCGGACGCCGATGATCTGGGGCATCAGCTGGAGCATGGAGGGCAGGCCGAGGCGCTGCAGGCCCAGCAGGTCGAGCCCGGTCTCGAAGCTCGCCCACGGGGTCGGGGAGACCGGCCGCGGGCCGATGAACGACCACGGCGAGGTGTTGGAGATCACGGCCATGAAGATCCCGCCGGTCCGCGGCACCTCCGGTCCCTCGACCGTCATCGGCGGGTGACGCTTGTCGGTCGACAGGTAGTGGTGCAACGCGGTGTTCACATAACGGGTGGGCGTCGCCTTGCGGCCGGTGCCGCGCATCCCCTCGACAGCCCTGATCACCTCGGCGTCGTACCCCAGGCCACTACAGAACGTGAAATATCTGCTGTGGTCCTCCCAGATGGCCTGGCCGAGCCCGACGGTCCGCCTGCGGCCGTCGCGGATCGCCTCCAGGATCGCCCCCATCGCCTCGACCGGGTCGTTCGGCAGGCCCAGGGCCCTCGCGAAGACGTTCGCGCTGCCGCCGGGGATCGCCAGCAGGGCGGGCCGGTCGGCCGAGCTGCCCTCGTCGCCCGCCTTGCCGTCGACCGGGTCGAGCAGCCCGTTCACCGCCTCGTTGATGGTGCCGTCGCCGCCCAGCACGGCCACCGCGTCGTAGCCGGAGGCGTGCGCCTTGCGGGAGAGCTGCGTCGCGTGCCCGCGGTACTCCGTCTCCTCGACGGTCAGGTTCATCGTCGCGCTCAGCGCCCTGATGAGAACGTCCCTGGTCCGCTGATTGGTCGTCGTCGCCTTCGGATTCACCAGGAGCATCGCGCGCATGACCTCAGCGTATCCGCCGGAAACCGGGCCGAGGCGGCGAAGAGGCGGGCGAACGTGCCCGGCGATAGGGTTGGCCGCGTGTCGAACCGCCCGATGACCCTCACCGTCGCCGCCGCCGTGATGGCGCTGGAAGGCGTGACCGCCCTGCTCCTCGGCGGTTACGCCGGCGTGGAGACGGTGATCGGCCGGCCGTCCGATCTGATGAGCTCGATCGCCGTCGCCGCGTTCGGGATCATCGTCGGCGCCGCCCTGCTCTGGGTCGGCTGGGGGATGATCCAGTCGGAACGGTGGTCCCGGAGCCCGGGCGTGCTGACGCAGATCTTCGCCATCCCGGTCTCGGTCACGCTGATCCAGTCCGACCAGCGGGCGATCGGCTTCTCGCTGATCGCCCTCGCGGTGGTCGGACTGGTCACGCTGCTGTCCCCGCCGACGACTCGCGCCCTCTACGGGGACCAGGACCAGCCGTCCGGCTAGTCGTCGACGGTCAGGCCCTCACGGAGCTGGGCGAGGGTCCTGGCGAGCAACCGGGACACGTGCATCTGCGAGATGCCGAGCTCGGTGGCGATCTGGGACTGTGTCATGTTGCCGAAGAAACGCAGCAGCAGGATCCGCTTCTCCCGTGGTGGCAGCCGCTCCAGCAGGGGCTTGAGCGACTCGCGGTATTCGACGCCCTCCAGGGAGTCGTCCACGATGCCGAGGGAGTCGGCCACCGCCGGCGCGTCGTCGTCGCCGGAGTCGGGCGCGTCGAGGGAGACCGTCGAGTAGGCGTTGGCCGACTCCAGCCCCTCGAGCACCTCCTCCTCGCTCATCTTCAGGAACGCGGCCAGCTCGGCCACGGTCGGCGCGCGCCCCTCCCGCTGGGAGAGCTCGCTGATCGCCTTGGTGAGCGAGAGCTTGAGCTCCTGCAGCCGGCGCGGCACGCGGACCGCCCAGCCCTTGTCGCGGAAGTGACGCTTGATCTCGCCCACGATCGTCGGGGTCGCGTAGGTGGAGAACTCCACCCCGCGGCCGAGATCGAAGCGGTCGATCGACTTGATCAGTCCGATGGTCGCGACCTGGGTGAGGTCGTCCAGCCACTCGCCCCGGTTGCGGAACCGGCGGGCGAGGTATTCGACGAGGGGAAGGTGGAGCTCGACGAGCTCGTCGCGGATGCGCTGGCGTCGCGGGTCGTCGGAGGTCAACTCCACCAGTTCCGCGAAGAGCAGGCGCGCACGCACCCGGTCGGGCACCGCGTGGTCGCTGGCGGCCATGGCACGAGTCCTTTCCGTCACGCCGGCCTCGCCGCGCCTCGGCGCTTGCGGAGGACGATCGCCATACGGTCGGGGGAGTCGGTTACGGCATCCACATCGTCGGCCAGGGCGGTGAGCACCATCCATGCGAAGTCGTCGCGCTTCGGAGGGGTGCTCCCCACCGTGCTGACCTCGACCCGCACTTTCATCAGCTGCCCGGTGAGCTCGAACTCGGCGGTCAGATCGGTGCCGGGAACGGCCTGGGACAACAGCATCGCACACGCCTCGTCGACCGCGATCCGAAGATCCTCGATCTCGTCCAGCGTGAAGTCCAGCCGTACGGCAAGCGCGGCTGTCGCCGTACGCAGCACGGACAGATAGGCACTCGCCGCCGGCAGCCGGACGCTCACCACGTCACGGATCCCGCCCATGCCGACCGCGGGCGCCTCGGTGTGTTCGGTCACGTTCCTCCTCGCAGAGTCGCTGACTGCAACCTACAGCCCTGAGACGGTAGTTGGCCCGCTTGGACTCGCGATCGAGGCGATTTGCCACCGTCAAGAACCCCTGAAGATACGCAAAAGGGGCACTGTACCTGTGGTGACTCCGGCGCGTCGCGATCCGGTCCGTGCCGGGTGACGCCGACGCGCCGGGATCCGGCCTGGCAGGCGAACCGAGGCGTCGCGGCCGGACGGCGTGCCCGCCGCGGCGCGTCCTCGCGGACCCCCGATCCGGATCAAGGGAGTGTCGCGGCGACGTTTCCTTGATCCGGACTACCGGTGCCCCATCACGAGATCGTTGTGAGGGTTTTAGGCGGCCTTGGTCTCCCAGAAGATCTTGGAGATGTCGTCGATCTTGCCGAGGAGCTCGTCCGCCTTGCCGACGTCGACCGTGCCCTTGCCGCCGGCCGCGCCCGCGAGCTTGGTGGCCTCCCAGAACAGCTGGTGCAGCTGCGGGTAGGTCTCCAGGTGCGGGGGCTTGAAGTAGTCGGTCCACAGCACCCACAGGTGGTGCTTGACCAGCTCGGCCCGCTCCTCCTTGATGCTGAGCGCGCGGGCGCGGAACACCGGGTCCTCGTTTCCGGCGTACTTCTCCATGATGGCCTTGACGGATTCGGCCTCGATGCGGGCCTGGGCCGGGTCGTACACGCCGCAGGGCAGGTCGCAGTGCGCCGAGACGGTGTGCTTGGGGCGCATAAGTCGTGCGAGCATCGGAAATCCTTCCTTGATGCCGGGTTCAGTATGGTCCGGTTAACGACCTTACTCGTCTCCGAATGCCCGCGTGGGAGGGGGTTACGCTCCATGAGAGTCCGTGTCGCGGGCGAGTCGATGCTGCCCGCGCTGCGGCCCGGCGACTGGCTCTGGGTGCGGCGCGGCGCGGCCGTGCGGCCCGGGGACCTGGTCGTCGCCCGGCTGCCGTCCGATCCCGCCGTGCTCATCGTCAAGCGCGCCGTGTGGGAGGCGGACGGTGGCTGGTGGCTGGAGAGCGACAACCAGCGCGCCTCCGGCCGGCGCGACAGCTGGGACTTCGGGGCGCTGCCGCCGTCGTCGATCGTCGGCCGGGTGGTGCTGCGCTACTGGCCGGGTCTCCGGCGGGTCCGGTAGGCCTGCTCCATGGCGCTCCATGACGCCGGGTGCGGCCGGGCCTACTGGACGACCTTCTGGCGGGCCCGGTAGGCGGCGACGTTGGCCCGGCTGGCGCACCGCTCCGAGCAGTAGCGGCGCGACCGGTTGGAGGAGGTGTCGAGGTAGGCCCTGCGGCAGGGCGGAGCCTGGCAGAGGCCGAGCCGGTCGACGCCGAGATCGGTGATCATGGTGGCGAGACCCATCACCGCGCCCACCGCGTACTGGTCGGCCATCCGGCCGCCCTCGGTGAGGTGCAGGTGCCAGCGCTCGCCGTCGTGACCGGAGATCTGCGGCTGGACCGGGTGGTGGATCAGCAGCGAGTTGAGCCGGTCGACCACCGCCTCCTCGTCGCCCGCCTCGGCGGTCTCGAACACGATCATCAGCTCCTCGCGCAGGTCGCGCAGGGCCTCCAGGTCGCTCCTGGTGATGCGGCAGCCGGGCCGGTAGCGGCCGCCCTCTTCCAGGAGCAGGCGCAGCCCCTCGAGGCCGGTCAGCCGGTCGGGGCTGTTGATCAGTAGTACGGCCAGCTCCGCGTAGGAGGTCAGGTCCATCTGGGGATCCGTCGATGTAAGAGGCGGCATGGATTTTGAGTATTACACGATGCGGTGAGGTTAACACCGGGACGGCGAAAGTGAGCGACTTCCTTTCGTGGAGGCAGTCTCAACATGTGGCACAATCGAGCAACGGGTGACCCCCGTACCCCTCCAGGCGACCGTGCTCAGTGGGCAGGTCCCGAGCGGCTACCGAAGCCCGGGACACGCTTCCTCCGGCCGCCTCCGAAGGAAACATCCGTCTGTTCGACTGAACTACAGGGGTCGCTGTGGCTGTCACGCCATCCTCCATCTCCCCAGAGGCTCTCGAAGCCCTCGATCTGGATCCGGCCTTCGCCCTGCACCGCGGGGGCAAGCTGGCGGTCCGCTCCACCGTCCCGGTCCGCGACGCCGACGACCTGGCACTCGCCTACACGCCGGGGGTGGCCAGGGTCTGCAGCGCGATCGCCGAGGAGCCCGAGCTGGCCAAGGACTACACCTGGATCTCCAACGTGGTCGCCGTCGTCTCCGACGGCACCGCCGTGCTCGGCCTCGGAGACATCGGGCCCGCCGCCGCCATGCCGGTCATGGAGGGCAAGGCCCTGCTGTTCAAGCAGTTCGCCGACGTCGACGCGGTGCCCATCTGCCTCGACTGCACCGACGTGGACGCGCTGGTCGAGACGGTCGTCCGGCTCGCCCCCTCCTTCGGGGGGATCAACCTCGAGGACATCAGCGCGCCCCGCTGCTTCGAGATCGAGGCGCGCCTGCGCGAGCTCCTCGACATCCCCGTCTTCCACGACGACCAGCACGGCACCGCGATCGTCACGCTGGCCGCGCTGAGGAACGCCGCGCGGCTGACCGGCCGCTCGCTGGGCGAGCTGCGCGTCGTGGTCGCCGGGGCCGGCGCCTCCGGGATCGCGGTCAGCCGGATCCTGCTCAACGCGGGCATCGGCGACATCGCGGTGGCCGACTCCAAGGGCCTCATCCACGAGGGCCGCGACGGGCTCAACCCGGTGAAGGAGGCCCTGGCGCGCGACAGCAACAGGGCGGGCCTGCGCGGCTCCATCGAGCAGGCGCTGGTGGGGGCCGACGTGTTCGTCGGGCTGTCGGGCTCGACGGTCTCCGAGGAGGCCATCGCGTCGATGGCCTCTGACTCGATCGTCTTCGCGCTGTCCAACCCGACGCCCGAGGTGCGCCCGGACGTCGCGCGCAAGTACGCCCGCGTGGTCGCGACCGGCCGCTCCGACTTCCCCAACCAGATCAACAACGTGCTGGCCTTCCCCGGCGTCTTCCGCGGGGCGTTCGACGTCCGCGCCACCACGATCACCGAGAACATGAAGGTGGCCGCGGCCGAGGCGCTGGCCGGGGTGGTCGGGGACGACGAGCTGTCGGCCGACTGCGTGATCCCCAGCCCGTTCGACGAGCGCGTCGCACCGGCGGTCGTCGCCGCCGTCTCGGCGCAGGCCCGCGCCGACGGGGTCGCCCGCCTCTAGCCGTCCGCCGCCTCGGGGAGACCTTCCCGGCTCGCCGGCTCTCTGTATGCCCCCACACTCATCCCGTGCCCACCAGGCATGTGACCACGGACGCCCCTCGCCCGACCGGCGAGGGGCGTCCGTGCTTTCCGGAAACCCCAATGTTCGTCACGGATCGTGCTATAAAAAGAGCCCTCAGTTACCTATGTACGTAAGGTGTGCATCAGGCAACAGTGCGCGCACGACCGGATCGCGCGCGCTGCCGGCACGCAGATGGTTCTCGCGGTGAGGGGAGCTATGAAACGCGAGCCCAACCGACTACTCCAGAAGCTCATCGCCGAGGCGGGCTTCACCCACAAGGGGCTGGCCCGCCGGCTCAACGAGCTGGGCGCGGCTCGGGGCCTGTCGGGTCTGAGATACGACCACAGCTCCGTGCTGCGCTGGATCGCGGGCCAGCGGCCGAGAGACCCGGTCCCCGGGCTGCTCGCCGAGATCTTCGCGCTCCGGCTCGGCAGGGCCGTGAGTCCGGAGGATCTCGGCCTGCCGGCCGTCCTGACGCCTCTCGACCTAGGGCAGGAGTTCAACCACACGTGGCAGGAGGGAATCTCGACCGTGACAGCACTGTGGCGCGGGGACGTGGAGAGACGGAAATTCCTACTCGACTCCACCTTCGCGATCGGGGCCGGGTCCGCCGGGGCGGTGCGCTGGCTGACCCTCCCGCTGGAGGGCCGCCCCGAGGGGCGGGGCACCCGGCGCGTCGGCATGGACGACATCGCGGCGATCCGGGAGGTCACCCGGTCCTTCGGCGAGCTGGACAACAGGTTCGGTGGCGGGAGGGTCCGTCCTGCTGTCGTGAAATATCTGGACACGGCGGTGGGGCCGCTGCTCGCCGACGGCTCGTACGCCGAGAACACCGGCAAGGCGCTGGCGTCGGCCGCCGCCGAGCTGACCCGGCTGGCCGGGTGGATGGCCTACGACCTGGAGCAGCACGGCCTGGCCCAGCGCTACCTGATCCAGGCGCTGCGCCTGGCGCGCGGGGCGGGCGACCACGGGCTCGGCGGCGAGATCCTCGCCGGGATGAGCCATCAGGCCATATATATAGGACAACCCGCCCACGCGCTCGACCTGGCCAGGGCCGCCCAGCTCTCCGCCCGCCGGGCCGGGATCTTCGCCCTGCTGGCCGAGACGCACGTGCTGGAGGCCCACGCGCACGCGGCACTGGACGACCGCGCGGCGTGCGCGAGCTCCCTGCACGAGGCGGAGCTGTCCTTCGACCGTCGCAGGACCGGCCAGGAGCCCGACTGGATCGCCTACTTCGACGAGGCCTATCTGTCGGCGAAGTTCGCGCACTGCTTCCGCGACCTGGGCGACGGGCCGGGGACGGTACGGCACGCCAGGCGCTCGCTGGAGATGGACGGGCGCTACGTGCGCGGGCGGATGTTCAACCTGTCGCTGCTCTCGGCCGGGCTGCTCGCCTCGGGGGAGCTGGAGGAGGCCTGTTCCGTCGCGGTGGAGGCGCTGGAGCTGGCGAGGGGCCTGGAATCGGTCAGGACCCGGTCGTACGTCGCGGATCTGCGGCGGCGGCTGCATCCCCACGCGGCCGAGCGGCCGGTGGTGGAGCTGAACGAGCGGGTGGGGGAGCTCAATCCCGCCTGAGTTTCCGGTGAGGTTTCGCCGGGAACGGCCGAAGGGGCCCGGCTGGTGCCGGGCCCCTTCGGGTGGAGCTGGTGAAGCTTGGTGGTGCTGTGAGCCTGAGGTTTGGACGCTCAGGCTCGGGTGATCGTCAGGGAGCTACTACTACTTGACGATCGAGCCGGACCAGACGTTGGAGGCCTTGCTGTAGATCGCAGCGGTCTCACCGTCGAAGTACGGGGTGGTGATGAGGTCGTAACGGCCGTTGCTGTCCTGGTCACCGAAGAGGCTGGTGACACCGTTGACGTAGCCGAGACGCTTGGCGTTGCTGTACTTGGCGAGCCAGGGGCCACCGTCGGCGCCGGGGGTGAAGGAGCTCTTCAGGCCGATGTGCTCCTCGACCTTGGAAGCAGCCTGCACGTAGGACTTCGTGGTGGTCTTGCCGTAGGTCCACTTCGGCGTAACGCCGGTGTAGGCCTTGTTGCCGTCGGGGTGCGCGTCGGCCGGGTAGCCGAACACGAACACCGTCTGCTGCGGCTTCTGGTTCCAGGTGAAGCCCTGGCCACCGACGTTGTCACCGAGCTTGCCGGTGTCCTTGATGTAGCCGTCGACGATGAAGTAGGACTCCACCCAGTACTTAACCTGAGCGGTGCTCTTCGTCCACTTCTTGATGTAGAACTGCTGCTTGGTCCAGCCGACGACGACGTCGTTCTTCTTGACCTCGAGCAGCTCGCCCAGGAACTTGCCCTCGGACTTGGCGGCCTTGAGGGAGTTGTACTCCTCAAGGCTGATGTCCACGACCTCGCTGAGGGAGAAGAACTGGGAGTTGTTCTCGAAGCTGGAGAAGTGCGGCGCGGCGAGGTAGGCCGACTTGACGACCTCGGCACCAACGAGCTTGACGCCGTTGTGGCCGTCGTCGTCCAGGTACTTCTGGACCGCGCCCCAAGAGTTGGCGTCAGCCGGCTTGGCGACGGTCTCGACCTTGGGGTCGACCAGCTTCGACTTGAAGGGGCCGTCCTGGCCGTACTTCTCGACGCCGGCGGTGTACTCGTCAGCGGTGATCGCCTTCTCGTCGACGTACTTGGCGCCCTTGTGCTCCGCGAATTCCTTCGGGGTCACCTGGGTGGCCTTGCCGCCACCGATCTGGACACCGTTGTACACGGTCACGAACGCGTAGTCGCGGTCGTAGTCCTCGTAGTTGGCGAAGTCGTAGTGGGTGTAGGCGGTCTTGCCGACGTAGATGCCCCACGGGGTCTTGCCCTGGTAGTAGCCGGGGACGAAGACCCAGTTGTCCATGACGCTGGCGTCAGCCTTGTCGTCGTAGACGCAGTGACCGGCGGTCGCGACCAGGTTGCGGTACTTGCCCTGGATCGAGGTGGCCGAGCACCACTTCAGGTCGCCCTTGGCGTCGACGAAGAACACCTTGCCGATGCTGCGCGGCAGGTTGATGTTCTTGACCTTCGCGGCGGCCTTGCCCTCTTCGCCGATCGGCTTGACGCTGCCGGGCTTGCCGTCGGCGGTGTAGCCGCCACCGACGTTCAGCTTCGGCGTGGCCTTGGCCTCCCAGGTGTAGGGGGTGGCCTTGGCCAGGTTGTTCGTGGCGCCGTTGATCTTGGTCCAGTACTCGGCGACGTCGACCGCGGACGGGGCGTCCTTGGCCATCGTGTCGTAGGCCCAGTCCGGAACGGCGTTGGCGGTGCCGGCCAGGCCGGCGGCCAGCAGACCGGTGGCCAGAACGGCGCCACCGGCGGGGAGGAGAATGCGCTTCAAGGGGAGCTCCTTGGTCTGATGTGGAACGCTTCTTGCGTCCCATGCGTCAGTAAAGGGAATGCCAGAAACATACAGCGCCGATCTTGGTGACCGGAAGCCGGTTCCAGGGCCAAAACCGCCCATGATCGCCTTGATGCGATTCTGTGATGTTTGGTTCCTCTCGGAGTGGTTGTCTGCCCCAAGGGTCGAGTGTCGTGTTTGCGCAGGCAGGCGTATGGTTGTGGCGAAAGTGGCTGATGTGTTGTGAGTGGGCCGCCACGCGGGGTTACCGATCATATGTGACGTAGATCACACGAACTTGATGGCACCGTTTCGGCGATCGTCACGTCTAAAGACCCGGCAAGTCGGAGTCCGAGGCGCGTGGGTGCGCCGGAGCCGCGTGGTGCCGGCCGTCAGTGATCGCTCCGCGCCTCTCTCGCAGGCTTGATTCTTCCGCTGTGGCGCCGTGACGCCCAGGGCGATACCCCCGGCTGGAAGGCTCCGTCTCACGCGACAGGACGATGACAGGACGATGTTGCGCGCCGGCGCGAAGAGCGACCACGCCCCGGTGGAGCGAGCGGCACCGCAATGAGAAACGTGGAAGGGCCCGGCCGATGCCGGGCCCTTCCACGTTCTTGTGACCGATCGTCTTCTGTGCGATCGCGATCCTTGTGACACCGGTGCGAACGGCCGAAGGGGCCCGGCTGGTGCCGGGCCCCTTCGGGTGGAGCTGGTGAAGCTTGGTGGTGCTGTGAGCCTGAGGTTTGGACGCTCAGGCTCGGGTGATCGTCAGGGAGCTACTACTACTTGACGATCGAGCCGGACCAGACGTTGGAGGCCTTGCTGTAGATCGCAGCGGTCTCACCGTCGAAGTACGGGGTGGTGATGAGGTCGTAACGGCCGTTGCTGTCCTGGTCACCGAAGAGGCTGGTGACACCGTTGACGTAGCCGAGACGCTTGGCGTTGCTGTACTTGGCGAGCCAGGGGCCACCGTCGGCGCCGGGGGTGAAGGAGCTCTTCAGGCCGATGTGCTCCTCGACCTTGGAAGCAGCCTGCACGTAGGACTTCGTGGTGGTCTTGCCGTAGGTCCACTTCGGCGTAACGCCGGTGTAGGCCTTGTTGCCGTCGGGGTGCGCGTCGGCCGGGTAGCCGAACACGAACACCGTCTGCTGCGGCTTCTGGTTCCAGGTGAAGCCCTGGCCACCGACGTTGTCACCGAGCTTGCCGGTGTCCTTGATGTAGCCGTCGACGATGAAGTAGGACTCCACCCAGTACTTAACCTGAGCGGTGCTCTTCGTCCACTTCTTGATGTAGAACTGCTGCTTGGTCCAGCCGACGACGACGTCGTTCTTCTTGACCTCGAGCAGCTCGCCCAGGAACTTGCCCTCGGACTTGGCGGCCTTGAGGGAGTTGTACTCCTCAAGGCTGATGTCCACGACCTCGCTGAGGGAGAAGAACTGGGAGTTGTTCTCGAAGCTGGAGAAGTGCGGCGCGGCGAGGTAGGCCGACTTGACGACCTCGGCACCAACGAGCTTGACGCCGTTGTGGCCGTCGTCGTCCAGGTACTTCTGGACCGCGCCCCAAGAGTTGGCGTCAGCCGGCTTGGCGACGGTCTCGACCTTGGGGTCGACCAGCTTCGACTTGAAGGGGCCGTCCTGGCCGTACTTCTCGACGCCGGCGGTGTACTCGTCAGCGGTGATCGCCTTCTCGTCGACGTACTTGGCGCCCTTGTGCTCCGCGAATTCCTTCGGGGTCACCTGGGTGGCCTTGCCGCCACCGATCTGGACACCGTTGTACACGGTCACGAACGCGTAGTCGCGGTCGTAGTCCTCGTAGTTGGCGAAGTCGTAGTGGGTGTAGGCGGTCTTGCCGACGTAGATGCCCCACGGGGTCTTGCCCTGGTAGTAGCCGGGGACGAAGACCCAGTTGTCCATGACGCTGGCGTCAGCCTTGTCGTCGTAGACGCAGTGACCGGCGGTCGCGACCAGGTTGCGGTACTTGCCCTGGATCGAGGTGGCCGAGCACCACTTCAGGTCGCCCTTGGCGTCGACGAAGAACACCTTGCCGATGCTGCGCGGCAGGTTGATGTTCTTGACCTTCGCGGCGGCCTTGCCCTCTTCGCCGATCGGCTTGACGCTGCCGGGCTTGCCGTCGGCGGTGTAGCCGCCACCGACGTTCAGCTTCGGCGTGGCCTTGGCCTCCCAGGTGTAGGGGGTGGCCTTGGCCAGGTTGTTCGTGGCGCCGTTGATCTTGGTCCAGTACTCGGCGACGTCGACCGCGGACGGGGCGTCCTTGGCCATCGTGTCGTAGGCCCAGTCCGGAACGGCGTTGGCGGTGCCGGCCAGGCCGGCGGCCAGCAGACCGGTGGCCAGAACGGCGCCACCGGCGGGGAGGAGAATGCGCTTCAAGGGGAGCTCCTTGGTCTGATGTGGAACGCTTCTTGCGTCCCATGCGTCAGTAAAGGGAATGCCAGAAACATACAGCGCCGATCTTGGTGACCGGAAGCCGGTTCGAGAAGGAAGAAGCGGGATTGGTGGGGCGAGACCGTTTCGTGATGTTTGAAGGCATCTAGTGTTGATGTTGTGATCGGGGTCGACCAAGACTGTTTCCACAGGTGGATGAAAGCCTGTGGCGAAAGTGGCCGATGTGGCGTGTTTGGTCGACTGCGGGGAGTTACACGCCTTGTGTGATGCAGATCACATCAACTTGATGGCACCGATTCCGGAGTAGGCACGTCTAACGCGTCCTTCCCCTGCCGGATCGCCCTCCGCGCCGCCCCGCCACAGGCCCTCCCACCCTTCCGGAAACCGGCGTCTCGCCCGGGAAAGCCCCGGGAACACTCCCGCCACGTCCTGGGAACACCCCGGAAAACAGGTGCGGGACCCGGCGCCGCGCGCCGGGTCCCGCTGTGATCCAAAGGTGGAAGGCCCTCTCGGGGCCCGCGAACTACCTGTAGAGCTCGCCGTTCGGGCCGACGATCCTGCCGGACCACACGCCGGCGGCCTTGCGGTAGACGTCGGCGGTCTCGCCGTCGAAGTACGGCGAGGTGATCAGGTCGTAGCGGTCGTTCTGGTCCTGGTCGCCGAAGAGGCTGGTGACGCCGTTGACGTAGCCCAGGCGCCTGGAACTGCTGTACTGCGAGATCCACGGGCCGCCGTCGGCGCCCGGCGTGAAGGCGCCCTTGAGGCCGACGTGCTCCTCCACCTTCTCGGCGGCCGAGACGTACTCCTTGCCCGACGTCTTGCCGTACACGTACTTGGGCGTCACCCCGCTGTAGGGCCTGTCGCCGTCGGGGTGCGGGGCCGAGGGGTAGCCGAAGACGTAGACGGTCTTGCCTGTGCTCTGGTTCCAGGTGAAGCCCTGACCGCCGACGTTGTCGCCCAGGCGGCCGACGTCCTTGGAGAGCAGGATGTAGTAGTGCGAGCCACGTGACCACTTGGGCCCGGTGAACCCGCTGTACTCGCGCCTGGTGACCTGCTTGACCCCGTTGAAGGCGACGCCGTTGTAGACCGTGACGAAGGCGTAGTCCTTGTCGTAGTCCTCGTAGTTGGCGAAGTCGTAGTGCGTCCACGCCGACTTGCCGACGTAGATGCCCCACGGGGCCTTGCCCTGGTAGTAGCCGGGGACGAAGACCCACTTGTCGAGGGTGTCGCTGTTGCTGCCCGGGTCGTAGACGCAGTGTCCGGCCGTCGCGACCACGTTGCGGTACTTGCCCTGGATCGAGGTGGCCGAGCACCAGCGGTACTGGCCGTTCACGACGAAGAACACCTTGCCGATGGTCCTGGGCAGGTTGACGTTCTTGACGCGGCCGGTCGGAGCCTTCCCCGAGCCGGTGGGGCCGACGGTGCCGGGCCTGCCGTCAGGGGAGAAGCCGCCGCCGACCTTCATCTTCGGGCCGCCGGGGTCGGGGTTGTAGACAGTGGCCTTCTTCAGGGCGGCGAAGTTCGAGGCGGCCCAGAAGTCGATGACCGAGACCGCGGAGGAGTTGTTCCTGGCCAGGGGGTCGGTCGCCCAGTCGGGAGCGGCCTGGGCCGTTCCGGTCAGGCCGGTGGCGAGCAGGGCGGTGGCTGCTGCGGCGCCACCGAGGGGGAGAAGAGAGTGCTTCATAAACAGGAGCTCCTTGCGCTGCAACGTTCCCGGACATCCGGGAACTGCGGGACGACAAGCTACGAACCTATGCAGGGAGAGATGAAGCAAACCCCTCATAAGGGTTCCTTAAGGATCTCTTAAGGCGACGTTATGATCGGGGCGCCCGCTGGGTCGCGGCCCAGTGGTAGACGGCGTAGGTCGACGCGATGAAGTACGGGGAGGAGATCCTGTCGTACTTGCGGTCGGTGTCGACGTCCCAGGCGAAGCTGTTGACGCCGTTGAGATAGCCGACGGAGTTCTTGGTGTCGAAGAAGATCAGCCAGGGGCCGCCGCTCGCGCCGCTGGTGAACGCGCAGGTCAGGGCGACACCCTGCTCGACCAGACGGGTGGGGGACTTCACCTTGATGGTGAGCCCGCGGCACGACTTCAGCTGCTGGCCGTTGTAGGGCCTGCTGCCGTCGGGGTGCGGGGCCGCGGGGTAGCCGAAGGCGAGGGCGGACAGGCCGGCACCGCGGTTGGTCGCCAGGCCCTGCCCGCCGACGTTGTCCTCCAGGCTTCCGACGCTCTCCATCTCGTAGCTGCCGGACGTCTTGCCGGCCTTCCACCTGAAGCCGTCGTGCACGGTGACGAACGCGTAGTCGTAGTCGTAGTCGCCCCTGCCGACGAAGTCCTCGTGCAGGTTGAGCGAGTGGCCGATGTAGATGCCGTACGGGGTGTTGCCCTTGTCGTAGCCGGGGATGAAGATCCAGTATTCGGCCGGGCTGCCGGTCTTGGCGTCGTAGGCGCAGTGTCCGGCCGTGGCGACCAGGTTGCGGTTGGCCGCCGCCACCGAGGAGGCGGAACACCAGTAGTCCTTGGCGCCGATCCTGAAGAACACCTTGCCCACGGTCACCGGTGAACCGCCGGAGGCCTGGGCCCGCTTCTTCGGCAGGGTCGGCTTGACGACCGGTGCGGAGCCCTTCGACGCGGTGGTGCCCTTACCGTCGGCGGCCGAGCCCGTCTCCGCGGCCACGGCCGTCGCGGTGGACTCCCCGGAGGTGGACGCGGCGGCGGTTGTGGCGGTGGCACTTCCCGGGGTGGCCTTCGAGGTGGGAGACGCGGAGGGCGGGGGGCCGTCGTTCTTCATCTCGGGCGTGGCGGGCACGTTGTCCATGGCCTGCTTGAGCCGTGCCGGGCTCCAGTACTCGGCGATCCGCCTCATGTCGGCGCCGCTCTTGGTCAGGGTGATCGAGGTGATCCCGTTGGGCACCCCGTCCAGCGGACTGGCGGCGGCGCTCCCGGCGAACACGGACGTCATGGTCACACAGGCGGCGATCAGCCCGCCGAGTGTGGCCGTGAGGCGCCGGGCGCGGGAGGACATGGGGGTTCCTTTCGGGGACCGGGGAGCTAGCGGAGGCGCAAGGGATGATTTTTCCAGATCAACTTAGTTTTGGGCAGTTCGTTGGACCGATCCGCTCATACTCTGTTATCTGGTCAGTGTGGCTGAAGGTGTATAAGCACCCCGTGAAGGCCAGAAAGGGCCCGGTGCGTACCGGGCCCTTCCTCGTTCACGGAGCCCGTGTCTAGGCCGGGAGCTTCCCGGTCCAGAGGTTGGCGGCGTGCTTGTAGATGCCGTACGTGTCACCGTTGAAGTACGGGGTGGTGACGCGGTCGTAGCGCTTGTTGCCGTCGCTGTCGACCGTCAGGCTCACGACACCGTTGAGGTAGCCGGTCCGCTTGCTGTTCTTGTACTGCAGCAGGAAGGGACCGCCACTGGCACCCGGGGTGAAGGCGCACTTGATCGCCTGGTGCTCCTCGGCCTTGTAGGCCGACACGACGGGCGCGGCGCCGGTCGTGCCGTAGCACCACTTCTGGGTGTGACCGGAGTAGGGCTTGTCACCGTCGAGGTGGGCCGAGGTCGGGTAGCCGAACGTGAAGACCTTCTTGCCCAGCTTCTGGTTCCAGCTGAAGCCCTGGCCGCCGACGTTGTCACCCAGGCGGCCGGCGTCGGTGAGGAGAACCACGAAGAACCGGGTGTAGTAGTAGACCTCCTTGACGCTGGTCTTCACCCACTTCTTGATGAAGTACCGCGTCTTGAACCAGGCGATCTCGTTGCCGTTGGCGTCCTTGGTGGCTTCCAGCTTGCCGAGGAACTTGCCCTCGGCCTTCTCCTTGAGGAGCTGCTTGTACTCCTCCTGGCTGATCGCGACCTTGCCCTTGTCGTCGCTGAAGCGGGTGAACTTGGCGTTGTTCTCCAGGTTGTCGGGGGCGGCCTTGTAGACGCTCTCGACAACCTCGACCGCGGTCAGCTTGACGCCGTTGCGGCCGTCCTTGACGTACTGCTCGATGTGCTGCTGGGCGTCGGAGGGCTTGGCGACGGTTTCGACCTTGGGGTCGAGGGTCTTCTTCCAGTACGGCCCGTTCTCGCCGTACTTCTCGATCCCCAGCTCGTACTCGGACTTGGAGATCTCCTTGTCCTCGGTGTACTTGTGACCCTTGGTCGCCGCGTACGTGGGCGCGGTCACTTCCTTGACACCGGCCTGCTTGATGCCGTTGTAGACGTTGACGAAGGCGTAGTCGTAGTCGTAGTCCTCGTAGACCGTGAAGTCGTCGTGGGTGTTGACCTTGGCGCCGACGTAGATGCCCCAGGGAGCCTTGCCCTGGTAGTAGCCGGGGATGAACACGAAGTTGCTGAAGGGCTTGTTCGTGTCGGTGTCGTAGACACAGTGGCCGGCGGTGGCGACCAGGTTGTGGTACTTCGACTGCACGGAGGTGCCGGAGCACCAACGCTCCTTGCCCTTGTCGTCGACGAAGAAGACCTTGCCGACGGTGATCGGGAGGTTCACGTTCCGCGACTTGCCGGCGGTCTTGCCCTCCTCGCCGGTCGGGGCGACGACGCCGGGCTTGCCGTCGGCGGCGGCCCTGGCGGCGCCGGTCTTGTTCAGCTTGGCGGAGACGGTGGAGTCGGAGAGGTAGGTCGTCGCCGACTTCAGCTTCGAGGCGGTCCAGTAGCCCGCGATGGCCTTCGCGTTACCGGAGGGGGTGAGCGCCGACGACTTGATGTCGGGGTCGGCCGTGCTGGCCTGGGCGGTGGCGGGGAGGGAGGCGCCGACCATCGTGGCGGCGGCGAGGACGCCACCGAGGGGGAGAGCGAGGCGCTTGGCTCGGGAGTTCAATGGAGCTCCTTCTTTGTCATGGGTCACTCGGGACGCAACCCACGCATGCGTAAAGAGACAAGAGGTGACCGTACTCGGCAAAGATGGGTTAAAAAGCTATAAATCGGGCAAGCGGTCGGACCGTTATATTTTTGTTATCAAATCCGTGGAACCAGGAATCCTCAGGGCCCGTCTGATCTACCTGAACTTGATCGAGCACTCCCGTGCGAGTCATGTGACCGTATGAACTGCGGAAACACCCAGGCTTGTCGTTGTCCCGCGAGAGCGGCCGGGGGCAGGCTGAGCCGGCATCCGCGTCACACGTCATCGGGGGATCTCATGCGGCGTCTTCTCTGTCTGGCCGTTGTCGGCCTCTTCCAGCTCTCAGGTACGGCCGCGGCGTCCACGGAGCCGCTCCACGATCCGGGCCCCAGGTGGCAGGAGACGAGGCCGTACCCCCGCTCCGGCGACCCGGGGCCGCTCTCACTTCATCCGGGCGGGCCCGCCCCTGTCATGCACGGGCCGATCGAACCGTTTCCCAGCGCCCGGCCCCCGCGCAGCGCCAGGGCGCTCGTGCTGAGCCTCGCGCGGGGGGACAAGCCCCTGCCCGTGGCCGGCCACGCCCTGCTGCTGTGCGACCGGCCCGGCGGCACCCACCCCGACGCGGTCCGCGCCTGCGAGGCGCTGGCCGAGGTGCGGGGCGATCCCGCCAGGCTCAGGCCGAGGACGGGTGTGGCCTGCACGTTGCAGTACGACCCGGTCACGGTGACCGCCAGCGGGATCTGGAACAGCCGTTTCATCCGGTTCGAACGCACCTACGGCAACCCCTGCGCGCTGAGGGCCGCCACCGGCGGGGTCTTCGCCCTGGGAGGCGCCCCCCGGGGGCCGGGAACCGAATGGAACGTCCCCGACGGGATGACCGGCCCTCCCGGAGTGCTTTCCGGACCGCCTCCCGGAACGTTCCCGGGGACGATCCGGCGGCAGGGTTCGCAGCCTGACGCCCTTTTCGAGAACGGCCGGGTCGGTGGCCACCACCCTTCGCGGGAGTGGCCGGGGTCCTGACCGCCGTTCCTCGCGGTCGCCTGTGAGAAAGGGCCCGGTCCCAGGACCGGGCCCCGCTCGTTCACTCCGGGCTCGTTCGCCCCGGCCGGCCGAATGGCCTTACGGTCGGCCGGTCGTACGGGTCAGCTGGTCCAGCGGTTGGCCGCGGCCTTGTAGACCTTGTAGGTGTCACTGTTGAAGTACGGCGAGGAGATCTTGTCGTACCGGTCGTTCTTGTCGGTGTCCCAGGCGATGCTGTTGACGCCGACCAGGTAGCCGGTCCGGCTGGAGCTCTTGTACTTGTAGAGCCAGGGGCCGCCGCTCGCGCCCGCGGTGAAGGCGCACTTGAAGCCGACGTGCTCCTGGACGTTGTACTTCGGCGCGGCCGGCATGGCGCCGGTCTTGCCGTAGCACCACTTCATCGTGCGGCCGGAGAAGGGCTTGTCGCCGTCGGGGTGCAGGCCGGCCGGGTAGCCGAAGGAGAAGACCGTGTTCTTGACCTTCTGGTTCCAGGCGAAGCCCTGGCCGCCGACGTTGTCGCCGAGACGGCCGACGTTCTTGATGACCGGCTTCCACTTGTTGTCCTTGTCCTTCTCCCAGTTCACCTTGAACCCGGAGTGGACGTTGACGAAGGCGTAGTCGTAGTCGTAGTCCTCCTTCACGACGAAGTCGTCGTGCGCGTTGAACCACTTGGCCGCGTAGATGCCGTAGGGGTTCTTGCCGTCCCACGCCTGGTTGCCGTCCCAGTAGGACGGGATGAAGATCCAGTTGTCGTAGAACTGGTTGGTCTTCACGTCGTAGACGCAGTGCGCGGAGGTGGCGACCACGTTGCGGTACTTGCCCTGGACCGAACTGCCGGAGCAGTACTTCCAGCTCTTCGGGTCCGACGGGTTGGCGCCGGGCAGGGTGAAGAAGACGCGCCCGACGGTGTTGGGCAGGTTCACCTGCTTGCTCTTGGAGGACTTGGCACCCTCCGCGCCGATCGGCGGGACCGACCCGCCGGGGCCGTCGGGGCCCGCGGCCGTGGAGGCCTTGCCGCCCTTGACGCTCAGGTCGAGGTCGCCGGTGGCGTCCGTGGCCTTGCGCATCCGCTCGGGCGACCAGAAGGAGGTGGCCTGGTTGGCCGTCTCCGAGGCCTGGGAACTGACCACGTCCTTGGGGGCCGTACCGGCGTTGGCACCGGTGGTGGCGCCGATCACTCCGGCGATCATGAGAACGCCGGTGAGGGGGATCGTGAGGCGCCGTGCTCGGGAATTCATGAAGCTCCTTTCGTTCTCAGCGTGGAGACGGGACTTCTCCTCGCCGGGAAAACGATCGGAACGTTACTGACTGATTCGAGCGGCGGGCAGGAATTGACGGGAAAAAGTCTGAGACGGTTCCATCCGATGCTGTCTTGTTATTTGAATAGCAATTTGTTATAGCTTAACGAATAGGCATTTCCGCAGCTCATAGCGGCTGTAGGGCGATCTCAGGGGCATCGCCGTCATCAGTGGTAACAGCGATTACCGGGGGTTCCTCAAGCAACTCGGACACCTTTGGGCCGTTGGGTCAACCGACCTTCCCGGCGCTGTTCCGGGGCATTCCTTGGTCATTTTCCGCGAGAGTGTCACGGGTGATCGCGGATGGCGAGGTGAATATCGGAACACCGGTCCCGAGATGTGAGCGCCGCACCACGGGCCCCGCGACGCGACCCTCGGAACACGCGCACCGCGACGCCACAGGACACCGAGGCCCGGATCTCGGGACCCGGCCGGAACGCGGGCGCCGCCGTGCGGGAGTTCCGGGCTCCCCGGGCATCGATTCTGATTCGTGACGGTACTGACGCGGGCGCCGAGACCGCCGGACCCCGAAGATGGGGCCGAGAACCGTACCTTCTGCAAGAGGCGGCCGAAGACGTGGCCGGTGGTCAGCACGACATCATCGAGGCGAGGTCCAGGACGGGGCCGTGGCGCTGGATCGGCGTCGCCGCGCTGGTGGCGCTCGTGGTGTGGAACCTGACGGGCCGGGAACGGCCGGAAGAGGTCTCGCCGTCGTTCCCGCCGCCGGTGCCCACGCGGGCGGGGGTCGTCGCGGAGCAGGTTCCGAACGTGCTCCACCCGAAGTACCGCCAGAAGGGCGGCAGGCGGATCCTCGACGTGGTCTTCCCCGACGGCTCGGCCGCGGAGGTGAGCTACCCGGCGGAGCTGGGCCTGGCCGAGCTGGGGCTGCGGCCCGCGATCTCGGGCCGGCTCGACGGGGACTCCGGTCCGTACCGGCAGCTGACCGTGCCCTCCGGAGGTCCCGCGGGGGTCGCCCGGGGACAGCCGATGATCAGAAAGCTGACCGAGCAGGTCTCCCTCTGGCGCCCGATGAGCCCCGCCGAGGGAGAGGTGCTGCTGTTCGCGTTCGACCCGTGGTTCGTGGCACTGCGCGACCTCAAGGACGGCATGCCCTTCGAGCAGCGCATGCTCTGGGCGCGCAACCTGCGCGGCAAGGTCACCAAGGGCGGCTACCTCGTGCTCGACGCCACCTCCCCGGTACGGCTGGCCACGCAGGGGGAGATCCTCGACGGCGAGCCGCTGGGGCCGCAGCTGTGGTTCGGCGGGGCCAGGGAGACACTGCTGGTGCTGGCTCCGGTGTCGGGCTGCGACGTCGCGTCGATCGAACTCTCCGTCATCGAGCAGCGGCGCCGCTTCTCCGCCGAGAGCTGCCAGGACGGGGTGTACGTCGCGGCCTCCGGGGAGCGGGGCCACGTCGAGAGGACCATGGCGGGCATGACCGTCAGACGGACGGCGTAGGAGGCGGCCCGCTCACCGTGGTCGTCACGCGGACGGTGGACGGTGAGGCGGCCCGCTTACCGTGATCGTCGCGTGGACGGCGTAGGGTGCGGCCATGTTCGCTGTAACCGCCACGCGGATCGATCCCGACAACCCCCTCGACGGTCTCACGCTCGGTGAGCGCCCGGAGCCCGAGGTTCCCGAAGGGTGGACCACCGTCACGGTGAGGGCCGCCTCGCTCAACCACCACGACCTGTTCAGCCTGCGGGGGATGGGCCTCCGGCAGGAGCAGCTCCCGATGGTGCTCGGCACCGACGCCGCCGGGCTCGACGAGGACGGGAACGAGGTCATCGTGCACTCGGTGATCGGCAGCGGGGCCGACGAGACGCTCGATCCGAAACGCTCGCTGCTCTCGGAGAAACACGACGGCACCTTCGCCGAGCGGGTCGTCGTGCCCCGGCGCAACCTCGTGCCCAAGCCCGCCGCGCTCAGCTTCGAGGAGGCCGCCTGCCTGCCGACGGCCTGGCTGACCGCCTACCGCATGCTGTTCGACAAGGCCGGGCTCGAGCCGGGCTCGACCGTGCTGGTCCAGGGGGCGGGCGGCGGCGTGGCCACCGCGCTGATCCTGCTGGGCCGGGCCGGGGGATACCGGGTCTGGGCGACCAGCCGCTCGGAGGAGAAGCGGGCACGGGCCCTGGAACTGGGGGCCGACCAGGTCTTCGAGAGCGGTGCCCGGCTGCCCGAGCGGGTCGACGCGGTGATGGAGACCGTGGGCCAGGCCACCTGGGGGCACTCGCTGAAGGCGCTGCGCCCCGGCGGCCGGATCGTGATCTCCGGTGCGACCAGCGGCGCCGTCCCACCGGCCGACCTCAACCGCGTCTTCTTCCTGCAGCTGTCGGTGATCGGCTCCACCATGGGCACCCGCGACCAGCTGGGCAGACTGGCCCGCTTCCTGGAGCAGACCGGCACTCGCCCGCTGATCGACCGCTCCCTCCCGCTGGCCGAGGCTCGCGAGGGCTTCGCGGCCATGCGCGAGGGCGAGCTCTTCGGAAAGGTCGTCTTCACCCTGCCGGGATGAGCCCGGCGGGCGTCGTACGGAGGATCAGGACGCCGGGCTCACCGGAGCGCGTCGATCGGGATCGCCGGGTCACCGGAGCGCGTCGGTCAGGATCGCCGGGCTCACCGGAGCGCGTCGCGGATGCGGCGGGCCGCGTCGTACAGGGCGTCCTGGGCGGTCGCCAGGGTCTCCTCGCTGACCCGCGCGGCCGCCGCGTCCCTGCGGACCTCCTCGACGAACTCGGCCAGCATCTGCCCGAGCTGGGCGTCTCCGGCGCGTGACCCCTCGCCGGTGAAGCCGTTCGCCCAGACGCGCTTCCACTCGTCCTTCCACTCGTCGGTCTGGCGCTGCCACTCGTGCTTCTGGCGCTGCCACTCCGTCTTCTGCTCGCGCCAGGTTTTGCGCGCGTCCTGCTCGGACCCCTGGCGCACGTCGCGCGCCATCTGGGTGAGCTCCTCGCGCAGCGACTTGACCGTGTCGCGCACGTCCTCCTTGACCTCGCGGGCGATGTCGCGGACGGAGTCGGAGATCTCCTGCTCCAGGTCGGCGAGCTCGTCGAGCCGCTCGTTGAGCTCGTCGCGGCCCCGGTCGCTGATGGTGAAGATCTTCTTGCCGTCCACGACCTCGTGGGTCACCAGTCCCTCCTCCTCCAGGCGGGCCAGGCGCGGGTAGATCGTGCCGGGGGAGGGCGAGTAGACGCCGAGGAAGCGATCCTGGAGCAGCCGGATCACCTCGTAGCCGTGGCGCGGACTCTCCTCCAGCAGCTTCAGGAGATAGAGCCGGAGCCTTCCGTGGCCGAAGACCGGGCTCATGCCTGGGCTCCCTTCAGTAGCGTGACGTCGGCGGAGACGGTGTTGGCCGTCAGCGACGCCATGCCGCCGCCGATCCGGCCACCCAGTGTCTTCGCGCCGGGCTGGGTGGAGTGGTCGAGCTCGGGGAAGGCCGCGTCGATCCTGCCCGAGGTGGAGCGGATCTTGACGTCGGTCTCGACCGCGTGCGGGAGCCGGAGCACGATGTCGCCGGAGACGCTGTTCATCGTGACGTGGCCGGTCGGCGGGAGTTCCAGGTCGGCGGTGATCCGGCCGGAGACGGTGGTGACGCTCAGCCGCCGGGGCGTGCCCTGGGCGACGGTCAGATCACCGGAGATGCTCTTGAACGACAGGTCGCCGACCAGGCCCCGGCTCTCCACGGCGCCGGAGACGGTGTCGGCGACGATCTCGCCGCTCACCCCGTCGAGCACGATCCCGCCCGAGACGCTCCTGACGGAGGTGCGGCCCTCGAACCCGGCGACGACCGCGGACGCGGAGACGACCCCCACGTTGACCGGGCAGTCCTTCGGCACGGTCAGCGTCAGCGTGGCCCGGCGGCGGCCGGAGCGCAGCCAGCCCAGCAGGCCGTCCCAGGTGAGGTCCTTGTAGGTGACGGTGAGCGTGCCGTCGTCGTCGTGGGTGACGAGCAGCGGGGGGTCGTCGATCTCGGTGACCTCGAGCCTGGGAGGGCCGTCGCTGGCCAGCACCGCCAGCTTTCCCGCCACGATGCGTACGTTGAGTTTCCTGACGGAGTCGAAGGTGAGCTGCTCCGGCTTCTCGATCGTCCATTGCCGCATGTGAGTGACCTCCTTATAATGAACACGATATGTCGCGTCATCCGGAAGGTCAAGATATATCGCGTTTTTCTCAGTCGTCCTCGTCGTCCAGCCGGGCCAGCCAGGTGGCCAGCCGTTCCACCGGCGTCTCGAAGTCCGGGTTCAGGTCGACGAACTCGCGCAGCCGCTCGGCCAGCCACACGACGGTGACCTCCTCCTCGCCCCGGCGCGCGACGAGCTCCTCGATGCCCCGATCGGTGAAGTACATCGCGTTCTCCCTTGAATGACACTGATGACGCTGATGACGCTGATGACACTGATGACGCTGATGGCACTGATAGCGCTATTAGCGCTGATGACGTCGCGGGTCGTGCTCGCGATCCCGTGACGACTCGCGACAACAACGGGGAAGTCCCCCGCAGAGGCTCCTGCGGGGGACTTCCGTGGTGACGCCTGCGCGGACCGGCCGGGGGCCGGTCGCCTAGTCGAAGATCTCGCCCAGCATCCGCTGCAGCTCCACCTCGTGGGTGGAGTGCGAGCCGGTCGCCGGGGAGGAGTTGGCCTTGCGGGAGACCCGCCTGATCGAACGCCCCCCGAAGACCCCCGGGTTCTCGGCCAGCTTGAGCGCGAGGAACGGCCACGGACCCATGTTGAGCGGCTCGTCCTGCGCCCACACCAGCTCGATGTCGGGGGCGTAGCGGCTCAGCTCCGCCTCCAGCGGGTCGGCGGGGAACGGGTAGAGGCGCTCGAGGCGGACGACCGCCACGTCGTTGCGGCCCTGCTTGTCGCGGGCCGCCGCCAGGTCGTAGTAGAGCTTGCCGGAGACCAGCACGACCTTGCGGACGCCGGCCGGGGGAGCCGTGATGTCGCCCAGCACCGGCCGGAACGACCCCGACGTGAAGTCGCTGACCGCCGAGATCGCCGCCTTGTGCCGCAGCAGCGACTTGGGCGTGAACACCACCAGCGGGCGGTGCCGGTTCGAGAGCGTCTGCCAGCGCAGCAGGTGGAAGTAGTTGGCTGGGACCGTGGGCTGCGCCACGGTCATGTTGTCCTGGGCGCACATCTGCAGGAAGCGCTCGATGCGGGCCGAGGAGTGGTCGGGCCCCTGTCCCTCGTAGCCGTGCGGCAGCAGCAGGGTGACGCCGGAGCGCTGGCCCCACTTCTGCTCGCCCGAGGTGAGGTACTCGTCGATGATCGACTGGGCGCCGTTGACGAAGTCGCCGAACTGCGCCTCCCAGGCGACCAGCGCCTCGGGCCGCTCCACGCTGTAGCCGTACTCGAAGCCGAGCGCGGCGTACTCGCTCAGCAGGGAGTCGTAGACGTAGAACTTCGTGGTGCCCTCGTTGAACGTCTTGAGCGGGGTGTGCTCCTCGCCCGTGACGCGGTCGACCAGCACGGCGTGCCGCTGGGTGAACGTGCCGCGCCGCGAGTCCTGGCCGACGAGGCGGACCGGGTGGCCGTCGATCAGCAGCGACCCGAAGGCGAGGGTCTCGCCCATGCCCCAGTCGATGTGGTCCTCGGCGACCATCTGCCCGCGGCGCTGCAGCACCGGCAGCAGACGCGGGTGGACGGTGAAGCCCTCGGGCATGTTGAGCTGGGTCTCCACGATCCGCTTGACGGTCTCCTCGGAGATGGCCGTCTTGACGTCCTCGTGCGACCAGGGGACGTTCTCCATGTCGACCGGGCGGGAGAACTCGCCCGTCGGGTCCTTGGCCGCCGCGCGGGTCTCGGCGAAGGCGTTCTCCAGCTTGGCCTGGTAGTCGCGGAGCGCGCCCTCGGCCTCCTCCACCGTGATGTCGCCCCGGCCGATCAGCGCCTCGGTGTAGAGCTTGCGGGTGGAGCGCTTGGCGTCGATCAGGTCGTACATCAGCGGCTGGGTGAAGCCCGGGTTGTCGGCCTCGTTGTGCCCCCGGCGCCGGTAGCAGATGAGGTCGATCACCACGTCCTTGCGGAACGCCTGGCGGTACTCGAACGCGAGCCTGCCGACCCGGACCACGGCCTCGGGGTCGTCGCCGTTGACGTGGAAGATCGGGGCCTGGATCATCCGGGCCACGTCGGTGGCGTACACGCTGGAGCGCGAGCTGGCCGGGCTGGTGGTGAAGCCGACCTGGTTGTTGACCACGATGTGCACGGTGCCGCCGGTGCGGTAGCCCCGCAGCTGTGACAGGTTGAGCGTCTCGGCCACCACGCCCTGGCCCGCGAAGGCCGCGTCGCCGTGGACGAGCACCGGCAGGACGGTGAAGCCCTCCTCGCCGCGCTCCAGGAGGTCCTGCTTGGCGCGGACCACACCCTCCAGGACCGGGTCGACCGTCTCCAGGTGGGAGGGGTTGGCCACGACCGAGGTCTTGAGCTTGGAGCCGTCGGGCGAGACGAAGTCGCCGCTGGCGCCCAGGTGGTACTTCACGTCGCCGGAGCCGTGGGCGCTGCGCGGGTCGATGTTGCCCTCGAACTCGCCGAAGATCTGCCCGTACGACTTGCCGACGATGTTGGCCAGCACGTTGAGGCGCCCGCGGTGGGCCATGCCGACCACGGCCTCGTCGAGCCGCTCCTCGGCCGCGGAGCTGAGCACCGAGTCGAGCAGCGGGATCAGCGACTCGCCGCCCTCCAGCGAGAAGCGCTTCTGCCCGACGAACTTCGTCTGCAGGAACGTCTCGAACGCCTCGGCGGTGTTCAGCCGCTCCAGGACGCGCAGCTGCTCCTCGCGGTCGGGCTTGGCGTGCGGCCGTTCGATGCGCGCCTGGATCCAGGCCCGCTCCTCGGGGTTCTGCATGTGCATGTACTCGACGCCGATGGTGCGGCAGTAGGAGTCGCGCAGCACGCCGAGGATGTCGCGCAGCTTCATCAGGGGCCGGCCGCCGAAGCCGCCGGTGGCGAACTCGCGCTCCAGGTCCCACAGGGTGAGGCCGTGCGACTTGATGTCGAGGTCGGGGTGCTTGCGCTGCTTGTACTCCAGCGGGTCGGTGTCGGCCATGAGGTGGCCGCGGACCCGGAAGGCGTGGATCAGCTCGATGACGCGGGCCGACTTCGCCACGTCGTCGTCGTGGGTGGTGGAGATGTCCTGGACCCAGCGGATCGGCTCGTACGGGATCCGGAGGGCCTCGAAGATCTCGTCGTAGAAGCCGTCCTCGCCGAGCAGCAGCCGGTGGACCTGCCGCAGGAAGTCACCCGACTGGGCGCCCTGGATGATGCGGTGGTCGTACGTGCTGGTGACCGTCATCACCTTGCTCACCGCGAGGCGGGAGAGCGTGTCGGGGGAGGCCCCCTGGTACTCGGCGGGGTACTCCATCGCGCCGACACCGATGATCGTGCCCTGTCCCGGCATCAGGCGCGGCACCGAGTGCACGGTGCCGATGGTGCCCGGGTTGGTCAGCGAGATCGTGGTGCCGCTGAAGTCGTCGACCCCCAGCTTGCCCGCCCTGGCCTTGCGCACGACCTCTTCGTACGCGACCCAGAACTGGCGGAAGTCCATCCCCTCGGTCGCCTTGATCGACGGGACCAGGAGCTGGCGGGTGCCGTCGCTCTTGGCGACGTCGATGGCCAGGCCCAGGTTGACGTGCTCGGGCTTGACCAGCACCGGCTTGCCGTCGACCTCGGCGTAGGAGTAATTCATCTCCGGCAGGACCTTGAGGGCCTTGATCACCGCGTAGCCGATGAGGTGCGTGAACGACACCTTGCCGCCGCGACCGCGCGACAGGTGGTTGTTGATCACGATCCGGTTGTCGATGAGCAGCTTCGCCGGGACCGCGCGCACGCTGGTCGCCGTCGGCACGACGAGGCTGGCCTCCATGTTGGCCGCTGTCCTGGCGGCGGCGCCGCGTAGTCGGACTTCCTCGGCACCGGCGGCGGCGGGCAACTGCGTCTCCTGCTTGGGTTGGGCCGCAGGGGCGGGCTCGGCCGCCTTCGGCGCTGGGGTCGTCGCCGCGGGGGCCGGGGTGGCCTGAGCCGCAGCCGGGGGGGCCGAGGGCGCAGCGGGTGCCGGTGGAGCGGGCGCGGCGGCAGCCGCCCCCGGGGGCGCGGCGGCACGGCCGGACCCCGAATCAGGGCTGTAGTCAGCAAAGAAGTTCCACCAGGCCCGGTCGACCGACTCGGGGTCCTGGAGGTACTTCTGGTACAGCTCGTCGACAAGCCATTCGTTCTGACCAAAGGCTGCCAGCGGGTTTGTCCGCGACGACTCAGACGACACGGCGGAAATCGCCCTCTTCCGCAGATCGGCGTTGATGATAGAGAACCTGTCCAAGGCTACTCGCCTCGGCTCGGACCTGCGCCAGTCTGACCGCAGCTTCCTTGCCGATCCTCCCAGTATGGGCTAAAACGGGCAGCCACCGGGTAACTGTTTACTCGCTCGGGCGCTGGTCAGCCCGATCCGGGGGGGCGGGTTCAGCCCGGCCAGATCAGTCGAGACTCCACCCGTATCCCCGGGGTGACATCTTCGAGCAGCCCGATCAGCTCGTCCCCGGCCGCGCGCAGCTCCTCCGAGGACAGGGGCGCGAGTCGCTCCAGCAGGAACAGCGCGTCCGTCGTCTCCTCGGTGATCCGGGTGCGGACGCACTGCCGCCAGTTCCAGCGGCGGCAGGTGACGCCCCTGTCGTCGCGCCAGACGACCTCGCCGGCCTCCGGGTGGTCGATCGCGGGCTCGCCCTTCTCGACGACCTCGAACGGCTCGTCGCCGCTCGCGCGCACCAGCCTGGCCGTCCCCTCGTAGCGGGTCAGGTCCTCGCCGCCGATCGGCAGGCCGTGCCTGATGCTGATCGCGTTGTAGGCGTCGACCACCTGATTGATCTCCGGCGGCGGCATCCGCCTGACCAGCGCGTCCACCGACGGCCTGGTCCGCTGCGGCTTCGCGCCGAACCCCCGGTAGGCCTCCCGCCACGCCTCGATCCTCGGGTCGTCGACGCTCACGGCCTTCTCCGCGGCCTCCGCCAGCCAGGCCCGCGACCTGTCGTCCGTGGGCCCGTTGCGCAGCCCGTACACCCCCATCACGAGCACCCCGAAGTCCGGCCTGAGCGCGCTGACGGCGGGATCCACCCGAATTTCCTCGATCACGGCCCCAGTTTAGGGCGCTCGCGGCCCCTGTCCCCGGTGTCTCCGGGAGTGGCGTCAGGCGGCCGCGTGAGGGGTGAAGGTGACGTTCAGGTCGGCGTCCAGCGCTTTCGCCAGGCGCCGGAGCAGTGCCAGAGTCGGGGTGACCCCTCCCGTCTCCAGGCGGGACACCTGCGGCTGGGTCATCCCGGCCCGCTCGGCCAGCTCGGCCTGTGAAAGGCCGAGTTCCGTGCGGCGGTTGTAGACCTGCTGTCCCAGGAGCAGCGCCTCGCGGGCTTCCTGGTAGGCGTCGGCCCGGCGCTCGGCGCCTGTCCGCTCCCACGTGTTGTGAGCCATGCCCCACTCAGTCCTTCCAGACGCGGTCGTAGACCTCCGAGGCGACCACATGAAGATTCTCACATTCGACCTGTGCCCGACGAGCGCGTTCAACCTGACCGGTCTCCTTGCGGCGTGTCTTGGTGAAGACGGTGAGAAGGACGATCCGCCGGCCGGGAGCGAGCCAGTAGGTGATCCTGACCTGACGGCGCGTGAGCGAGAGGCGCAATTCCCGCACTTTGCCCCAAAGGTGCTTGGAGTACGGCTCGTCGAGCGTCTCGGCCTGCTCGGAGAGGAGGTCGGCCAGAGCTTCGACCTTCACGTAGTCGCGCTCGGACAGCGACTCAAGCCAAGATCGGATCTCGGGTTCGATCTCGATGACATATAGCCTCACGGAGCGTGAGGCTATATGTCATCGACTACATAATCCGCGATACGGGGAGATCGATAACCGCAGGTCATCGACATAAGCGCCCGATCATGGACATACGAGGTCGCGAAGCGCCGATCAGCCGCAGAGGCCGCCGTTGAGGAGGAAGCGTTCCGGTTTGGGGTTGGGGCCGGGGGCGGTGGCGCCGACGAAGCCGAAGGTGACCGAGCGGCCGGGCTTGATGATCTTGTTCCAGGCGACGTGTTCGGCCGTCACGGTCGCGCCGTCCTGGGTGAGGGCGGTGTTCCAGTGCCGCCGTACGGTCTGGCCGCCCAGGAAGGACCAGCTGAGGGTCCAGCCGTCGATGGCCTTGGTCCCGGTGTTGGTGACGGTGACCTGGGTGTTGAACCCGTCGGCCCACTGGTTGTGGTTGGTGTAGGTGACCTTGCACGGGCCGGGGGCGGCGGGGGTGGCGAGGTAGGAGGAGATCCAGGCGAGCGGGGAGTTCCAGTTGATCGTCAGCTCGTTGGTGGCCCACGACTCGATGTCGTCGATGTAGCAGAACTGGGGCTTGCAGCCCCGGAGCTTGGCCTGGGCCACCGGGTCCTGGATCGCGGAGTTCGGGCCTCCGGCCAGGGTGCCGCGCGGCGGGTTGGGCAGGGCGGGGTCGAGCTGGTGGGCGTACCAGCGGCTGTGCTGGTTCTTGGAGGCGACCTCGCCGTAGCCGGTCACGTACGACTGGTTGAGGGCGTTGCGCCCGAAGAGGTAGTCGAGCCCCTCCAGCACCCCGTCGTGATACTTCGCCTCGCCGCTCAGGTCGTGGGCGACGGCCATCACGACCATGTTGTTGAGCACCAGGTTGTTGGAGCCCCAGTCGTAGTCCGGCGGGTTGTACGGAACGCCGTACGGGTGGGCCTTCTGGACGGCGAGATACTTGTCCGCGCCCTCCAGGACCGACTGACGCACCCGCGCCCGGTCGGGGAGCGCGCTGGGCACGGAGGCCAGCTGCAGGCGGCCGAGCTGGGCGGTGTTGCCCCAGTCGAAGCCGCGCTCGCGCCAGATGTCGCCGGTGTGGTGCGGCGAGGCGAGCACGTACTCCCTGAACTCCTGCTCGCCGGTGGCGAGGTAGAGCTCGGCGGCGGCCCAGTAGAACTCGTCGGTCACGTTGTCGTCGTTGTAGGCGCCGCCGCCCACCCCGTCGGCCGGGTCCGCGTACCGCGCGGGGTTGGCCTTCGCCGCGGCCCACGCCTTCCTGGCCGCCGCGAGGTTGCGCGCGGCGAACGCGGCGTCGTACGGGGCGAAGAGGCGGGCCGCCTGGGCCGCGGTGGCGGCCAGGTTGAGGGTGGCCGCGGTGGAGACCGGGTGCAGCTCACGTGGCTGGGGGTCCAGGTGGGGCAGGAGGGGCAGGCCGGTCCACGCGGCGTCGTGGATCTTGTGGTGGGCCATTCCCGCGTACGGCTTGCCCTCGGGGACCTGCATGCTGAGCAGGAACTCCTGCTCCCAGCGGGCCTCGTCGAGGATGTCGGGCACCCCGTTGCCGCTCTCGGGGATGTCGAGGTCGCCGTCCTTGTGGACGCCGTCGGCCTTGGCGCGCTCGAAGGCCGACATCAGCTGGTGGACGGAGATGCCGCCGTTGACGACGTACTTGCCGTGGTCGCCCGCGTCGTACCAGCCGCCCTTGACGTTCAGCGTGTAGTCGCAGACGCCCGGCTGGCAGGGCACCGCGACGTCACCCCGGTTGGGGGCGACCCCGACGTGCCCGGCGGGCCTTCCGTAGCCGGGGCGGAGGGTGTCGAGGATCTCTATGCCGCTGCGCTGGGTGTAGTAGAACTTCAGCGCGTCGGTCTTGAGCTCGCCGTAGACGTCGGCGCCGATGTCGAAGGGACGGCTGGTCTCGCCGTCGGCCTCCAGCGTGTAGCCGGTGCCGGGCGCGGTGACCGTGCCGAAGTCGATCGAGTGCACGTTCTGGCCGGAGCTGCCGTCGACGCCACGCGGGACGGTGTCCCCCTCGGCGACGATCTCCCCGCCACGCTTGAGTTTCCAGCCGAGCGGTTCCGTCCCCTCGGTGACGAGGGTCGCGTTCTTCGGCCCCGAGGGCAGGTAGCCGACCATGTTCACCCGGACGCGGGGCCCGGTGTCCGGCACGTAGACGTCGGGCTCGGCCCCGCCCTTCAGGGAGACGTTGTCCACGCAGAACCTCCACGGGGTGGCGCTGCCCCCGAGCTGGAACGCCACCTGCGCGCCCGGCAGGTCCACGGGAGAGGTGAAGGTGTAGCGGTAGTCGTTACCGGACACGCTCAGCTCGGGATTGGCCGACAGGTACTGCGTGTAGGGGTCCACCGGGAGCTGGACGAGGGCCTTGGCCACCCGGCCCGGCGTCGCGATCCCGAAGAAGGAGAACTCGTACGTCTCGTCCTTGACCAGGGGGATGTCGTTCTGGCCGACGATGACGTCCCAGGGGTTGGCGGTGCCGCCGGGGACGTCGGCGCACAGACGGCCGTCCTCGACCTCCAGCGCGGTGTTGCCGGTGCTCCACCAGGGGGCGGTGCCGGTGTCGAAGGTGCCGTTGACGATCTGTTCGGGGCCGTCCGCGGAGGCGGGCAGCGGGGTCAGGGTCACCAGGGCGGCGGCCGTGGCGAGGGCGAGCCAGGCGGGTGGTCGTCTGATCACGGGCGGGATCCTTTGGGCGGGGGGAGGTGCCAGGCCGCGGGAACTAGGGTCCGAGGACCCCGGTCGGAGGGGCCCAAGTGGGAGCGCTCCCACGACCTGGTGGCCCGATGTTTCCAGCGCGTTTCGCCCACCGTCAACCGGCCCCCGTGCCGGACCGCTCGCCGACCGGGCGAATGACCGATTTGCCCGATGAAACTTTCACGCCTCCCGGGGGAGTCGCCTCAGGGGGCGGTCCAGTCGATCTCCGGTCCCCGGGGCACGATCCCGCTCGGGTTGACGTTCGTCTGCGTCACGAAGTAGTGCCGCTTGATCTGGTCGAAGTCGGTCGTGTCGCGGAACGCGGGGAGGGCGTACAGCCGGCGGGCGTAGGCCCACAGGACCGGGTGGTCGGTCAGCCGCCGCACCGCGCACTTGAAGTGCGAGTTGTAGACGGCGTCGAACCTGGCGAGCGTCGGGTAGAGCCGCACGTCGCTCTCGGTGAGCGCGTCGCCGTGCAGGTGACGGCGGGTCGACAGCCGCTCCTCCAGCAGGTCGAGCGTGGCGAACACGTCGGTGACCGCCTCGTCGTACGCCTCCTGCGAGCGGGCGAACCCGGCCCGGTAGACGCCGTTGTTGAGGCCGCGGAAGATCACCTCGTTGAGCGCGTCGATCTCCCCGCGCAACGCCTCCGGGTAGAGGTCGGGGGCGCCCTCGGCGTGCCAGGGCGCGAAGGCCGTCTCCAGGGTGAGGGTGATCTGCGGGTAGTCGTTGGTGACCATGCGCCCGGCGGTGACGTCCCAGACGCAGGGCACCGTGTAGCGGCCCTCGTAGCCGGGGTCGGTCGCCAGATAGAGCTCGGAGAGATACTCCACCCCGGTCACCGGGTCGCCCCCGGGGATCCGCCAGCCCTTCTCGTCCCTGATCGGGTCGACGATCGTCACGCCGACCACCTCGCGCAGGCCCAGCAGCTCGCGGACGATGAGGGAGCGGTGCGCCCACGGGCAGGCGTAGGAGGCGTAGATCTGGTAGCGGCCGGGCTCCGGCGGGTGCTCGCCGCCGGCCTCGATCCGCGTCGTGAACCGGTTCGGCTGCCTCTCGAAACGGCCGCCGCCGGAGATCTCCTTTTCCAGCTTCATGCTCCGACGGTACGGGACCTCCGGCCGGGAGAGGATGCCCGGCCTCCGAGGTATTTCATGTACAACCAGTAGGAAATATTGACTTACCGCGGAGCGGTGCGTAGTTTCTCCTGTATGGGCATCTATCTGACTCGGTGCGCGCACGTCGACCTCTGCCGCGTGTTCAGCGCACAGTGTCCGTGATCACGAATCCATCCGCCGTCCCTCACGACATCCCACAGGACGCATCTCGTGATCACCATCAGACATGTCCCCGCCCCCGTCAACTCCGCCACTCCCGCCCGCGCCCTCTTGGGAGGTGCCCGGTGAGGCTCAGCATCCAGGGGGTCGGCAAGGAGTTCACCGCCCGCGACACCCACCGCTCCTTCGCCGCCCTCGACGACGTCAACCTCGACGTACGGGAGGGAGAGCTGCTCACCCTGGTCGGGCCGAGCGGCTGCGGCAAGTCCACCCTCCTCGACCTGATCGCCGGGCCGGCCGCGCCGACCACCGGCCGGATCCTGCTGGACGGCGTCCCCCTCGACGGCCCCGGCCTCGAACGGGGGGTCGTCCTGCAGCAGTACGCCCTGTTCCCCTGGCGCACGGCGCTGTCCAACATCGAGTTCTCGCTGGAGGGCAGGGCCGCCACCAGGCGGGAGCGCGCAGACCTGGCCAGGGAGTATCTGGACCTGGTGGGGCTGGGCGAGTTCGGCGACCGCTATCCCCACGAACTCGCCCTCGGCATGCCCCAGCGCGTGGCCATCGCCAGGAGCCTGGCCGCCGATCCGGCCCTGCTGCTGCTCGACGAGCCGTTCGCCGCGCTGGACGCCGGAACCCGGGAGTCGCTCCAGGAGGAACTGGTGCGGATCTGGGAGAAGACCGGCACGACGCTCCTGTTCACCACCCGGAGCATCGACGAGGCCGTCTACCTCGGCCGGAGGGTCGCGGTCATGACGTCCCGGCCCGGCCGGATCGGGGGGACCGTCGAGGTGGATCTCGGCTCTCGCGAGGGCGATCCGAGGGGCGGTTCCCGCTTCGGGGAGTACCGCCACGAGGTGTGGAAGCTTCTCCGTTCCGGCGTCGACCAGAAAGCACCGGTGGCCTCATGAGCATCGTGACCGTGGTGGGAAACCCGCGACCCGGATCGCGCACCCACGGGGTGGCCGTACGGGCGGCGGAGGCCGTCGCCCGGCGGATCGGGGAGGGGGAGGCTCCCGAGGTCGTCGACCTGGCGGCCCTGGCCCCGCTGCTGTTCGCCCCCGAGACGGCACCGGAGGTGAGGGCCGCGCTGGAACTGGTGGCCGGAGCCGACGTGCTGGTGGTGGCGAGCCCGACCTACAAGGCCACCTACACCGGCCTGCTCAAGGTGTTCCTCGACCGGTTGCCGGGTGGCGCGCTCGCCTCGGCCGTCGCGCTCCCGCTCCTGGTGATGGGAGACGCCAAGCACTCGCTGGCGGTGGAGGTCCATTTCCGCCCGCTGCTGGTGGAGCTGGGGGCGACCGTCCCCACCCCGGGCCTCGCGCTGCTGGAATCGCAGATTCCCGATCTCGACGCCGTTCTCGGCCCCTGGGCCGACCGGGTCGGTCCTCAGGTGATCGCGGCACTCGGGAAAAAGGCTCCGGCGTGACGCCGGGAAGAGATAGTGACCCCAATGGGTTTTGAGTAGTGTCCTTTGTTCCTTAAAGGGGAAAAAGTGACCAAGTGGATCATCTCGACAGTAACCCACATAGTCCTAAGCGAGGCGGCATGACCGAGACACTGTCCGGCAGGGCGGTCGACGCGGAGCGTTTCCGGCAGGCACTGGCCGTCCACGCGGCCGGAGTCGTCGTCGTCACCGCCCAGGTCGAGGGCATTCCGGTCGGCATCACGGCAACCTCGTTCTCGTCCGTCAGCCTCAGCCCCCCGCTGGTCTCCTTCTACGTGGACCAGTCCTCGACCACCTGGCCCTGGCTCAGGCAGGCGGACCACTTCGCGGTGAACGTGCTGGCCAGCGACCAGGCCGAGGTGGCCTCGCGCTTCGCCAGGAAGGGCGTCGACCGTTTCGCCTCCCCCACCTCCTGGACCCCCGGGCACCTGGGCGTCCCGCTGCTGGACGGCGTCTCGGCCCACCTGATCTGCGCCCCCCACTCCACCGTCGACATCGGCGACCACGTCCTGGTCGTCGGCCTCGTGACCGAGACCAGCCTCGAACCGGGCGGTCGCCCTCTCCTCTACCACCAGGGCCGCTTCGGGCGTTTCACCCCGCACACCTGATCCCCACACGTCTGATCCCTGTACGCCTGATCCCTGTACACCCGATCCTGTACGCCTGATCCCTGTACACCCGGTCCCTCCCGCCGCCTCTCGGTCCCGAGGAGAACTCTCCGGCCGATCTCGCGGGGAACGTCCGCGCCGGAGCGTTCCTCACGGGTGTCGCGGGTGCCGCGGCCGGTGCGGGGGGCGGGGCGTCGCGCGCGATCGGCATATCGGCGCACTTATAAAAAGCCATCAAATCCGCTTATTTGATGAAAATGTCAAATGCCGCAATTTATTGCTGATGGCGTCACATGGACCACCTGTCGTAAGCAGGCTCGTCGCCCGGCCCGCCCT
Organism: Streptosporangium nanhuense; assembly: GCF_059358815.1. Classification (NCBI taxonomy): domain Bacteria; kingdom Bacillati; phylum Actinomycetota; class Actinomycetes; order Streptosporangiales; family Streptosporangiaceae; genus Streptosporangium; species Streptosporangium nanhuense. The sequence continues at coordinate 68,179 of NZ_JCADBG010000033.1, forward strand.
GGGGGCGGGCCGGGGAAACGTCCGCGCGAGGGGTGCCTCGGAGGGGGGCCGAGGAGGATCCTCAGGCGAGGCGGACGGTGCCCCGGCCGGTGGCCAGGGGGAGATCCAGCGCGGTGCGGATGCCCGGCGGGGCGGCGCACAGGGCGGCGACCGAGTTCACGGCGTGGGCGGCGGCACCGGCCAGGCCGTGGGAGATCTCACCCACGGTGAGCATCAGCTGGGGCACTCCCTCGATGTGGACGCTGAAGCCGGGATCGGCCCAGCGCCGCACCCGGGTGGCGTCGGCCTTGTAGACGCACTCCACGGTCATGAAGGGACGACCGCGGACCAGCCCGCTGAACATCCAGCGGGACGCGCACACGGTGCCCTCCCTGACCAGCCCGGCGGTGATCTCGAACTCCTCGGTCGCGAGCTCGAACTCGTCGCTCTCCTCGACCTCGTCGAGCGCCACGCCGAGGTTGTCGGCCACGAACTGGACGCTCTCGGCGAACAGCGAGCGCTGGAAGGCGCGGAAGGGACGCACGGCGGCGACGTAGTCCTTGGCCGAACGCGTGAAGCCGAACAGATCCACCACGATCTGCCGGGACGGATGCCCCCGGAAGTCGGACGACTCCCGGACGTAGATGTGGTCGACGCGGCTGGACAGGCCGGTCAGCGTGAGCGGCAGGATGTCGCTCATGAAACCGGGGTTGACGCCGGTGCCGTGCAGGGACGACCCTCCCGTGCGGCAGGCGGCCTCCAGGCGCTCCACCACTCCCGCGCCGTAGCACTTGGGGTACACGAACCCGGTGGTGGTGATGACGTTCTTTCCGGCGGCGAGCAGCGCGCAGATGGTCTCCACGTCACTCGGATGCTCCCCGCCGAAGTAGGACGCCGGCAGCGGCATGTGCAGCACGCAGTCGGCCTCCAGGGCGAGGATCTCCTCGACATCGTCGGTGCAGGCGACACCGGCCTCAGGGAGCCCCACCAGGGTCCCCGCGTCCTGTCCCACCTTGTCCGGGTCGTAGACCAGAACCCCGGCCAATTCGAACTCCGGCCGGGTTATCACGCTGCGCAGGGAGTATCTGCCGACGGCGCCCGTGGCCCACTGGACCACGCGCAGGGGCGGCGATAAGGACATATAGGGCCTCCAGCCCAAAAATATTGGGCGGGGCCGTACTGGAAAAAGGAGGGGTGTCGTCGTTGACCCTCGCCCGTGTGGGGCAAAAACTTTAGCAGAAATTAACACGCGTGCTTACTATGCGCAATGATCCCCCGCCTTTTCGGTAACCGCTCCGCGCCTTTTCTCCGGGGTGCCGCGAAGGTCCCGCCGGCGGCTCGCCGCGGTGCGGCGGGCGCCGTCCCTAAGGTCTCGCAGGTGGTGTCCCGAGGATGCCCATGGCATCACGAGGGTCGGTCGAGCTATTGTTCAGACGACTAGAATTATGTTCTCGTGGGAGGGTTGCGGATGTCAGAGCTGCGGTTTGACGGCAGGGTCGCGGTCATCACCGGCGCCGGGCACGGACTCGGCCGCTCGCACGCGCTGTCGCTCGCCGAGCGCGGCGCCAAGGTGGTGGTCAACGACCTGGGCGGGGCACTGGACGGCACCGGCGCGTCCGCGGGCCCGGCCGCCGAGGTGGTCGAGCTGATCAGGAAGAACGGTGGCGAGGCGATCGCCAACACCGACAACGTCGCGACCCCCGAGGGCGCCCAGGCGATCGTGGGAGCCGCGATCGACACCTACGGGCGACTGGACATCGTCGTCAACAACGCCGGGATCCTGCGGGACAAGTCCTTCGGCAAGATCAGCGTCGAGGAGTTCGACCAGGTCCTCGCCGTCCACGTCCGCGGGTCGTTCCTGGTCAGCCGGGCGGCGTTCCCGCACCTCAAGGAGCGGGGGTACGGCCGGATCATCAACACCTCCTCGCCCGCCGGGCTGTTCGGCAACTTCGGCCAGGCCAACTACTCCACCGCCAAGATGGGCCTGGTGGGCCTCACCAAGACGCTCGGCATCGAGGGCGCCAGAGCCGGGATCAAGGCCAACGCGATCGCGCCGATCGCCTGGACCCGGATGACCGAGGAACTCCTGCCCGCCGAGTTCGAGGCGAAGTTCACCGCGGAGCGGGTCAGCGCCCTGGTGACCTTCCTGGCGCACGAGGCCTGCGAGACCAGCGGCGAGGTCTTCAGCGTCGGCGGCGGCCGGATCGCCCGGGTGTTCGTGGCCGAGGGGCCCGGCTGGCGGCAGGACGACCACACGGTGGAGGACATCCGGGACAACTGGGAGGCGATTCTCGCCGAGCAGCCGTACCTGACCCCGACCACCCTCGGCCAGCAGGCGACCGCCTCGATGAAGGCCATGCTCTGACGGTCGGACGTTCGAGGGCGCTCTCGTTCCGAGGGCGCCCTTTTCGCTGCCCGAAAGTTTCGTTGTCTGAAAGGTTCACGATGACTTCCGGCAATTGTGGAACGGTCCGGACGGTGTGCCGAGGTTATGGAAATCAGATGAATTGCCCGGTAGAGCGGGCGAAGGGGGCCACGGGGGCGGGGGCTGCTTTCGCAGCGCGGGTGGGATGTTCTGCTTGACACAAGCAACCTTTTGCTTGACGGTCGACAGAACTCGTCCTTACCATCCTGAAATAAGGAGGAAATAAGCCAGAAAACAGCAGATTTCTAGATTTGCGCCACTCTCCCAGTGTCGCAACCTGTCCGTCCACCCGCACCCTCTCCCTCGTACTCCTCCGGATCACAACCGGCTCGTCCGCTCTCCCTCCGGCATCACAACCGGTCCGCCCGCCCAGGCCGCCCGGTCCGTTTCGCATGCCCTTCTTATCCCCCCAGGAGATTCCATGCGCCGCAAGCTAACCGCCTTGACGGTTCCGATCCTGCTCCTGTTATCCGTGCTCACCGGCCTGCCGACGGCCTCGGCGAACGCCGGAGCCGCGAAGGCGGCCGCCTTCCGGGTGCTGCTGTTCACCGAGACCGCCGACTACGTGCACGGCTCGATCGCGTCGGGCGTCACGATGGTCCAGCAGCTCGCCGCGGCCAACGACTTCGAGGTCGTCCAGTCCGCGAACTCCTCGGTGTTCAACGACTCGAACCTGGCCGGCTTCGACGCGATCATCATGCTGCAGAACTCCGGCATGGTCTGGGACAACGACGCCCAGCGTCAGGCCACCCAGAAGTTCGTCAACGACGGCGGCGGGATCGTGGCGATCCACAACACCACCGACATGAACATCGAGAACCAGTTCCCCTGGTGGGACCAGCTCATCCAGGGCGGCGCGCACATGACCGCGCACTCCAGCATCCTGCAGGGCACCGCCAAGGTCCTGGACAAGAAGCACCCCTCCACCGTGGGCCTGCCCGACCGCTGGGTCCGTACCGAGGAGTGGTACAACTTCAGCAAGAACATGCGCGGCGACGTCCACGTCCTGGTCGCCGCCGACGAGAGCACCTACGACGCCGGCGGCAGCAAGATGGGCCCCGACCACCCGATCTCCTGGTGCCGCAACGCCGAGGGCGGGCGCGTGTGGGCGACCGCGATGGGCCACGAGAGCGGCTCCTACAGCGAGACCTACTTCCGCCAGCACGTGCTCGGCGGCGTCAAGTGGGCGGCCGGCAACGCCGCGGGCGACTGCGGCGGCACCGTGTGGAACCGGTACCAGAAGGTGACGCTCGACGGCGCGCCCGACCAGCCGATGGGCCTGGACATCGCCGCCAACGGCGACGTCTACTACATCGCCCGCTCCGGCAAGCTCATGCTGGTCCGTAAGAGCAACGGCCAGATCGTGAACACCGGCTCGCTGAGCGTCTACACCGGCGGCGAGGACGGGCTGATCGGCATCGCCCTGGACCCGGGCTTCGCGACCAACCGCTGGGTCTACCTCAACTACTCGCCGACCGGTTCCTCGGCGATCAACCAGGTCTCCCGGTTCACCCTGAACAGTGCCGGTGACAGCCTGGACCTGTCCAGCGAGAAGAAGCTTCTCGCCATCCCGGCCACCAGGACCGACGAGCCGGGGCACACCGGCGGGTATCTCACCTTCGGGCCCGGCGGGAACCTCTACATCGGCGTCGGCGACGACATCAACCCCTTCGCCTCCGACGGGTACACGCCGATCGACGAGCGTTCGGGCCGCGCCAACTTCGACGCGCAGAAGACCAGCGCCAACACCAACGACCTGCGCGGCAAGATCCTGCGGATCCACCCCGAGACCAACGGCACCTACACGATCCCCTCGGGCAACATGTTCGCGCAGGGCACCGCGCAGACCCGCCCGGAGATCTACGCGATGGGCTTCCGCAACCCGTTCAGGTTCTCGGTGGACTCCGAGACCGGCTGGATCTCGATGGCCGACTACGGCCCCGACGCGGGATCGGCCAACGCCAACCGCGGGCCCGAGGGCACCGTCGAGTGGAACCTGATCAAGTCGCCCGGCTTCTACGGCTGGCCGTACTGCGTCGGCAACAACATCCCGTTCAACGACTACAACTTCGCCACCTCCACCTCGGGGTCGAAGTTCAACTGCTCGGCGCCGGTGAACAACTCGCCCAACAACACGGGCCTGACGAACCTGCCCGCGGTCAAGTCCGCCACCGTCTGGTACAACTACCACCTCGTCAACGAGTGGCCGGAAATGGGCAACGGCGGCGGCGCGGCCCCGATGGGCGGGCCGTTCTACCACTACGACGCGGCCAACCCCTCGGACACGAAGTTCCCCGCGTACTTCGACGACACCCCGTTCTTCTACGAGTGGAGCCGCAACTACCTGATGGAGATGCGGCTGGACGGCAGCGGCAACGTCCTGAAGACCAACCGCTTCCTGTCCAACCTCGGGTTCAGGTCGCCGCTGGACATGAAGTTCGGCCCCGACGGCGCGATGTACCTGATCGAGTGGGGCGTCGGCTACGGCGGCACCAACCCCGACGACGGCGTCTACCGCATCGACTACATCAACGGCTCGCGCTCCCCGATCGCCAAGGCGAGCGGGACGCCCACCTCGGGCCAATCCCCGCTCACCGTCCAGTTCTCCTCGGCCGGCTCCGCCGACCCCGACGGCGACGCGTTCACCTACGCGTGGGACTTCACCAGCAACGGCTCGACCGACTCCACCGCGGCGAACCCCTCGTTCACCTACACCTCCAACGGCAACTACACCGCCAGGCTCACGATCACCGACTCGTCGGGCAAGAGCGGCTCGGCGACGGTGCCCATCACGGTCGGCAACACCGCGCCGGTCGTGAGGTTCGGCTCGCCGCCCGACGGCACGACGATCAACTTCGGCGACTCGGTCCCGTACACGGTGACCGTCACCGACCCCGAGGACGGCACGATCGACTGTTCCAAGGTCACGGTGGTGACGGCGCTCGGCCACGACACCCACAGCCATGACACGGGCCAGTTCACCGGCTGCTCGGGAACGGTCGTGACCACGAACTCCGGGCACGACGCCGACGCCAACACCTTCTACGTCCTCACCGCGACCTACGTCGACAAGGGAGGCCTGTCCAACACCGCCAACCTGATCCTGCAGCCCCGCCAGAAGCAGGCGGAGTACTTCACCGGCTCCTCCGGGGTCCGGATCATCGAGCAGTCCGGCGCGCAGGCCGGCAAGCGCGTCGGCGACATCTCCAGCAACGACTGGATCTCCTTCTCGCCGATGAGCGTCCAGGGCGTCGCGTCGGTGTCCTACCGGCTGTCCTCGCCGTCGGGCGGCGGCACCATCGAGCTGCGGGCCGACTCGCCCACCGGGCAGCTGCTGTCCACCACGACCGTGCCGAGCACCGGAGGCTGGGACAACTACCAGCAGACGGCCGCCACGTCCGTGTCGTCGCTGTCGGGCAGCCACCCGCTGTTCCTGGTGTTCAAGCCCTCCGCGGCCAACCAGTTCGACCTCGACTCCTTCACCCTGAACACGACAGGAGGGTCGACCGGGCCGGTGGCGGGCGGCGTCTACACGCTGGTCGCCGCGCACAGCTCCAAGGCGGCCGACGTCGAGGGCCAGTCCACGGCCGACGGCGCCAGGGTGGTCCAGTGGACGGCCGGCACCGGCACGAACCAGCAGTGGAGGTTCGGCGCCGGGTCCAACGGCGCCTTCACCCTCACCGGGGTTCAGAGCGGCAAGTGCCTGGACGTGAACGGCGCCTCCACCGCCTCGGGGGCGCTGATCATCCAGTGGACCTGTCACACCGCCGCCAACCAGCAGTGGAGGTTCACCGCCAACTCCAACGGCACCTACAGGATCGCCTCGGCCGCCAGCAGCCTCTGCCTTGAGGTGCCCGGCGCCTCGACGGCCAACGGCACGCAGCTCACCCAGGCCACCTGCGGGAGCGGCACGAACCAGCAGTGGCGGCTCACCCGAGTGAGCTGACCGGAGCGGGTCAAGTTCGCCGACTTTTGTCGATCGTGACAAAAGTCGGCGAACTGTTAGGTAAAAGTGATTCACAAACCCGCCTAAAGAGGGTTAGCTTCTGCACACCTGCTCGGAACAGGGAGGGTGTAGTGAAGCGGACCGTCGTTCGGCCGGAGAACGCGTACCAGGCTGCGCTCCTCCGGCTGCTGCGTGAGAGAGCGCGGTCACGCGCCGAGCTCGGCGACGTGACCGCGCTTTCGCGTTCCCGGCTCAACCTGGAGCTCGACCGGCTCATCGAGCTGCGCCTGGCCGAGCAGGCGGGGCTGGCGGCCTCGCGCGGCGGGCGCAGGTCCGGCCTGGTACGGCTCTCCGGAGATCTCCGCTTCGCCGGGATCGACATCGGCGCCACCTCCATCGACGTGGTCGTCACCAACGGCGAGCTGGAGATCCTCGGCCACCTGAGCCAGCGGTGCGACGTGCGCGAGGGCCCGGTGGCCGTGCTCGACCAGGCGATGGAGATGATCGCCAAGCTGGGCGAGCAGGGCCTGTTCACCGAGCTGCACGGCGCGGGGGTCGGCGTTCCGGGCCCGGTCAGCTTCCGCGAGGGGGTGCCGGTCGCGCCCCCGATAATGCCCGGCTGGGACCGCTACCCCGTCAGGGAGGCGGTCGGCCAGGCCCTCGGCTGCCCGGCCGTGGTCGACAACGACGTCAACATCATGGCTCTCGGCGAGCTCCACTCGGGGCTGGCCAGGCAGGTGGACGACTTCCTGCTCGTCAAGATCGGCACCGGCATCGGCTGCGGCATCGTGGTGGACGGCAAGATCTACCGGGGTGTCTCCGGCAGCGCGGGCGACATCGGCCACATCCGCGTCGACGACCAGGGCCCCGTCTGCGCCTGCGGCAACGTCGGCTGCCTGGAGGCCTACTTCGGCGGGACCGCCCTCGCCAGGGAGGCCACGGCCATCGCCGGGCGCTCGGCCTACCTGAGCCGGCGCCTCGACCAGACGGGCACCCTCACCGCCGAGGACGTCTCCTCCGCCGCCGAGATGGGCGACGCCGAGGCGGTACGGCTCATCCGCGACGGCGGGCGCAGGGTCGGCACGGTGCTGGCCGGGCTCGTCAGCTTCTTCAACCCCGGCCTCGTGATCGTCGCGGGAGGGGTGGCCCAGCTGGGCCACGTCCTGCTGGCGGAGATCAGAAGCGTCGTCTACCGCCGGTCGCTGCCCCTGGCGACCGGCAACCTGCCCATCGTGCTCTCGGAGCTCGGACCCGACGCCGGAGTGGTCGGCGCGGCCAGGCTCGGCAGCGACCACGTCCTCTCGGCCCCATGATGAACCAGCGAGGCCCCATGTCAGAAGCCATCCCCCTGCTCCTCATGCGCGGGATCGTCAAGCAGTTCCCCGGCGTGCGCGCCCTCGACGGCGTCGACCTGGAAGTGCTGCCCGGAGAGGTGCACTGCCTGCTCGGCCAGAACGGTGCCGGGAAGTCCACTTTGATCAAGACTTTGGCGGGCGCTCACCAGCC
>NZ_JCADBG010000034.1:0-73508 GCF_059358815.1 Streptosporangium nanhuense
CGTCATCCTGTTCGCCCTGCAGGGCGAGACGATCACCTCCCAGCCCGGGGACGTGGCACGGATCGCGCTGCCGCTGCTGGCCTACTTCGCCCTCATGTGGGGCGGCTCCTTCCTGGCCGGCCGGGCGATCGGCCTGAGCTACGAGCGCACCACCACGCTCGCCTTCACCGCGGCGGGCAACAACTTCGAGCTGGCCATCGCGGTCGCGGTCGGCGTGTTCGGCGTCACCTCCGGCCAGGCCCTGGCCGGGGTGGTCGGCCCGCTCATCGAAGTGCCCGTCCTGGTGGCCCTGGTCTACGTCAGCCTCTGGGGCCGCCGCCTGTTCACCACCCCCACCACCCCTGAGGGATCGGTTCATGCCTGATACACCCAGCGTGTTGTTCGTCTGCGTACACAACGCCGGACGCTCCCAGATGGCCGCCGGCTGGCTCACCCACCTGGCCGCCGGTCGCATCGAGGTCCGCTCCGCGGGCTCGGAGCCCGCCGAGCGGATCAACCCGGCCGCCGTGGCGGCGATGGCCGAGGTCGGCATCGACATCACCGCCGAGCGGCCCAAGGTGCTCACCACCGAGGCCGTCCAGGACTCCGACGTGGTCATCACCATGGGCTGCGGGGACGCCTGCCCGTTCTTCCCCGGCAAACGCTATGAGGACTGGAAGCTCGACGACCCGGCCGGCCAGGGCATCGAGGCCGTCCGGCCGATCCGCGACGAGATTCGTACCCGCGTGGAGAAGCTCATCGCCGAGCTCGCGCTCTGAGCCAGGTGGTGACGAGGGCGCCGGTCAGGCGCGGTGCGCCTGACCGGCAGCGCGGACGACGCTTCACGGATGATTCCCGCTGACGGCTGGAAGGCACCTGCCTCGTTTGCTCCGGTACGGCAACCTGGGCGCCCGGCAGGCGCGACGTGCGGTATCCGCCGGTGCTCGCTGGTCCGCCATGGTTCATGACCACGATGAACCGGGAGCGCGAGCCCGGGGAGAAGATCGAAGAGTCCGTCGCAGCCATCGTCCGGGGTGGCGGGCTGAGGGCTGGGAGCGGGACTGGGGATGCTGATCGGCGTCGCGGTGCCGTGGGCGGCCATCATGCTGGAGCGCACCCGCTGGTTCTCGGCCTCCCGCCACCACGAACCGCTCGACGCGGTGGCCATCGGACTGCCGGTGCCGGCCCGCTGGTTCGACGATGAGCGCGAAACACCCGCCTGGCACGGCCGTCGTCCGCCGGGTCCGCACCCGGTTACGAGGTGGCGGAGGCGCGCGCGGCAACGAACCTGACGGGGCGTCCCAGCCTCGCCCCGGCCGTCCTTGGGGGGCTGCGTTCCGGTCCCGGTGGTGATCGGCTGCTACTTCCGGTCGCACCGATGCGTGTCGGGCGGGCGGCGGCGGCGTGGATGTGGTGCGCTGAAGGTCGTGGGCGCCGAGTACAGGGAGTGCCGGGTACCGATGAGGTTTTCACGCTTGCGAGGCAGGCTGAACGCTCTGGGCGAGCATCTGGGCACCCAGCTGTGGCCCCTGCCCACCCTCGGTGTCGGACTCGCCGTCGTCTTGGGAGTGGGCCTGCCCCAGCTGGACGCGCGGATCCACGACGACCTGCCGCCATGGTTGAGCGACTATCTGTTCGGCGGAGAGGCGGGGGCGGCCCGCACGGTGCTGGACGCGATCGCCAGCTCACTGATCACCGTCACGGCGCTCACCTTCTCCCTCACCGTGGTGACGCTGCAACTGGCCAGCAGCCAGTTCTCCCCCCGGCTGCTGCGCACCTTCACCCGTGACCGGTTCGTCCAGACCACCTTGGCGCTGTTCCTGGCGACGTTCACCTACGCGCTCACCGTGCTGCGCACCGTGCGCGCCACCGGCGGCGCACAGGAGATGTTCGTCCCCCAGGCATCGGTGACGTTGGCCTTTCTCCTCACCGTGGCCAGTGTGCTCAGCCTCGTGCTGTTCCTGTCGCACCTGGCACAGGAGATCCGCGTTGAGACGATGCTCCGCAACGTCCATGCCAACGCCGACCAGACCATCCGACGGCTCCTGCCCGAGCACCCCTCCCCCCGCGAGCGGGCAGTCGCACCACCGAGACCGCCCGCGGACGCGATACCCCTGCCCGCCGGCACCTCGGGCTTCCTGACCGGGGTGGACGAGGCGTCGCTGCTGGCCGCCGCCGTCGAGGCGGACGCCATCGTGCTCATCCAGTGCCACCCCGGTAGCTCACTGGTCGCCGGCACGCCGATCGGATTCGGCTGGCCACACGACGCGCGCCCCTTTCCGCCCGACGTCCGTGCCCACCTCGAGCAACGGGTGGCCACGGCGGTCTCCACCGGTTTCGAACGCACCGGCGCCCAGGACATCGGCTTCGGACTGCGCCAGCTCACCGATGTGGCCACCAAGGCCCTGTCTCCCGGGATCAACGACCCGACCACCGCCGTCCACGCGCTGAGCCACTCCTCGGCACTGCTGTGTGAACTGGCCGGCCGTGACCTCGCACCTCGGCTGCTGCACGACGATCAGGGCCGGGTCCGGGTCGTGCTGTGCCGCCCGCAGCTGGGTGATCTCCTGGAGCTCGCGGTGGCCCAGCCCCGGCGTTACGGCGCGAGCGACCCCTTCGTGCTGGCCCGGCTGTCATCGCTGCTGCGCGAACTCGCCTGGTGCGCGGGCCGTGAGCATCGCCGGGCGGTCGCCGGCCAGCTCGCCCGGCTGCGCACCACGATCGCCGCACAGGACTTCGACGCCACCGAACGGGCCTGGCTGGCCGAACTGACCGAGCAGGTCGATCAAGCCGTGGCCAGCCGCTGGACACCCGGCGGCTGAAGCCGTGCAGCACGGTGGCCGCTCCGCCGTCTGGGCGGCGCGAACGGCAGGCCGTGCGGTTCGGCGAGGGAGGCGGCCGGGGCGGCCGGCACCGCGTGGTGGCCGGCTTGTCGCAGGGCCAGAGCCAGGGCCAGGGCCAGGGCCAGGGCCAGGGCCAGGGCGGCGTACGGCTGGACGTCGCCGCGGGTGCCGTGGGTGAGGATGAGCACCTTCATCACATTCTCCGTTTCGCCGAGGCGCTGTCCCAGGCGTTGAGCAGGTGCTCGTCGGTGAACACCGCGTGGGTGAGCATGTCCAGGGAGGTGCGCGAGTAGCGCAAGGTGGCGTCGGTTTGGTGCAGGTCGGCCGCGTCCAGTACCCGTGACAGGTGCTCGCCGAAGGCCAGCGGCGCCAACAGCCAGGTCACATACAAAGCGGCGCGGGCCCGGGCATCGTCGGTGGGGCGGACCCATCCCTGGGCGCCGCCCTGTTCCAGCCACGCTTGGGTGGTCTCGACGATCTCGTCGAACAGCGCGGCCGCCTGCTCGGTGCCGTCCAGGAAGGCGCGGGCCAGATGGCGCCGCACCGGCTCTGCCTCCTCCAGCATGGCCGCCAGCCCCGAAGCGTCGCCCAGGTCGACCGGGTCGTCGGGATCACCGCGCACCAGCGAGATCACGTACTGGTCGCACGCCGCGCGCAGGCCCTCCTTGGAGCCGAAGTGGTGCACTACCAGGGCGGGCGAGACGCCGGCCCTGGCGGCGATGGCCCGGATGCTCACCCGGTTGACGCCCTCGGAGCCGAACAGCTCCAGGGCCGCGGTGCCGATCCGGGCCCGCGCGGTGAGCTCACGGTCTGAACGCATGTTCAGCCTTTTAGGGAAGGGGTGGGGCGGTAAGAATGCGGCAACGGGCGGTTATCCGGCCGTCGGGCGCATGCGAGCATTTCGGTCCATGACGGTCATGGAGCGAGAGACGATCATCACCCGCCTGGCGGTGGGTGCGGTGGAGTACCGGCTGGAGGGCGACGGCCCGCAGACGGTCGTGATCTTCCACGGCGGTCACATGCGGGCCGGGCTGGCCCTGGGTGAGGAGGTCTTCACCGCCTCCGGCCATCGGGTGCTCGTCCCCTCGCGTCCGGGATACGGCCGCACGCCCTTGGCCATCGCCCCCACGGCGGCCGCTTTCGCCGACGTCACCGCGGATCTGTGCCGCGGCCTGGGCATCGAGCGCGTCGCCGCGGTGGTGGGCGTCTCGGCGGGCGGGCGCACCGCGGCGACCATGGCCGCCCGCTACCCGCACTTGGTGGACCGGGTGATCTTGCAAAGCGCGGTTGCCTTCGAGCCCTGGCCGGATCGGCGCATCCGCCTGGGGGGCCGCCTGGTGTTCAACGTCCGCGTCGAAGCCGCGTCCTGGGCGGCGGTACGGCTGCTGATGCGCGCCGCGCCGCAGGCGGGGTTGCGGTTGTTGCTGCGTGACCTGTCGACCCGGCCCATCAGCCAGGTCATGGCCGGCCTGAGTGAGCGCGACCAGGCCGAGTTGATCGCGTTGTTCACCCTGATGCGCTCAGGGGAGGGTTTCGTCAACGACATGCTGGCCGTCCCCGACTGCGCCGGGCAGGTCACCCAGCCGACCCTGGTCATCGCCAGCCGCACCGACCGCTCGGTCCCCTTCACCCACGCCGAATCCCTCGCCGCCGCCATCCCGGGGGCCGAGCTGGCCGAAAGCCGGGCCGACGGTCACATGATCTGGTTCGCCCCCGACTACCCCGCGATCGCCGCGAAGATCAAGGACTTCCTCACGCGCGGGGACTGCTGAGAGGGACATCCGCTCCTCCCGGCGCCGTTGAGCCCCGGCAGCGTGTGAATCTCACCCGGCAGCACGTTGGGACACCGCGTTCACGGCGATCACCTCGCCGTATCGTTCGCCCACTTCGGCCGCGCCGATCGCTGACATCTCAGCGCCGGACCAGCAGCATGGCGGCGTCGTCCGGGAGGGGGCCACCGACGTGAGCCAGCAGCTCCGATCGCAGGTCGTCCAACGCGAGCTGAGGGTCATCTCGCCGCAGCAGCGCGAGCTTGTCGCCGAGGGGGAAGAACACGCCGTCGCGATCCCTGGCCTCGATCACGCCGTCGGTGTAGAGGAGCATCAGGTCGCCGTCGTGGAAGGGCACTCTCAGTGCCTTCGGACCGGGGAGCCCGAGGTCGCCGAGTCCCAGCGGGAGGCAGTCTTCGGGGGGTTCCACCGTTTCGCTGCATCCGTCGGAACGGATGATCAAGGGCGGGGGGTGCCCGCAGTTCAGGATGGAGACCTCGCCGTCGTGCGCCTCGACCATGATGGCGGTGACGAAGCTCTCGCCGTTCGGGTGCCTGGCCAGGCTGGCCTCGACGCGTTCGCACAGCCGGGTGAGGTCGTCCTCCTCGTAGGCGGCCTCACGGAAGGCGCCCAGGACCCAGGCGGCGGTCTCCACCGACTCCAGTCCCTTGCCCTGGACGTCGCCGATCAGAACCCGGACGCCGTGAGGGGTGGTGACCACTTCGTACAGGTCACCGCCGATCTGGGCCTCGGCGGCCGCGGAGGTGTAGGACAGGGCGATGCGCAGGTCGCCCGCCCGTCGCGGCACAGGGCGCAGCAGGACCCGCTGAGCGACCTCCGCCACGAGCCGCACGTTCGCCAGCTCCCGCTCCCGTTTGATCCGCAGTCGGCTGACCAGCATGCTGGCGCCGCTCACCCCGGCGATGGTGGCGATCGTCAGGTTGTTTTGCCGAGTGAACAGCAGGTCGTTGTAGGCGGCCAGGGGCACGCAGATCGCGAGGGCGACCAGGCCGGTCAACGCCGTGCGCCGAACGGTTCCGGCCGCCGCGCCGAAGGTCGGGCCCAAGGTCAGCAGCGGCAGGAATCCCAGGCTGGGCCCGGCCAGGACATCGACCACGGCGACCACCAGCATCACGCCGAATGGCAAGATACCCATGACCGTCTGTGACTTCGGCATGTCGTTCTCCCTGCTTTCGTTCACGGCCGCACGGAGCGCTCGCCCCGGATCCGGCGGGCCAGGCGGGTCGAGAACCCGGACGCGAAGCCGCCACGTCGCCCGCAGCCCATGCCGGCCCACGCGCATGCCGACGGTGAACAGAACGACGCACAGGGCCAGTTCGCAGAGCGTGATGACGATCTCATCATCCGGTCGCAGACGCACCAGGCCAAGGCGCCACCATCCACCGGGAAACCCGCCGGCGGGAACAGGGCCGCGATCGACGGGATCGTCTGGTTGACGAGGCTGGAGTCCAGGAGGGCCGGCAGCGGGAGCACCACGAAGGCGGGAATGACAGATCCCATGGGTGCGGCCTCCACCAGTCGACGACTGAGACGTTGCCGACCAGACTTCCCGGCGCACCGCCTCAAAGGTAACAGGTGCCGTGAATGGTTGACCGTGAAAACATTGCATAAGGCATCGGTCTGTTATCGTGACCACTGGTGTGCCGGGAAGTCTGGTCGGCGAGTCTGTTAAGCGACCGCCCGGGAGCCTTTCGATGTCCGACCGCCTTGCCGTGACCGTCTCCGAGTTCGTGATCATCGGATACGCCGTGGTTCTCCGGGTGGAAGGCGACATCACAGCCGCCAACTGCCTCACCCTGCAGCGTGGCCTGATCCATGCGCTGGCCCTGCAACAGCCGCCCCACCTAGTGATCGACCTGACCGAGCTGCGCTCGTGTGACTCTGACGGCCTGGCGGCCCTGATCGGCGCTGACAAGTACGTCCGGGAGACGGGTGGCAGGATGATACTCGCGGGCACCAACGACCCCGTCCGATGGGAGATACGGCGGCAAGGCCTGGCCGGCATGTTCGTGTTCAGGGACTCCGTCGGGCAAGCAGTCGTCGAATTGAAGATGGGGGATCCGGCCTGACCGGTCGGCTCAGTACCCGGGCCAGCCCAGCGGGTGGGCGTCGACGGCAGGTTCCCCGCCCGCCTCGTTGAACGCCGCCATGGCGGCCACCAGGGCCCGGCGCTGCTGCGGCGACAGCCGTGACACGATCCGCTCGATCTCGGCGGCCCGGCGCGCGGTCACCTCGTCGACGACACGCCGTCCCTCGCCGGTAAGGCGAATCAGGCTCTCGCGCCGGTTGTCGGGATTGACGGCGCGGACGACGAGGTTCGCGTTTCCCAGCCGGTCGGCCATGCGCATGGCGGTGGACGGGTTCACGCCCAGCGCTTCGGCCAGGGTCACGAGCTTGGCCTCGCCCCGTCCGGCAAGCACGACGAGCATCCGGAACTGCGGGAGCGTGACGCTCTCGCCGACCGAGGTCAGCGAACGGGCGGCGATGGCGACCAGCAGTCGCGACCCCGTCAGCACCGCGGAGACGACCGCCGCGAGGTCCTCTCCGCCGACATCCTGCTGCTCTGCCATGCCAGCAGTTCTACAACCTCGCCGGGCCGCGATGTCACATCACGCATGACGACCGCCTGCCCGCCCTCCGTGCCCCCGGCGGCCGGCGCCGTGCGCGACCCCTTGGTCGACGCCGACGAGGTCGTGATCACCGGTCTGGCCTCACCAGGCGTCCTTCGGCCGGACCCGTCGTGAACGAGCCCCAGGCGGTGGCCGTGTACCCGCTCGACGGGTGCACGGCGACCGATCGATGGATAGGGTGACCAATGGTGCGCCGGGAAGTCTGGTCGGCAATGTCGGACCCGTACCCAAAACCCGGAGACTCCATGACGCACCCCGTCCCGCCGCGCCGACCCGTCCTGCTGGGTCGGGGATCATGGGGCGAGGCCCGCCGCGTCGCCGGCATCCTGCGCAAGGAGACCGTCGGCGGGGCGCTGCTGCTGGCCGCCGCGGTGGCGGCGATGATCTGGGCCAACTCCCCGTGGGCCGCCGCCTACGAGAGTCTGCGCGATCTGCGCGTCGGGCCCGAGGCGCTGCATCTGAACCTCTCCCTGGCCGGTTGGGCCGGCGACGGCCTGCTGGCGATCTTCTTCTTCGTGGCCGGGCTGGAGCTCAAACGTGAGTTCGTCGCCGGTGACCTGCGCGATGTGCGGCGGGCCGCGGTCCCGATCGCGGCCGCGCTCGGCGGAGTGATCGTCCCTGCGGCGCTGTACCTGCTCATCACCTGGGACGTGGCCGGCGCGGGCAAGGGGTGGGCGATCCCGACGGCCACCGACATCGCGTTCGCGCTGGCCGTGCTCGCGGTCATCGGCCGGTTCCTGCCGACCGCTCTGCGCACCTTCCTGCTCACCCTGGCGGTGGTCGACGACCTGGTGGCCATCGTCATCATCGCGCTGTTCTACACCGACCACCTGGCGCCGCTCCCGCTGGCCGCGGCGCTGGCGTCGCTGGCGGTCTTCGCCGCGTTGGTGCAGCGCCGGGTGCGCGCCTGGTGGCTGCTGCTGCCGCTGGCCGTCGTGGTCTGGGCGCTGGTGCACGCCTCGGGGGTGCACGCCACCGTCGCCGGGGTGCTGCTGGCGTTCGCGGTGCCGGTCGTCCGCAGCGAGCGGGCCGGCGGCCCGGACGCCGGGCCCGGCCTGGCCGAGCACTTCGAGCACCGTTTTCGCCCTATCTCGGCCGGGGTGGCCGTGCCGGTGTTCGCGTTCTTCTCCGCCGGAGTGGCCTTGGGCGGACTGGACGGCCTGACGGGTGCTTTCGGCGACCCGATCGTGCTGGGGGTCGTGGTGGGCCTGGTGGCGGGCAAACCGATCGGGATCATGGCAGCGACCTGGCTGACGGCCCGCTTCACCCGGGCCGACCTGGACGAGAACCTGGCCTGGGTGGACGTGGCGGGGTTGTCGGTGCTGGCGGGGATCGGGTTCACCGTCTCGCTGCTCATCGGTGAGCTGGCCTTCGGTGCCGGGGGCGATGAGCACGTCAAGGTGGCGGTGCTGGCCGGCTCCCTGGCCGCGGCGCTGATCGCGGCGCTGATCCTGCGGCTGCGCAACCGTACCTACCGGCGCGTCCATGAGATCGAGACGGCCGACCTCGACCACGACGGCGTCCCGGACGTCTACGCGAGCGATTCCCCTGGCAAGGCCGAGGGCTGAAGTGCGCAGGCGATGTCAGGGGCCGAAGTATCTGCCACGTCCGCCGATGGGGTCCGGCCAGGATGCTCAGCGGCAGCCCGCCGGAGCCCACCACGATCAAGTCCGGCCAGTCCTGGCCGGGCGGCGGTCGGGCGGCGTCCAGGACGGAGGTGTCGGGGACGGAGGTGTCGAGGGTGGTCGAGGGGTGACGGCGGGGCAGTCGATGAGCAGGTCACGAGCACGCATGAGAGCCCTTTCCGGGATCGGCGGCAGAGCTGCCGGCCAGGCTTCCCGGCTCACCCGCGACGGACCCCACAAATGATCGCCGATCCGAGAGGGGGTGGGCCGGTGCCCACGATCGAGGCGGCCGGTCTGACCAAACGCTACGGCCGAGTGCTCGCGGTCGACGAGGTCTCCCTGCGGGTCGAGCCGGCAGAGATCTACGCCCTGCTGGGGCTCAACGGCGCGGGCAAGACGACCCTGATCCGCATGCTGCTCGGCATGATCACCCCCACCGGCGGGACGGTGAACGTCCTGGGCGCCGCGGTCGGCCTCGGCGAGCGCTCGGCCTGGGCTCGGACCGGCTACCTGGTGGAGGCGCCCGCCGCCTATCCCGAACTGACCGTCCGGGAGAACCTGGAGGTCGTCGCCCGGCTGCGCCGCCTGCCCGGCCATGCCGGCGACGTTGTCGACGTCATCGACCGTCTGGCCCTGACCCCCTACGCCGACCGCCGCGCCCGCACCCTGTCCATGGGCAACCTGCAGCGCCTGGCCCTGGCCAAGGCCCTCATCGGCCGGCCCGATCTGATCATTTTGGACGAGCCCGTCAACGGCCTGGACCCCGCCGGCGTCGTGGAGATCCGTACCCTGCCGGCCGGCCTGGCCCGCGGACACGGCGTCACGGTGTTCTTGTCCAGCCACCTGCTGGCCGAGGTCGCGCGCCTGGCCACCCGCGCCGGCATCATCCACCACGGCCGCCTGCACGACGCCCTGGCCGGGCACCTGTCCGGCAGCCGCTGAACGGCGCTGACACGGCCTCTTTCCGCAGGCCCCTTCGAGAAGCCGCGAGATTCGGGCAGGCTCGCAGTCGGCACCGAAGGATTCCCCCAGCTGGTCGAGCCGCAGGTCGAGGACCTCATCGGCCGGGGCGGCCCGCGGGCCCTCGATCCGGAACCGGCCGGCTACCTACGATGCGGGAGGTCTTCGTCCGCGGGCAGCGGGTCGGCTCGCTCGTCCCCGCGGGACGTTCATGATCACGGCGACACCGGCCAGGCAGATCAGGGCGCCGATTCGGCGGCGAAGGCGTCGACCGGCAGGGCCTCCGCCGGTCGCACGGCCCCGCGCCCCAGCGGTTCGGCCGGTCCTGCGCGTGTGATGCGCTCCGATCATGGTGACAGCAACGCCGGGAAGTCCTCACAGGTGACATTTATCTCTGGGAGCCGGTGGCAGGTACCGTTGGGAGGGAGTCTTCGCGCGCCAGCACAGGCCTTACGGTTGGTGACGGTTGTCCTTGGGGGTCGCACCGAGCCGGGGATTAGCTTGGCCGGAGTCGCCGGGCAGCACTAGGCTCTGCTCCGCAGATCATTCCGCCTTGTGTCCGCGGAGCTACCTCGACATGGAGGAAGCCCGCCCATGACCCAGGTTCTTGAATTCTCCCGGCTCGTCGACCGTACCCTGAGCGCCCTCGCCGACGTCCTCGGCTCCGACGGGGCCGCACTCATGCTCATAGACGACCACGACCGGTTGCGCGCGGTCGCAGGGTCCGACGAGCAGGGCCGGCGGCTGGAGCTGATCCAGGAGCAGATCGGCGCCGGACCGGCCATCGAGACCCTGAACCGGGGCGAGGACGTCGTGATCGACGACCTGAGGGCGGCCAGACCCCACGGGTTCCCCGGGGTGGCCGCGCGGGTCTCGGAGGTCAGGGCGGTGCTCTCCGTGCCGTTGCGGGCGGAGGAGCGATTGATCGGCACCCTGAATTTCTACGACCGGACGAGCCATGAATGGCAGCCGGCGAAAGTCAGGACAGGAGAACGCCTCGGCGAGCTCATGGTGATGGTCCTCGAGACCATGGCCCATAGACCTCCCCTTTCAGGGAAGCCGTAGTGTGCACGTCAGTAACCAGGTCGACGCTGAAAGGCGCCACACGTATGACTCACATTGATCCGGAAGCGCTGGTCGCGAGCCTGAGAAGGCTTCAGACGACCTCGTCCACCACAGGCATAGTTCATCAGTTGGAGCGTGCCGTGGATGTGGTGAACTCGCTGTTCGGATATGCGGGTGCGGGGCTGATGTTTGCCGAGGAAGGTAAAGATCTCCGCTATTTGGTCGCCACCGATGAACGGGGGCGCAGCCTTGAGGGCGCACAACTCCATCTCGGTCAGGGGCCGTGCGTTTCCGCGTACGAGGAGAATTGCGCGGTGACATCGAGTGACGTGCGCGTCGACCCGCGCTGGCCGAAACTGGCCGACCGGCTCCACCCGGAGGTGCGGGCGGTGGCCGGGGTGCCGGTGCGTCTTGGAGGCGAGCCGGTCGGCACGCTGAACGTCTACCAGTCCGGTTTCTACGAGTGGGACGAGTCGGACGTCCAGGCGCTCTACGGCTACGCGGACGTGATCGAGCAGCTGCTCACCGCCGCGATGGCCGCCGAGGAGAAGAGCGCCCTGGCCGACCAGCTCCAGTACGCCCTCGACTACCGCGTGGTCATCGAGCGGGCGATCGGTTACCTGATGGGCAAGCACGACCTGACCGCCACCCAGGCCTTCACCGGCCTGCGCAAGCAGGCACGAGACACCCGCCGCCGCGTCGCCGACCTGGCGGCCGAGGTGCTCGGTGAGGGGGCGGGCGAAATACGGTGATCCTGCTCACGTCGCCCGAGCCCGCCGAGGACAGAGTCGAGATCACCGTTCGCGGTGATCTCGACGCGGTCAAGGGCGACGAACTGCGGCGCGTCCTCGGCGAGCTCGGGACGGCGACGGTCGAACTCGACCTGGCCCAGGTGGCCTTCATCGACTGCGCGGGCGCGCGGGCCCTGCTGCGGGCCGACGAGCACATGCGCGGCCTGGGCCAAGAAATGATCATCATGCGGCCGTCGGGCCCGGTGCTCCGGTTGCTGCGGCTGCTGGAATTCGACCGCTACCTCCTGATCAGGCACCCCGGAGAGGCGGTCGGCGCGAGCCGCACCCCACCGGGGCACTAACCTGATCGGTGATGTATCGATTCGTCTTCTCGCAGGTCCTCAGCCGCCTCGACTCCGAGGACGCGCACCACATGGCGGTGCGCGCCCTCCGCGTCCTCTCGGCGACGCCCGTGCTCAGGCGGCTGGTCCACCGCCGCCTCGCGCCCCGCGACCCCGCGCTGCGCGTACAGGCCTTCGGCGTGCACTTTCCCGGCCCGTTCGGGCTGGCGGCCGGCTTCGACAAGGACGCCGGCTGTGTCGAGGCCATCTCCGCGCTCGGCTTCAGCCACGTGGAGGTCGGCACGATCACCGCCCACGCCCAGCCGGGCAACGCCAGGCCCCGGATGTTCCGCCTCGTGGGGAACCGGGCGCTCATCAACCGGATGGGCTTCAACAACGCGGGCGCCTCCGCCGCCGCCCGGTCGCTGGCCAGGCCCCGGGGCGTCCCCGCGATCGTCGGCGTCAACATCGGCAAGACCAAGGTCGTGCCCGAGTCGGGGGCCGTCGCCGACTACGTGGCCAGCGCCAGGGAGCTCGCCCCCCTGGCCGACTACCTGGTCGTCAACGTCAGCTCGCCCAACACCCCCGGCCTGCGCGACCTCCAGGCCGTGGAGCTGCTGGGACCGCTGCTGCGGGCGGTGAAGGAGGTCGCCGACGCCACTCCCAAGCGCACCCCGCTGCTGGTCAAGATCGCCCCTGACCTGGCGGACGCCGACGTGGACGCGGTCGCCGACCTGGCCCTGGACCTCGGGCTCGACGGCATCATCGCCACCAACACCACGATCGGCAGGCAGACGCTGACCGGCCACGAGCCCGCGGGCCGTGATCACAGCCACGAGAGCGGCGGCCTGTCGGGGCGCCCGCTGAAGGCCAGGTCCCTGGAGGTCCTGCGCAGGCTGCGCGCCAGGGTGGGCGACCGCCTGGTGCTCGTCTCCGTCGGCGGCGTCGAGGACGTGGACGACGTCTGGGAGCGCCTGCTCGCCGGGGCCACGCTCGTCCAGGGCTACAGCGCGCTGATCTACGAGGGCCCCCTGTGGGCGCACCGGGTGAACCGCGACCTCTCCCGCCGCCTCCGCCGCCACGGCGTGGCCGACCTCCGCCAGATCATCGGCCGTACGGCGGACCGGGGCGTCACTCCCTGACCCGTCCGGGGCGCCGCGACCTGCCTGCCCCGGCCAAGGTGCGGCGTTCCGGCCCGGCCGGGGCACGACGCGATCTGATCGCGTCCGCCCCGGCCACGCCGTGATCCGGCTCGTACGCGGCCCGGTTCACGCCCGCCCGGCTCGCGGTCCGATCACTCCCGCTCCGGCCGCGACGAAGGCGAGGCGCTCCGGCCACGGCCGGATCGAGCCACGACTCGATCCGGCCGCACTTCGATGCGGCCCCCTCGGCCCGGTCGCCCCTCGACCGGGTCCAGCATGATCTGGTTCACCCTGATTCGGTCGCGGCGCGGCCGGAATCATCGCGGTCCGAACCTTTGCGGCGGGTCCCGATTCGTCACCTCATCGGGCCGGAAGGCCGCCGACGTTATACCCTGGGTGGGTAATCTCAGGACATGGGAGGCACGATGAGCACGGCCACATACACCGTCACCGGTATGACCTGCGGTCACTGCGTGAGTTCGGTCAAGGAGGAGGTCGGCGAGGTCCCGGGTGTCACCGGTGTCGACGTCGATCTCCAGACCGGCAGGGTCGAGGTCTCCGGGGACTCCTTCGACGACGCGGCCGTCCGCGCCGCCGTCAAGGAGGCGGGGTACGAGGTCTCCGCCTGACCGGGGACGCGAGCTCTCCGCCCGCCCGGGGACGCGAGGTCTCCGGCCGCCCCGGAGGGACGAGGTCCCCGCCCGGCCGGGGAGCGGCGCGGGACACCGCGCGTCCGCCCCCCGCCGGCGGGGCTCCCCGAAAAGCGGGAGAAGGAGACCGTCACATGCTGGGACGGGTCGAGTCGGCCTCGTGGGTCAGCTCCTCCAGGTGCTTCATGGTCTCGTCCACCTTGACGACTCCCGGGCGGTGGCGCCGGTGGCCGGTCCCGCCGAGCTGCCAGGGGCGCGGGCCGGTCAGCGGCCGGTACTCGACGCCGAGCGCGTCGAGGCGGCCCAGGTGCGCCTCCAGCCGGGCGTCGAACCCGGCCCCGGCCGAGCCCGACCAGGCGACCTCGGCCAGCGCGCATCCCCGGGGCCAGGCACGGTAGTCCACCGCGCGCCCGTCGGGCAGCCGCTCGCTCCACAGCTGGAACTGCGCCCCGAGCACGCGCTCGCGCTCCCCGGCCGTCCACGACTCCGGCGCCGGGACGAAGGCCGCGACGTCCGAGACGGTGATCGCGTCGCCGATCGCCACGGGCTCCTCCTCGGAGGAGGCCTCGGCGTAGTCGAAGTACAGCGGGAAGACCGGCGTCTGCACCACGTCGTGCCCGGCGGCGGCGGCGCGCCTGGCCACCCCCTGCCCGCGCCAGGGCATCACGATCGTGTCGGGCCTGAGCATGCCGCTGACGAACGCCTCGTCCCACACCACCGCCCTGCTGCCGCGCTCGGCCAGCGCGTCCGCCAGCCGGCGCAGGAACCAGGCGTGCAGGTCGCCCACGCTCCCCAGCCCCAGCTCCGCCTGGAACGCGACGATCTCGGGGGAGGCGGCCCAGTCGTCGAGCACGCACTCGTCCCCGCCGATGTGGACGTACGGGACCTCGCCCAGCGCGTCCGTGATCTCCTCGATCACGCCGGTCAGGAAGTCGACCGTCTCCGGCAGCGGGGACAGGATCGCGGGGGAGATGCCCCAGCGGTCCAGCACGGTGAAGGGCTCGGGCCGTCGGCCGCCGGTGGCGCGGGCGTCGAACTCGGGGTAGGCGGCGAGGATCGCCGAGGCGTGTCCCGGCACGTCGATCTCGGGCACGACCGTCACGGCGCGGGCCCGCGCGTAGGTGCCGATCTCGGCGAGGTCCTCCAGCGTGTAGTAGCCGCCGTGCGGCACGTCGTCGAAGGTCGGCTCCTCCCGGTAGTGACTGGTGATCGTTCGCGGGCGGTGCGCGCCCACCTCGTGCAGCCGAGGGTGCCGGCGGCTCTCGACCCGCCACCCCTGGTCGTCCACCAGGTGCAGGTGCAGGCGGTTCAGCTTGTGGGCCGCCATGATGTCGACCATCCTCAGCACCTCGCGCTTGGGCATGAAGTGCCGCGCCACGTCCAGGTGCACCCCGCGCCAGGGGAACCGGGGCGCGTCCCGCACCCGGCCGAGGGGAACGCTCCAGCTCGCCCCCGCGCCGGCCGCCGCGCGGAACGCCGCCGCGGGCAGCAGCTGCCGCAGGGTCTGGCCCGCGTAGAAGGCCCCGGCCCGGTCCCCGGCCGCGATCCGCACGCCCCCGTCCGTCACGTCCAGGACGTACGCCTCGGCGCCGAGCGAGGCGTCGGGCTCCACCGTGATCGTCCCCGCCTCGCCGGGACGCGGGTCGAGCACGGCGAGCGCCAGGCGTACGGCGTCGGTCAGCTCGGCGGGACCGGAGACGACGACTTCGCCGGGCAGGCCGAGGAAACCGCTGGCAGGGGTGAGATCGGAGGGAAGCGGCAGGAGGTCAGTCATGGCTTGAATCATGCCAAATCGCCAGAGAAATAAGCCCTTTACCCTGGCGACCCCGGACAGGGAACCAAGAACCACCCAAGTACCGCGCGGGAGGGCCGGGGAAGGCCCCTCGCGCGGACATGCTGCTGCTCATGTTCCAAGCGTCCAGGCACCCGGCCCGCACACCGCTGGCGGCACTGGTGGCGATACCGGTGGCGATCATGCTTGCCGCCGGGTGTTCCGCCACCGTCGAGGACCCCGTCGCCCCGCCCACTCCCACCCCGGCGCCCTCCTCCCCGGTACGGAGCGCCGAGGGGGCCGGCGCCACCGCGGCGGAGAACGCCAGGGAGGGAGATCCCCGCTGGCGGCTGCGCGGGCGCGGCGCCGAGCACGAGATCGAGGGCTTCGCCGACCGGGTGAGCGTGCTGCCGGGACAGAGTTTCCGGCTGTACGTCTCCACCACCGCCGCCCGCTACACCGCCAGGGCCTTCCGGATGGGCTGGTACGGCGGAGCGGGGGCCAGGCAGGTCTGGCGGGCCTCCGGGCTGCCCGGCACGAGGCAGGCGCCGCCCAGGACGGTCGCCGCCACCGGGACGGTCACGGCCGCCCACTGGAGACCCGGCCCCGAGGTGGACACCTCGGGCTGGCCCGAGGGCTCCTACCTGATCCGGCTGGACGCCGCCACCGGGGGACGGCGCTACGTCCCCCTCACCGTCAGGTCCGCCTCCACCCGGGGACGCCTGGTCGTCGTCAACGCGGTCACCACCTGGCAGGCGTACAACGGCTGGGGCGGCCGCAGCCTCTACCTGGGCCCCGGCGGCTTCGGGGGCAGGTCCCGGGCGGTCAGCTTCGACCGCCCGTACGACGCCTCAGGGGCGCGGCTCTTCCTGGACATGGAACGCGACGCCATCGAGCTCGCCGAGCGCCGGGGCCTGCCGCTCGCCTACCTCACGAGCCTGGACCTGGACCGCGACCCGCGCGTTCTCGACGGGGCCAGGGGCCTGGTGTCACTGGGACACGACGAGTACTGGTCGCCGGGCATGCGCCGCACCGTCGAGACCGCCAGGGACCACGGCACCAACGTCGCCTTCCTGGGCGCCAACGCCGTCTACTGGCGGGTCCGCCTCGCCGCGACGCGCCTGGGCCCGCGCCGCCTGGTCGTCTGCCACAAGGACGCCGCGGAGGAGCCCGGGACGATCCTGTGGCGCGCCACCGGCAGGCCGGAGAGCTCGCTGACCGGCCCGATGTACGACTGCTTCCCCTCCGAGTCCGCCTACGTGGTCCGGCGTCCCGGCAACTGGATCTTCAAGGGGACCGGGGTGCGGCGCGGTACCACCTTCCCCGGGATGGTGGGCGTGGAGACCGACAGGGTCGGCGCGGGCGTGCCGCGCCCGATGGAGGTCCTGTCGGTGTCCCCGGTGAACTGCGGAGGCCGCGCCACGGTCGCGCACAGCGCCTACTACACCGTGCCGAGCGGCGCCGCGGTGTTCAGCTCGGGCACGATGCGCTGGGTGTGCGCCATGCGGGGCGCCCGCTGCGGCCACGGCGTCACGAAGCGGGCCGGGGCCTTCGTCCGCAGGGCCACGGTGAACATCCTGCGGGCCTTCGCCGCGGGCCCGGCCGCGCGCCGCCATCCGGCCAGGGACAACCTCGGACCCCTGGGCCTGGACGGCCCGCTGACGGCCGCTGATAGGCGCTGATAGGCGCTGACACGTGCTGTCACGGCCCGGGGCTCCTACCGCCCCAGATACTGCTGCAGCCCGTTCGCCAGGGCGAGCGCGATCCTCTGCCGGAACGCCGGCTGCTGGAACTTGGCCGCCTCGGCCGGGTTCCGCATGTTCCCGGACTCGATGAAGATCTTGGGAACCGTCGAGAGGTTCAGGCCGCCGAGATCGTTGCGGTAGTCGAGGGCGTTCTTGCCGATGTAGGTGGAGTACGGCAGGCCGGTGCCGCGCTTGAAGGCGTTCCGCACGTCCAGGCCGAGCTTCCTGGAGGCCGCGACCACCGGGTCGACCGGACCGCCGATCTTCTCCGGCATGATCACGTGGAAGCCGTGGTCGGCGGCGCTCGCCCCGTCGGCGTGGACCGAGATCGCCGCGTCCGCCTTCGCCCTGTTGCCGATCGCGGCCCGCTGGGTGATGCACGGCCCGACGCCGGAGTTGCTGTCGCGGGTCAGCTTCACCGTCGCGCCGCGGCTCTTGAGGATCTTGGCCAGCCGCTGGGAGACGTCCCAGGTGAAGGCCGCCTCGCTGTAGCCGTTCGCGGTGGCGGTGCCCGTGGTGTCGCAGGCCTTCCACTGGGTCAGGACGTTGACCTTCTTGTTGACCTGCGCGGGGTGGCGGTAGTTCTGCCCGTTGTGGCCGGGGTCGATGACCACGACCTTGCCGCTCAGCGGCGCGCGCCCCTCGCCGCTCCGCCCGGTGGCGGGGGTCGCGGTGGGATCGCCCGCAGCCCCGGTCGCCGGGCCGGCCGGGGTCTCGGCCGCGCCACCGGCCACCGGGCCCGCGGCCGTGCCCGCCGCTGCCGGGACGGGCCCGCGCTCTCGCGCGAGGTCCGCGCCCGCGGCGGTTCCGCCGCAGGCGGCGACGCCGAGCCCGCACAGGACAAGGGTCGCCGCGATTGCTTTACCGGTCACGTCATCGCCCCCAAGGAAGTCGTCAACCACCCAACTTACGTGGCCCGGGAGCGTGACACGGCCGTTGTCGCGATATGTGCCCGCCCGTCACGAGGCGTGATGCTTTCCCCCGTCACGGGCGCGGGACGCGGCGCGCGCCCGTCACCAGGCGTGCTCGCCGACCTCCAGCTTCTGCAGGAGCGAGGCGAGCTCCCTGGCGTCCTCGGCGTCCAGCCCGAGGACCACGCGCGGCCGCCCCCACGGATGGTCGATCGAATGGGCCACGTAGCTGGCCACGGACTCAGCCCCGGCGTCGCCGCCGTTGCGACCCCGGGCGGCCCGCCAGTGCGCCCACGCCCGCTCAAGCTCGGCGGCGGCCCGCTGGGCGCATGACACCAGTTCCGGATCACGCATTGTTACCCCCCTCGTCTCGGTCGGAGTCAACACCGGCGGCGCGCCGCCGTTCACGATGTTGACCCGGATTTGGGGAGGTCATGGAGCCTGCCTGGGCGTCCTGTAACGCTCCAGGCAGGCTCTTTAGCGTTCGGTGGAACTCGTGCTGTTCCGCACGACCAGCTGCGGCGCGACCTGGCGCAGGCGCGAGGCCTTGCCGGGGTCGCCGATCCGGTCGTTCAGCAGCGCGGCGGCGGAGCGGCCCATGGCGCGGCGCGGCTGGTCCACGGTGGTCAGCGAGATCGGCTGGGTCCCGGCGCGGTGGATGTTGTCGTACCCCACCACGGACAGGTCCTCGGGAACCCGCAGGCCCAGCTCGGCGGCCGCGGACAGCACGCCCATGGCGACCAGGTCGTTGGCGGCGAAGATCGCTGTGGGGCGGGGATCGCGCGTGAGCAGGCTGCGGGCCGCACGCGCGCCTCCCTCCTCACTGGACTCGCCCTCTTCGACCATGATGTACGGCGCCAGGGAGTGCCTGCGCATCGCGACCAGGTAGCCCTCGCACCGGAAGCGCCCGGAGGAGATGCCCGCGGCCTCGATGTGGGCGATCCTGCGGTGGCCGAGCTCCACGAGGTGGTCGATGGCCAGGCGGGCGCCGAGCTGGTCGTCGTCGACGACGATGTCCACGCCGCCGAGGTCAATGTCGCGCTCGCCCACCACCACGGTCGGCGTGTAGCCGGTGGCCTCGATGAGCGTCCCGCTGGTGGGGGCGATGCCGAGCAGGACGAGCCCGTCGACGCGCAGTTCGAGGAACGCCTCGACCGCCTCGTCCTCGAAGGCGGGGTCCCACTGGCTGTTGCCGATGAGAAGCCTCAGCCCGTCGCCGTGCAGGCTCTCCTGCAGGCCGTCCAGGAACTCCGCGTAGAACGGGTTGTGCAGGTCGGCGACGAGCGCGCCGACCAGATGCGTACGGCCCTCGACCAGGCTGCGCGCGACCGCGTTGGGCCGGTAGCCGAGGTCTCTGGCCGCCTGGAGCACGGCCTGCCGGCGATGCTCACTGACGTGGGGCGATCCGCGCAGGACGAGCGAGACCAGTGATTTGGAGACACCGGCCCTTTCGGCCACATTGCGGATCGTGGGTCTCGGGCGTGGCCCGGCGCCCCCGTCGGACAGGACGGGTTCGGCGAACCCGCGGGCTCGGGTGACGGTGGTGTTGACCGGCGGTCCTGACATGGCTCTCCCCCGCGATGGTGGATGGGCACCTGTCACACAAAACGATCGAGTTCCGAATGGGGTACGGCTTGCGCGGAAGGGAACTCCGATCTTGACCCCGCCGCCGGGCGGATCGCCTCCGATAGGCTTCCCGCTGTGGGGTCGACATCCGGAGCCGCCGAACGGGCGAAGCCCGCTACGGGGAGCGCTCGCCCGGCGCGGCGCAGACTCAGCGTCGACCGGCGCCGCGAGGAGCTCATGGCGGCGGCCCTGGAGCTGTTCAGCAGGCGTGACGCCGAATACGTCTCGATCGACGACGTGGCCTCGGCGGCCGGCGCGTCGCGGGCCCTGGTCTACCACTACTTCGGCGGCAAGCAGGAGCTTTACGTCGCCGCGCTGAAGAGCGCCGCGGCCCAGCTGGAGGCCAGGCTCCGGCCGCAGGGCGACGGGGGCCCGCTGGTCGAGCTGGCCGGTGGCCTCAGCCGATACTTCGACTTCGTCGAGGAACACGCGGCGGGCTTCGCCGCGCTGCTCAAGGGCGGTCCCGCCAACAGCAGCGGCGAGATCGGGGAGGTCGTCGACGCGGTCAGGCATCGGCTGCTCAAGCTGATCATGAAGCAGATGCGGGTCGAGGAGCCGGGTCCCGTGCTCCGCGTCACGCTGCGCTCGTGGATCGCCTCCGTCGAGACCGCGGGCCTCGACTGGCTGGAGCGCCGCGACATCGAGCGGCCGGCGCTGGAGCGAATGCTGGTCGGTCAGATGGTGGCGTTGCTCGGCGTGGCGGCCGAGCACGACCCGCAGGTCGCCGAGTTGCTGGACGACCTGGTCCGGGACCGGGCGAGCCGTCCGGACCAGCACGGGTCCGGGGCGGACGGCTGAGAGAGCCCCCGGGGGGCATCGCCGGGCCGTTCGGGAGCACGTGCACGATCTTTCGAAGCACATGCAGACGGGCGGGGCACGTGCTGGGGCGGCGCCGGGCGGGCGACGCCGCTCCCCACAAACCCGTGTGGCCTACACGCTCAAAGGGTGAGCGCGCACCAATCCCCCTAGGTCAGTGACGGCCCCCGTCTTACTCTGAGCGCTGCTGCGGAATCCCCGCGAGCAGTGCGCGAACCTCAGTCTCCCGGTACCGGCGGTGTCCACCCAGGGTGCGGATGGACGTCAACTTGCCCGCCTTCGCCCACCGGGTCACGGTCTTGGGATCGACGCGGAACATGGTTGCGACCTCCGCCGGGGTGAGCAGCGGCTCTGCCTCGGGTGTACGAGCTGACATTTGTGCGGCCTCTCCTCCATGTGGACCGGCGACAGCGATCCTGCGACTTGACGCTTGTCACGGATGTCCGCCTATGGCCCATGCGTGCGGCTGTTTGGGCCATATGCGGCATCACCCGATGTGACCATACAGCCACGTAGAGCGATTGGCGAGCCTTTGAGCGACTCATCTCTCTTGTGCACGTGTTGTTGTCACGCTCGGTGATTCTAGCGACACGTTTCGTGGTATCGCAGTGAAAACGGCAAACTACTCAGTTCGTAGGTGCATCCCCGGTCATCGACGGACCTACTTACGCAGGTCGAAGGGAGGATTTGCGACTCAGTTTGCCGATTCGAGAAGTTGTATTGATCGCCAGCGGAGGATGACGCGCTGGTACATGGCGAACGCCAGTTCTTCCTCGCCTCTTTCCAGACCCGTCAGCGCCGCCGCGAGCTCCGCCACTGACTCGTCGGCCTGGAGCGTCTCGTCGTCCATGAGGTTGACGATGCCGCCGTAGTCGAGCTCGACCAGCGAATGGGGGTGGAACTCCTCCAGCCAGCGCGCCACGTCCTCGACGTCGGCGGTGACCGAGACCTCGCCCACCTGCCTCCTGATGATCTGCAGGGCGCGGGCGCTGCGCCGCCTGGCGTGGGCCATGGACGTGACGTAGATCAGGTTGCGCGTGGTGGTCGTGCCCCCCTTGCCCTCGGCGCCGTCGATGACCAGCCAGCGCTCGTTGCCATCGAAGGGGACGAACCACGAGGTCGGAACGTGCCAGGTGGAGCCCCGGATGTGCGTGCGCAGCGCGGCGGAGTCGGTGCGGCGCTTGAACCGGTCGAAGTCGTCGGCCGTCCGCTCCGCGACGGCGGGCGGGACGAAGCGCTCCATCAGCTTGGGCGGGGTCGTCCCGCGAAAGCGCGAGAAGGCGAGCCAGGACCTCAGCCTGCTCTGCCACGGGCAGACGTACAGGACCTCTTCCACGCGCCTCAGATAGGCGTTGGGGCTCTCCTGGGCGGGTGCCGGGGACGGTGGCACCCCCAGGAGGCGTCGCACCGCCTCGCCGTGCTCGGCGTGGAGGGCGCTCGCTCGGCGCGGTCGGTCGGTCGCCTCGGCGTAGGCGGCCCACGAGACGCGTTCCGCCGGGGCGAACGCGGCCAGCGGTTCGTAGACGCGGAGGTACGCGGCGTAGGGCAGCACGACCGCATCGTGTCACGAAGGACCGGCCGTTGTCCGTAGCGGACCGGCTTCCGTGACCCTCGTCTCGGTCACCGAGATGGGACGTTCCCGCACGTCGTGCCTTTACGGACATGTGGTTACGCTGAGGGTGATCTCCGCCGCGACGGTGCGGCGGTAACGAACGACTGGGAGTCACCACAGTGACCGACGTCTTCGGGCTGTCCCACAAGGACGCGGGCCCGGCAACCGGCCAGGCGAGACACGAGCAGGTCGTCTTCTGCTCCGACGAGCGCAGCGGTCTCCACGCGATCATCGCCATCCACAACACCGTCCTGGGCCCCGGCCTGGGCGGCACCAGGTTCTATCCCTACGAGAGCGAGCAGGCCGCGCTGGCCGACGTGCTCAACCTCTCGCGGGCGATGGCCTACAAGAACGCCTTGGCGGGGCTCGACCTCGGTGGCGGCAAGGCCGTCATCATCGGCGACCCGGCGAAGGACAAGAGCGAGGCGCTGCTGCGCGCCTACGGCAGGTTCGTCCAGTCGCTCGGGGGCCGCTACTACACGGCGTGCGACGTGGGCACCTACAGCGAGGACATGGACATCGTGGCCCGCGAGTGCTCCTACGTGACCGGCCGCACGCTGGCCAACGGCGGGGCCGGCGACTCGTCGATCCTGACCGCCCTCGGCGTGTTCCAGGGCATGCGCGCCGCCGCCGAGCACGCCTACGGGACCCCGACGCTGCGCGGCAGGCGTGTCGGCGTCGAGGGCGTGGGCAAGGTCGGCCACCGGCTGGTCGGCCACCTGATCGAGGACGGCGCGGAGGTCGTGGTCTGCGACGTGAGCGAGCGGGCCGTGGAACGGCTGCGGCGGATCCATCCGCGGATCGAGGTCGTCGCGGACCGGCTGGAGCTCACCGCCGCCGACATCGACGTCTACGCGCCGTGCTCCCTCGGCGGGGCGCTGGACGACGAGACGGTGACCCGCCTGCGCGCCACGATCGTCTGCGGCGGGGCCAACAACCAGCTGGCCCACCCCGGCGTGGAGAAGCAGCTCGCCGACCGGGGGATCCTCTACGCGCCCGACTACGTGGTCAATTCCGGCGGCGTCATCCAGGTCGCGGATGAGATCAAGGGATTCAACATGGAGCGGGCCCAGGCAAAGGCCACCCAGATCTACGACACGACTCTCAAGATCTTCTCCAGTGCGGCGGAGGATGGCGTCCCTCCGGCGGTCGCAGCCGATAGGCTGGCTGAGCGCAGAATGTCGGAAGTCGGGCGAATTAGGGGCATTTGGCTGGGCCACTAGCCCCACACGCCCATACGACGTACCGAGCCGGGCGTAAAACGGGTACGGTTGTAGGCGAACGAGAGCTGACGCCTAAGTCAGGTGGCGTCAGTGCGTGGTGCGTTAGCGACGAGGGGTCGGGCACGACCCCACACGAGGGGGTCGAGCCAATGGGGCGCGGCCGAGCAAAGGCCAAGCAGGTCAAGGTTGCTCGCCAGCTGAAGTACAACAGCGGTGGCACTGATCTTGAGCGTCTGCGCGACGAGCTCGGAGTCAGAGACGACTCCAACCACAATGACGACTCCAACGACGCCTACGACGAGCTGGCGGATCGGTACGCCGATTACGCCGATGACTTCGGCTCCGGAGATGACCGCGACGACGGGACATCCGGCCGCCGCTAGGCGGATTTCAGATTGACGTGAGCAGGGCACCCGGCGGTGAGCACAAGCCGCCGGGTGTTCTTCTCGCTATGAGTCGGCGACATGCGGCGCTCCGGTGGTCCGGAGCGCTTTTCGCCGTACGCGGGCGGGTGCCGCACCATCGTGAACCCCGTTCTGTCCCCTCCCGGCAGGGAGAGGGCAGAACGGGGTCGCCTCCGGCGGAAGGCGGGTGGATCAGCGGAAACGCGCCTGGCCCGAGCCCTCGACGATCTCGCCGAGCACCCAGGCGGGAAGGCCGCGCTCCCCGAGCAGCGCCAGGGCCGCTCCCACGGCCTCGGCGGGGACGATCGCGGCCATGCCCACGCCCAGGTTGAACGTCCGGTCCATGTCGGCCTGGGCCACCCCGCCGTGCCCGGCGAGCACCTCGAAGACGGCGGGCGGGGTCCAGGACGAGCGGTCGAGCAGCGCGTCCAGGCCGGGAGGCAGCGAGCGGGACAGGTTGCCCGCCAGACCGCCGCCCGTGATGTGGGCGTACGCGTGGACGTCGACCGCGCGGGCCAGCTCCAGGCAGTCGAGGGAGTAGATCCTGGTCGGTTCCAGCAGCTCCTCGCCCAGTGTCCGCCCCAGCTCGGGCAGCTCGGCCTCCAGGGACAGCCCGGCCCGGTCGATGATGTGCCTGACCAGCGAGTAACCGTTGGAGTGCACGCCCGAGGAGGCCAGCGCCAGGACCACGTCGCCCGCGCGGACCCTGTCGCGGCCGAGCATCCTGTCGGCCTCCACCACCCCGGTGGCGGCGCCCGCGAGGTCGTACTCGCCGGCCTCCATGGCCCCGGGGTGCTCGGCGGTCTCCCCGCCGACGAGAGCGCAGCCCGCCAGGCGGCAGCCCTCGGCGACGCCGCCCACGATCTCGGCGATCCGCTCGGGGACCACCTTGCCGCAGGCGATGTAGTCGGTCATGAACAGCGGCTCGGCGCCGCAGACCACCAGGTCGTCGACGACCATGCCGACCAGGTCGATCCCGATCGTGTCGTGCTTGTCGAGCCGCTGGGCCAGCATGACCTTGGTGCCGACGCCGTCGGTCGACGTGGTGAGCAGCGGACGCCGGTACGACAGCAGGGCCGAGGCGTCGAAGAGCCCGGCGAAGCCGCTGGCGTCGTCCACCACCTCGGGCCTGCGCGCCCGCGCGACCTTCGACTTCATCAGCTCGACGGCGCGCTCGCCCGCGTCGATGTCCACTCCGGCGGCCGCGTAGCTGGTCATGAAGCCTCTCTCTGCGCGCCCGGCCCGCTCAACGCTTGGCCTCCAGCACGTACTTGCCCACATTGTCCTGGTCGATCGGGATCGGGTACTCGCCGTCGAAGCAGGCGCGGCAGAGCCGGTCGGCGGGGATCGTGGTGGCCGCGGTCAGGCCCTCCAGCGAGATGTATCCGAGCGAGTCGGCGCCGAGCGAGGCGCGGATCTCCTCCACACTGAGCGAACCGGCGATCAGCTCGGCCCGGGTGGCGAAGTCGATGCCGTAGAAGCACGGCCAGCTGACCGGCGGTGAGGAGATCCGGACGTGCACCTCCAGGGCGCCCGCCTCGCGCAGCATCTTGACGATCGCCCGCTGCGTGTTGCCCCGCACGATCGAGTCGTCCACGACCACCAGGCGCTTGCCCGCGACGACCTCCTTCAGCGGGTTGAGCTTCAGCCGGATGCCCAGCTGGCGGATCGTCTGCGACGGCTGGATGAAGGTCCGGCCCACGTAGGAATTCTTGACGAGACCTTGACCGTAGGGGATCCCGCTCTCCTCGGCGTAGCCGACGGCGGCGGGGGTGCCCGACTCGGGGGTCGGGATGACCAGGTCGGCCTCGACCGGGTGCTCGCGGGCCAGCACGCGGCCGACCTCGACGCGCGTGGTCTGCACGCCGCGGCCGGCGATCGTGGTGTCGGGGCGGGCCAGGTAGACGTACTCGAACAGGCAGCCCTTGGGCTCGGCGAGCGCGAACCTGCGCGAGCGCACGCCGCGCTCGTCGATGGTGATCAGCTCGCCCGGCTCGATCTCGCGGACGAAGGTGGCGCCCACGATGTCCAGGGCCGCGGTCTCGGAGGCGACCACCCAGCCGCGCTCCAGGCGCCCCAGGACCAGCGGGCGGACGCCCTGCGGGTCGCGGGCCGCGTAGAGGGTCTTCTCGTCCATGAAGACGAGCGAGTAGGCGCCCCTGACCTGTGGAAGCAGCTCGGCGGCGGCGTCGTCGATGGACTGGCCGCGATCCTGGGCCAGCAGCGTCGTCAGCACCTCGGTGTCGGTGGTGGCCCGGGTGGAACCGGGGGCCAGGCGCCTGGACAGCTCGGGGGTGTTGATCAGGTTGCCGTTGTGGGCGAGCGCGAGCCCGCCGGACTCGGTCGAGCTGAGCGTCGGCTGCGCGTTCTCCCAGACGCTCGATCCGGTGGTCGAGTAGCGGCAGTGGCCGATCGCCAGGTGGCCGCGGAGGGTCCCGAGCACGGACTCGTCGAAGACCTGGGCCACCAGGCCCATGTCCTTGTAGACGAGGATCCTGCTGCCCTCGCTGACCGCGATGCCCGCGGATTCCTGACCGCGGTGCTGCAACGCGTACAGCCCGTAGTAGGTGAGTTTGGAGACTTCCTCCCCGGGGGCCCACACCCCGAAGACGCCACATGCGTCCTTCGGAGGCCGGTCGCGGGGGTCAAGGTCATGGCTCAGATGGCCGTCGCCCTTCAGCACATGCTTCATTCTAGGTCGGCTTCTTCCCTGCTCGCACCCAGGGTCCGTTCCGTGGCATGTCGCACCCTGACCGAACGATCATCGGTGTTTTGCCGTGTCAGCCTGTTTCGCCGATGGCTGACAGGGGAGTGTGAGATATCCGGCATGCCCGAGCGTCGGGAGAAGAGACGTGACAACACCTGTGGACCCGAACCAGTCCGGCCCGCGGCGGGTGCCGCGAGACAGGCGCTCCGACCAGGAGGGGTCCGGCTCCGAGGAGCCACCGGGCACCCCGGAGGAGGCCACGATCCCCGGCGAGCACGAGCCCGCCACCCCGGAACCGGCCGCCTGGCCCGTCCCTCCCTCGAACGAGCCGCCCACGTGGCGCCAGCCCCCCACCCCGGCGGGCGAGCCCGCCGGGTGGACCGACCCCTCGGGCGGTACGGGGCCTGGGGGTACGGGGTCTCCCGGTCACGCCGAGTCGGCCGGGTGGACGGAGATCTCCGGCAGGGCCGAGCCATCGGGCCGGGAGTCCGGCGGGGAGGCCGTGTGGGGGTCGGGATCGACGCCTCCGGTGCCGTCGACCCCGGAGCCGTGGAAGGAGCCGGATCCCGAGACACCCGCTCCCGACCCCGAGGAGCCCTCGACCTGGCCGCCGTCCTCGATTCCCGCGGAACCACGGGTTCCGCCGCATCCGGACACACCGGCCGCGCCGGAGGTGCCCCCGCCCGACCAGGCGGGCGGCTCGCACGCCGCGCCGGAGGGGCAGCCTCACACCGTGCCGGGCACCACGCCGCTCGCCTACCCCGGCTGGGAGAGCGCCTCGGAGACCCCCGGCGGGTCCGGCCGTCCCGATACGGACCGTCCCGGAACGCCGGCCGCCCCCGCCCCGCCCTCGCGTTACGAGCAGTCGGCGCCCGCCGAGCGGCCCGCGTCCGCCGAGGAACCGGCGGCTTCGCAGGGGTCTTCCGAGGGCGCGGGGGCCGCCACGTCGGCCGGGGCAGCAGGGGCCGCCGGGGCCGCCGGTGGCTTCCAGGCGGACCGGCCGCCCGCGCCGGGCACCCCGGGAGCCCCGCAGCAGGACTATCCGCAGCGAACGGGTCAGCAGGCGTACGGAGGGCCGGGCCACGGGGAGCGGCCCACGTACGGGGAGGCGCAGCAGGCCGGGCAGCCCTACGGCGGCCCCGGCGTGCGGCAGGAACCCCCGGGCGGTTCCTCCCAGCCGCTCCAGGGCGGCACACCGTACCCGGGCGATTCCTCCCAGCCGCTCCAGGGCGGCACACCGTACCCGGCGCCCCCGGGCGTGCCCGGCTATCCGCACGCGCCCTATCCGGCGTACCCGGACGAGGGGCGCAGGCCCGGCGGGGGGCTGGGTACCGCCGCGCTGGTGCTCGGGATCGTCGCGATCGTGTCGCTCGTCGTCTGCGGCCTCGGCGTGCTGGTGGCGATCGTCGGCCTGATCGTCGGCATCGTCGCGCTCGCCAAGAAGTCCAGGCCGGGCCGGGCCTGGGTGGGGATCGCGCTGAGCCTGCTCACCCTGGTGATCGCCGCGGTGTTCCTGAGCTGGCTCTACAGCAAGGTCGGCGACTGCGTGAACCTGCCCCCGGAGCTGCAGCGGCGCTGCATCGAGGACAGGTTCGGCGTCCAGGTGCCGGCCGCCCCGTAACGGGACCCGCGACCTGTCCGGGGCCGCTATCGGAGAGGGAGGTGGCCGGACAGGTCGGCGCGGGCGCCGCTCGCCGCGATCTTTCCGGCGGCCGTCGCCTCGGACCAGGTCAGAGCACCGGTGGCGAGCTCCAGCCAGGTGCGGGCGTCGGTCTCCACCACGTTGGGAGGGG
Source organism: Streptosporangium nanhuense (assembly GCF_059358815.1). NCBI lineage: Bacteria > Bacillati > Actinomycetota > Actinomycetes > Streptosporangiales > Streptosporangiaceae > Streptosporangium > Streptosporangium nanhuense. Next base: position 28,365 of record NZ_JCADBG010000034.1, read on the forward strand.
TGCCCCGGGTGTGGCGGGGGCCCTCGACGCACTGCACCGCCGCGTAGGGCGGGACCCGCACCTCGACGGTCCGGCCCGGGGCGGCCGTCGCCAGCTCGTCCAGCAGGTGCCGTACGGCGAAGCGAGTGATCTCCCGTTCCGGGCGGATCCCGCGCTCGAAGGCACGCAGCACCACGCTCACGCAGGCGCCGAGCAGTGCCGCGAGCCCGCCGGGCCCGTCGTAGGGCGGCTCGCCGAGAGCGCTCAGCTGGGTGTCGAGGGCGGCGCGAACCTTGGCCGCGTCGGGTTTGTGAGGTGGCACGCCCTCCATGATGCCCGCCGGAGCCGTGTCCCGGGACGGCGCCACCGGGTGGCACATCCGAACAAACGGTTCATCATCTGGGCAAACGTCGTTCACCCCGGGTTCGGCCGGTCGGCGTAGCCTCCGGGCCGGAAGACCTCGCCCCTTTTTGGAGGACCCTGTGGCGAACATGTCGCCGCGCCGACTGCTCCCCCTGCTCACGAGCCCTCACAAGGGTGGACGCAGCGCGCTCACCTGCCGGTTCCGCTGCGGTGACCAGTGCGCCCACGATGTGACGAACACCAGCGACAACAGCTACTTCGGCGACGTGGTCGCCGAGGCGATGACCCGCCGGGGCATCCTGCGCGCCGGCGCCCTGGGCGCCGTCGTCGCCGGGGTCGGGATCGGCACGGCAGTCCCCGCCCTCGCCGACCCGGACACGGACGCGACCACCTTCGGCGGAGGCCACGGGCACGGCAACGGGCACGGGCACGGGCACGGCCAGAAGGGCGGCCTTCGCTTCACCGCCATCGCGCCGAACACCGACGACAGGGTGACGGTCCCCTCGGGCTACCTGTCGGCGGCCGTGGTGCGCTGGGGCGACCCGGTCCTGCCCGGCGCCCCCGCGTTCGACTTCGAGAACCAGACGGCGGCCGCGCAGGCCAAGCAGTTCGGCTACAACTGCGACTACGTCACCCTCTTCCCGATGGGGCAGCACCGGGGCCTGCTCTGGGTCAACCACGAGTACACCGACGAGAACCTGATGTTCCGCGGCTACACGGACGGCACCGCCGCGACCGAGGAGCAGATCAGGATCGGGATGGCCGCGCACGGCGGCTCGGTGGTCGAGATCGAGCGGGTGGGCGGGTCCGGCCAGTGGAAGCTGGTCACCCGGGGCTCCCGTCGCTACAACCGCCGCATCACCGTGCACACCCCCATGAAGTTCACCGGCCCGGCCGCGGGCAGCGCCCTGCTGAGGACCGCCGCCGACCCCAAGGGCACCACGCCGGTCGGCATGCTGAACAACTGCGCGGGCGGCACCACGCCGTGGGGCACGGTGCTCAGCGGCGAGGAGAACTTCAACCAGTACTTCGTCAACGGCAACGGCGTGCCCGAGGCGCAGAAGCCGTACCTCACCCGCTACGGGGTGAGCGCCACCACGGGCATCCCGAGCGGCAACCGCAGGTTCGACCGGGTCGACGAGCGTTTCGACCTGGCCAAGCACCCGAACGAGATCAACCGCACCGGCTGGATCGTGGAGATCGACCCGTTCGACCCCGACTCCACCCCGATCAAGCGCACCGCCCTGGGCAGGCTCGCCCACGAGGGCGCCACCACCTCCCTGGCCGCCGACGGCCGCGTGGTGGCCTACATGGGCGACGACTCCCGGTTCGAGTACGTCTACAAGTTCGTCTCCCGGGAGCGCTACATCCGGGGCTTCGACCGGCACAACCGGACCCTGCTGGACGACGGCACGCTGTATGTGGCGAAGTTCACCGGCGACAGCCCGGTCACCGAGATCGACGGCACCGGCAAGCTCCCCTCCGACGGGCAGTTCGACGGTTCCGGCCAGTGGATCCCGCTGGTCACCGGCAAGGTCTCGCACGTTCCCGGGATGACGGCCGCCGAGGTGCTCGTCTACACCCGTACGGCCGCCGACAAGGTCGGGGCGACCAAGATGGACCGTCCCGAGGACGTGGAGCGCAACCCCGTCACCGGCGGCGTCTACGTGGCCCTGACCAACAACACCAACCGGACCCCGGCCCAGGTGGACGAGGCCAACCCCCGTCCGGCCAACAAGCACGGCCACGTCCTGGAGATCGTCGAGCGGCGCGACGACGCCGGGGCCACGACCTTCGCCTGGTCCCTGCCCCTGGTCTGCGGCGACCCGAACGACCCGGCGACCTACTTCGCCGGGTTCGACAAGACCAAGGTCTCGGCGATCTCCTGCCCGGACAACGTCGCCTTCGACGCCGACGGCAACCTCTGGATCTCCACCGACGGCAGCCAGCTCGGCGCCCACGACGGCCTGTTCGCCATGCCGGTCCGCGGTCCCGAGCGGGGTCACCTGAAGCAGTTCCTGAGCGTGCCGGTCGGCGCGGAGACCTGCGGCCCGCTGGTCACCGCGGACCAGCGCAGCGTCTTCGTGGCCGTGCAGCACCCCGGCGAGACCACGGGGGCCACCCCCGAGGCGCCCACCAGCCACTGGCCCGACGGCGGCTCCTCCCAGCCCCGCCCGTCCGTGGTGGTCGCCTGGCACGCGAAGGGCGGCAAGATCGGCTCCTGACCCGGCCTCCGGTTCACGGCCCCGGTTCACGGGTTCCCGATCCGGCCGTCGGCCCCGTCCGCACGGAACGGCCCGCGCCCGCCAGGGGGACGCGGGCCGGGTCCGGCCCCGCCCGCGTCCGCCACAGCGGCACCGGCCCGCGCCCCGCTCAAGGGGGCGCGGGCCGGTGCCGTTCCGCGTTCGGGGTACTAGCCCACCGGTACGGCGGGGCGTTCCTCGGCGGCCGCCGGTGGGGCGGCGGCCCGGGAGGCCCGCAGGGACAGCAGGCTCACCGGCACGCCCACCAGCACGATGGCCGCGGCGACGACGAGCGTGTACCGGTAGGCGTCCAGGAAGGCGGTCAGCTGCCCGGCGCCCTCCGCCAGGAGCGAGGACTGCCGCGCGCCGAGGATCGCCCCCAGGACCGTGATGCCGAGCAGGCCGAAGACCTCGCGCGAGACGTTCAGCACGCCCGAGGCGACCCCCGTCCTGCCCGCCGGAAGGGCGCCGAGGATCGCCGTGGTGAGCGGCACCAGCATGCCGCCGCCCACCCCGTAGACCAGGAACCACGGCAGCAGGTCGCCGAACGACCCGCCCTCCCCGACGAACGAGATCCCGAACACCGACACGCCCATGAGCAGGAGCCCGGCCGCCACGGTCCGCGCGGTGCCCAGGGACCTGTCCAGCCTCGGGGCGAGGGTGGCGGTGACGGCCATCACCAGCGCCATCGGCACGAACGCCGACCCGGCCTCGATCGGCGAGAAGCCCAGCGCGTTCTGCAGGTACAGCGCGGTGAAGAAGTAGATGCCGAACACCCCGAAGGACCACAGGCCCATCGACAGCGTGCCCCCGCTGAACACCCGCGACCGGAACAGTGACAGGTCGATCATCGGCTCCCGGCCGCGGCGCTCGATCGTGACGAAGGCGAGCGCCGACACGGCCGCGATCCCGAAGGCGCCCAGGATCTCCGGGGAGGTCCAGCCGGCCCCCGCGCCCTCAATGAGCGCGTACGTCAGCGCGAACAGCGTCAGGCTCGACGTCACCAGGCCCGGGACGTCGAGGCCGCGCCGTGCCGTCTCCTGGGGAGCGGTCCTGATGGCCCAGAGCCCGAGGCCGAGCGTCACGATCCCGATCGGCACGTTGATCAGGTAGATCCAGCCCCAGTGCCAGCGCTCGCTGATCAACCCGCCGGTCAGCGGGCCGAGGGCGAGGGCGAGCGCGCCGACCGCGCTCCACAGGCCGACCGCCGTCGCGCGCTCCCTGGTGTCGGGGAAGGTCGAGGTGAGCAGGGCCAGCGCCGTGGGGGTGAGGAACGCGGCCCCCACGCCCTGCACCGCCCGGGTGGCGATCAGCACGCCGCCGTCGGTGGCCATCCCGGCCGCGAACGACGCCGCGGTGAACACGACCAGGCCGATCAGGAAGACGCGCCGCCGCCCGAACACGTCGGCCAGGCGCCCGCCGACGAGCATCAGCCCGGCGAACACCAGGATGTAGCCGCTCACGATCCATTCCAGCCCCGAGATGCTCAGCCCGAGGTCCCGCTGGATCGTGGGGAGTGCCACGTTCACCACGTTGTTGTCGAGATATGTCATGAAGGTGGCCAGCGAGATCGCTCCCAGCGCCCACCACCTGCGGGTGTCCGTCATTCCCCGTCCTCTACGTTGTACTTATACGGTGTACATGTACGGTGCACAGTGGAACCCGTACGGCGTATAGTTGTCAAGCGTGATGGGGAAACTGACCCGCGAGGCGGTCGTCGAGCAGGCGCTGGAGATCGGCGACGCCGAGGGGCTGGCGGCGGTGACCATCCGGAGGCTCGCCCAGGAGCTGGGTGTCACCCCGATGGCGCTCTACTGGCACTTCAAGAACAAGGAGCAGCTGACCGCCGGCATGGCGGGCCACCTGATCGAGGGCTTCGTGATCGAGGGGGGCTACGCCGGCCCGTGGCAGGAGGGGCTCCGCGAGCTCGTCGCGGGCCTGGTCAGGGTGCTCCGGCGCCATCCGTGCGCGGCGGACGTGCTGGACGCGGTGGACCACATCGAGGTGCCCGCCTTCATACAGGTCTGGGACACGGCCCTCGGTCTCGCCAAGCGCGGCGGGTTCTCCTCCGACGAGAGCTGCATGATCTCCCAGTACCTGCTCAGCGGCGCGATCGCGCTGGCGGCGGCTCCGAGGAAGCCCTGCCCTCCCGGTCTCTCCGAGCAGGAGGCGGCCGAGCGGACGCGTCTCAAGCGGCTCAGGCTCCAGTCGCTGCCGCCGGACGTCTACCCGCACATCGTGGAGATGGCCGTGCCCCTCTCCGAGGGCAGCGCTCCCGACCTCTACGACACCTTCGGCGTCGACCTCCTCATGGCCGGCATCGAGGCGCTCTCCGCCCGCTCAGGAGGGAGCTGACGAGGGCGCCGGCCCCGCGCGCCCGGAGCGGCGGGGGCGGGCGAGGGCGGCCGCGAGGGCGCCGACGAGCGCCACGGCGAACAGGACGGCGTAGGTCCGCTGAAAACCGGTCATCAGCTGCTCGACGGCGACGGGGGAGACGCGTGACAGCGTGCCCGCGTACACCTGCCCGCGCAGTTCGGCGCTGACCGAGCTGGTCAGGACGCTGAGCGTGAGCGCGACGCTCAGCACGATCCCGACGTTCATGATCATGAGCCGGAAGCCGTTCACCACGCCCAGGCTCCCGGCGGGCAGGGCGGACATGACCTGCGTCGTGTTGCCGGTCAGGAAGGTGCCGCTGCCGCAGCCGCACAGGAACAGGCCCACCGCGATGATCCAGTACGGCGTGACGGGGTCGGTGTTCAGCAGCAGGACGCCCAGGCCGGTCGTGCCCATCAGGGCGCCGCCCACCGACAGCGCGTACGGCCTGATGCGGCGGCCGAGGGCGCCGGTGATCGGGGAGGCGAGGGCCATGCCGATCGGGACGGGGAGCACGCCCAGGGCCGCGGTGACGGCGTCCACGCCCCTGGCGGCCTGGAGGTAGAGGGCGACCAGCAGGATCAGCGCGGAACGCGCCATCGCGTTGCAGAAGGAGGCGAGATTGGCGAAGGCCAGCATGCGCTCGCCGAACAGCCGCAGGTCGAGTACGGGGTGCGAGGCCCGGCGCTCCACCACGACCAGTACCGGCACCAGCGCCACCGCGATCGCCGCGCCGACGATCACCACGGGGCTCGACAGGCCGCGCGAGCCCGCCTCGGAGAGCGCGATCAGGGCGGCGGAGAGGGCGGCGAACACGATCAGGTTGCCGAGCGCGTCCACCGGCCGGCGCGCTCCCCGCGCGACGCGGCGCAGCGTGAACGCGCCCCAGGTGAGGGCGATCACCCCCGCGGGCACGTTCATCCAGAAGATCCACTGCCAGCCGGCGGTCTCGGCGATGAGGCCGCCCAGGGTGGGGCCGGCGAGCTGGGCGACCGAGAGGGTGCCGATGTAGACGCCCATGCCCTGGCTGAGCCGGTCGGGAGGGAAGGCGTCGGTGATGATCACGGTTCCGTTGGCGAGGATCATCGCGGCACCGACCGCCTGCACCGCGCGCATCGCGATCAGGAACCAGATGCCCGGCGAGAGCCCGGCCAGCAACGATCCGAGGGTGAACAGGACGAACCCCGCCAGGTAGATCTCCCGGCGGCCGAGCAGGTCGGCCACCCGGCCGAAGAACACCAGCGTCGCGGTGTTGACGAGCAGGAAGGCGAGCAGGACCCAGCCCGCGGAGAACGCGTCCGCGTGGAAGTGCCTGACCACGGTGGGAAGCGCCACGTTCAGGGTGCTGCCGGAGATGCCGATCATGACCAGCCCGAGGCTGGTGACCGAGCAGACCCGCCATGCGTAGCGGAGTTTCGATAGGTATTCGGGGGATCCGGGCAGGTCTTGGGGGATTGCGACCATGGATACCAGTCTGACGTGCTTTGTGCGTCGGCCGTGATCCAGTTCCACCCCGAAGCACGCTCCGCTGCCGTGTCCCGCCCCCGAGGCCGCCCCCGCGTGCCGAGGGCGTGCCTTCCCCGCGGGCAGGCACGCCCCTCCGTCGGTCCATGCGGCACGGTTTGTATGACCAGGTCATATGGCGCGGGTATATGCCCCGTTTGTGCGGCTCGGGCGCATGACCCGGTCGTGCGGCCCGGTCATGTGGCCCGGTTGTGCGGCCCGGTCATGTGGCCCGGTCGTGCGGCCCGCTCTCAGCGGGCCCGTTTGCGCAGGCCCTCCATGTCGTGGATGATCACGCGGCGCCGGCCCGTCTCGATCAGCCCGCGGTCGCGCAGGGAGCGCAGCGCCTTGCTGACCGCCTCGCGGGAGGCCCCGGTCCAGCCGGCCAGCTCGTCCTGGGAGAGGGGCAGCGCCACCCGCACCCCGCCGTTGTCCGGCTCGCCGTACCGCTCGGCCAGCTCGACCAGCCGGGTGGCCACGCGGCCCGTGGTGTCGAACGCGCCGTACTCGATGCGCTTGCGGTCGGAGTCGCGCATCTTGCCGGTCACCATCTGCATCAGCAGTACGGCGACTCTCCCATTGGCCTGCAGGTACGAGGAGAAGTCGCGGACCGTGATCCCTTCCACGGGTTCGAGCGCGGTGACCGTGGCGGACCTGGGCAGCCCGTCGATCGCCGCGAACTCGCCGAGCAGCGCCCCGGGCCCGCGCACCGCGAGGACCACCTCGCTGCCGCCCGCGGTGTGCGAGGACACCTTGACGCGACCGGAGGTGAGGATGAGCACCCAGTCGCTCACGTCACCTTCGGTGAACATCGTCGCGCCCCTGTCCCAGCGCCGGGGTCGCCCGACGGCGTACAGGGCCTTTACCTCGTCTTCCGTGAGCAATGTAATGAATTCGCCCGGTTCGGGGGAAGAAGTCATAACCACCTCCTGGCGATCTCGATTGTGTTCGTACGGCTCTCGCGGCGAAAGGTACTTTTACGAGAGTCCAGACAGCACGTAGGCATGGACAGGTTGTTCCCTACCCTTGAGGTTGAGCCAGCCCAGGGACCGGGTCTCGGCCTGGGGGCCGATCAGGTCGAGGGTGGTCTGGCCGATCACGACGCTGCCGGGATCCGCGATCCCCTCGAGCCGGGCGGCCACGTTGACGCAGTCGCCCATCGCGTTGAACCCGCGCAGCTCAGGACTGCCGATGTTTCCGACAAGCGCCTCACCTGTGTTGATGCCAATCCTGAAGCGAGGATATCCGGGCATTCCCGCCGCTATCTCCTCGGCCGCCTCCTGCATCGCCAGACCCGCCCGCACCGCGGCGAGGGCGTGGTCCTCCTGCCGGGCGGGGGCGTTGAACAGCGCGAGCAGCGCGTCGCCCACGAACTGCACGATCGTGCCGCCGTTGCCGAGCACGATGGGCACGGCCGCGGTGTGGTAGCGGTTCAGCATCTCGACGATCTCGCCGGGAGCCACGCGCTCGGAGAAGCTCGTGAAGCCCTTGAGGTCGGCGAAGAGCGCGGTCAGCTCCACCAGCTCGCCGCCCAGCGCCGCGGTCTGCGGGTCGGCCAGCAGCGACTGGGCCACGTCCGGCGACATGTACTGCCGGAAGAGGGTCTCCAGCTCGCTGTAGAGCCGGGCGTTCTCCAGGGAGATGGACATCTGCCCGGCCAGCGTGGCGGCGAGCGCCTCGTCCTGCGGGGTCCTGCCGATCGGCACCTCCAGCGCCCCGGCGAGCCTGCCCTTCACCGTCAGCGGGTGCAGGACCTTCCCCTCCAGCCGGATCGGCTGGTCCTCGGGGAAGTCACGCTGGCCGTACTCCTTGGAGTTGACGGTGACCCGGCCGTTGTCGACCAGTTTGATCCGGACGTCCCCGTACGCCTGCCGCACGCGGTCGAGGCCCTGGGCCAGCATCTCCTTCTCCGGCAGGCCCACGCGAGCCTGCCTGCCGATGTCGACCAGCGCCGCGAGCCGGTCGCTCAGCTCCCGTTCGTTGGCCAGCGCCTCGCCCGCCCGGTCGAGCACCGCCACCTGCGAGTCGGTGAGCCCGAACTTGCCCGCCAGCCTGTTCGCGATCGGGACCCTGCTCTCCTCCCTGCGCCGCAGGTGGCCGACGAGCTCCTCCAGGGCGGCCTCGTAGTCGGCCCTGATCCTGCGGACCGTCGCCGAGAGCGCCACCGAGTCGAACAGCCCCGCGCTCGTGCCCTCCCGCCGGAACTGCATGTAGGCGCTGTAGGCGACGAAGACGAACGCCGTGGTCAGCAGCGCGTGCCACAGCCACCACGACAGGTGCCAGTTGCGGTGGGACAACCCGGCGATCAGCGCCTCGGCCAGCAGCGCGTACGCGGTGACCAGGCTGATCAGCACGACCGCCGGGCGCCTGCGGTGCAGCTGGAACATCATCGCCGACGCCGCCGCGAAGAGGGCCACCCCGATCCACTCCACGCCGCCCAGGCCCACCTCCTCGGGGGGCGCGCCGCTGAGCGGGGTCAGCTTCGGCACCAGGCAGGCCACCCCCCACAGGGTGATCAGGAGCGCGAGACCGCCGCGCAGCCACATCTGGTTCCTCAGCACGGCCTCGGCCGCCCGCTCGCCCAGGGGCAGCGCCGACGCGAACGCGAACACCGAGGCCACGAGGAGACCGACCGGGTGCGAGAGGTCGAAGCCGTAGCTGATCTTGTCCAGGATGATCGTCGGCGTGGTGAGCCCGTGCACCAGGAACGATCCCGCGCCGCTCAGGAAGACCAGGGAGACCAGCAGCAGCCGGGCGTCCGCCCGCCGGGCCGACGCCTCGCCGACCATGAGACCCAGGACCAGGTTGATCCCGGCGATGGTGATGATCAGCCAGAAGTGGCTGAGGTTGTCATGCAGGACGAGGTTCAGATCGGGCTCGGCCAGCAGCAGCCAGAGCCCCAGCATCGGCAGCGCCAGATGCAGCACCCACACCACCGTGCGGATCGGCTGGGTCGCCGGTGGCAAATACGGTTCCCGTCGGGCCCGGTCTTCCGCGACCGCGTCTGTCGGGTTGATGGTCGGCACGGTGGCCTCCGCGTCTGGAGAACCCTGTCGGTTCCCGGTCTTGTTCGTCCACGCCCAGCGGGCGGGTTCCCCCGAACGGTCCGATTATCCCGTACGGGGCAGGTGTCGGCGGGCGAGTTGTCCGCCGGGCTTCGACACCGAAGCGTGATGTTCCAGCTGCCAACCGCTGGAACGATTGAAACGTGTACTACGTGTATCCCTCCAATCACACCATGCTCTGGTGTCGCAGAAAGGAAGCCCTGTGGCTATCACGTTGCCGGGCGGACGCACGCTCGCCGTAGTGACCGTTGGCGTGCTCGTCGGAACGTTGTTCACCGCGAGCGGCAGCGCCGTCGCCTCGTCGGCGGCGGCGGAGGTTCACGCGTGCGTCCACAAGCAGACGCGCTACACCCGGATCGTCAACGCGACGGCCAAGTGCAGGCCGACCGAGATCAGGGTCAGGTGGGGGCAGACGACCCAGGGCCAGCAGGGGATCGCCACCGCCGGGCCGCAGGGCCCGCGGGGCGCGCAGGGCCTCAAGGGTGACGCCGGGCCGCAGGGCCCGCAGGGTCCGCAGGGCTTCAGGGGCCTCAAGGGCGCCACCGGCCCGCAGGGCGTCAAGGGCGAGGCCGGTCCGCAGGGTCCCAAGGGCGAAACCGGCCCGCAGGGCCCCAAGGGAGCCGACGGGGAGAAGGGTGTCAACGGCCAGCAGGGACCCGCCGGCCCGCAGGGCCCCAAGGGCGACGACGGCAAGAACGGCATCCAGGGCGAGAGGGGCCCTGCGGGCCCGGCCGGTCCCAAGGGCGACGACGGCAAGCCGGGTGCCCCCGGTCTCAAGGGGGCCGACGGCAAGCCCGGCAGGGACGGCGACGACGGCCGCAACGGCAGGGACGGCGACGACGGTAAGAGCGCCTACGAGGTCTGGCTCGAACTGCCCGGCAACAGGGGCAAGTCCAAGGCGGAGTTCATCGCGTCGCTGAAGGGCCCCAAGGGCGACCCCGGCACGCCGGGGTCGGGCGGCGGCTCCGGAACCCCCACCGTCGCCACCGTCTCCACGTCGTTCAACTTCGGCGGCCAGGGGGGCAGCCAGAGCGTGAGCTGCGGTTCGGGCAAGGTCGCCACGGGCGGCGGCTTCAGCAGCGGCGGCGGCGCCTCCGGTCAGATCCACACGAGCGCGCCCACCGGCAACCCGCCGACCGGCTGGACCGTGAGTGGCAAGAACACCAGCGGCTCCGTCTACGCGATCTGCATGTAGTCCCGGCCCCGGGCCGGGCGCGGAACGCCGAACACGAGATCGCGGGAAGGCGTTCCCACCGGCCACGGGGGCGGGGGCGACGGCAGGACCCGGGGCGTCGTGTACGCGATCCGCGCGGACGCCCGATCCTCCGACCCACTCGCGGGAACGCGACGGGCGGGCGGTGCGGTGGGGACACGCCGTCCTCACCGCGTCGCCCCCGGCGCCGACCGTGTGATCCACATAGATCGGCCGGGCCCCTCACCGTCACATGACGGTGAGGGGCCCGGCCTCTGACCCGTAAGAGAAACGATCAGCCGAAGATGCCCGGCAGGGTGGCCGTGTGGGTCTCCCTGAGCTCGGTGATCGGGATGTCCAGGACGCCCGCCACGTTCAGGGAGTCGCCGCCGGTGGTGCCCAGGCCGTAGCAGGGCACCTCGCGGGCCGCGCACAGCTCCGCGAAGGCGTCGAACGACTCCGGCGCGACGGTCACCAGCGCGCGGGCCGACGACTCGCTGAACAGGTCGACGAACGCGTCTTCGCCCGTCAGGGAGATCTCGCAGCCGACTCCCTGGGCGATGCAGGCCTCGGCGAGGGCGATGGCCAGCCCGCCGTCCGACAGGTCGTGGGAACCGGTCAGCAGCCCCCGCGAGGCGGCCTCGGTCAGGACGAGGGCCAGGTCGCGCTCCGACTCCAGCCGTGCCACGGGCGGCAGCCCGCCGAGGTGGCCGTGGGCCACGTGCGCCCACTCCGAGCCGCCGAACTCCTCCTCGGTCTCGCCGAGCAGGACGATCCTGTCGCCGTCGCCGGTGAAGCCGGTCCGCACGCGCCCGGCCACGTCGTCGATGACCCCCAGCACGCCGACCACCGGCGTCGGGTTGATCGGGACGGATCCCGTCTGGTTGTAGAACGAGACGTTGCCGCCGGTCACCGGGACGCCGAGGGTCTTGCAGGCGTCGGCCAGGCCGCGCACGGCCTCGGCGAACTGCCACATGACCTCGGGGTCCTCGGGGGAGCCGAAGTTGAGGCAGTTGGTCACCGCCAGCGGCGTGGCGCCGGTCACGGCCACGTTCCGGTACGCCTCGGCGAGGGCGAGCTGGGCCCCGGCGTAGGGGTCGAGGCGGGCGTAGCGGCCGTTGCCGTCGGTGGCCAGGGCGATTCCCCTGGTCGTCTCCTCGGCGCCGGGCATGGCCTCGCTGACGCGCAGCACGCCCGCGTCGGCGGGCTGGGCCAGCACGGTGTTGCCGCGGACGTAGCGGTCGTACTGGGAGGTGACCCACTCCTTGGACGCCAGGTTCGGCGAGCCGAGGAGCTCCAGCAGCGCCGCGCGCAGGTCGGCGGGGCGGTCGAGGCGGCCGGGATCGTCGCCGTTCAGCGCGACCTGGCCGGCGGGCTCGTGGAACGGCCGCTCGTAGACCGGGCCCTCGTCGGCCGCGGTGCCCGGCGGGATGTCGACGATGGTCTCGCCGTGCCAGGTCATCACGAGGCGGTCGGTATCGGTGACCTCGCCGATCACGGTCGCGGGGATGTCCCACTTCGCGCAGATCGCCATGAAGGCGTCGATGTCGTCGGGGGTGACGACCGCCATCATGCGCTCCTGCGACTCGCTCATCAGGATCTCCTCGGGCCGCAGCGACGGATCGCGCAGCGGGACGAGGTCGAGCCTGACGTCCATGCCGCCGGTGCCCTTGGCCGCGAGCTCGGTGGTCGCGCAGGAGACGCCGGCGGCGCCGAGGTCCTGGATGCCGACGACCACGTCAGCCTGGTAGAGCTCCAGGCAGCACTCGATCAGCAGCTTCTCCATGAAGGGGTCGCCGACCTGCACGCTGGGGCGCTTGGCCTGCGACTCGTCCTCGAAGGTGGCCGAGGCGAGCACGGACGCGCCGCCGATGCCGTCGGGGCCGGTCAGCGCGCCGAACAGGACGACCTTGTTGCCCGGCCCGGGGGCCACCGCGAGCTTGATCTGGTCCTTGCGCAGCAGGCCCACGCACAGGGCGTTGACCAGCGGGTTGCCGATGTAGCAGGGGTCGAAGACGACCTCGCCGCCGATGTTGGGCAGGCCCAGGCAGTTGCCGTAGTGGCTGATGCCCTCGACCACGCCGGGCAGCACCCGCCGGGTGTCGTGGGCGTCGGCCGCGCCGAAGCGGAGGGCGTCCATCACCGCGATCGGCCGGGCGCCCATCGACATGATGTCGCGGACGATGCCGCCGACGCCGGTCGCCGCGCCCTGGTGGGGCTCGACGTAGGACGGGTGGTTGTGCGACTCGATCTTGAAGGTGGCGGCCCAGCCGTCGCCGATGTCGACGACCCCGGCGTTCTCGCCCATGCCGACGAGCAGCGCCTCGGACTTGGGGGCCTTGGTGCCGAACTGGCGCAGGTGCACCTTGGAGGACTTGTAGGAGCAGTGCTCGCTCCACATGACGCTGTAGATGGCCAGCTCGGAGCCGGTGGGCCGGCGGCCGAGGATCTGGCGGACCCGCTCGTACTCGTCGATCTTCATGCCCAGCTCGGCGTACGGCTGGCGCTCGTCGGGGGTGTCCTCGGCCCGCTTGACGGTGTCGAGACTCATGCGTTCACCAGCTTCTTCAGGATCGAGGAGAAGAACGCGCGCCCGTCCGTGCTCGGGGCGCCGGTGAGGTCCTCGACGGCGTGCTCGGGGTGCGGCATGAGGCCGACGACGTTCCCGGCCTCGTTGCGGATGCCCGCGATGTCGTTCAGGGAGCCGTTGGGGTTGCCGCCCGCGTACCGGAAGACGACCTGGCCGCCCGCCTCCAGCGCGCTCAGGGTCGCCTCGTCGGCGACGTAGCGGCCCTCGCCGTGCTTGACCGGCAGCACGATCTCCTGGCCCTCGGTGAAGTCGGAGGTCCAGGGGGTGGCGGTGTTCTCGACCCGGATGCCCTGGTCGCGGCAGATGTAGTGCAGCCCGGCGTTGCGCATCAGCGCCCCGGGCAGCAGGTGGGCCTCGCAGAGGATCTGGAAGCCGTTGCAGGTGCCGAGCACCGGCAACCCGGCTCCGGCGGCGGGGATCAGCTCCTCCATCAGCGGCGCGAACCTGGAGATGGCCCCGCAGCGCAGGTAGTCTCCGTAGGAGAACCCGCCCGGCAGGAAGACCGCGTCCACCCCCTTGAGATCGGGGTCCGCGTGCCACAGCGGGACGGCCTCGCCGCCCGCGTGGCGCACGGCGCGAGCCGCGTCCTGATCGTCAAGAGTTCCGGGAAAAGTGACCACGCCCACGCGGGCAGCACTCATGACAGCGTTCCCCTCCACAAACGAGCGCCGCGCCGGCGTCTCACACACTCGGACGTCGGTCTGCGGCGGTGCTCCCAGGCTATCCGCTCCCGGCGAGCGGTCAGGCGCGGAGTGTCCGATCGCACAGCTCAGGGGACGACGAAGGGGGCGAGGGCCGGGTTCAGAGGGCCAAATTCACCGGATTCACCGGATTCACCGGGCTTACACGGCGGCGAGCACCCGGTCGCGGGGGTGGATCGCGTCCTCGTCCCAGTCGAGGTGCTTGCGCAGGTGCACGACGGTGCCCCGGCCGGGGGTGATGGCGAAGGAGATCTCGTCGACCACGGCCTGCATGATGAGCAGGCCCCTGCCGTTCTCGGCGTCGGTCGGCGGGTAGTGCTCCGGCACCCGGACGAGGCCCTGGCCCCGGTCGATGATGCGGACGTCGCAGCGGCCGTGGTCGATGGCGGTCTCGACCTCGTAGCGGGTGGCCGGACCCCCGTGCCGCACGGCGTTGGCGCACGCCTCGGTCACGGCCAGCAGGATGTCGGCGACGCAGTCTTCGGTGACTCCGAGCGAGCGCAAGGAGTCACCGAGTGCCCTGCGGACCATCGGAATACCGACGGCCTGTCGTGGCAGAGCCAGCGAGAACTCCATGTCCACCGGTTCCCTCCCGGGGTCAGATGTCACCTCGTGAAGGCTTCCCTACAGAATCCGGGCTAACCGCAAAATAACCGTAATGTTATTGACTGGTGGTCAAGCCGTGGGATTGCTCCGCCCACAAAGCCGGATATAGGCGGATCTGGGCGGTTGGTCTGCGGGGGGTGACGCCCTAGGACTCGACGGTGACGGTGTAGTCCTCGATCACCGTGTTGGCGAGCAGGGTCTCGGCCATTTTTCGGACGTCCGCAAGTGCCGCCTCGTCGGCGGGCCCTTCGAGCTCCACCTCGAACCGCTTGCCCTGCCGTACCGCTGAGACACCGGAGAAGCCGAGCCGCGGCAGTGCGCGGGCGATCGCCTGCCCCTGCGCGTCGAGAATCTCGGGCTTCAGCATGACGTCGACGATGACGCGCGCCACGGTGTTCCTCCTGGTTGCGACGGGGACGGTCCGGCGCCTCAAGAGTAACGGGCCCCGGCCGTGCTCAGGTGCGGGGGCCGGATCCACGTCGTACGCGAGGGAGAACACCCGGCGGCTCCGCGCCACACGCCCGAAACGGGCGGGTGAAAGGGAACGCGCGGGGAACGGGGAGCATATGGACGCCGAGGCAGGTCTTGCGCACATGCCTGTGACCTCTGCCACGATGGCCACAAGCGCGGACGAACCACCACCAGACGGGTCGAACGCGTCGCGAATCGGCCGGACAAAGGTGGAGAACCCATCCAGACGGCCCCGAGCACACAGGAGCGGCACGTGACAGCCGACGCCTCTCGTGGTGCGGAAGCACCTCCGGAGCTCATCCAGCTGCTGACCCCCGAGGGAGAACGGGTCGAGCATCCCGACTACGACATAGACCTGACGCCCGAGGAGATCCGCGGGCTCTACCGGGACCTGGTCATGGTCCGCCGCGTCGACCTGGAGGCCGTGGCCCTGCAACGCCAGGGCGAGCTGGGCCTGTGGGCCTCGCTGCTCGGGCAGGAGGCCGCGCAGATCGGCTCCGGCCGGGCGCTGACCGAGGCCGACATGGCGTTCCCGACCTACCGCGAGCACGGCGTGGCCTGGTGCAGAGGGGTCGACCCGGTCAACCTCCTCGGCCTGTTCCGCGGCGTCAACCACGGGGGCTGGGACCCGGCCGAGCACAACTTCCACCTCTACACCATCGTGATCGGCAGCCAGACCCTGCACGCGGTCGGCTACGCCATGGGCATCCAGCGCGACGGCGCCGAGGCCGCCAGCATCGTCTACTTCGGCGACGGCGCCACCTCCCAGGGCGACGTGAACGAGTCGTTCATCTGGGCGTCGGTGTTCAACGCGCCGGTGGTGTTCTTCTGCCAGAACAACCAGTGGGCGATCTCCGAGCCGCTGGAGAAGCAGTCGCGCATCCCGCTGTACCGCAGGGCCAGCGGGTTCGGGTTCCCCGGCGTCCGGGTCGACGGCAACGACGTCTTCGCCTGCCTGGCCGTCACCCGCAAGGCGCTGGCCGACGCCAGGTCCGGGCAGGGGCCCATGCTGATCGAGGCCTTCACCTACCGGATGGGCGCCCACACCACCTCCGACGACCCGACCCGCTACCGGGTGGCCGCCGAGCTGGAGGCGTGGAAGCTCAAGGACCCCATCGAGCGGGTCAGGGCCTACATGTTCAAGAGCCAGATCGCCGACCAGGAGTTCTTCGACGCGGTCGACGCCGAGGCCGACGAGCTGGGACGGGACGTCCGCAAGCGCTGCCTCGAACTGCCCGACCCCGAACCGCTGGCCATCTTCGACAACGTCTACGCCGAGCGGCACTCCCTGATCGACGCCGAGCGTGCCGAGTTCGCCACCTACCTGGAGGGGTTCGAGGCATGAGCATTCTCACGATGGCCAAGGCGCTCAACGAGGGCATGCGCAAGGCCATGGAGGACGACCCCAAGGTCCTCGTCATGGGTGAGGACGTCGGCAAGCTCGGCGGCGTGTTCCGGGTGACGGACGGCCTGCAGAAGGACTTCGGCGAGCAGCGGGTCATCGACACCCCCCTGGCCGAGTCGGGCATCGTCGGGACGGCCATCGGCCTGGCGCTGCGCGGCTACCGGCCGGTCTGCGAGATCCAGTTCGACGGGTTCGTCTTCCCCGCGGCCGACCAGATCATCACGCAGCTCGCCAAGATGCCGCTGCGCTCGCTGGGCAAGCTGAAACTGCCGGTCGTCGTCCGGATCCCGTGCGGCGGCGGCATCGGCGCGGTGGAGCACCACAGCGAGTCGCCCGAGACCTACTTCACCCACACGGCGGGACTGCGCGTCGTGGCCTGCTCCAACCCGGCCGACGCCTACACCATGATCCAGCAGGCGATCCGCTGCGACGACCCGGTGATCTTCTTCGAGCCCAAGCGGCGCTACTGGGAGAAGGCCGAGGTGGACGTCGACTCCTCCGGCTGGACCCCCTTCGACGAGGCCAGGGTGGTGCGGCCGGGGACGGACCTCACCCTGCTCGCGTACGGGCCGATGGTGAAGACCTGCCTGGAGGCCGCGAAGGCGGCCGAGGACGACGGCCGCTCCCTGGAGGTCGTGGACCTGCGCTCGCTCAACCCGCTCGACACCGCGAGGATCGTGGAGTCGGTGCGCCGGACCGGGCGCTGCGTCGTGGTGCACGAGGCGCCGGTCTTCAACGGCTTCGGCGCCGAGGTCGCCGCCCGCGTCACCGAGGAGTGCTTCTATCACCTGGAGGCCCCGGTCCTGAGGGCCGGAGGACCCTCCACCCCCTACCCCCCCTCGCGGCTGGAGGACCACTACCTGCCCGACCTGGACCGGGTCCTGCACGCCGTCGACCGCGCGTTCGCGTTCTGAGGAAGGGCTGGAGATGAAGGAGTTCAAGCTCCCCGACGTGGGAGAGGGCCTGACCGAGGCGGAGATCGTCCGCTGGCACGTGAAGACCGGGGACCCGGTCAAGGTCAACCAGATCATCGTGGAGATCGAGACCGCCAAGGCCGTCGTCGAGCTCCCCTCCCCGTTCGAGGGCGTGGTGGCCGCCCTGATGGCGGACGAGGGCGAGGTCGTGGACGTCGGCAGGCCGATCATCGCGGTGGACGACGGCTCCGGCCCCCCGCCCGCCGCGGCCCCGACGGCTGATCGGACGGAGGCCCTGGCCGACGACATGGTGCCGACCCCGCCGGCCGAGGTACGGCAGCCGGTGCTGGTGGGCTACGGCGTCAAGCCGGGCGCGGCCAGGCGCCGCCCCCGCAAACCGTCCTCCTCGCCGGGAAGCGCGCCCGGTGCGCCTTCCGGAAGCGCCCCCGAGGGAACGGCGTCCGCGGCGCGGGCTCCCGAGGCGGTGCCGCCCGGCGTGAACGGTCCCGACGCGGCCTCGCCCCGATCCCCGGTCGCCTCCCCGGTCTCGTCCACGGCCTCGTCGCCGGGGCGGGTCGCGGTTCTGGCGAAGCCCCCGGTGCGGAAGCTCGCCAAGGACCTGGGGGTCGACCTGGGCTCCCTCCTGGGGACCGGCCCGCACGGGTCGATCACCAGGGACGACGTCCAGGCCGCGCTCGCCGCCCCCGCCCGGGAGGACGACGTCCGGGCGGCGCCCGCCCCCAGGGCCGCGACCTGGGAGGGCGAGGACGAGGAGCGGATCCCGGTCAAGGGGGTCCGCAAGGCGACCGCGCAGGCCATGGTGGCGTCCGCGTTCACCGCGCCGCACGTGACGGAGTTCCTCCAGGTGGACGTGACGGCGACCATGGAGGCGGTCCAGCGCCTGCGCGGGCTGCCCGACTTCGCCGGGGTCAAGGTCTCCCCGCTGCTCATGGTCGCCAAGGCGGTGCTCGTCGCCGCCCGCCGGTACCCGATGATCAACTCTGCCTGGGACGAGGCCCGCCAGGAGATCGTGGTCAAGCACCGCGTCAACCTGGGCATCGCCGCGGCCACCCCCCGCGGCCTGCTCGTTCCCAACGTCAAGGACGCCCACCGCCTGTCGCTGCCCGACCTGGCCGGTGCCCTCGGAGGCCTCGCCGAGACCGCCAGGGCGGGCCGCACCCAGCCCGCCGACATGGCGGGGGGCACGATCACGATCACCAACGTGGGCGTCTTCGGGGTGGACGCGGGTACCCCGATCCTCAACCCGGGCGAGTCGGCGATCCTGGCGTTCGGCCAGGTCAGGGACATGCCGTGGGTGGTGGACGGGCAGGTCGTGCCGCGCAGGGTCTGCACGCTCGCCCTCTCGTTCGACCACCGGGTGGTGGACGGGGAGCTGGGCTCGCTGTTCCTCCGCGACGTCGGCGCCATGCTTGAGGACCCCCTCCGCATGCTCGCCTGGGGCTGACCCCACGACACCGGCGGGCCCGCCCCCTCAGAGGAGGGGACGGGCCCGCCGGCGGTTGCGGAGCGGTCCGGTGGACGAGTCAAAGGGGTTCCGATATGCCTCGGAGTGGCTTCCCGGCATTTCCCGGTCTTTGCGCCAATTGCCGCGACGGGAAAACGGCCGAGGGCTTCGAGCGGTCCGTACGGCCGCCGGGACGCCGTGCGAGGCCGTCACTCGGGCGGTAATGGGAAACCCCTCTTTGTCTCCTGTTGATCAAGCTTTAAGGTGCGTATCCCCAGCTGGGGCGAGGCTGTGGGGCAACACTTGGAACTTGTTCCAGCCTTTACCCCCCATACGTTTTACGGCTTCTCCGAATGGCTTGTTAAAACATCTTTAATGCATGCTGCATTTGGTGATTTGTCAGGGTATGGGTGCTAGTGTCGTGGTTGGTAAGCGCGACAACCTCAGCACGAAGGGGGAAGCCATGACTTTCAAGCAGCTCTTCCCGACCAGCCGGCTCATGAACTGGGGATGCTGCCGTCGTCGGCGCCGCTGTGGATGCGGCGGCGGAGGCGGATGGTGGTGGTAGGCCGGATCCGGTGCTAGCTGAAACAAATGAGAGCCGGCGGGTCAACCGTCGGCTCTCATTCTCGAAGTCGCTCTCGCCCCACGGGGTGAGGGCCGCGGTGCGCCGTCCCCCGCTGGCGCCGACGGTCACCATCCGCAGGACCTTCCGGGAGTTCTGGCCGTACACCCGGGGCATCCGCCACCTGCTCGTGGCCGGTGGCGTGCTCGCCATCGTCGCGGCCGTCTGCGAGGTCGCCGCGATCGGCCTGTTCGGCCACATCACGGACGAGGTCCTCAGCAAGCAGAACCTGGGGGCCTTCTGGCTGCCCGCCGCCGCCTGGCTGGGCCTCGCGGCGATCGCGGGACTGGTCTCCTTCGTGGGCTCCTACGTCACCGCCCTCGGCGGCGAGCGTTTCCTGCTGCGGTTGCGCGACAGGGTGTTCGAGCACATCCAGACGCTCACGCCCGACTTCTTCGACAACCGCCGCCTGGGCGACCTGATGGCCAGGCTCACCGACGACATCGAGGCCATCGAGGAACTCATCGGCTCCGGCCTGGTCAAGCTCTTCACCACGCTCGTCAGCATCGTCTTCTTCGCCGGTGCCGCCTTCTACATCAGGTGGGACCTGGCGCTGCTGACGTTCCTGCTGGTCCCGGCCTTCCTGCTGGTCGCCAAGGTCTTCGCGGGCAGGTTCAGGACCGTGTCGGCGCGCGAGCGGCTCAGCAACGGGATCATGAACAGCGTCATCGAGGAGGGCCTGTCCAACCAGTCGCTCGTCCAGTCCTACAACCGCCAGGGTGTCGAGGCCGAGCGGCTGCACGAAGAGGGAAGCACCTGGATGCGGGCGAACGTGGCGCAGGCGTGGCTCTCCTCCCTGTACGGGCCCGTGCTGCAGGTCATCGAGACCATCTGCCTGATCACCATCCTCGGGTTCGGCGCGTGGGAGATCTCCTCGGGACGCCTCACCATCGGCGGCCTGCTCGCCTTCGCCGCCTACCTCGCCTACCTCTACCCGGCGGTGCAGAACCTGGGCCAGATCGCCCTCACCGTCTCCGAGGCTGCGGCGGGCTCCGACCGCGTCATCGAGATCCTGGGGACCCGGCCGACCGTCACCGACCGCGACGACGCCGTCCACCTGGGGCGCGGGCAGGGCCGCATCGAGTTCCGCGGGGTCGGCTTCACCTATCCGAACAGGAGGAGGCCCACGCTGCGGGACCTGTCCTTCGCCGTCGAGCCGGGGGAGCTGGTCGTGTGCACCGGCCCCAGCGGCGTGGGCAAGTCCACGATCGCGAAGCTCCTGCTGCGCTTCTACGACCCCACGGCCGGACACGTCCTTCTCGACGGGACGGACGTCCGGGAGCTGTCACGTGAGTCGCTGCGTGACAACATCACCATCCTGCAGCAGGAGAACCTGCTCTTCTCCGGGACCGTGCGCGAGAACATCGCCTACGGAAGCCCCGGCGCGGACGAGGACGCCGTCGTCAGGGCCGCGGTGATGGCCGACGTCCACGACTTCGTCACCGCCCTTCCCCTCGGGTACGACACGCCGATCGGGCAGCGCGGCCGGCTGATGTCGGGCGGGCAGCGCCAGCGGATCGCCATCGCCAGGGCCATCCTGCGCGACGCGCCCGTGCTCGTCCTCGACGAGCCGATGACGGGCCTCGACGCGCCCACCGCCGCACGGATCATGGAACCGCTCAAGCGGCTGATGGCCGGGCGGACCACCATCCTGATCACCCACGACCTCCGGTTCATCCCCGAGGCGGCCCACAAGATCGTGCTCGAAGCCGTGCCGAGACGCTCCAGCCGGATAAGGATCAAGTCCGCGGGGCCCCGCGGGTCCGCCCTGCGCCCGGCGTGAGAGCGGGTTCCCGTACGAGATCGGCGCCCTCCCGCGCCGGCCGGGGGTGGTGGGAGGGCGGCGACGGGCCTGGCCGTACGCTTGCCGGGCACTCAGGAGACCTGGGGCACCCGAACGAAGGGAAGATCATGTTCCGGCACGTCGTGCTGTTCACCTGGAAGGAAGAGGCCACGGAGGAGCAGCGGGCCAGGGTCGCCACGGAGCTCGCCAAGCTGCCCGGGGCCATCACGGAGATCCGCGCCTACACCCTCGGCCCCGACGCGGGTGTGAACCCGGGCAACCACCAGTTCGCCGTCGTCGCGGACTTCGACGGTGTCGACGACTTCCTCGTCTACCGTGACCACCCGCTGCACCAGGCGGCGATCGCCGATCACATCAAGCCGATCGTGGCCTCGCGGGCGGCGGCGCAGTTCGAGGTCTAGGACGGCGGCGGCGGGGTCAGGCGTCCGGCGGGTGGTTCTCGCGGTGCATCAGGCGCTCCTCGGACGTGTGCCCGCGCTTGGGGGCCATCACGATGCTCAGCACGACCCCGACGGCACCGACGATCATGAAGATCAGGCCGATCACGTCGATGTGCACCGCCTCACCGAGGACGTCGGGATCGATGGCGAAGCGGAGGATGGCGCCGAGCGTGAGAAAGAAGATGCTGACCCCGACACCCATGAGTTCCTCCGGGTAAGGCTGTACGCCAGGCAAAGAGAGAGTCTGGAGTTGGTCATACCCTCTCAGGCGCGCTCACACCACTGAGAAGGACCTTGTCCGCGGCGGTGGGCCCCGAGGAGCCCAGCCACACCGGCACCCCGAGGGCCTCCGCCACCGCCGCGGGCCAGTCGTCGATCCCGTCGGCGTAGCGCGGCCCGGCCCCCGCCAGCCGTGCCGTCAGCCCGGCCTGCCCGTCGAGGTCGCCCGCCGCGCCCACCGGAAGCTCGCCGATGTCGTACGACACGCACATCCGCGACACCGGCGCGTCCAGATGGGTGAGCGCGAGGGCGTCGGCCCCGCCGGAGACCGCCAGCGCGTAGCGGTGGGCCACCGCGTCGAAGTGGCCGGTGCGGAACGGCCCCTGCCAGGGACCGGTCCCGTTGTGGGCCTCGGGCGGCGAGAGCGCCGCGTCCTCGGTGACCAGCGGTCCCGGGCCGTGCCGCGGGGTGTAGGTCCGCAGCACGCCCAGCCGCGTGGCGGGCACCCCGTCGAGCAGTTCCAGCGCGTTGGCGAAGGTCGTCGTGCTCCAGGTGGTGTACGGGTGGAAACCGTGCCACTCGTCGAGCAGCACCCCCTGCGCCCCCTCGAAGACCACGGGCCGCCTGCGCAGCAGCGCGGCCGTGAACGAGGAGCCGACCAGGATCACCCGCTCGGCGAACGCCCGGTAGGCGTCGACGCAGTCCTCCACGGGCGGCCCGGTCACCCCCAGGGCCTCGCGGAGCGCGCGCAGCTTGCGGGCGAGCCGGACCGGCTCCGCGCAGTCTCCCGCGACCGGCGCCAGATCGGGGTGCTCCAGCGCGTAGGCCATGGTCTCGCCGACGCCCATCCCGCACGACCCGTGCCGGTCCGCGCCGCGCGCCAGCTCCCTGGCCCGCCCCGCCGCCACGTGGTACGGCGTGGCGAGCAGGGCGTCCCTGTCCACGGTGAGCAGGCAGAACGGGTCGGGAACGCCCAGTTCCGCCAGGTGGCCGGCCTCACTGGCCAGCGACAGCGGATCCACGACCATGAACCTGGACAGGTGGGTCGGCACGCCCCTGAACGTGCCCGACCCGAACTGCGCGAACGTGTGGTGCCTCCCGTCGGGCAGGACGACGTTGTGACCCGCCTGCCCGCCCCCGTTGAACCTGACGACCGCCTGGACGGGCTCGCGGGCGCAGAGCCAGTCGACGACGGTGCCTTTGCCCGCGTCGCCGTACCCGAGGTCGGTCACGATCACGTGTTCACGCATGCGTCCACCTGTTCACCCTCGTCTCCTCCTCTTCTCCTTCTCACCGGAGGTCCCTCCCCGGCGGGGTGTCGTTCCCGCCGGGGAGGGACCTCCTCCTTTCGTGGTGGCACTCCCCGCCGCTCTCGCGGTGGCCGCCGCACGGCGGGGAGGTCTCAAAGCCGCATCACACCGCTGTCGCCGCCCAGGTCGAGCCCGTCGGCCACCACGAGGGTGCCCCGGTCGAGCTTGGCGAGGGCCTTGCCCACGGCGGTCCCGGCGTTCGAGCCGAGCTCGTCGAGGTCGTCCAGCCCCTTCTTCAGGTCGATGGCGTCCTCGCCGAGGCCGACGGTGAGCGCGATGGTCTCGCAGACCGCGTCCAGGTCGTCCAGCTCCAGCACGTTCTGGCCGAGCAGCTCGCGCCAGGCGGCCAGCACCCGGCCGTCCCCGGCGTGGCTCGCCCCCGCGGGGAGGATGTAGTAGACGTCGTAGATCCTGGTCAGCTCGGCGACCATCTCCTCGGTCGGGATGTCCTGCCTGGGCCGCTCGCCGACGACCGCCTCGACCTCGCGCCGCTTGACGTACGGGTAGGGCAGCTCGTCGCCGATGATGAACAGGTAGCCCCGCCGGCCCCGCTTCTCGAAACAGTCGATCGCGGTGTGCCTGGCCATGAAGTACATCGCCAGCTCGTACGACTCGGTCATCTGGCCGCCGCCCCCGCCCTCGAGCAGGATCTTGCCCAGGTGCTCGTCCATCCGGTTGTCGGACTCGAACTGGCCGACCTGCAGCGGGGCCCGGTCGCAGGTGGCGTCGCCGATCGCGCCGAAGAGGATCTGCGGGTCGGAGGCGTACCCCTTGCGGAGCAGCAGCCCGAGCAGGTCGGGCAGCTTGGTCTGGAGGGTGCGGGGCACCCCGCCCATCGAGCCGGTCACGTCGAACAGGACGGCCACGGCCAGGGAGTTGGGGTGCTCGGCGGAGTCACGGCTCTCGCGGAGTGTCACTCCGCGCGGGTCGAGGTCGGGGTGAGCGGAGCGGGCGCCGCTGTCGCTGTAGGCGAAGGCGCTCGAACCCTTGGCCGCGCGGTAGCTCGCGGCGGCGGAGTAGACGTCGGTGGACCAGTTTCCGCTTCCCACGGATGATCTCCTCGGATCAGGGGTGGAACGTTCTATGGGTCTTTGTGAAGGTCAGAGATGGAGCGGCCGGTATTTCCTCGGCCCGTACAGGTCGTCGAGCAGGTCGTCGAGCTCTCCCAGGAGCCGCCAGGCGTCGTTCGGCGGGCTGAGCAGGCTGCCCCGGACGAAGTTCCTGACCGGGGCGGGGACGGGGTCGCCCATCAGGGCGGCCACGCAGCGGGTGGCGAGGTGGATGTCGGTGGCCGGGGTCGCGGGCCTCCTGGCCAGGACCGAGGCCGGGTAGTCGTCGCGGTGCCTGGCCACGAGGGCGGTGATCGGGGTGCCGGCCGGGACCGAATGGCTCCAGTCGACGAGCACCAGGCCGTGGTCGAGCGGGTGGACGAGGACGTGCTGGCCGAACACCGCGCCGTGCACGATGCCCGCCCGGTGGGCCGCGCCGACGGCCACCAGCAGCCGCCGCCAGATCCACGCCGCGTCCCGCACGTCGAGCACCGGCCGCCGCCGCCTGACCTCGTCCAGGCTCAGGAAGCCGTCCGGCACCCGGCTGATCACGTTGGCCTGCCGCTCGACCCCCTCCGAACGGTGCCGGAACGACTCCACCAGCCGGGGGACGTACGGCAGGAGCAGCGGGTCGCCGTCACGCGCGATCGTCCCCAGGGACTCCGCCTCGCGCCGCATGAGGTCGTTGTCCGCGTGGCTGCGCGGGAGCTTGAGCAGCGTGTCGGGGCCGCTCTCGTAGAGCACGGCCGAGGCGCCCCGCCGGAAGACGCCCCCGACCCGGTAGGTGCCCCGCCTGGTGGTGATCACCGTCTCCTTGGCCCGCTCCGGGGTTCCGGTCAGGGCCCCCTCGCGGGCCGCCCACAGCCCCGCCAGCCGGGTGAACGCCTCGGCGGCCTCCGCTCCCGGCGCGAGGTCGGGATGGAGCACCCTCGCCAGCCTCCGGTACGTCCGGTGCGGGAAGTCCCCGCCGAACAGGTCCTCGGGCGTGCGGGCGGCGCTCACCAGCGCGATCGCCTCGGCCGTGGTGGTCATCTGATCTGCTCCTCCCTGGCCGGTCGCAGCAGGGCGGGGTGCAGGAGCCGGGCGTCGCCGGCCCGGTAGAGCTTGGCGCGCGGCCCGCCCCTGGCCCCGCCGCTCTCGGTGGTCTCGCCGGTGCTCTCCACGAAGCCGGGCACCGACAGGATCTTGCGGTGGAAGTTGCCCGCGTGCAGCGGCACGCCCCAGACCGTCTCGTAGACGCCGCGCAACTCGGAGATCGTGAACCTCTCACCGGCGAACGCGGTGGCCAGCGGCGTGTACTCCAGCTTGCCGCGGGCCCGCTCCAGCCCGTGCGCCAGGATGCGGTCGTGGTCGAACGCGAGCTCCGGCAGCTTGTCGACCGGGTGCCAGGAGGCGTCGGCCGCGTCCGAGCCCGCCTGGGGATCGGGCAGGTCGGGGGCGAACGCCAGATAGGAGACCGACACGATCCTCATCCGAGGATCACGCTCGGGTGCCCCGTAACTGGCGAGCTGCTCGATGTGGATCCGGCCCGACGGCCCGGACAGCCCGGCCGGCCCGGACAGCCCCGTCTCCTCGGCCAGCTCCCGCGCCGCGGCCTGCGGCAGATCCTCTCCCGGCCGGATGAACCCCCCGGGCAGCGCCCACAGCCCCGCATAGGGTTGCTCGGCCCGCCTGATCAGCAGAACGCGCAACCCGCCCCCGCGAATGGTGAGCGCCACCACGTCGACCGTCACCGCGACCGCCGGATATGCCCGAGGGTCGTACCCGGCGAGGAACTCGGCTTCATCCATCACATGTCCTTCTCAGCTTGAGACAATCTCAGTATGAGAATAACAGAGGGTCGATGTCAATGATTTCGCGGTGATCCATCCTTTTCGCCCCTCCCGTGATCCGGTCGCCACCGGTGGCCGGACTCGGGGCGATCGGCGTTCGGGCTCCCGGGCCGGGACGCCCGCCGGGTCTTGTCGCGATGCGAGAAGCCGGAAAACGGACGAGGGACCGGCCCCGTTGTCACGGAGCCGGTCCCTCGTCGTGCCTGCCGCGGGAGCAGGTGGTCTGTCGACTTGAAGCCGCGAGGCTCAGGTCAGAAGGCCTCTTCGGGCAGTTCCATCAGGTCCTGGTCGGTGGCGTCGAGCGTGCGGCGCTCGGCGGCGATGCGGGGCAGGACGGTCTGGGCGAAGAACGAGGCCGCGGAGACCTTGCCGGTGTAGAAGGCGTGGTCGGCACCCTCGGTGGCCGTCCCCAGGGCGGCCAGGGCCACCTCGGCCTGGCGCAGCAGCAGCCAGCCGATCACCACGTCGCCCAGGGCGAGCAGGAACCGGGTGGTGTTCAGGCCGACCTTGTAGACCTCCTGCGGGGTCTCCAGCGAGCCGATCGCCCAGCCCGCCATGGTGTCGGCCATGGCCTTGACCTCGTCGGCGGCCTCACCCAGGAGCTTGCGCCCCTCCTTCAGCCGCCCGTTGCCCGCCTCGGAGGAGGCGAAGGCCTTCACGTCGCCGTACAGCGAGCCGAGGGCGACCGCCTGGTTGCGCAGGACCTTGCGGAAGAACAGGTCCAGGCCCTGGATCGCGGTGGTGCCCTCGTAGAGGGAGTCGATCTTCGCGTCCCTGATGTACTGCTCGATCGGGTAGTCCTGCAGGTAGCCGGAGCCGCCCAGGGTCTGCAGCGAGCGGGCCAGCAGTTCGTACGAGCGCTCGGAGCCGACGCCCTTGACCAGCGGCAGCAGCAGGTCGTTCATCGCCTCGGCGTGCTCGTTCCTGCGGCCCTCGTGCTCGGCGATCAGCACGTCGTCCTGGTAGGTGGCGGTGAGCATGACCAGGGCCCGCATGCCCTCGGCGTACGACTTCTGGAGCATCAGCTCCCGGCGCACGTCAGGGTGGTGGGTGATCGTCACGCGGGGGGCCGACTTGTCGGTCATCTGGGTGAGGTCGGAGCCCTGCACCCGCTGCTTGGCGTATTCGAGGGCGTTGAGGTAGCCGGTGGAGAGCGTGGCGATCGCCTTCGAGCCGACCATCATCCGGGCGTGCTCGATGATCATGAACATCTGCTTGATGCCCTCGTGCACCTCGCCGATCAGCGTGCCCACGGCCGGGTGCTCGCCGCCGAAGGTGACCTCGCAGGTCGTGGAGACCTTCAGGCCCATCTTCTTCTCGACGTTGGTGACGTAGACGCCGTTGCGCTCGCCGAGCTCGCCGGTCTCCAGGTCCACGTGGTACTTCGAGACCAGGAACATCGACAGGCCCTTGGTGCCGACGCCGTGCCCCTCGGGGCGGGCCAGTACCAGGTGGAAGATGTTGTCGGTCAGGTCGTGCTCGGCGCTGGTGATGAAGCGCTTCACGCCCTCGATGTGCCAGGTGCCGTCGTCCTGCTTGATCGCCTTCGCGCGGCCCGCGCCCACGTCGGAGCCGGCGTCCGGCTCGGTGAGCACCATGGTGGCGCCCCACTGGTTCTCGATGGCCAGCTCGGCGTAGCGCCGCTGGTCCTCGGTGCCGATCCCGTGCAGGATGTGGGCGAACGCCGGGCCGCTGGAGTACATCCACACGGCGGGGTTGGAGCCCAGGACCAGCTCGGCCAGGGCCCAGTTCACGCTGTTCGGCAGGCCGGGCCCGCCCATCTCGGCGGGAAGGCCGAGGTTGGTCCAGCCCGCGTCACGGTAGGCGGCGAAGGACTTCTTGAAGCCCTCCGGCATCCTCACCGCCGAGGTGGCGGGGTCGAACACCGGCGGGGTGCGGTCGCCCTCCTCGAAGGAGTCGGCGAGCACGCCCGTGGCGAGACGGTTGACCTCCTCCAGGACGCTCCGCACGACGTCCTCGTCCAGGTCGGCGAAGAGGCCTGTGCCCAGGATCTCCCGGCGCCCGAAGACCTCGAAGAGGTTGAACTCCAGGTCACGGACATTGCTCTTGTAGTGGCCCATGGGGTCTGTCTCCTTGAAACCGGGGGTCCGGGACTTCCATACTCACCAGTAACGTTACCTGTAATGCTACCCGCGAGTAACCCCTAGAAAACAACTCCTACCGGGACGTTCATCGCGCGCCCTCCGGATGCCCTGGCGAGGGTGATCGACGGGCCGGGAAAGCTCTCCTAGGCTCGTCCCATGGACGAGCAGTGGCGGGCCGATCTCGGGATGTGGGGCATCCCCGAGGAGATCGCGGCCAGGGCGCCGGCGAACCCCTGGGGCCACTCCCCGGCGCGGTTCGCCGAGCGCACCGACCTCGCCCTCGCCGCTCCCGAGGGGCCGACCCTGGCGCGGGTCGCCGAGGCCCTCCCGTCCGGCGGGAGCGTGCTGGACGTCGGTGCCGGGACCGGGGCGGCCTCCCTGCCGCTGGGCACGGACCTGGGGGAGCTGATCGCGGTCGACGTCTCCGACGCCATGCTCGCCGAGCTGGCCTCCCGGGCCGAGGCGCTCGGTATCCCCGCCCGGATCGTCAACGGCCGCTGGCCCGACGTCGCGGCGCGGACACCGGTCGCGGACGTCGCCGTCTCCGCCCACGTCGTCTACGACGTGCCCGACCTGGCGGCGTTCCTCACCGAGCTCACCCGCCACGCCCGTTCCCGGGTCGTCCTGGAGCTCACCGGCCGGCACCCGATGAGCTGGCTCAATCCCCTGTGGCAGCACTTCCACGGCATCACCCGTCCCGGCGGGCCCACGGCCCACGACGTGATCGCCGTCGCCGGGGCGCTCGGCCACGAGGTCCGTCACGAGTGGCGCGTGGCCCCCCTGCCCCGCTTCACCCGGCTCGAAGACCTCGCCGAGAGCGCCTGCCGCAGGCTCTGCCTCGGCCGGGAGCGGGCCGACGAGGTCGTCGCGGCGGTGGTCGAGCTGGACATGTGGCCGGTGCCCCGCGATCGCTGGTTCACACTCTGGTGGGAATCAAAGTGAGATCCGGCGACGTTCCATGAGCGAAGCCTCACAAGAGGCGTTCCCGGACGAGACGCGCCGTACCCGGTAGGTAAAGACGACGCTCCTGATCAAGAAGGAGCTGTCATGGCCTGGGTCTTCATTCTGGTCGCCGGTCTGTTCGAGGTCGCGATGGCGTACTCGCTCAAGCTGAGCAACGGATTCTCCGCACTGCTGCCGAGCATCGGCTTCGTCGTCTTCAGCGTGCTCAGCTTCGGCCTGCTCGCCATGGGCCTGAAGACCCTGGAGGTCGGTACGGCCTACGCGGTCTGGACGGGCATCGGGGCCGTCGGCACCGCCGCGCTCGGCATCGTCGTCCTCGGCGAGAACGCGTCGGCCCTCAAGATCGCCTCGATCCTGCTCATCATCGCGGGCGTCGTCGGGCTCAACCTCGCCGGAGGCGGCCACTGACCGCCCGCCCGGACATTTCGGCGGCATGATCCTCAAACCTCGGAACGCTGCGCAAAACCAGCTTGACGGCTTTGGTGGTGTCGGGTTGGGTGGGCTCATGATTGACGTTCACTGCGTGACCTTCGACTGCGCCCAGCCGTACGAGCTGGCGACCTTCTGGCGCGACGCCACCGGCGGAGAGCTCCATCCGGATACGGAGAAGAACGACGACGAGGTCCTTCTCCAGGGCGGCCGGGTCGACCTGCTGTTCATCAGGGTCCCCGAGGACAAGGCGGTCAAGAACCGGGTCCACCTGGACATCACCGGCTCGGCGGGCACCACCCGTGACGAGGAGGTCGAGCGTCTCGCCGAACTCGGCGCCACGGTCTCCGAGGACCACCGCGCCCCCGACGGCAGCGGCTGGGTCACGATGCTCGACCCCGAGGGCAACGAGTTCTGCGTCTGCCGCGCCGAGTACGAGAGGGTCTAGCGTCTTCGCACGGTCCCGGCCCGGTCCGCCGAAAGGCTCGGCCGGGCCGCGGGACCGGGCGACCGCACGGAACCGGGCGGCCAGGCCGTACGGTGCGGGGCTTCGAGATGTCGCGAGGTTCGGAGCCGTGAGGTTCAGCGGCCACCGGGAAGCGAGGTCTGGCCGCGTCCCTTGAGGGTCAGGGCCACGATCGCCGTGATCAGATAGACCACGACACCTCCCTGGAGCGCGTCCAGCGCCGCCCCGAAGACGCCCTCGCCGTCGAGGACGAGCTGCACCGGATACAGCAGGATCGCGGAGCCGAGAGCGGGATAGAGGGAGAACCTCCAGGGGTGGCGCAGCGCCCAGAGCCGGGCCTGCCGAGTCACCCGGTCGCCGACCTCGGGCTTGCGGATCGAGCCGATGGCCGCGACGAGCGAGAACAGGCCGATACCGACCATCATCGCCCACGCGAGATCCAGGCTTCCGGAGAGCAGGCTCAGCCCCAGGCTGGTGGCCGCCACCGCGCCGCCGGTCACCGCCGCGGCCTTCCAGGGAGCACCGCGCAGCGCCGCTCCGGCGAGGGACATCTCATCACGTCGAGTCAGTTCGTCGTTCATGTCCTCAGAGTGCCTCCCGCGCCCCCTTGTCCACATCGGGGAGCAACCCTGACTGTCCCCGGAGTCGCCGCATCGGGGACGCCGCCCGCGCAGGCAGTGCGAGACGCCCTCCGACGGCGCTCTCCGGGCGGTTCCCAGGTGGTTCACGGACCGGCCCGGAGACCCTCGACGCCCCGAGGCCGCGCCGCCCGCCGGGAGCCCGCGAGGAGCCTTCCCGGGCCTTTCCCGGTGAGGGGACGGCCTAGGCTGGCCCGCATGGATGGATCACCGGCGCCTGGTCCGAGAGTTCCACGAGAAGATCGGGCTTCCCCTCTCCGACACCCCCGGCCTGCCTTCCGCGGAGCTGGCCCGCCTGCGGCAGAGGTTCCTCGACGAGGAGGCGGCCGAGGTGGCGCAGGCCGCCGAGGCGGGCGACCTGGCCGCTGTGGCGCACGAGCTGGCCGACGTGGTCTACGTCGCGTACGGCACCGCCCTGACGTACGGGATCGACCTGGACCGGGTGCTCGCCGAGGTGCACCGGGCCAACATGACGAAGTCCGGCACCGAGAACGGCAAGGCGGCCAAGGGGCCGGGGTTCACGCCCGCCGACGTGGCCGGGGTGCTGGCACGGGAAGGGGACGACTCCTGCCACCGCTGGTGAGCCGAAGTCACGCGCCGAGGGTGCCGAGCCGGTCGAGCGCGGCGGCGCTCGGGCTGCCCGGTTCCGCGGTATAGATCACAAGCCGCACGCCGGTGCCGGGCAGCAGCAGGGTCTGGCAGTCCAGGTCGAGCTCGCCCAGCTTCGGATGGCGCAGGCGCTTGCGCAGCGTCGATATGGGGCGCACGTCATGGCTGCGCCAGCTGGCGGCGAACTCCGGGCTGTGCGCGGCGAACTCGTTGATCAACTCGCTGAGCACGCGGTCTGCCGGGTAGCGGGCACTGGCCGCGCGCAGCTGGGTGGCGGACTGCCGGGCGAACTCCGCCTCCGCGCCGGCCGGTGCCGTGCAGACGGTGCCGCCCAGCCGGATGGACAACCGCACGGTGTTGCGCTCCTCGGCGGACAGCAGCCCGAAGTCGGTGATCAAGGCGGTCGCCGCGGCGTTCCAGGCCACGATGTCCTGTCGCTCGTCGACCAGGTAGGCGGGTATCGGCCCGAGCCGGTCCAGCAGCCGGCGGTCGGCGGCGGGCACCGGCGCCCGATCGGCGTCCGTGCCGGGCGGGGCCTGCCCGGCCAGTCGTGCCAGGTGCTCACGCTCCGTGGCGGTGAGCCGCAGCGCCGTACCCAGCGCGGCCAGCACCTGCGGGGACGGATGCGGTGCGCGGGCCTGCTCCAGCCGTTCGTAGTAGCTGGTCGACACCCCGGCCAGTGCGGCCACCTCTTCGCGGCGCAGTCCGGGAGTGCGCCGGGCGCGCGGGCCTGGCGGGTGGATGGCGGCGGACAGCACCTGGTCCGGGCGTAGTGCCTCCCGCCGGCGGCGCAGGAAGTCGGCCAGCTCGCCTCTGGAGGTCCTGGTGGTGCTGAAGACTCCGCTCACCCTGCCAGGTTCGCACAGTGGCGCCCGGCTTAGCCACGGACCAGTGGTCCGGGGCTCACCCGTCCGTTCCCCAGCGGCGGGCCTGCGCCCAGGCTCATGGTCACACCTCGCTGGATTCCGGAGGACCACCGTGCCACGCACCCCCGAAGAGACGTTCCGTCTGCTGCTGGACCTGCTACTGACCAAGAACATGGACGCCGTCGCCGACCTGTGGGCGCAGGAAGGCACCGCGGAGTTCCCTTTCGCGACGGGGGCCGCGCCGCGGCAGCTGGCCGGGCGGGAAGCGGTCCGCGGCTATCTGGCGGGCTACCCGGAGCTGATGGACGTGCGAGAGATTCTCCCGGTCACCGTGCATCACACGGAACGGCCGGACACCATCGTGGTGGATTTCGCCGCGCTCGGGCGCACGGTGCGCACCGGCGAGCCCTACCGGCTGGACTACATCATGGTGATCACCGTCCAGGATGGTCTGATCACCCGCTACCGGGACTACTGGAACCCGCTGGCCGCCGCCGCCGCGGCCGGCACGCTGCCCGAGCTGCTCGACTCCCTGCGCCCGGAGGCCACCCGATGACCGGCGTACTGGTGACCGGCGGCACGGGGAAGACCGGGAGTGCGCTGGTGGACCTGCTGCGAGGCAACGGGGCGCGGGTCCGGGTGGCCAGTCGTAACCCGTCCGCCGACGATCCTGACGCGGTTCGGTTCGACTGGGACGACCCGGCCACCCATCCGGCCGCGCTGCGGGGGATGGACCAGGTCTTCCTGGTGCCTCCGGTGAACACCGTGGATCCGATGCCGTCGGTCGGTCCGTTCCTGGCCCAGGCGCAACACCTCGGCGTGCGCCGCGTGGTGCTGCTCGGCTCCGCCATCGTGCTGCCGAACGCTCCCGGCGCGCTGGAGCTGGCCGCGCAGGTGCGGGCCCGGCCCGGCTGGGTCGTGCTGCGCCCGTCCGGGTTCATGCAGAACTTCCTGGGCCCGCACCCGCTTGGCGAGCGGATCCGGAGGCACGGCGAGATCCGCACCGCCGCCGGTGCCGGCCGACTGGGCTGGATCGACGTGCGGGACATCGCGGCGGCCGCCTCCGCACTGCTGATCGACCCCGGAGTCGATTCCGGCGGCCGGCGTGACTACCTGCTCACCGGGCCGAAAGCGTTGAGCTACGGGGACGCGGCGGCGATCATCACCGTTCGCACCGGCCGGCCGATCCGGGTGCTGCACATCGGGGCCGATGAGCTGGCGGGCACCTACCGGGCCGCCGGCATGCCGGGCGAGTTCGCCGATGCCCTCGCCGCGGTGGAAGACGGCATCAAGGCTGGTCGGGAGGATCTGGTCAGTACCGCGGTGCTGGACCTGACCGGCCGCCCACCCCGCCCCTTCGCCGAGTTCGTCCAGGACCACGCGACCGAGTGGGCGAACGTCGACCTGCCCGAGTGCTGACCGGCGCCCGCCGGCTCTTCGAGCTCTGAACCAGCCCGTCACCCTGGGGCGGCCGCTTCGCCCTCGGGGTGCGCGGCCTGGACACTGCGGCTGCCCGGGCGGTCAGGCCCAGATCGAGACGTCCGTTCATGTCAGACTCGAGCCGGCCGGTCCAGGAACGGCCCCCGACGTGGTCCGATCCCAGGACGGTCTTCAGCTCGCGGGGGACGGACGACGAGGGGTTCGAGGACTTCGACCGGGCACTGAAACGCCGTGGAGAGGCCTGACCGCCCGTGCCGCCTTCGACAGGACACCGGAGAACCACCCGGCCGGGCTCCACCTACGGAGTCCGGTGGCTCCGGATAGGTTGACCGTCATGCACGTCGAATTCCGTACCGCCCGTGCCGAGGACGTCCCGCTCATCGTGGCCATGCTCGCCGACGACGCCGTCGCGGCCTCGCGCCAGGGGGCCTTCGGCGACGAGCACCGCGCCGCCTTCGAGGCCATCGACGCCGACCCCGGCAACGAGCTCATCGTCGCGGAGCTGGACGGCGAGGTGGTGGGCACCATGCAGCTCACCTACATCCCCGGCATCTCCCGCCGCGGCGCGCTCCGGATGCAGATCGAGGCGGTGCGCATCGCCTCCGGTCTGCGGGGGCGGGGGCTGGGCCGCACGATGATGGAGTGGGCCCTCGACCGGGGGCGGGCCCGGGGATGCGCCCTGGTCCAGCTGACCACCGACAAGTCCCGCGCGGACGCCCACCGCTTCTACGACTCCCTCGGCTTCGTCGCGTCCCACGAGGGCTACAAGATCGCGCTGACCTGACCCGTCAGGTGGCGCACGGGGCGAGCTCGACCAGGTTGTCGTGATAGACGGCGCCCCGGCCCATGTCGGCGTCGCGGGCGGCCACCACGGCGTTCGCCGTCGCGCCCCCCGGGCTGAGCTTGCGCCAGTGCCCCTTGGTGGACGCGACCACGCCGGGCCGGACCCTCTCGCTGATCTCCACCACGGCCTCGAACTCGCCGTCGTCGTTGAACACCCGGGCCCGCTGCCCCTCGCTCAGCCCCCTGCGCGAGGCGTCCTCGGGGTTGACCAGGATCCGCGGGCCCTTCGAGCGCTTCAGCAGCTCGGGGTTGTTGCCGAAGGTGGTGTTGAGGAAGGTGTGGGCGGCGGGCGTGATGAGCGCCAGCGGGTACGGCCCCGGCGCGGCCGAGGCCGTGTGCGACGGGACGTAGGCCGGTCCCGGGCCGAACTCCATCCGGCCCGAGGCCGTCGGGAAGCCGTCGGTGAACGGCACGAACGGCTGGGGGACGCTGAGGCGGACCCACCCCTCCTTGCGCAGCCGGTCGAGGGTGATCCCCTCCAGGGACGGGTGCCCCGAGGTGAGCAGCTCCTCGGCCAGCTCCAGGTCGGAGTCGTACAGGGACGGCTCGGTGAGCCCCATGTGCCGCGCCAGGCGGCGGAACGTCTCGGTGGTGGACAGGCACTCGCCCGGCGGCTCGACGGCCGGCTCGTTCCACATCAGGTACATGTGCCCGTAGCCCGCGTGCAGGTCGGCGTGCTCGATCTGCATGGTGGCGGGCAGGACGATGTCGGCGTAGTCGACGGTGTCGGTGGGGAACTGCTCCATCACGACGGTGAACAGGTCCTCGCGCAGCAGCCTCTCGCGGACCCGGTTCTGGCCGGAGGTGGAGCCCATCGGGTTGGCGGCGTACACCCACAGGCACTTGACCGACTCGTCCAGCTCGTCGGCGAGCCGGGTCATGGTGAGCGTGCGGACCGGAGCGGGGAGCAGGTCGTCGCGGGTGTCGATGTTCAGGTGGACGTGCCCGCTGGTGGAGTACACGATCCCGCCGCCCGGGTGGCGCCAGTCGCCGGTCACGCCGGGGATGGAGGCGATCGTCCGCATCGCGGTGCCGCCGCCCGCGTGCCGCTGCACGCCCATGGTGGCCCGGATGCCGGTGGGCCGGGTGTGCGCCAGGCGCCTCCCCAGGGCCCGGATGTCGGCCTCGGGCAGTCCGGTGATCTCCGCCACGAGGGCCGGGGGATGGCGCAGGATCTCCTCGCGGAGGTTCTCCCAGCCGCTCGTGTGGTTCTCCAGGTAGTCGCGGTCCTCGGCGCCCTCGGCCAGGACGACGTTCATCAGCCCCAGGGCGAGGGCCGCGTCGGTGCCCGGCCGGATCGGCAGGTGCTCGTCGGCCTGCTCGGCGGTGCGGGTGCGGATCGGGTCGATCGCCACCACGTGCGCCCCGGCCGCGCGGGCGTCCTGGACGAACTTCCACAGGTGGTGCCCGCTCGTCAGCGTGTTCGTCCCCCACAGCAGGATGAGCCTGGACAGGGCGAACGTCTCGGGGTCCATGCCGCCGGGCGTGCCGTAGACCTGCCGCAGCCCGGCGTTCCCGGCCGAGGAGCAGATGTTCAAAAAGTGCCTCGACGCCCCCAGGACGTTCCAGAACCGCCTCCCGGCGATCCCCTCCGACCCCTGGACGTATCCGAGGGTCCCGGTGCCCAGGTAGGGCCAGATCGCCTCGCCGCCGTGCTCGTCGACGATGCCGCGCAGCCGTACGGAGATCTCCTCCAGGGCCTCGTCCCAGCTGATCCGCTCGAACCGCCCGGACCCCTTGGGGCCGACCCGCCGCATCGGGTGCAGGATGCGGTCGGCCGCCCGGGTGTGTTCCAGGTAGCGGTTGACCTTCACGCAGAGCGCGCCCCGGGTGTACGGATGGTCCGGGTTGCCACGCATCTTGACGGCGCTGCCGTCCTGGACGGTCACCACCCAGGAACAGGTGTCGGGGCAGTCCAGCGGGCACGCCCCCAGCACTCGCAATTCGCCTGACGACATGCCCCGACTGTAGCCGCGCGCCCGGACCGGAACGTACGCGCGCTCCCCTTCTCCTGTGCCGTACGTACGAGGCGGGCGGCCCCGGCGTCATCGGGGAGGGCGGGTCACCTGAGAAGGGCGCCGTGCCCGTGGTCGTGATCGGCCTCCAGGCCTCCCGCGCCGGTACCCGGCTCAGCGACGCCGTGCTCACCGGGCGCGACGGCCCCCTTGCCGGGTCCTTCGTGGCTCTCGGGGACACGGCGGGCGGCGGCCCCCCCGGGGGCGCCGGGGCGGCCGGGAAGGTCGCGGGCGTACGCGTAGACGAACGCCGCCGTCGCGATCGCGGCGGCGTTCACCTCCAGCGCCCTGTCGTTGATGTTGGCGATGGTGTCGCACGCCTGGTGGTAGCACTTGTCGTACGCCACCCTGGCCTCGCCGCCGAACCTTTCGGCCTCCTCGGCGGTCTTGCGGCGCTCGGCGCCGGTGAACAGCCCGCCCGAGGGGATGCCGATCGCGATGAAGGGGCCGTAGTCGGAGCGCCCGCTGAACTCGGCGTCCTGGTACGGCTCGCCCACCGCCTCGAAGTACGCCTGGAAGAGCTTTTCGATCTGGCCCGATCCCGGGGGCGGGGTCGCGCCGGCGACCGGGCCCGAGGAGTCGCCGTCGTAGATCCCGAAGACGTGGTTCGGTGAGGCGATCATGTCGAAGTTCAGGTAGAGCTTGATCTTCGCCCGCTCCGCCCGGGGCAGGGCCGCCACGTAGTGCTTCGACCCGAGCAGACCCAGCTCCTCGGCACCCCAGAAGGCGAAGCGCAACCGGTTCTTCGTCCGCAGCGACTTCGCCGCCAGCGCCGTCTCCAGGATGCCCGCGGTGCCCGAGCCGTTGTCGTTGATGCCGGGGCCCATCATGACGCTGTCGAGATGGGCGCCGAGCATGACGATCCTGTCCGGGTCGCCCCAGGGGCTGTCGGCGATGAGGTTGCGCGTCCTGCGGTCGGGGGCGCTCTCCGCGTCCACGCCGAGCGTCGCCCTCGTCCCCGGCGCCGCCAGCTCCTCGCCGGTCGCGAAGGCGGCCGCGACGACCGGGATGCGCACGGTGGAGGTGTTGACCGAGCCGCCGAACAGTGCCCGGCGGTCGGCGGGCCCCTCGCCCGCCTGGCCCTCGTTGAAGATGATCACTCCGGACGCGCCGGCGGCCTGGGCCTGTTCCGCCTTGTCCTGGAAACTGCAGGTGCCGCGCTGGATCAGCGCGATGTTGCCCCGGACGAACCTGGAGAAGTCGCTCGCCTCGCATCCCGAGGTGGATTCCGCCTTCCTGACCGGCGGCAGGACCAGGTCGACCCCCTGCACCGGAGCCGTCACGTTCCCCGAGCCGGAGTACGTCATGGTCCTGAAGTCGGTGCCGGGCACGTACGCCTTGGCGGCGGGCCGGGTCCGTTCGAGCACGGGGGCCGCGACCTCGCGGAAGAAGGAGATCTTGAACTCCTGCGAGGTGACCCGGTATCCGGCGGCACGGAGTTTGTTCGCGACGTAGGCGAACGAGGCGTCGTAACCGGGGGTGGCCGCCGCCCGGTTGTCGCCGTTGGCGTCGGCGATCTCCTGGAGCCTTCTCAGGTGCCCCTTGAGGCCCGAGAGCCCGACCGACGCCCCGAACGCCTCCGCGCCCGGCGGAAGGGGAGGCCCGGCCGAGGGCCTGAAACCGCGTTCTCCGGGACCGGGCGCCGCGCCGGCCTGTTCGGAGTCACCGCCCCCGGGAACCGACGCCGCGCCGGTCTGTTCGGAGTCACCGCCTCCGGGACCGGGCGCCGCGCCGGCCGGGACGGCGGGCACGGTGGAGACGGCGGCCAGAGACATGACCGAGACCATGGTGATCGCGGCCAGCAACTTCCTCGGAGCGGCCGAAGGGGCTTCCCGGCCCTCGGACGCGGCTCGGAGGGGCGCGGACGGGTGACGGAACATGATGGTCAGTTTTTCAGGCGGTCACCCATCAAATCGATTGTTCCCGCAGGTAGAACAGTCAATTCTCCATCTCGGACAGGTACGCTATGTTCGCCCGGTCCTCCTCGTCGAGGCTGGGTCTCCCCGCGAACCAGGCGTCCAGGATCTCCCCGAGCAGCGGGGCGGAGGTCAACCGGAGGCTGATCGCCAGCACGTTGGCGTCGTTCCAGCGACGCGCCCCGTCCGCCGTGGCCGCGTCCGCGCACAGCGCCGCCCGGACACCGGGCACCTTGTTCGCCGCGATCGACGCGCCCGTCCCGGTCCAGCAGCACACGATCGCCTGGTCGGCGGCCCCCGAGGCCACGTCCCCGGCGGCACGCGCGCAACACCACGCCCAGTCGGCCCGCTCGCCGGCCGGTTCGTCGGCCAGGGCCCCGCGCGGTATCACCGTGTGGCCTCTTTTTTCGATTGCGGAGACCAGGATGGAGGCAACACCATCGAGACTGTCGGAGGCCACCGAGATACGCATGACCCTGATTGTGGCCACTCAGGGAGAAGATCGGTGACGCACCTGTAATGCGGAGCATGCAGAATCGCAGGCGGTGACGAAAATCGGGGAACTGGACGAAGCGGCGTCCGTCGACGGCACAGGGCCGGCGACGGATGACGATGTCACCGTGCACGTCGTCGAGCCGCTGCTCCCGCAGCGGATCCGCCGCCCCTCCGACCTGCTGCGCTTCCTGGCGACCCTGCTCGTGCTCGCGGCCGTGGTCATGCTCGCCTTCGTGGCGAAGAAGACCCTCAACGGCCTGGAGGGCGACGTCGCCGACGGCACCAGCCGGGCGCCGTTCCTGCTCAGCGGGCTGGCCGGGGTGCTGAGCGCGTCGGCCATGCTCGGCGTGCCCGTCGCCTTCGCCATCGAGCGGGTGCTCCACCGCGACGGCCTGCGGGTCGCCGAGGGGCTCTTCGCGGCCATCGCCGCGATGGTGTTCTCCTTCGTGCTCGGCGAATGGATCCTCAAGGCCGGGCCCGAGGACCTGCAGGTCCTGCTGACCGGCGGGCGGGCCGGGGTCGAGCCGATCAACACCCTGCTCACCCCGATCATCGCCTACGTCACCGCGGTGCGAATATCCCGCCGCCCCACCTGGCGGGCGGCCCTGTGGAGCGCGGTCGCGCTCAACGCCGTCGCGCTGTTCGCCGGACTCGCCGCCACCATCCTCGGCATCGTCGTCTCCATCCTGGTCGGCCTGGCCATCGGCTACGCCACCCTGTACGGCGTGGGCAGCCCCAACACCCGCCCCCCGGGCAGCACGGTCGTCGCGGCCCTCCGCAAGCTGGGCTTCGTCCCCGTCAGGGCCCGCAGGCTCGACGACGACTACCAGAGCAGCCGCCGCTACGCCGTCGACCTCAGGGACGGCAGCCGCCTCGACGTCGTCGTCCTCGACCGCGACCGCCAGGTCGCAGGGGTGCTCTACCGCCTCTGGCGGCGCATCCGCCTCAACTCCGAGACCCGCCGCAAGGCCATCCGCTCGCTCCGCGCCGAGCTGGAGCGCGAGGCCCTGATGGCGTACGCCGCGCAGGCGGCCGGGGCGAGCACCCCCAGGCTCGTCGGCACCAGCGAGATCGGCAGCGAGGCCGCGCTGCTCGCCTACGAGCACACCCCCACCCGCGCGCTCGACAGCATCCCCGACAAGGAGATCGACGACAACCTGCTCGCCCAGATCTGGGAGCAGGTCCTGCTGCTGCAGGTCCAGCGGCTCGCCCACCGGCGGCTGACCGGCGACAGCATCCACGTCGACGCCGAGGGCCGGGTCATCCTCACGGACGCCCGCAGCGGCGAGATCGCCGCCGGCGACCTGCTGCTCCGCCTCGACATCGCCCAGCTGCTCACCTACCTCAGCCTGCGCGTCGGCGCCGAGCGGGCGGTCGCCGCCGCCGCGGCCGTGGCCGGGTCCGGCGTGCTCGCCGACGCGCTGCCCCTGCTCCAGCGGATCGCGCTGACCAGGGAGACCAGGGCCGCGCTCAGCAAGAACAAGGAGCTGCTCACCGAGATCCGCGACCGGATCGTCGAGCTCAAGCCGAGGACCGAGGCCGAGGAGGTGCGCCTTGAGCGCTTCCGCCCCCGGACCCTGATCACCATCATCGGCACCGCGTTCGCCGCGTACTTCCTGGTCTACTACCTGACCCAGATCAACCTCAACATGATCACGTCGGCCAAGTGGAGCTGGACCGGGGTGGCGCTGGTCGCCGCGATGCTGAGCTACGTCGCCGCCGCCCTCATGCTGATGGGATTCGTGCCGGAGAAGCTGCCCCTGGGCCGTACGGTGCTCGCCCAGTTCGCCGGGTCGTTCGTCAAGCTCGTCGCGCCCGCCGCGGTGAGCGGGGTCGCGGTCAACACCCGTTACCTGCAGAAACGCGGCATCCCCCCGGGGCAGGCGGTGGCCAGCGTCGGGGCCTCCCAGCTCATCGGGCTGGCCTGCCACGTCGCGCTGCTGCTGCTGTTCGCCTACATCACCGGCTCCAACACCGCCTCGTCGTTCACCCCGTCGCGCACCCTCGTGATCACGATGCTCGCGGTGGCCGTGCTGATCCTGGTCATCGTGAGCGTGCCGCGCCTGCGCCGCACGATCACCAAGCGGCTCCGCTCGCTGTTCTCCGGCGTCATCCCGCGCCTGCTCGACATCCTCCAGTCGCCCCGGAAGATCGTCGAGGGCTTCGGCGGCACCCTGATGCTCACCCTGTTCTTCGTGATCTGCCTGGACGCCTGCGTCCGCGCCTTCGGCGGCTCCATCAACTTCGCCGCCGTCGCCATCGTCTTCCTCGCGGGCAACGCCATCGGCTCGGCCGCCCCGACCCCCGGCGGGCTCGGCGCCGTCGAGTTCTCCCTCACGGCCGGTCTCACCCTGGCGGGCGTGCCGAGCGAGGTGGCGGCCTCGGCCGTGCTGCTGTTCCGGCTGATGACCTTCTGGCTGCCGGTCCTGCCGGGCTGGGCCTCGTTCACGTACCTGCAGAGGCACGAGGCGCTCTAGCCCCGTCCCCGCGAAGGCGGAAGGCCGCCGGTCACCGGACCGGCGGCCTCCGTACGGACGAGCGGACGGACGGGAGGTCAGGCCTCGCTGGACCTGGCCCAGATGTTGATGCCCGCGTCGACCGCGTCCTTGTCGATGGCCTCCAGCTCCCCGTCGTCGAACGAGAGGTTCTCCACCGCCGCGAGGCTGTTCTCCAGCTGCCCGACGCTGCTCGCGCCGATCAGCACCGAGGTGACGCGCCTGTCGCGCAGCGCCCACGCCAGCGCCATCTGCGCCAGCGACTGGCCGCGCCGGCCCGCGATCTCGTTCAGGGTGCGGATGTGCCGCATCGCCTCGTCGGTGAGCATGTCCGGGGTGAGGAAGCGCCCCTGCGAGGCCCGGGACCCCTCGGGAATCCCGTTCAGGTAGCGGTCGGTCAGCATGCCCTGCGCCAGCGGCGAGAACGCGATGCAGCCGACGCCCTCCTCCTCCAGGACGTCGAGCAGCCCGCCCTCGATCCACCGGTTCAGCATCGAGTACGAGGGCTGGTGGATCAGCAGCGGCGTGCCCATCTCCCGCAGGATCCGCGCCGCCTCCTTGGTGTGCTCGGGCGAGTAGGACGAGATGCCCGCGTACAGCGCCTTGCCCGACCGGACCGCGTGGTCCAGCGCGCCCATCGTCTCCTCGAGAGGGGTGTCCGGGTCGAACCTGTGGCTGTAGAAGATGTCGACGTAGTCGATCCCCATCCGCTCCAGCGACCGGTCCAGGCTCGACAGCATGTACTTGCGCGACCCCCACTCGCCGTACGGGCCCGGCCACATGTCGTAGCCCGCCTTGGTAGAGATGACCAGCTCGTCCCGGTACCGGGCGAAGTCCTCGCGGAAGTGCCGCCCGAAGTTGGTCTCCGCGGTCCCGGGCGGCGGGCCGTAGTTGTTGGCCAGGTCGAAGTGGGTCACCCCAAGATCGAAGGCCCTCCTGAGGATGTCCCGCTGGACCTCGAAGGGCTTGTCGTCGCCGAAGTTGTGCCAGAGCCCCAGGGAGACGGCGGGCAGCTTGAGCCCGCTCTTGCCGACCCTGTTGTACGGCTGGCGATCGTCGTACCTGTCGTTCGCCGCGATGTATGTCACTGCGTC
Organism: Streptosporangium nanhuense; assembly: GCF_059358815.1. Taxonomy (NCBI): domain Bacteria; kingdom Bacillati; phylum Actinomycetota; class Actinomycetes; order Streptosporangiales; family Streptosporangiaceae; genus Streptosporangium; species Streptosporangium nanhuense. The sequence goes on from NZ_JCADBG010000034.1 coordinate 70,888, forward strand.
ACCTTCGTCGTGTCGAGAATCCAGGAGAGGGTGAAGGCCTCTTCGCGCCAGGAGTCGTACCTGCCGCTGCGGCCACCGTGCCCGGCGCCCATCTCCGTCTTGAGCAGGAACGGCCCGCCGCTCGCGACGTCGCGGAGCTTCGCGACCCACTTGGCGGGCTCGTGGTAGAAAACCCTCGTGTCGTTGAGGCTGGTGATCGCCAGAATCGGCGGATAGACCCGGCCGTCCACGTTCTCGTAGGGCGTGTACGACTTCATGTACGCGTACACCTCGGGATCGTGCAGCGGGTCGCCCCACTCGTCCCACTCGATCACCGTCAGCGGCAGCGACGGGTCGAGGATCGTGTTCAGAGCGTCCACGAACGGCACCTCCGCGACCACGCCCGCGAAGGTCTCCGGCGCGAGGTTGGCGACGGCGCCCATCAGCAGCCCGCCCGCCGACCCGCCCCTGGCGACGATCGCGCTCGACCAGCCCGCCGCGGAGAGGTGCTCGGCGGCGGCCACGAAGTCGGTGAAGGTGTTCTTCTTCTGCTGGAACTTGCCGTTCTCGTACCAGCGGCGGCCCATCTCGCCGCCGCCCCTGACGTGCGCGACGGCGAACACGAAGCCCCGGTCGAGCAGGCTGAGCCTCGCGACGGAGAACGACGGGTCGATCGAGATCTCGTAGCTTCCGTAGCCGTACAGCACGGTGGGGGCGGGCCGCTCCGTGCCCTTCCTGACCACGATCGAGATCGGCACGCGGGTGCCGTCCGAGGCGGTCGCCCACTCGCGGAACTGCTCGTAGTCGGCCGGGTCGTACCCGCCCAGCACCACCTTCTGCTTCAGCAGGACCAGCTCGCGCGCGCCGAGGTCGTAGTCGTAGACCGAAGGCGGAGTGATCATGCTGGTGTAGCCGAGCCGCAGCCGTCCCGTGACGAACTCCGGGTTGCCCGACGGCGCCACGTCGTAGATCGGCTCGGGGAAGGGGATCTCGTACGCCTCCCCGTCGCGGGGCAGGATGCGGATGCCGGTGAGGCCGTCCCTGCGGAAGTGCACGACGGTGTGGCCCTCGAAGGCGTCGATGTCGAGCAGCCGGGTGTCGGCGCGGTGCTCGATGAGCGGCGTCCAGCTGCCGGGGTCGTCGAGGGGCGCGGTGGCCAGCTCGAAGTTCTCCGCGTTCCGGTTGTGCAGGATCAGGAAGCGGTCGCCCGCGTGGTCGATGCCGTACTCGACACCGGTCTCCCGGGGCCTGACGACCCGGAACTCGCCGGTGGGATCGTCGGCCTCCAGGACGCGCACCTCGCTGGTGATCTTGCTTCCGGCCGAGAGGACCAGGTAGCGCTCGCTGCGGCTGAGCCCGATGCCGACCCAGAACCGCTCGTCGGACTCCTCGTGGACGAGCGCGTCGTCCTCGGCCGGGCTCCCGATCGCGTGCCGGTGGACCTGGTTGGGCCGCCAGGCGTCGTCGACCGTCGTGTAGAAGAACGTGGTGCCGTCGGCGGACCAGGCGCCGCCGTAGAAGATCCCGGGAATCTCGTCGGGGAGGGTCTCGCCGGTGGTGAGGTTCTTCACCTTCAGGGTGAAGCGCTCGTCGCCGGTGAAGTTGGTGGAGTAGGCCAGCAGGGTGCCGTCGGGGCTGACCGAGCTGGTGCCGATCGAGAAGAAGTCGGAGTCGCCGGCGAGCTCGTTGCCGTCGAGCAGGATCTCCTCGCCGGGAAGCGACTCCCCGGCCTCAAGCTCGGGCGGCGTCTCGCCGTCCGCCGCCACCCGGCACTGGATGCCGTACTGCTTGCCCTCCTCCGTCCGCGAGTAGTACCACCAGCCGCCCTTGCGGGTGGGGACCGAGAGGTCGGTCTCCAGGATGCGTCCCTTGATCTCCTGGAAGAGCGTCTCCTGCAGGGGCTTGAGGTGGGCGGTCGCCTCCTGCGTGTAGGCGTTCTCCGCCTCCAGGTAGGCGACCACCTCCGGGTCGTCCTTGACCGTCAGCCACGCGTAGTCATCGACCACGGTGTCCCCGTGGTGCACGCGCTCGCTGGGAACCTTCTTCGCCGTCGGCGGCGTCTGGCTGCTCACTCAGCCGAGTCTATGTTTCCGCCGGCGCCTGTTCGGATCCACCCGCCCGGCCTGTTCGGCCGGTCCGACCGGCCCGGCCGGCTCGTTCAGCCCGGTTCGCCCTCCGGTTCGTCTCCCGGTCGCACGGGGTTCGCCGTTACGTCTCGAGCGGTCTTCGGGGGCTGCTAATCTTTTGATGTCGGCGAGGTCCGGCGCAAACCACTCCAATCACTCCGGTGACTTCCGTATGGCTTGTGTCGTGTTTGTCGACAATCCCTTTGAACCCAACGGTTCCGAAGATCGGTTCGCAGAGCCGCTCAGAGGCTGGTAAGTTTGAGGGGTTGCTCTGGAAACGGAGCCGCCCGAATTCCAGCAGGACCAGCTAGATCGAATCAACCGGATCAAAACAAGCCGGTTTGACACGAAAAAGCGGGCCTGAAAGAATAAAGGCACAACGAAAGAACAGAATAAAACAAAACGAACGCCCCGGAGTTCGGGCCTGACTCATCTGGTCGGGTTTGGGTGATGGTGTACGCGTCCGTTTCTTGAGAACTCAACAGTGTGTTAAAAGCCAGTGCATGAAGCACAATC
>NZ_JCADBG010000035.1:0-66757 GCF_059358815.1 Streptosporangium nanhuense
CGAGCGTGTGGTGACCGAGGAGACCACCTTCACCCAGGAGCAGGCGAAGGAAGCCCTGCCCACCCGCCAGTACTGAGCCGCCCATTCCGAAAAGAGAGGAGCGCGGCATGGACGCACCGGCACCGATCGTACGGATGAGCGGGATCGGCAAACGATTCCCCGGCGTCAAGGCCCTGGACGACGTCGGCTTCCGGCTGCTGCCGGGCGAGGTGCACGCGCTGATGGGAGAGAACGGCGCGGGGAAGTCGACGCTGATCAAGGTTCTCACCGGCGTGTACGGCGTCGACGAGGGCGAGATCGAGCTGGCCGGAACGCCGGTCGCCTTCTCCAGCCCGTCCGCCGCCCAGCAGGCCGGTATCAGCACGGTCTACCAGGAGGTCAACCTCTGTCCCAACCTCTCGGTGGCGGAGAACATCTTCGTGGGCCGCGAACCGCGCCGGTTCGGCCGCATCCGGTGGAAGGAGATGCGCCAGCGGGCCACGGAGCTGATGGGCCGCCTGGACCTGCGCGTCGACGTGTCGGCGCCGCTGGCGTCGTGCTCGCTCGCCGTGCAGCAGATGGTCGCGATCGCCAGGGCGGTCGACATCGAGGCCAAGGTATTGATCCTCGACGAGCCGACCTCCAGCCTCGACGCCGGCGAGGTGGCCCAGCTGTTCCGGGTGATGCGCCGGCTGAAGGAGCAGGGCATCGCCATCCTGTTCGTCTCCCACTTCCTCGACCAGATCTACGAGGTGTCGGACCGCGTGACGGTCCTGCGCGACGGGAAGCTCGTGGGGGAGTACCTCACCCGCGAGCTCTCCCAGGTCGACCTGGTCGCCAAGATGATCGGGCGGGAGCTGGCAGCCCTGGAGAAACTCGACGAGAAACCCCCCGCCCGGGTCGCGGAGCCGCTGGTCGAGGCTCACGACCTCGGGCGGTCGGGCGCCATCGACCCCTTCACCCTGACCATCAGGGAGGGGGAGGTCGTCGGGCTGGCCGGGCTGCTCGGCTCCGGCCGTACCGAGCTGGCCCGGCTGCTGTTCGGCGCCGATCACGCCGACGGCGGCTCGCTGCGGATCGGCGGAAAGCAGGTCGCGCTGCGCACGCCGCGGGCGGCGATGAACCGGAAGATCGCCTTCTGCTCGGAGAACCGGCGGGCGGAGGGACTCGTCGACGAGCTCACGGTGCGCGAGAACATCGTCCTCGCGCTGCAGGCCGCGCGCGGCTGGAGCAGGCCGCTGTCCCGGCGCAGGCAGGACGAGCTGGTCGCCAAGTACATCACCGCGCTGAACATCCGGCCGGGCGATCCCGAGCAGCCGGTCCGCACGCTCAGCGGCGGCAACCAGCAGAAGGTGCTGCTGGCCCGCTGGCTGATCATGGAACCCCGGCTGCTCATCCTCGACGAGCCCACCCGGGGGATCGACGTCGGCGCCAAGGCGGAGATCCAGCGCCTGGTCGCCGAGCTGTCCGACGGGGGCATGGCCGTGCTGTTCATCTCCGCCGAGCTGGAGGAGGTCCTGCGGCTCAGCCACCGGGTCGGGGTGCTGCGCGACCGCACGCTGGTCGCCCAGCTCGACAACGACGACGCGCTCACCAGCGACGTCCTGATGCAGAAGATCGCGAGTGGAGCCGCGTCATGACAGCGTTCCTCAAACACCGGCTGCTGTGGCCCGCGGTGATCCTGGTCGCGCTGCTGGCGCTCAACGTGGTGTTCACCGACAACTTCCTGCACGTGCAGATGCGGGACGGGCACCTCTACGGCAGCCTCATCGACATCCTCCGCTTCGGGGCGCCGCTGATCCTGGTCGCGCTGGGCATGACGCTGGTCATCGCCACCGGCGGCATCGACCTGTCGGTCGGCTCGGTGGTGGCGATCGGCGGGGCGCTGGCCTGCATGCAGATCAGCGGCCTGGCCGACCAGAACTCCGTGAGCGGCGTGCTGGCGGCGATCGGCGTCACGCTGGCGGTGGCGCTCGCGCTCGGAGCCTGGAACGGGTTCCTGGTGGCCGCCGTCGGCATCCAGCCGATCATCGCGACGCTGATCCTCATGGTCGCGGGACGGGGCCTGGCCCAGCTGATCACCGACGGGCAGATCATCACGATCAACAGCGCCCCGTACAAGCTGGTCGGCGGCGGCTACTGGCTCACGCTGCCGTTCGGCATCCTCATCGTGATCGCGCTGACGGCGCTGACCGCCTTCCTCACCCGGAGGCTGGCGCTGGGCATGTTCATCGAGTCGGTCGGCGGCAACGCCGAGGCCAGCAGGCTGTCGGGGATCCGCTCCCGGGGCGTGCTGATCGTGGCCTACACCTTCTGCGGGCTGTGCGCGGGCATCGCGGGGCTGATGATCAGCTCCAACGTGTCCAGCGCGGACGGCAACAACGCCGGCCTGTGGATCGAGCTGGACGCCATCCTGGCCGTCGTCATCGGCGGCACCTCGCTGTCGGGCGGCCGCTTCTCCCTCGGCGGCACCGTGCTGGGGGCATTGATCATTCAGACCCTGACCACCACGATCTACTCGATCGGCGTGCCGCCGGAGACGACGCTGCTGTTCAAGGCACTCGTGGTGACGATCGTGTGCCTGCTGCAGTCACCGGCCTTCCGGCGGAGGATCTTCCAGTGGGAACGGGACGACCCCGCCCCGCCGCCGCCCGCTCCCGGGGGCGGTCCCGGCCGCCCCTTCACGGGCGCGGCCACCGGCGAGCAGGTACGGGAAGAGACGGTGAGGAACGGATGACGACCATCACGACCGGCCCGGCCGGGCGGCTCGCGCTCCCCCGCAGATACGTCCCGGTCGCGGTGACCGCGGGCCTGCTCATGGCGATGTTCGTGGCCGGCGGCATCCGGTACGAGGGGTTCGCCAGCGGCCAGGTGATCCTCAACGTCTTCGTCGACAACGCGTTCCTGCTCGTCGTCGGCGTCGGCATGACGTTCGTGATCCTCGCCGGCGGCATCGACCTGTCGGTGGGCGCGGTGGTGGCGCTGTCCACGATGGTCACGGCCAGCCTCGTCACGAACCAGGGCTGGCCGGCGCCGGTGGTGATCGTGCTGGTGCTGGCCATCGGCGCGGCGCTGGGGTTCGGGATGGGGGCGATCATCCACTACTTCGAGGTCCAGCCCTTCATCGCGACGCTCGCCGGGATGTTCCTGGCCCGGGGGCTGTGCTACACGATCGGTACCGACTCGATCCCGATCACCGACGGCATCTTCACCGCCTTCGCGCAGACAAGGATCGACCTGGGCCCCGAGCTGTGGATCTCGCCCAGCGTGGTGATCGCCGCGGTCGTGGTGCTGGTGGCGGCGTACGTGCTGCACCACACGCGGCTGGGCCGCACGGTCTACGCCGTCGGCGGCAGCGAGCAGTCCGCGCTGCTGATGGGTCTCCCGGTGGGACGGACGAAGATCGCCGTCTACACGATCAGCGGGCTGTGCTCCGCGCTCGGCGGGATCCTGCTGTCCTTCTACATGCTGTCGGGGTACGGCCTGCACGCCGTCGGCATGGAACTGGACGCCATCGCGGCCGTGGTCATCGGCGGCACGCTGCTCACCGGCGGCTCGGGCTATCTCTTCGGCACCGTGCTGGGCATCCTCGTGCTCGGCCTGACCCAGACGATCATCAGTTTCGAGGGGACCCTCAGCTCCTGGTGGACCAAGATCTTCATCGGCCTGCTGCTGTTCGCCTTCATCCTGCTGCAGCGGCTCATCGGCGTCCGCAGGAGATGAGGCGGGGACCGGACGCCCGGCGTCCGGTCCCTTCCAGCGGACGGTCGTGACGACGAGCCGGAGCTGCGCGTCGGTCCGCCGGACGGTCGCGGTGACGACGGGCCGGGAGCGTCGGTCCGGTGGACGGTCGCGGCGACAGGCCGGAGTGGCGCGTCGGTCCGGTGGACGGTCGCGGTGGCGGGCCGGGGGCGGGGCGTCAGTCCAGGAGTTCGCGGGCCAGCGCCTCGCCCCACCACCGCTCGACGCGCTCGGGTGACCAGCCGCGTTCGGCGGTGAGCGTGGTGTAGACGTCGATGTTGCACAGGGCCGCGTAGACGTCCACGGCGGAACGCACGTCCAGGCCGCGTCGCAGGACGCCCTCCGGCCAGGACGAGAACACCAGCTCGCGGGTCCTGTCGCCCTGCCCGCGGCCTTCGCGGTAGGCCGCCGCCAGCTCGGGCTCGGTCCTGGCCGCCTCGCGCACCAGCGTGATGATGTCGCCGGCGCGCTCGAACAGCCGCCGGTCGTAGGCGGCCATCGCGGCGAGCTGCCGCCCGGGATCGGCCGCCGAGGCCTCCAGCTCCTCCAGCATCCGCGGCACGTCGGCCGACAGGTCCGCCGCGTCCGCCAGAGCCCGGGTCAGCCCCGTCTTGTTCCCGTACGCCGCGTAGACCGTCGGCACGGAGACCCCCGCCTCACGGGCGACCTCCCGCACGGTCGTCGCCGCCCACCCCTGGGAGAGGAACAGCTCGCGGGCGGCGCGGGCGATCTCCACCCGGGTCTCCCGCGCCTGCGTCGCCCGGCGCAACGAGTCGTAGCGACGCCGGTCCGGTTCCGTGCTCACCGATCCCCCTCAATGGCTTTACGCTGTTTATAATGAATATATGTTACGTCAATCATCTGGAGGGGCCGTCCCGGGCTTCTCGCGGATCACCGGGCTGGCCGCCCTCGGTTTCGCCGCCACGATCGTCCTCGCCAACGCGATCATGGTGCCCGCCGGACTGCCGCTCACCGGTGCCGGGCTCGGCGAGGTCGGCGCGTTCTTCGGCACCGAGGGCGAGGTCGTCGCCGTCGCGTCCGCGCTCACTCCCGCCGCCTGGCTGCTGGCCACGCTGTTCGGCGCGGGCGCGGTCTCCGCGCTGCGGCGCTCCGAACGCGGCCGGGGCGAGGCGTGGTCGCTGATCGGGTTCACCGGCCTGGCCCTGCAGAACGCCACCTTCGCCGCGGTCATCGCGACCCGCCTCGCGCTCACGTCGACGGCCGCGGGCGGTGCCACGACCGGCGCCACGACCGGGGGCGTGGCAGGAGGCGCGACCGGGGGCGTGACAGGGGGCGTGACAGGGGGCGTGACAGGGGGCGTGACAGGGGGACTGTGGGCACTGCACGACGCGCTGTTCACCCTCAACGGCACCTTCCTGGCCCTCGCGCTGCTCGGCCTGTCCGTCGCCGGCCTGCGCGCCGGTCTCATCCGGCCCTGGCACGGCACCCTGGGGCTGGCGTCGGCCGCGCTGCTGTTCGGCTCGGCCACCCTCACCCCGCTGGTCATCGACCACGCCGGCCCGCTCGGTCTCCTGGGGCTCGCCGGCTGGCTGATGTGGGTCGTCTGGATCGTCGCGTACGGCGTCACCCTGATCCGCCTGAACCCGGCCCCGTGACATCGCGGCGAGCCGTGACGTCCTGGCTCCTTGCGTCGTGCGGTTCGTCGCCTCACGTGCCCCGGGCCGGTCCCGGAGGGTGGTCCGGGGTCGTGCCGCCGGGCCGGTGCGCGCACGGGCGGGGGCGGGCCGGAACCGGAGCGGTCCCGGCCGGGCGGATCCCGGGGCGGACGGCCGGATCCGGCGCGGACGGGCGGCTCACAGCAGCCGTCTCTGCACGACGTCGGCGACGACCGTGGTCACGATCCGGTGGACGGCTCCGGCCTCGGGCGGTGTGCCCCCGGTGCCCGCGTACAGCAGGTGCCCGGCCCCGACCAGCGTGAACGCGAGCGTGTCGACGTCGGCGTCCGCCGCGATGCGGCCCATCTCGCACTCGGCGGTGAGGTAGGAGGCGAGCATGGCCCCGGCCTCCGCCAGGACCGGGAGGCCGGGCGACCCGGCCCGGCGCAGCCGGACGCGCAGGTCGTCGCGGGAGATGACGAGGCCGACGATCGCCACGGCGACCGTCTCGAACAGCTCCGTCAGCGCGCCGGTGAGGTTGTCGGCGACGGTGCCGGTCCCGGCGGACGCGTGCAGGGTGGCGGCCTGGCCGCCGATCCGGGTGACGCGGTCCAGCACGAGCTCGGCGAGGAAGGCGTCGAAGTCGGCGAAGTGCCGGTGCAGGACCCCCTTGGCGCAGTCGGCCTCCGTGGTGACCGCCCGGCTGGTCAGCGCGTTCGGCCCGTCCCTGAGCAGGACGCGCTCGGCGGCGTCGAACAGCTGCTCGCGCGCGTCGCGCATGGCCACTCCCGTCGGCACCGTGCATCCCCGCCTTCGCTCGTGAGACCCGTCCGTTGACGAGTGGGCATGTGCCCACTACGGTGGGCGCATGCCCACTATACCGTCGGCCGAAGCGCCTCTCCCTGAAAACGATCTTCATCGACACCGGCAGGTGGCGGAGTCGTTCGGTACGGACGCCGAACGCTACGACCGCGCCCGCCCCCGCTATCCCGACGCCATGGTGGAGCGGATCGTCGCCGCCAGCCCCGGGCCCGGCTTCCTCGACGTCGGCTGCGGCACCGGCATAGAGGCCCGGCAGTTCCAGGCGGCCGGCTGCGAGGTGCTCGGCGTCGAGCCCGACGCGCGGATGGCCGGTTTCGCGCGGCGCACCGGGGTCGAGGTCGAGGTGGCGAGGTTCGAGGACTGGGACGCCGCCGGCCGGATGTTCGACGCGGTCGTCGCCGGGACGGCCTGGCACTGGGTGGACCCGGTGGCGGGGGCGGCCAAGGCGGCGCGGGTGCTGCGGCCCGGCGGCCGGCTGGCGGTGTTCTGGCACGTGTTCCAGCTCCCGTTCGACGTGGCGGAGGCCTTCGCCGAGGTCTACCGGCGGGTGGCGCCCGACTCGCCGTTCGTGTTCCAGGGGGCGGGGAACGCCCTGGAGGGGTACCAGGCGCTGTTCGCCAAGGCCGCCGACGGGGTCCGGGAGGCGGGCGGGTTCGGCGACCCCGAGCAGTGGCGGTTCGACTGGGAGCGTTCCTACACGCGGGACGAGTGGCTGGACCAGCTGCCCACCTCCGGCGCCCTCACCCGGCTCCCGTCGGACCGGCTGGCGGAGGTGCTGGAGGGCGCCGGGGCCGCCGTCGACGCGCTGGGGGGCGGCTTCGTGATGCCCTACAACACGGTGGTCGTCACCGCCGCGCGGACCGGTGCCGCGAGTGAGGCGCCTTGACGGAACCGGCACCGCGACGGGGCGCCTCGACGGGGCGGCCGCCGCGACCGGGACTCTTTGACAGGACGCGCGACCGGGGCTCTTTGACAGGAGGGCCGTCGAGACGGAGAGCCTTTGACGGGACGGCCGCCGCGACGGGGGGCGCTTTGACAGGACGGACGCCGGTACACATACTCAAGTGCGCGAGAGTGAACTAAAGTTCGCATAGCGAACACACGGCTGAACGGAGTGTCGTGCGCGGAGACAAGGTGGTCGCCACGGCCGCGGAGGCCCTGGCGGATGTGCGCGACGGCGCCTCGTTCGCGGTGGGCGGGTTCGGCCTGAGCGGCATCCCGAACGTGCTGATCCAGGCCCTGTACGACACGGGGGTGCGCGACATCGGCGTGGTGTCGAACAACTGCGGCGTGGACGGCGGCGGCCTGGGCGTCCTGCTGGAGGCCGGGCGGATCGGCCGGGTGACCGCCTCCTACATCGGCGACAACAAGGAGTTCGCCCGGCAGTACCTGACCGGGGAGCTGGAGGTCGAGCTGACGCCGCAGGGCAGCCTGGCCGAGCGGCTGCGCGCGGGGGGCTGCGGCATCCCCGCCTTCTACACCCCGGCCGGGGTCGGCACGCCGGTCGCCGACGGCGGGCTGCCGCTGCGGCACGGCCGGGACGGCTCGGTGGTGCTCGCCTCGCCGCCCAAGGAGGTGCGCGAGTTCGACGGCCGGGCGTACGTGCTGGAGCACGGCATCACCACCGACTTCGCGCTGGTGCGGGCGGCGAGGGGCGACCGGCACGGCAACCTCGTGTTCGGCAAGGCCGCCAGGAACTTCAACCCGCTGGCCGCGATGGCCGGGCGGGTCACCGTCGCCGAGGTCGAGGAGCTGACCGAGCTCGACCCCGACGAGATCCACCTGCCGGGGGTGTTCGTCCAGCGCGTCGTGCCGCTCACCCCGGAGCAGGCCGCCGACAAGGCCGTCGAACGCCGTACCACCTCCGCGCCCGCGGAGCGAGGGGAGAGCACCGCATGAGCCGCAGCCGCGACCGGATGGGGGAGAGCGCCTCATGAGCTGGAGCCGCGACCAGATGGTCGCGCGCGCGGCGGCCGAGCTGCGCGACGGCGACTACGTCAACCTCGGCATCGGCCTGCCCACCCGGATCCCCTCCTTCCTCCCGGCCGGCACGAACGTGATCCTGCACTCGGAGAACGGCATCCTCGGCGTCGGCCCCTACCCGGCGCCGGACGCGGTCGACCCCGACCTGATCAACGCGGGCAAGGAGACCGTGACCGTGCTCCCCGGCGCGTCGTTCTTCGACTCCTCGCTGTCGTTCGGCATGATCCGGGGTGGTCACATCGACGTGGCGGTGCTGGGCGCGATGCAGGTCTCGGCCCGTGGCGACCTGGCCAACTGGATGGTCCCCGGCAGGCTCGTCAAGGGCATGGGTGGCGCGATGGACCTGGTCCACGGTGCCCGCAGGGTCATCGTGATCATGGATCACGTCGCCAAGGACGGCTCGCCGAAGATCGTCGAGGAGTGCTCGCTGCCCCTCACGGGGAAGGGGTGCGTCCACCGGATCATCACCGACCTCGGCGTCCTCGACGTCACGGGGGAGGGGCTGGCGCTGGTGGAGACCGCGCCCGGGGTGAGCCCGGCGGAGCTGCGCGATCGTACGGACGCGGAGGTGAGGGCATGAGAGGCGCCTTCGCCGTCTCCACGGTGAGCACCGTGGATGCCGTGGATGCGGTGGATACCGTGTGCGCCATGGACGCCGTGGACGCCGTGGATGTCCTGGACGTCGTGCGCCCGTCCTCCGGTCGACGCGGCGGGGCGCCGCGGGGCGTCCGCCCGGACGGTCCGGACGGTCCGCACGGACCGGCCGCCCACGTCGTCAGAGCCGTGGCCGGGATGTCCGGCCCCGGTCCCGCCTTCCCGCGCACCGGCGCCGGTCAGGGCCTGGCCGTCGTTCCCGAAAGGTAGGAGCTCATGCCAACCCCTCTCACGCAGGCCGACATCGACCTCGAGATCGCGGCGCTCCGCGAGCCGGGGACCACGGGCGACGGCCGGGAGAGACACCACCCGTCCCGCGACTACGGCCCCTACCGCAGCACCGTGCTCCGTCACCCCCGGCAGCCGTTGATCTCGATCAAGGACCCGGAGGCGGCCGAGCTGACCGGGCCGGTCTTCGGCGTCACCGACGTCACCGCGCTCGACGCCGACCTGACCAGGCAGCACCTCGCCGAGCCGCTGGGCGAGCGCATCACCGTGCACGGCCGCGTCCTCGACAGGAACGGCCGCCCGGTGCGCGGCCAGCTCGTGGAGGTGTGGCAGGCCAACGCCTCGGGCCGCTACCCGCACCAGCGCGACGACCACCCGGCCCCGCTCGATCCCAACTTCACCGGCGTCGGCCGCTGCCTCACCGGTGACGACGGCGGCTACACCTTCACCACGATCAAGCCCGGCGCCTACCCGTGGCGCAACCACACCAACGCCTGGCGTCCCGCGCACATCCACTTCTCGGTCTTCGGCACCGCCTTCACCCAGCGCCTGGTCACCCAGATGTACTTCCCGAACGACCCGCTGTTCCCCTACGATCCGATCTTCAACTCCGTCACCGACGAGCGGGCCCGGCAGCGCATGGTCGCCGCCTACGAGCACGACCTGTCGGTCCCCGAGTGGTCCCTCGGCTACCGTTGGGACATCGTCCTCGACGGCCCCGCCGCGACCTGGACGGAGGAGGGCCGGTGAACCCCACTCCCTCGCAGACCGTCGGCCCCTTCTACGGCTACGCGCTCCCGTTCCCCGGCGGCGGTGACATCGCGACCGGCGGGATCACCGTGCACGGGTACGTCTACGACGGCGCGGGCGCCCCGGTGCCGGACGCGCTGCTGGAGTTCTGGCAGGCCGCCCCGTCCGGCGACCTCACCGGCGCGCCCGGCACGCTGCGCCGCGACCCGGTGAACGGCGCGGTCATCGGCAGGCACGGGGTCGACTTCACCGGGTTCGGCCGGGTGCCCACCGACGCCGACGGCCGCTGGACGCTGCGCACGCTCGTGCCCGGCAACGGCTACATCAGCGTGTGCGTGTTCGCGCGCGGCCTGTTGCACCACCTCTACACCCGCGTCTACCTCGCCCACGACGCCTTCCTCGACTCGCTGCCGCCCGAGCGCGCGCACACGCTGCTGGCCGCGCGGGAGCGGGAGGACCTCTACCGCTTCGACATCCACCTGCAGGGCGAGAAGGAGACGATCTTCTTCGACTTCGGCTGACCCGGTTCGGCTGACCCGGGACCGCCACCCCGTGGCGGCGGGCGGCGTTCACGGGGCGCCCGCCCCCGGGGGCGTTTCACGAGGCTCGGAACCGGTCCGCGTGGTCGGTCACCCAGGTGCGGAACGTGCGGGCCGGGGCCCCGGTGACCGCCTCCACCGTGGTGGTGGCCGCTCTCGGATCGGTCACCATCCCGGCCTGGGCCCGCAGGACGCCGTCCACGGCCTCGGGCGGCCAGCCTCCGGTGAGCATCCGCCGCCGCGCGGCCTCCGGCGAGGTCTCCTCCCAGCGCACCGGGCGGCCGATCACCTCGCCGATGACGCCCGCCTGCTCGGCCTGGGTCAGCGTCTTCGGCCCGGTCAGCTCGTAGGTGGCGCCGTCGTAGCCGTCGCCGAGGAGCGCGCGCACCGCGACCGCCGCGAGGTCCCGCTCGTGCAGCGGGGGCATGGCGGCCGCGCCGTACGGCTCGCGCACGACGGCCTCGGCCCGGATCTGTTCGGCCCACCGCAGGGTGTTGGCCGCGAAGGCGTGCGGTCGCAGGAACGTCCACTCCAGCCCGGACCGCTCGATCATCCGCTCGATCCGCCGCTCGTGGTCGCGTACGGCCGCGGAGGACAGGTAGACGACGCGGCGGGCATGTGCGGCGATCGCCTCCAGGACCGCGGGCATCCCCTCGGCCGTGGCGAACGGCCAGAGCAGGAACACGGCCTCGACCCCGTCCAGGGGCGCGCGCAGGCTGTCCGGGTCGGCCAGGTCGCCGCGCGCGACCTCGACGCCGCCGGGAAGACCGGCCGCCTCGGGGTCGCGGGCCGTCGCGCGCACCTCGGCGCCCGCCTCCAGTAACTGGGCCACCACCTGACGGCCGGTCGTGCCGGTCGCCCCGGTCACCAGAATCCCGCGCTGCCTCGCCATGAAGGGCCCCCAACGGCTGATCGTCTCGTGTGCGCCAACCGTAGGGTGGGGAGGAGGGACTTCCAATGAGTGACTGTCTCGCTTTCATACGTGAACGTCTTCGTGGATCCGCCTGGACGGACTCATGCGACGGACTCATGCGACGGACTCATGCGACGGGCTCACGCGACGGACGCGCCCGGCGCCGCGATCAGCATGATGCCCGCTCGGCTGGAAAGGCGGGGCGTCATGCGCTATAACGAACTCACTAGTTCGTACATGAGGTGAGACGGGAACGGGAAGGGCGTCCCCACCGCCTGTCGCGTGGTCGCCCCGGCCCGGTCCGCGCCCCTGTCTAGCCAGCTAACGTACTAGTACGTACATTGGAGAACGATGCCTAGCGTCCTGGTCCTCAACGGGCCCAACCTCAACCTCCTCGGCCGCCGAGAGCCGCACCTGTACGGTGGCGCGACGCTCGCCGACGTCCGAGCGCAGTGCCACCGCACCGGCGCCACGCTCGGGTTAGAGGTGGACTTCCGGCAGAGCAACCACGAGGGCGCGCTGATCGACGCCGTCCACGAACCGGGCCCGGCCGCGATCGTGATCAACGCGGGCGGCTACACGCACACCTCCGTCGCCCTGCGCGACGCGCTGGCGGCCGTCGCCCTGCCCACCGTCGAGGTCCACCTCACCAACATCCACCGGCGTGAGCCGTACCGGCACACGTCGTTCGTCTCCGAGGTCGCCGACGCCGTGATCTGCGGCGCCGGGGCGCACGGGTACGTCCTCGCGCTGACACACCTGGCGCACCTGCTGAAGAGGGAGAACTGATGGCCTCGTACCTGACCGGGTTGATCGGCTCGGGCATCGGCCCCTCGCTCAGCCCTCCGCTGCACGAGCGCGAGGCGACCCACCACGGGCTGCGCTATGTCTACCGGCTGCTCGACACCGACAGCCTGGGGCACGACGTGGGGGAGCTGGTCCGTACGGCCCGCCGGTTCGGCTACGACGGGCTCAACATCACCCACCCGTGCAAGCAGGACGTCATCCCGCACCTGGACGAGCTGTCGGCGGACGCCCGCATGCTGGGCGCCGTCAACACGGTCGTCTTCGACGGCAAGCGGGCCGTCGGCTACAACACCGACTGGACGGGCTTCGCCGAGTCGTTCGAGCGCGGCCTGCCGGACGCGCCCACCCGGCGCATCGTCCAGCTCGGCGCGGGAGGCGCGGGAGCGGCGATCGCGCACGCGCTGCTGACCATGGGCGCCGGCCACGTCACGATCGTGGACGCGGACCCCGCGCGGGCGACGGCGCTGGCCGGCCGGCTGGGCGACCGCTTCGGGCCCGAACGCGCCCGCCCCGCCACCCGGGACGAGCTGCCCGAGCTGCTCGCCCACGCCGACGGCCTGGCACACGCCACCCCCACCGGCATGGCGCTCCATCCCGGGCTGCCGCTGCCGGCCGAGCTGCTCCACCCCGGCCTGTGGGTGGCCGACATCGTCTACCGGCCGCTGGAGACCGAGCTGCTCAAGCAGGCCCGCGCGCTGGGCTGCCGGACGCTCGACGGCGGGGGCATGGTCGTCTTCCAGGCCGCCCACGCCTTCCGCCTCTTCACCGGCCGCACCCCGGACAGCGAACGGATGCTCGCCCACCTGACCGACCTGGTCGCCACGTGAGAACCCGCCCACCCGACATCGGCGCGACTTGAGCATTCGCCTACCTGACCTGGCGCGACCCGATAACCCGCCTACCTGACCTGGCACGACCCGACAGCCCGCCCACCTGACCTGGCACGACCCGAGACCCCGCCCACCCCATCGACCCGGTCACCACCCGAGAGGGAGCCATGCGCACGTCCATCGCCACCGTCTCCGTCAGCGGCACCCTCACCGAGAAGCTCATCGCGATCGCCACCGCCGGGTTCGACGGTGTGGAGATCTTCGAGAACGACCTGCTCGTCTGCCCGCACTCACCCGAGGAGATTCGCGCCCGCGCCGCCGACCTGGGCCTCGGCATCGACCTCTACCAGCCGTTCCGCGACTTCGAGGCCGTGCCCGCCCCCATGCTCGCGGCCAACCTGGAGCGGGCCGAGCGCAAGTTCCGGGTGATGGAGCGCCTCGGCGCGGACACGCTGCTGGTCTGCTCGAACGTCTCGCCCGCCTCGATCGGCGACGACGCCCTCGCCGCGGAGCAGCTGCGGCGGCTCGCCGAGCGGGCCGCCGAACACGGCATCCGGATCGCCTACGAGGCGCTGGCCTGGGGCCGGCACGTCAACGAGTACCTGCACGCCTGGCGGATCGTCCGGATGGCCGACCACCCCAACCTGGGCACCTGCCTGGACAGCTTCCACATCCTGTCGCGAGGCTCCGACCCGATCGGCATCGAGGCCATCCCGGGTGAGAAGATCTTCTTCCTGCAGCTCGCCGACGCGCCGATGCTGGCCATGGACGTGCTGCAGTGGAGCCGCCACTACCGCTGCTTTCCCGGCCAGGGCACCATGAACGTCGCCGGCCTGGTCCAGCACGTGCTGAACACCGGATACGCCGGGCCGCTGTCGCTGGAGGTGTTCAACGACCACTTCCGCCAGGCCGACACCGGCCGTACCGCCCGGGACGGCATGCGCTCGCTCATCGCCCTGGAACAGACCCTGCACGGCGCCGCGCACCCCGCCGTGCCCACCGGCTTCGCCTTCGCCGAGCTCGCCGACGCGGGTTCCCTGAGCGGCGTGCTGGACGCGCTCGGTTTCACCCGTACCGGCTCCCACACCAGCAAACCGGTCGAGCTGTGGAGCCAGGGCGGGGCCCGGATGCTGCTCAACGCCACCGGAGCCGACCCCGCCCTGGTCGCCATCGGGCTGGACAGTCCCGACCCCGAGCGGGCCGTCAAACACGCAGAGACACTGCTGGCGCCGGTGCTCCCGCGCGAGCGCGCCCCGCAGGACGCCTCGCTGGACGCGATCGCCGCCCCGGACGGCACCGCGCTCTTCTTCTGCGACACCGCCTGGCTCGGCGACTTCGGCGACTTCGGCGCTGTCGAAACGGTCGAGCCCGTCCCCGGGCAGATCACCCACATCGACCACGTGGCACTCACCCAGCCCTGGCACCACTTCGACGAGGCCGCGCTGTTCTACGGCAGCGTGCTGGGTCTGCACCCGCAGGAGAGCCTGGAGCTGCCCGACCCCTACGGCCTGCTGCGCAGCAGGGCGATGTCCACGACACCGGTGCCCGGCGCGGGCGAGACGGGCGCGACGGCCGGGGAAGCGGAGGCCAAGGAGGGCGAGGAGGGCGAGGAGGCCGCCGAACAGGTGCGGATGGTGCTCAACATCGCCCAGGTCGGTGCGGGCGACACCCCGTGGCAGCACGTCGCCCTGGCCAGCGACGACCTGCTGGCCGTCGCCCGCAGGCTGCGCGCCGAGCATCCGGAACTGCTGCTGCCCATCCCGGACAACTACTACGACGACCTGGAGGACCGCCATGAGGTCGATCCCGAGCTGCGACGGCTGGGCGTGCTGTACGACAGGGACGAGCACGGCGAGTTCCTGCACATGTACACGGTCACCGTGGGACGCGTCTTCTTCGAGATCGTCCAGCGCGTCGGCGGCTACCGGGGCTACGGCGCCGTCAACGCCCCGATCCGGCTCGCCGTACAGCACGCGGGCCATCCTAAGATGGGCCAATGACCTCGCAGCCCGCCACCACCGAACGCCAGCGGGACGCTGACCGCACCAGGGCGGAGATCCTCAAGGTCGCCCAGCACGAGTTCGCGCGCCACGGCTACGCCGGTGCGCGGGTCGACGAGATCGCCGCCCGGATGCGCACCACCAAGCGCATGATCTACTACTACTACGGCAGCAAGGAGCGGCTCTACATCGCGGTGCTGGAGAAGGCGTACGCGGAGGTCCGCGCGGCGGAGCGCACGGTCGACGTCGAGCACCTGGCCCCGGTCGAGGCGATCCGCACGCTGGCCGAGCTGACCTTCGACCACCACGACGCGCACCGCGACTTCATCCAGCTCGTCGCCATCGAGAACATCCACCAGGCCGAGCACATCCGCAAGTCGCAGGCGCTGGCCGGCCTCGCCACCCCGGTGCTCGACCTCATCGAGCGCATCCTCGACGCGGGCCAGGAGTCCGGTGACTTCGTCACCGAGGCCGACGCCATCGACGTGCACATGATGATCAGCTCGTTCTGCTTCTTCCGGGTGGCCAACCAGCACACGTTCGGCGCGCTGTTCGGCCGCGACATGACCGCGCCCGAGCACCGGGCCAGGCTGCGCCGGATGGTCGGCGAGATGGTCGTCGGCTACCTGCGCGGAGAGGGCGGGGAGGGGCGCTCGGCTCCGGCTCCCTCCGCGTGACGGCATAGCGGCGTGACGGCATGACAGCGTGACGACGTGACGGTGTGCCGACATGACAGCGTGCCGATGTGACGGCGTGAAGGCGTGATCCCGTGCGGTTCGGCCGTCGCGCCGCCCGGACGGGGCGTTCGGCGCGCGATCCACGGCGCGCGTGCGGGCGTCCGTGCCCGGATGCCGCCGACGTGGGCGAGGGCGGGCGCGGATCGAAGCGGGTAACCGATTGGCAACACCCTTGTAATGTACGAACCAGTGAGTTAGTTTCCTGCCATTGCGCATCCCCCTATCTCCCAGCATGAGGAGCACCCGTGACAGTGCAGGGTAAACCCCGCAAGGCGGCCGCGGCGGCCTGGATCGGCAGTGCCTTGGAGTACTACGACTTCTTCATCTACGGCACCGCGGCCGCGCTGGTGTTCAGCAAGATCTTCTTCCCGTCCTCCTCGCCCGCGACGGGCACGCTCCTGGCGCTGGCGACCTTCGGCGTCGGCTACCTGGCCAGGCCGGTGGGCGCCTTCGTCCTCGGGCACGTGGGTGACAAGTTCGGCCGCAAGAAGGTGCTGGTCATCACCCTGGTGATGATGGGCGTGTCGACGTTCCTGGTCGGCTGCCTGCCCACCTACGACGAGGTCGGCGTGCTCGCGCCGATCCTGCTCGTGCTGCTGCGCCTGCTGCAGGGCTTCTCCGTCTCCGGCGAGCAGGCGGGCGCCAACTCCATGACGCTCGAACACGCCCCCGAGGGACGGCGCGCCTTCTACACCAGCTTCACCCTCAACGGCACCCAGGCCGGGCAGATCATCGCCACCGCCGTCTTCCTGCCGATCGCCGCGCTGCCCGAGGAGCAGCTGCTGAGCTGGGGCTGGCGGGTGCCGTTCTGGCTGAGCATCGTGGTGGCCGTGGTCGGGCTGATCATCCGCCGCACCCTGGAGGAGACGCCCGCGTTCGAGCAGCAGGTCGCCGGCAACACCGTCGCCAAGCTCCCGCTGGCCGTGCTCTTCCGCGATCACTGGAAGGACGTGCTGCGGGTGGTCGTGGCCGCGGTCATCGCCTCGGTGAGCACGATCTTCACCGTCCACGCCCTGTCCTACGCGGTCAACACCATGGGGCTGGAGCGGGGGCCGATGCTGTGGGTGGGCGTCCTGGCCAACGTCGCCGCGGTGATCACCATCCCGCTGTGGGGCATCCTGTCGGACAGGATCGGCCGCAAGCCGGTCTTCATCGGCGGGTCGCTGGGCTGCGCGGTGCTGATGTTCGCCTACCTGTGGTCGATCTCCACCGGCAGCTACGCCCTCATCTTCGTGCTGGGCATCGCGATGTTCGGTGTCGTGCACAGCGCCACCAGCGCGGTCTGGCCCTCCTTCTACGGCGAGATGTTCACCACCAAGGTGCGGCTGTCCGGCATGGCGGTCGGCACCCAGATCGGCTTCGCGATCGCCGGCTTCGCGCCGACGGTGGCCACCGCGCTGGCGGGCACGGGCAAGGAGAGCTGGTTCGGCGTGTCGGTCATCGTGGCGGTGCTGTGCCTGGTGAACGTGGCCGCGGTGGCGACCGGCCGGGAGACCTACCGGGTCCCCACCGAGCAGCTCGGTCTCAAGCGCACGGAGCCGATGAAGGTATGAGCGAGTTTCGCGTGTACGCCCTCCGCTACGCCGTGCGCGACGCCCGGCGCGGGGAGCACTTCCACGGCTACGACGCCGGTGCCGATCAGCCGCATCCCACCTCGTACTACGTGTGGCTCGCGGTCTCCGAGCGGCACACCGTCGTCGTCGACACCGGCATCGGCCGCTCGCGCGCCCAGGGCGTCGAGGGGCTGGACTACCGCACCTCGCCGGTGGAGGCCGTGGCCGCGCTGGGCGTACCCGCGGACTCCGTCGGCCACGTGGTGCTGACCCACCTGCACTACGACCACACCGGCACCGCCCGCGAGTTCACCTCCGCCCGCTACGTGCTGCAGCGGGCGGAGCTCGACTACTGGACCGGTCCCTGGGCGGACCGCCTCACCAGGGAACGCTGGCTGCTGAACGACGACGACCTGGCCCACCTGCGGGCCGCCCGCGAGGACGGGCGGGTGACGCTGGTGGACGGCGACGCCGAGGTCGTGCCCGGCCTGAGCGTCCACCTGGTCGGCGGGCACACCGCGGGCATGCAGGTGGTGCGGGTCAACACCGCGCGCGGCGACGTCGTCCTGGCCTCCGACGCCGCCCACTTCTACGAGAACCTGGAGGACGACCGCCCCTTCCCGATCCTGCACAGCATGACCGGCATGTACGGCGCCTTCGACAGGATCGGGCAGCTGGCCGGCGGGCCGCACCTCGTGGTCGCCGGCCACGACCCGGAGGTGCTGGAGCGCTTCCCGCTCCTGGGGCCCGACGTCGCGGTCATCTCCGGCTGAGCGGGCGGTACCCCGGGCCGACGGCCCGGGAGCGCGCGACACCGCCCGGCTAGCCGGGCAGGACCTCGATCTTGCCGGTGGGGCGGGCGCTGAAGGGGTCGTTGAAGAAGAACTCGCCCGGCCGGGTGAAGGTGTACCGGAACGACTCGCCCGGGTTGAGCCTGACGTCGAACAGTCCCTCGAAGAACTGGGTGGCGCCGTGGACGTCGACGTTGTCCGCGGGGTTGACGAAGGTGACCGTGGTGCCGACCGGCACCCGCAGGTGGGTGGGGGCCATCGCGTTCACCGCGGTGGACTCGACGGTGCCGACCTGGCCGGTGGCGGCGTTGTAGGTGCGGGCGAGCACGACGGTGTCGTTCACGGCGCTCCCGTCGACCGGGCCGCCGGAGACCGGCCGCCGGATCACCGGCGCGGGCGGGGTGGCCGCGGGAGGCGCGGTGCCGCCCAGCCTGAAGGCCCACAGGTGGTCGCCCCGGGTGGCCGAGTCGCCGTAGGGGATGCTGGTGCCGCCCGCGTAGACGGCGATGTACTGCTCCCCGTCGATCTCGTAGGAGATGGGGCTGCTGCTGACGGCGGCGCCGGTCTGCCAGCGCCACAGCTCGCGGCCGTCGCGGGCGTCCAGGCAGAGCAGGTTGCCGTCGGGCTGTCCGATGAACAGCAGGTCGGAGGCCGTGGTGAGGATGCCGTTGCCGTGCGCCAGCGAGTACGGCATGTTCCGCTTCCAACGGACCCGGTTGGTGCCCGGGTCCACGGCCACCACCCCGCCGGTCATGTACTCGCCCGGTGGCCGCAGCCCGTTGGACGGCTCGGTCAGCGAGTGCGCCGCCGCGACGTAGCCGAAGCCGGTGTACACCAGCCGGGTGCTGTGGCTGTAGGACTGGTGGTTCCAGTCGGCGCCGCCCCCGTGCCCGGGGATGGTGAGGATCGGCACGTCCCAGTGCGGGGTGTACAGGGAGCCGATCCGATAGTTCGGGACGGCGCGGTGCGGGAGGCCGGGGACCTCGGTGCCCAGCGGCTGCCGTACGGGGGTGAGCTCGGTCCAGCCGCCCTGGCGGGGGAAGGGCTGGGTCGGCCAGGTCTTCTGCCGGGGCTCCTGGGGGACGGGCACCTCGTCGATGCCCAGCGGGGCCGAGCCGTCGGCCCGGTCGAGGATGTAGTACATGCCGGTCTTGCTGCCGTAGACGGCGAGCTTGCGGGTCCGGCCGTGGACGCGCGCGTCGACCAGGACGGGCGCCATGACGTTGTCCATGTCCCAGATGTCGTGGTGGATGGACTGGAAGTGCCAGCGGTAGGCGCCGGTCTTCAGGTCCATCGCCACGATCGAGTTGGCGAACAGGTTCTGGCCGCCGCGCTCGGAGCCGTCCTGGGAGGAGCGGGCGCCCCTGGCGTTGCCGAACGTCCAGTAGACCAGGCGGAGATCGGGGTCGATGGCGCAGTGCATCCACGGGGTGGCGCCGCCGGTCTGCCAGGAGTCGCCCTCCCAGGTGTCGTTGCCGAACTCGCCGGGGCCCGGGGTGCCCCAGAAGTGCCAGGCCAGGTCGCCGGTCGCGGCGTCGAAGGCGAGCGCGGCACCGCGCGGGCCGTCGTTGGTGCCGCAGTACAGCATGCCGTCGTGGTAGGTGACCGCGACCTTCTCCAGGTTGCCGTAACCGTTGTGCTGCCGCTCCCAGAGCACCTGGCCGGTGCGCTGGTCGAGGGCGATGAGCCAGTTGTCGTTGGCGCAGGTGTAGACCCTGCCCGCGCCGACCGCGACGCCGCGCCGGGTGACCGCCCCGCGGGTCTGCAGGTACTTCCACCTGACGGCGCCGGTGCGGCCGTCCACCGCGGTGACGTTGCCCAGGGCCGACTCGATGTAGAGCATGCCGTCCACGGCCACGGGGGTGCTCTGGCTGTTGCCGGCCATGAGGCCGCCCTCGATGTTGTTGACCCAGGCGGCCCGTAACCGTTTGACGTTGCCCCGGTGCAGGTCGCGCAGCCCGCTGTAGTTCTGGTTCGCCAGGTTCCCGCCGATCTTCGGGAAGTCGGTGTCGCGCCGGTGGGTCGCCGCGGCGGCCGGGGCCGCGGCCCCGGCCGGGGCGAGCACGGTCGCGGCGGCGGCGGCCATGAGCAGCTCTCTGCGACGGATCATGATCATCCTCTCACTAGTCCACTAGGTGGATTGATAGTTCCGAGTGATGGACGCACGATAGATCCCGCCCATGGCGGGGTCAATAACCTTTCGGGCCGATGTGCGGAGTCCGCGTTCCACCAGGTGGACCAGGGGGGTCGGGCCTCATCAGCACCCAGCGCAGGCCCACCAGGATCGCCGCCATGCCGAGCACGCTCGGCGCAGAGATCGGCTCGCCGAGCAGCACCAGCCCCCACAGCACGCCCGAGATCGGCACGAGCAGGTTCACCGTGGCGGTCCTGGCCGGGCCCAGCCGGTCGATCAACCGGTAGAACAGCAGGTACGCCACCCCGCTGCCCAGGATGCCCAGCCCGGCCACCCCGGCGGCCACCGGCACCGTGACCGGGCCCGGCGGCGGGAAGAGGGCCACCAGCGGGAGCAGCAGGACGGCGGCGCCGAGCTGCTGGCCGGTGGCCACCACGAGAGGCGGCGTGTCCCGGAAGTGCCGGGAGGCGTAGCTCGCGCCGTAGGCGAACACCGCCGCGCCCGCCAGCCCCGCCAGCACGCCGATCCAGCCGCCGGGACCGACGTCCAGGCCGCGCTCGGCCATCACCAGCGTCACCCCGCCCGCCCCGGTGGCGAGCCCGGCCAGCTTCAGCGCGGTGAACCGGTCACGGCCCGCCGCCACCTCGATGGCGAGGGCGAACAGCGGGCTCACCGAGTTGAGCACCGCGGCGGTGCCCGCGTTCATGGTCGTCATGGCCAGCGACAGCAGCAGGAACGGCAGCGCGGCAGACAACGCGCCCAGCACCAGGAACCGGCCCGCGGGCGGCCCGCGCAGCCGCTCGCCCCGCGCGAGCAGCACCGTCAGCAGCAGGCAGCCGCCCAGCGTGGCCCGGGCCGCGCTGACGCCGACCGGGCCGAGCGCGCCGACCGCCGAACGGGTGAAGACGAACGACAGCCCGAACAGGGCCGCGCACATGGCCAGCAGCGCCCCCGATCGGGCCGTCACAGGCCCAGGTAGATACGCCGCACCTGGGGATCGTCACGAAGCTCGGCCGAGGTGCCGGTGGCGGCGATCTCCCCGTTCTCCATCACCAGGCAGGTGGTGGTGACGTCGAAGGTGAGCTTGGCGTTCTGCTCGACCAGCAGGATGGCGAGCCCGTCGGCGTTGAGCCGTTTGAGGACACCGGCGATCTCCGCCACCAGGATCGGCGACAGGCCCATCGAGGGCTCGTCGAGCAGCATCATCTTGGGCCGGCACATGAGCGCCCGGCCGACGGCCAGCATCTGCTGCTGCCCGCCGGACAGCGCGCCGGCCGGCCGGTGGCGCATCTCGGCGAGGACCGGGAACAGCTCGAACACCTCGTCGATGGGCGTGCTCCTCCAGCTGCTGGTGTAGGCGCCCAGCAGCAGGTTCTTCTCCACGGTGAGCCCGGGGAAGACGTGCCTGCCCTCGGGGACGTAGCCGAGCCCGTGCCGTACCAGGGTGTGCGGCGCGGCGCGCAGCAGGTCGTGCTCGCCGAAGCGGATCGCCGTGGCCTGACGGGGCGCAAGGCCCATCACGGCCTTGAGGGTGGAGGACTTGCCGGCGCCGTTGGCGCCGATGATGCCCAGCGCCTGCCCCGGCTCGACGGTGAAGCTCACGCCGTGGGCGGCGCGGACGCCGCCGTAGTGGACCGACAGGTTCTCGACCGTGAGTGTCGTCATCGGGTCGCCTCCTCGACGGCGGACTCGGTGGGGGCGGCCATGGAGTCGCCGAGGTAGGCCTGCACGACGGCCGGGGCGACCGCGACCTCGGCCGGAGGGCCGTCGGCGATCACCTTGCCGCCGGACAGCACGGTGACGTGGTCGCACAACGACATGACCAGTCCCATGTTGTGCTCGATCACCACCACGGTGACGCCGGAGTCCCTGATGGAGCGGACGATGTCGCCGAGCTGGCGCACCTCCTCGCCGTTCAGCCCGGCGGCTGGCTCGTCGAGCAGCAGCAGCGACGGCGACATCGCCATCGCGCGGGCCATCTCGATGCGGCGCTGGATCCCGTACGGCAGCGAGCGCGGGACGGCCGCGGTGTAGTCCGTCAGCCCGAACCTGGCGATGATCTCGTCGGCGCGTGCCCCGAGCGCCCGCTCGTAGCCGAACACCTTCCAGGGCAGCGCCAGGTAGCGCCAGATCCAGGAGGTCCTGGTGCGGTCGAGGCTGAGCAGCACGTTCTCCCGGACGTCGAGGTCCTCGAACAGCCGCAGGTTCTGGAAGGTGCGGGCGACCCCGCGCTGGGAGAGCCGGTAGGGCCTGGCCCCGGTCACGTCGTCGCCGTGCAGGCGTACCGAGCCCGCGCTGGGCGTGTAGAAGCCGCTGACGATGTTGAACAGGGTCGTCTTGCCCGAGCCGTTGGGGCCGACGACGCCGCGGATCTCGCCGCCGGGGACCGCGAGGGAGACGTCGTCGAGGGCGGTCAGCCCCTTGAAGCGCATCGTCACGCCCCGGACCTCCAGCACGGCGTCGCCGGGCGTCGCCCGCTCGGTTCGCTCGTACGGCTGGAAGGGATGCAGCCGCACCCGCGCACCCTGGTCGCGGCGCCGCAGCAGGGACCGGAGCCGTTGGGGCAGCCCGGCCAGTCCCGTGGGGGCGAAGACCACCACGAGGACCACCACGATGCCGTAACCGAGCTGGGCGTAGGCCGAGGCGTCCAGCAGCGCCTCGCGCACCATGGCCAGCGTGACGGCGCCGATGACGCAGCCGAGGATGCTGGCCCGCCCCCCGATGATCACCATCGCGAGCAGCAGGAACATGTTGGCGATGTTGAACGACTCCGGCGCCACGAAGCGGATGAGCCCGGCGTACAGGACACCGGCCAGGCCGCCGTACAGGCCGGAGAGCACGAAGGCGGTCATGCGCAGCAGCGGGATCTCCGCGCCGAGCGCGCCCGCCGCCAGGTCGTCGTCGCGCATCGCGCGCAGCCTGCGGCCGAGCGGCGAGTGCGTGACGAACAGCGCGAACGCCAGCGAGAGGACGAAGACCACCAGCTCGACGTAGTAGAACAGGTACGCGCTGGACAGGTCGAGCCCGAACAGCACCGGCGCCGGGATGTCGCTGATGCCCTCGGCGCGGCCGGCGATGTGGGCGTTGGTGACCCAGTTGGTGAAGGCCAGCGCCAGGCCGAGGGTGACGATGCCGAGATAGTGCGACTGCATCCGCAGCGCGGGGACGCCCACCAGCACGCCGAAGATCACGGACACGACCAGGGCCGGCACCGCCGCGCTCCAGAAGCCGAAGCCCGCCCGCGTGCACAGGATGGCGACGGTGTAGGCGCCGACCCCGAAGAAGGCGACCTGCGCCAGGTTGATCTGCCCGGCCACGCCCATGGTCAGGCCCAGGCCGATGGCGAGGATCGCGAAGATGATCGCGACGTTCACGACGTGCATGGAGTAGCCGCCCAGCCCGTACGGCAGCAGCCAGGCGGCCACCGCGAGGGGGACGAGGTATGCCAGACGTCTCATGCTCGGTTCACCGTCGTCTCTCCGAAGATGCCGGTCGGGCGGATCATCACGATGACCGCGAACACCAGGAACGTGACGAGCTCGGAGTACTCCTGGAAGTTGCCGGCCGCGAAGGCGTCCAGCAGCCCGAAGGTCATGCCGCCGACGATCGCGCCGGGCATGCTGCCGAACCCGCCGAGCATCGCCGCGGCGAACCCCTTGATGCCCAGCGTGCCGCCCATGGTCGGGTTGACGTACAGCATCGGCCCGATCAGGCTGCCCGCCAGCGCCGCCAGGCCCGCGCCGATCGCGAAGGCCATCGCGTTGCTGCGGCCGACGTGGATGCCGACCGCGGTGGCCGCCTGGTGGTCCATGGCGACGGCCTGCATGGCCGCGCCGCGCTTGGTGCGCTGCAGGAACAGCGCGAGCAGGCCGGTGGCGGTCGCCGCGACGGCGATCACCATCAGGCTGTAGGTGGGGATGCGGATCCCGCCCAGGTCCAGCGGCTCGGTCGGCATGGGGGAGGGGACCGCGTGCCCGGTCGCCCCCCAGATGAGCACCGCGCCCGCCTCCAGGACGGCGCCGAAGCCGATCGTGCCGATCAGCATCAGTGTGAAGTCCTTGTTCTCCAGCGGCCGCAGGAAGCGTTCGATGACCAGCCCGATGAGGCCGGTGACCACGATGGCCACCGTGATCGCGATCGCGAACGGCAGCTGGGTGGCCAGGTAGAACGTGGAGGCGGCGTACGCGCCGATCATCACGACGCTGCCGTGCGCGAAGTTGACCAGCCCCATGGTCTGGTAGACGATCGAGAAACCCATCGCCACCAGCGCGTACACCGCCCCGAACGTGATCCCGCCGATCAGGGTCTGAAGGAATACCTGCACGTCAGCTCGCGTCTTCGGGAACGACGGTGCCGCCCTTGACCAGGCCGATCTTGGTGGCGTGGATGCCGACCCCGGACGCGTCGTAGTTGTAGTCGCCCAGCAGCCCGGCGCGCTTCACGCCGCGGATGGCGTCGGCGAGCGGCTGGCCGCCGGCGCCCTTGGTCTGCTTGAGCGCCTCGATCAGGATCGACGCGCCGTCGTAGGCCTTGGCGACGTGCATGCGGGCGTCCTCGTTGTAGGTGGCCTTGTACTTGGCGGCGAACGCCTTGATGGGCTCGCTGGCCTCGTTGCTCAGGTACGGCGAGCTCACGACGGAGCCCTCGGCGTTGTCCAGGCCCGCGGTGGTGGCGTACACGTCGGTGCCCATCGGCGCGCCGCCCGCGAACAGCGCCTTCAGGCCCAGCTCGCGCGACTGCTTGGCGATCAGGCCCGACTGGACCTCCTCGGCGCCGATGAACAGTACGTCGGGCTCCTGCTCGCGGATCTTGGCGAGGTTGGCGTTGAAGTCCTTCTGGTCGGGGGTGACGACCTCGTCGGCGATCGCGGTGACGTTCCTGGACTTGAGCGCGGCCAGGAACGCGTCGTGCTCACCGGCGCCGTACGCGCCGTTGTTGCTGATCAGCGCGATCTTCTTGTAGCCCTTGTCGTCGATGAGGTACTTGGCGAGCGTCTCGTCGAAGGTGACGCTGGTCGGCGCGTTCAGGAACAGGAACGGGCTCTTGAGGTCGGCGAGCTTGGGCGACTGGCCCGAGGTGATGTTCGGGATCTTGGCGTCCTTGAGGATGGGGGCCATGGCCAGGGTGACCGCGCTCTCGGCGGTGCCGAGCATGGCGACGTAACCCTCGCTGGAGATCTTCCTGGCCAGGTTGGTGCCCACGGTGGGGTCGCCCTGGCTGTCGAAGAGGTCGAGCTTGATCTGCCGGCCGTCGACGCCGCCCGCCTTGTTGGCCTCGTCGATGGCGAGCTTGACGCCCTTGTGCTCCCACTGGCCGAGCGGGCTCAGCTGCCCGCTCTGCGCGTTGATATTGGCGATCTTGATGGGCCCGGTGGCGTCCGCCTCCTGGGCGGCCTGCTGGCCGGGGGCGGAACAGGCGGTGAGCGCGGCCAGCGCGGTCAGCGCCGCGGCGGAAACGGAGATCCTTGCGATTCTTGCGGAGAACAAGTGATTCACCTCATTGGGGGGTGGAGGAAAGTGCGGTGATCGACACGGCCCCGTAATGCACGGACTAGTACGTTAGTTATACGGCCTGGCGAAACCCGGGGAAATACCGAACGGGCAACGGTTTCAGTCGGTGAAAAGGCCCTGATAGATGTCCTTGATGTTCCAGTGCCCGGGGGTCGGGACGGGCTCGTTGACCATCGGCACGTCGATGAGCGCGGGCCGCCGGTTGGCCACCGCCGCCCGCAGGGCCGCCCCGAACTCCCCCGGCGTGGTGACGGCGTGGCCGTCGGCGCCGCACGCGGCGGCCAGCGCCGCGAAGTCGGGGCTGTAGGGGCGCCCGGCGGGGTCGGTGAAGTCGCAGCCGTGGCTGCGGCCGAAGTGCGCGGACTGCAGGTCGGAGATGGTGCCGTGCGCCCTGTTGTTCATCACCACGAAGATCACCGGCGCGCCCTGCTCGACGGCGAGCGGCAGGGCCGGCAGCTGGGCCCCCATGCCGCCGTCGCCGATGAGCGCGACCACGACGCCGTCGGGGCGGGCGAGCTGGACGCCGACGGCGGCGGCCGGGCCGAACCCCATGGTGGAGGCGCCGCCGGGGGCGATGAAGCGGCCCTCGGACGGCAGCTCGTAGCACTGCGCGACGCCGTTCTTGTTCCAGCCCACGTCGGTCACCAGGATCGCGCCGGAGGGCAGCGCGTCGCGCAGGTCGGCGAGGATGCGCTCGGGCCGCAGCGGGAAGGCGTCGCTGCGGCCCCGCTCGCGGCTCCCGGCGAACAGCTCCGTCCTGGCCTCGCGGATGCGCTCGCGCAGCTCGGGCCGCTCGACCGGCGGATGCGACGCGACGGCCTCGGCCAGCGCCCGCACCGCGAGCCCGGCGTCGGCGACGGCGCCGATCTCGACCGGGTAGTTGCGGCCGATCTCGGCCGGGTCGATGTCGATCTGGATCAGCCTGCCGCGCTCGCCGAGCGTCCAGGTGAAACGCGGGTCCCAGGAGCTGGCGTCGGTCTCGGCGAACCGGGTGGCCAGCGCCAGCACCACGTCGGCCTCCCTGGCGTAGGCGTTGGTCAGCTCCAGCCCCCAGAACCCCGGCATGCCCAGCACCAGCGGGTGCGCGTCGGGGACGGTGCCCTTGGCCATCAGCGAGTGCGCGATCGGGATGTCCAGGTGCTCGGCCAGCGCCAGCAGCGCCTCGGAGTCCTCGCGCAGGCCGCCGCCGACGTACAGCAGCGGCCGCTCGGCGCCCGCGAGGGCCTCGGCGATCCGCTCCGCCGTCGCGGCGGGCAGGCAGGGCGGCGCGGCGTGGCTGATCGGCGGGTACGGCGCCGCGGGCCGCGAGAAGACGTCCATCGGCACGTTGACCAGCACCGCCCCCGGCCTGCCCGCGGTCGCCGTCCAGAAGGCCCGCTCCACGGAGCGGCCCAGGTCCTGGGCCCGGTGCACGTTCCAGGCGCGCTTGACGAAGGGCCGGAAGACCGACGCCTGGTCGGCGTCGGCGTGCAGGTTGATCTCCTGGTGCGGGTGGCGGCCGTGGTAGTAGGACGGGATGTCGCCGGAGATCACCACCATCGGCACCGAGTCGAGCGCGGCGGTCATCACCCCCGTGGCCGCGTTGGTCAGGCCGGGCCCGACGTGCACAAGCAGGACGCCGGGCCTGCCGGAGGCGCGGGCGTAGCCGTCGGCCGCGTGCGCCGCCGCCTGCTCGTGGCGGGCGATGACGAAGCGGACGCGGCTGTCGGCCAGCGCGTCGAGCACGGCGATGTTGGTGTGCCCGCAGGTGCCGAAGACGTACTCGACACCGAGGTCCTCGAGCTGGGCGACGAGCGCGTGCGCGACGGTGGTCACCGGTCTTTCCGAACGGTCGGTGGTTTCCAGGTGGTCGGCGGTCACTGGTCTCCCCAGATGGTCAGCCCGCGAAGGAGCAGGGTCTTGGTCACGGTGAAGTCCTCGATCATCCAGCGGGGCGACTCGCGGCCGATGCCGGAGTCCTTCACGCCGCCGAACGGGAGGTGGTCCAGGCGGAAGTTCGACGAGCCGTTCACGACCAGGCCGCCCACCTCCAGCTCGCGCCAGGCGGTGACGATGCGGCGCACGTCGTGGGTGAACAGCCCGGCCTGCAGGCCGTAGCTGCTGCGGTTGCACTCCTGGACGACCTCGTCGAAGCCGTCGTAGGGGAGCACGGCGACGAGCGCGCCGAAGACCTCCTCGCGGACGACCCTCGCGTCGGCGGGCGGCGCGACGACCACGGTCGGCGCCATCACCGCGCCCGCGCGCGTACCGCCGGTCGTCACCGTCGCGCCGGCGCGCGCCGCCTCCCCGGCCCAGCGCTCCACGCGCTCGGCGGCCTCGTCGTCCACCATCGAGCCGACGTCGGTCGCCGGGTCGAGCGGGTCGCCCACCCTCAGCGCCCGCACCTCGCCGGTCAGGGCCTGGGCGAACTCCTCGAACCGGTCGCGCTGCACGTAGACGCGCTGGACGGAGATGCAGCTCTGGCCGGAGTTGCTGTATCCGGTACGCGCGCAGACGCGCGCCGCCTCCGCCACGTCGGCGTCCTCGCAGACGATGGTGGCGGCGTTGCCGCCCAGTTCCAGCAGCACCCGCTTGGGCCCGGCGGCGTGGGCGACGGCGGCGCCGGCCGTGACGCCGCCGGTGAAGCTGATCACGGCGATCTCCGGCGCGGCGCACAACCGCGCGCCCACGTCCCCGCCCCCGTGCAGGACCTGGACGGCCTCCTCCGGCATCCCGGCCTCCAGCAGCAGCCGGACCAGGGCGGTGGAGACGGCCGGGGCCTGCGGCGGCGGCTTGACGACCGTGGTGTTGCCGGCCGCGAAGGAGGCGGCCAGCTTGTGGGCGAGCAGGTTCGCCGGGGCGTTGAACGGCGTGATCGCCAGCACCGGGCCGGCCGGGGCGCGCTGGGTGATGGCGGTGTTGCCCACCCCGCGCGCCCAGCCCGCCACCGGCAGCACCTCGCCGCCGATCGCCCTGGCCTCGGCCGCCGCGACCGCGAACGTGTCGGCCACCCGCAGCATCTCCCCGCGGCCGTCCTTGAGCGGCTTGCCCAGCTCCAGGGCGAGCAGCCGGGCGAACTCCTCGGCGCGGGCGCCGACCGCGGCCGAGGCGCGCTCCAGGATCGTCGCGCGGGTCGCCGGGGCGAGCCGCGCGACCGTCGCGGCACCGCGGCGCGCGTAGTCGAGCGCCGCGGCGACGTCGTCGGGACCGGCGAGCCTGGCCCGGCTCACCACCCGCCGCACGTAGGGGCCGACGCGGTCGGAACGGGGGCCCTCACTCAGCCACTTCCCGGCGATCAGGCATTCGGCTTCCTGGACTGCGTCCATGTCATCTCCATAGAGATCCGCTTGGCGGTTCTCAAGAACCGCACTGTGGATTGCCTCACGGTATGAGGAGGGTAAAGGTTCTGGCAAGGGGGCAGTGGATCCGTATAGTGGAGCATATGGACCGCTGCGCGGACTGGTGTTAGCGTACGGACCGCATGCGAGAGTGAGCGGAAAGGTTCACCTTCGACTCACAAGTGAGGACTCGTGCCTTCGATGAACAACCCGGCGGTCTCCGGTGACGGCGGT
The DNA here is from genome assembly GCF_059358815.1 of Streptosporangium nanhuense. Classification (NCBI taxonomy): domain Bacteria; kingdom Bacillati; phylum Actinomycetota; class Actinomycetes; order Streptosporangiales; family Streptosporangiaceae; genus Streptosporangium; species Streptosporangium nanhuense. The sequence continues at coordinate 29,139 of NZ_JCADBG010000035.1, forward strand.
GGCGGCGTGCGCAGCGTCCAGCGGGCGTTCGACATCCTGTCCCTGCTCACCGACGACCGCCGGACGCTGACGATCCGCGAGGTCGTCGACGAGACGGGGCTGGCCAAGACGACGGCGCTGCGCCTGCTGCAGACCCTGGAGCACATGGGGCTGCTGTGGGCCACGCGCAAGGGCTACGCGGCCGGGCCCGCCCTGTGGCGCTGGGCGCACCTCGCGCGTGACGCCTGGGAGCTGCCCCCGGAGACCGTCCAGCTCATGCGCGAGCTGGGGGAGCGGCACCGGGAGACCGTCAACCTCTACGTCCTGCGCGACGTCCACCGCATCTGCATCGCCCAGCAGGAGAGCCCGCAGCCGCTGCGCCACGTCGTGCGGGTCGGCGACGAGCTGCCCCTGTGGGCGGGCGCCGCCTCGAAGGTCCTGCTCAAGGACGCCCCGGCGAGGCTCCTGGCGCGCGTCTCCCAGTCCTCGCCGCACGGCGAGGGGCACCTGGCGACGCTGCGGGAGTGGATCGCCGGGGCCGCCAGGGACGGCTACGCGGCCAGCCACGGCGAGCGCGAGCCCGGCCTGTCGGCGGTGGCCGTCCCCGTGACGGGCGCGGCGGGCGCGACCGTGGCGGCGCTCTCGCTGAGCGGCCCGACGGTCCGCTTCGGCGAGGAGCGGGTCCAGGAGTTCGCCGCGGACCTGCGGGAGGCGGCCAAGCGCATGTCGGACCGCGGCTTCGACCATCCCCTGACCTGACCCTATGGAGCGTGCATGCAGCAGTTGCCACTGGACGGCATCAAGGTCGTGGACCTCACCAACGTCCTGTCCGGGCCGTACTGCAGCTACCAGCTGATGCTGTTCGGCGCGGAGGTGGTCAAGGTCGAGATGCCCGGCGGCGGGGATCTCGCCCGTAGCCTCGGCCCGGACCCCGAGCTCAACCGGGAGGGGCTCGGCGCCTCCTTCCTGGCGCAGAACGCCGGGAAGAAGTCGGTCGAGATCGACCTGAAGAGCCCGGCGGGCAGGCAGGCGTTCGAGGCCATGGTGGCCGGCGCCGACGTCCTGCTGGAGAACTTCAGGGCCGGGGTCCTGGAGCGGCTCGGCTACGGCTGGGAGCGGCTGCGGGAGCTCAACCCCCGCCTGGTCTACTGCGCGATCTCCGGGTTCGGCCAGAGCGGCCCGATGAGCGCGGCGCCCGCCTACGACCAGATCGTCCAGGGGCTGTCCGGCATGATGAGCGTCACCGGCACCCCGGAGACGGTGCCGCTGCGCGTCGGCTTCCCGATCTGCGACTCCATCGGGGGGCTGATGGCCGCGCTGTCCATCTGCGCCGCGCTGGCCGGGCGCGAGCGCGGCGGGAGCGGCTGCTTCCTGGACCTGTCGATGCTGGAGGCGTCCATCTCCGCGATGGGCTGGACGGCCTCCAACTACCTGGTCAGCGGCGTCGAGCCGGAGCCGATGGGCGACCAGAACGCCACCGCCGCGCCGTCGGGCACCTTCGAGACCGCCGACGGGCCGCTGAACATCGCGGCCAACCAGCAGGCCCAGTTCGAGACGCTGTGCCGCCTCGTCGGGCGGCCCGACCTGCCCGCCGATCCCCGGTTCGCCGCGAGAGAGTCACGCAAGACCCACCGCCGGGCCCTGAACCACGAGCTCAACCGGGCGCTGCGGACCAGGACGGCGCCGGAGTGGGAGGAGATCCTCTCGCGAGGGGGCGTCCCGGCCGCCCGCGTCCTCACCGTGGCCCAGGCGCTCGCGCTCGGCCAGCTCCGCGAGCGCGGCTTCCTGACGGAGCTGCCGTTCCCCGGCGGCGACGAGCGCCGGGTGACGGTCACGGGCAACGGCGTCCTCGTCGACGGCGTCGCGCTGCACCCGCGCGGCCCCGCTCCTCTTCTCGGCCAGCACAACGCGGAGTTCGGGGTGGCGTCATGAGCGACGTGAGCGACGTGAGCGACGCTGCCGACTGGTGGGGGACGGCGGTGTCCCGGATCGAGCCCGACGTCATCGAGCTGCAGGGCAGGCCGGTGCAGGAGCTGATCGGGCGGGCCGGCTTCGCCGAGGTCGTCTGGCTCATGCTCCGCGGGGGGCTGCCGGAGGAGCGGCAGGCCGCGCTGCTGGAGGCGGCGCTGGTCTCCTCGGTCGACCACGGCCCGCACGCCCCGTCGATCGCCGCCGCCCGGATGGCGATCACCTGCGGCGTCGGGCTGAACAACGCCGTCGCCACCGGCGTCAACATGCTGGGCGACGTGCACGGCGGCGCGGGGGAGCAGTGCGTGGAGATGCTGGAGGAGGTCGTGCGCTCCGGCGACGCGGCCGCCACGGTGGCCCGCCGCCGGGCCCGCGACAAGTATCTGCCCGGGTTCGGGCACCGCTTCCACACCCGCGACCCGCGCCGCGACCCGCTGCTCGCCCTGGTGGACGAGGCGGTGGCCGGCGGGGTGGTGGCCGGTGACCACCTGCGCGCGGCCCGGCAGGTGGAGGAGCTGATCAGCCCGGTGCCGATGAACATCGACGGCGCCACCGCGGTGATCTACGCCGAGCTGGGCTTCCCCGCGCCGCTGGCCCGCGGCCTGTTCGTGCTGAGCCGCAGCGTGGGCATCCTCGCGCACGCCTGGGAGGAGTCGGGCCAGGGCCGCCGCAACAAGGGGCCCATACCGCCCTCCATCCTGCCCACCGACCTCAGGGCCCGGTAGCGGCCACCCCTCGCTGGTCCACCAGATGGATCGCCGGATCCATGACTCGGTCGCACGATAGGCCGGACGCGGCGGTGAAGCAAGAGCTTGTTTTAAGGCGACGGCGCTGGATACGCTCAAGACCTCTCAATGGACCAAGTGGTCCATCTAGCGGACCGAAGCACGTGAGGTGCTCATGCGCGTCAGGCGTTCGTCCCTGTCCATCGCCGCCTTCGGCGCGGCGGCACTCCTTCTCACCCTCACCTCCCCCGGCTCCGCGGCCTCACCCGGCCACGGCAAGGGGGCCGAGAACCTCGGCGACCCCGACTACGGCGTCTGCCGGGGCACCGACCCCCGCTGCTACCACGACTGGGGCAACTTCGACCCCGCCGAGGGCTACCGCCTGCTCGTCTACAGCCGCACCGCCGGCCCCCGCCACGCCCACCTCGGAACCCCCCTCGGCCCCGGCCTGAACCCGCCGCTCAACGACGACAACGTCGCGGTCAAGGCCGTGATCAAGCTGGGGGAGGAGAACGGGTTCGCCGTCGACTACACCGAGGACGTCACCCAGCTGTCCTCGGCGGGCAGGCTGCTGTCGTACAACGCCGTGATGTTCCTCAGCACCACGCGCGACACCCTCGACGACGCCGCGCAGACCGCCCTGCGGCAGTACATCCGCGCCGGCGGCGGCTTCGCCGGCATCCACAACGCCTTCGGCACCGAGTACAACTGGCCCTGGTACGAGGGCCTGCTCGGCAACGCCAACTTCTACGACCACAGCGCCAACCAGCCGGGAGTCGTCGAGACCGTGGGCAGGAAGGACGTCTCCACCCAGGGGTTGCCGAGGCGCTGGGCCTTCTCCGACGAGTGGTACAACCTCGTGCCGTTCCCGACGAGGGTCAGGGTGCTGGCCAAGGTGGACGAGAGCACCCTCGCCCGGGGGGTGCGCGGCAACCTCGGCCATCCCGGCCACGGGGACGACCATCCCGTCAGCTGGTGCCAGTACTACGACGGCGGCAAGGCCTGGCTCACCACCCTCGGCCACGACGTCAAGGCATGGACCGACGAGCCCATGGAGGGCGACCGGTACTTCGTCCAGCACCTGCTCGGCGGGGTCAGGTCGGTGCTGGGCATGGCGCCGTTCTGCCGCTAGACCCGCGGAACCCGGCCGCCTCGGGGCGCGGCCGGGCCACCGGCCGACGCCGGGCGTGCCGGGGGTCCGGACGGGCTCGACGCCCCGCCCGGGATGACCTTCGAGGCGGTCTCCGGGGTGCGGCCGTACGGCCTCAGGCGGGGGTGGCGGCCTCGGCGCGGTGGAGCGCGCTGAAGAGCGGCCAGGTCAGGGCGGCCATCTCGGCCGGGGAGCGCGGGCATCCGCGCTGGAGCCAGTCGGCGGCCACGCCGATGAGCGCCCCGGCGGTGAACGCGGCCGGGACGTCGTGCGGGATGTCCGAGGCCGGGCTCGGGTATCCCGTCAGGTCGCCGGCGGCGATCTGGCGGAGGCGGTCGTGGACGGTCGCGGCGATGCGGCGGCGGATGTGGTCGACGACGCGCGCGCTGCCCTGCGGTCCCAGCAGGGTGCGGTAGAGCCCGGCGTGCTCGGCGAGGCTGGCGAAGAACGCCTCCAGCGACTGGGTCGCCTCGGGCGCGGGATCCGCCGTCTCCGGGCCGGGGCCGGGCAGCGACTCGATCAGCCCGTCGATCATCGCGGTGCAGGCCACCTCGGCGAGCTCGTGCACGTCGCGGTAGTGGTCGTAGAAGGTCGAGCGGCTCACCCCGGCGCATCCGGCGACGTCGGCGACGGTGATCCGGGACAGGTCGCGTTCCTCGACGAGCTGGATCAGCGCGCGTGCCAGGGCCGTGTGGGTACGGCGCACGCGCCGGTCACCGGAGGGGGTGTCACTGCTCTTGGTCGTGGCCACATTCTTCACTTTACCGGCAAACTACACATGTAGGTTTCCCGACATGTGTAGGGTAACGTGACGATGCAGGACGGCGGACACGTGCGGGCCGGGCCGACGCGGCAAAGGCGGAGGCGGAGGCGCGGGAACGAGAACAGGCCCAGGCGCGCACGGGACAGCCCGCCCGATCCATCCGTTCGCGAGGAGATGACGCATGAGTGCCAACGAGCAGGTCCTGCGCTACCCGATCCCCAACGACAAGGCGCTGGAGCCGCCCGCCGAATGGGCCGAGCTGCGTGGCACGTGCCCGGTGGCGCACGTGGAGCTGCCCAGCGGCGACCGGGCGAGGCTGCTGACCCGCTACGCGGACGTCAAGCAGGTGCTCGCCGACCCGCGCTTCACCCGCCAGCTCACCGCCCCCGACGCCGCGCGGCTGTCGGCGGAGGGAGACGGGGTCTTCAGCAGCGAGATGGCGCAGATCATCCCTGACAGGGGCGAGGAGCACCAGCACTGGCGGCGCCTGGTCGGCAAGTGGTTCACCGCCAAGCGGATGTCGGCCCTGCGGCCCTCCATGACCCGGATGGCCGAAGAGCTCATCGACGACATGGTCAAGCGCGGCGCACCGGGTGACCTCAAGGCGAGCCTGGGCTTCCCGCTGCCGGTGTACGTCATCTGCGACATGCTCGGCGTGCCGGCCGCCGACCGTGACCGCTTCTCGTACTGGTCCGACGCCCTGCTCAACCTCACCCGCTACGGCAAGGCCGAGACCGAGGCCGCCCAGGCGGAGTTCTTCCAGTACATGTCAGAGCACGTCACCGCCAAGCGCGCCCGGCCGGGCGAGGACCTGCTGAGCGAGCTGATCGCGGTCGGCGGTCCCGAGGACGGCGGGCTGTCCGACATCCAGATCCTGGTCACCGGCATGGGCCTGCTGGTCGCCGGGCACGAGACCACCGCCAACATGATCGGCAAGATGGTCTCCATGCTGCTGGCCGACCGCGGCAGGTGGGAGCGGCTGCTCGCCGACCCGTCGCTGGTGCGCACGGCGGTGGAGGAGACGCTGCGGCTCGACGCCAACGCGGGCTTCGGCCTGCCGCGCTACATGCCCGAGGAGACCGAGGTGAGCGGCACCGTCCTGCCCCGCGGTACGACCGTGGTGTGCAGCATGGCCGCGGCCAACCGGGACGAGAGCGCCTTCGAGGCCGCCGCCGAGATGGACCTGAGCCGCAGCCCGAACCCGCACCTGGCGTTCGGCTCGGGCGCCCACTCCTGCCTGGGCCAGTCACTGGCCCGCACCGAGCTGCAGGTCGTGCTCGAGGTGCTGCTGCGCAAGCTCCCGACCCTGGATCTGGCCGTCCCCGAGGAGGAGCTGGAGCGGGTGGAGGGGCTGGCCGTCGGCGGCCTGCGCACGGTCCCGGTCCGCTGGTGACCCGGCACCGCCGCTCCCGGACGACAGAGAGGAAACCGGTATGAGGGTCACCGTGGACGAGGACAGGTGCTGCGGCGCCGGCCAGTGCGTGCTGATCGCGCCGGAGGTGTTCGACCAGCGTGACGACGACGGCATCGTCGTCCTGCTCGACCCCGAGCCCGGCGCGGACCGGCACACCCCGGTCCGCGAGGCCGCCGCCGTCTGCCCCGCCGGTGCCATCGCGCTGAGCGAGTAGGCCCGGCCTCGCGTGCCGCGCGGCACGGGCTCGCGCGGTCAGGAGCGGGGCCCCAGCCCCAGGAAGGCGCGCCCGTTCGCCTCCAGGGTCGCGGCGTCGATCCCGTTGTCCTGCGGGAAGCGGGCGGGGTCCGGCTGCGCCATGTCGAACGGGTAGTCGCTGCCGCAGAGGATCCGGTCCCCGGAGGCACGCGCCCTCAGCAGTGCCAGCGCCTCCGGGGCGTAGGTGACCGTGTCGAAGTACAGCAGGGCGAACGAGTCGGCGGGCGGGCGGGTGTTCCCCCGCCGCACCTCCGCCCGCACCCGCCGGCCGTGTTCCCAGCGCCCGAGCAGGTACGGCGCGCAGCCCCCGCCGTGGACGAAGCAGATCCGCAGGCCGGGCAGCGTCTCCATGACACCGTTCAGGAGCACCGACGCCACGGCGGTGGTGGTCTCCACCGGGTTGCCGATCAGGTTGGCCAGGTAGTGCTCCTCCCATTCGGGCCGCGGCGACTGCGTCGGGTGCACCAGGACCGCGAGGTCCAGCTCCGCGGCGACGCCGAGCACCTCGCGCATGACGCCCTCGCCGTAGGAGCGTCCCCCCCACCAGCGGCGGGACGGCGACACCGGCGACGCGCTCGGCCGCCGCCAGCCGGGTCATCTCCCGCCGGGCGGCCCCCACGTCGTCCAGCCGCACCAGCCCGAGCCCCACGAGCGCCCCGCCGGCGGACGACACGGCCTCGGCGAGCCGCTCGTTGTAGGAGGCGACGTAGTCGTCCGCCTCGGCCGGCGCGTGGACGGGGAAGGCGAAGGGCGGCGGCGAGATGACGCGGACACCGAGACCGGCTCTGTCGGTGTCGGCGACGAGCGTGTCGACGTCGCTCATCATCGCCGCCGGGAACGACAGCGGGAGGTCGCCCAGGAACAGCTCGCCGTCGCGCTCGTTCATGCTCGCCGGGGTGCCGGGCGGGAGGGCGAACAGCTCTCGCGGCAGCCAGTGCGCGTGGACGTCGACGATCCCCGCGCGGATGCCGCCTGTCACGGCCATCGCCGCCTCCTCACTCCCACAGGGGTCACGTCAGGACGGGGGCCGCGGCCACTCGCTCGCGGCGCGCGCGATCGCGCGCCGGATGGGCTCGTAGCCGGTGCACCGGCAGATGTTGGACTCGGCCAGGGCGGCGACGCGCTCCGGGTCGCCTCCGGCGGCGGGGTCGGCCTCCAGCGCCCCCGCGGCCACCATCAGGAAGCCCGGCGTGCAGAAACCGCACTGCAGGGCGTGCTCGGCGGAGAAGGCCCGCTGCAGCGGATGGGGCTCGCCGCCGGGCCCTGACAGCCCTTCGACGGTGCGCACCGAGCAGCCGTCGCACTGCACGGCCAGCATCAGGCACGACCGGACGGCCTCGCCGTCGACCAGCACCGTGCAGGCCCCGCAGACGCCGTGCTCGCAGCCCAGGTGCGTGCCCGTGAGGCGGCAGTCCTCGCGCAGCACGTCGGCCAGGACGCGCCGGGGCTCCACGTCGAGCGCGCGCTCCTCGCCGTTCACCGTGACGGTGATCCTCATGGACGGCCTCCCTCCCCCGTACCGGCCCGCGAGCGCCGGTCCCTCGCCGCCTCGCACAGGGTCCTGGCGACCAGGACGGCGACGGCCTGGCGCCGGTACTCCACGTCGGCGTACGGCTCGGGCAGCGGCGCGGCGTCCCGCTCGGCGGCGACGCGGCCCGCGCGGGCGAACGGGTGGTCGCCGGGCACCCGGCGTCCGGCCGGGGGCGTGATCTCGGCGCCGATCAGCTCCCGCTCGGCGGCGCGGGCCCGCACCGGCCGGTCGGCGCAGTTGACGAGCCCGATCCTCGCCTCGGTGACCACCCCGCCGGGCGCGGTGAGCGTCACCGCCACGGCCACCTGGGCGAAGCAGAAGTGCGTGCGCCGGTGCTCGATGAAACCGACGCCGGTGTCGTCGGCGAGCAGCGGGAACCGTACGGCGGTGATGAGCTCGTCCGGTGTGCGCGCGGTCAGGAACGGCCCGAGGAAGTAGTCGCGAGCCGCGATCTCGCGCGGGCCGCCGGAGCCGTGCACCTCGACGACGGCGTCGAGGGCCAGGGCGAGGGCGCACCACTCCGCGGCCGGGTGCGCCCAGGCGAGGCTGCCCACCAGGGTGCCGCGGGAGCGGATGGGCGGGTGGGCGACGTTGACCACGGCGCGGGAGAACAGCGTGCCGAGCGGGCCCGGTACGGCCCCCTCCGGCTCGAAGGCGGCGTGGCGGACCAGCGCGCCGACCCGCAACGTGCCGTCGCCGGCGCTCATCCCGTCGAGCCCGGCGACACGGTTGATGTCGACCACCAGCTCGGGGCGGACGCGCTGCAGGCGCATCTCCAGGACGAGGCTCTGCCCGCCGGCGAGAACCTGGGTACCCGGCCCGGAGCCGAGCGCGTCGACGGTCTCGCGCACCGTGCGCGGCACGACGTAGTCGAAGGCGGCGGGCTTCACCGGACCTCCTCCGGCCCCGGCTCCGGCTCCGGGAACTTCGGGGCGCGGGCCGCCCGCCACACCACGTCCGGGGTGAGCGGCATCTGCAACAGGTCGAGGTCGTCCACCCGCAGCGCGTCGGCCACCGCGTTGACGATCGCGGCCGGGGTGCCGATGCAGCCCGACTCTCCCGCCCCCTTGGCGCCCAGCGGCGTGCCGGGGCTCGGCGTGCGGGTGTCCCTGATCTCGATGGGCGGGACCTCGGCGAACGTCGGCAGCAGGTAGTCCAGCAGCGCGCCGGCCAGCAGGGGAACGCCGTCCTCGCCGAAGGGGATGCCCTCGTACAGCGCCTGGCCGATGCCCTGCACGGCCGACCCGAAGGCCTGCCCGCGCACCAGGGCCGGGTCGAGCACCACCCCGCAGTCGTCCACCGCCACCACCCGCAGCACGCGCACGACGCCCAGCTCCGGATCGACCTCCACCACCGCCGCGTGGGTGCCGAACGGGAACGCCATGCCCGCCTCGAACCGGTCGTCCACCCGCATCGGCCCGGTGGCCTTCACCAGCTCGGCCAGGTCCATGGCCGCCGGGCCGCCGGGGACGCCGCGCACGGCCTGCACTGTGCCGCCGGACCAGGTCACCTCCTCCTCCGGCACCTCCCACAGCGCCGCGGCCCGCGCCCGCGCCTCCTCGACGAGCAGCGCGGCGGCGTGCCGCAGTGCCGAGCCGGCCACCTGCGCCGACCGGCTGGCGAAGGAGCCCACCCCTTCGGGCTGCTCGTCGGTGTCGCCCTCGACCAGCCGGACCCGCGCCTCGTCCACGCCGAGGACCTCGGCGACCAGCCTGGGGAAGACCGTCTCGTGGCCCTGGCCGCTGGAGGCCGTGCCGCAGCGGGCGGTGACCGTACCGTCCTCGTGCGCCTCGACGCCGCCGAACTCGTGCAGCCCTCCCGGCTCGCCGCCGGAGCGTTCCACGTAGCAGGACAGGCCGATCCCCAGGGGGAGGGCGTCCGGGTCCGCCCGGCGCCGGTCCCGCTCGGCCCGCCACCCGTCGTAGCCGAGGGTCTCCAGCGCCAGGTCGAGCGCGGCGGCGTAGTTCCCGCTGTCGTAGCGCCGCCCGGTGGGCGTCTCGTACGGGAAGTCCTCGGGCGGGATGAAGTTGCGCCGCCGCAGCTCGGCCGGGTCCATGCCCAGCCGGCGGGCCAGCGCGTCCATCGACCGCTCCAGCGCGATCGCCGCCTCGGGGCGCCCCGCGCCCCGGTAGGGATAGGTCACCATGGTGTTGGTGAGCACCGAGCGGACGGTGGCGTGCACCCGCGGGGTGGCGTACGGCCCGGTCGCCATCCAGGCGGTCTGCATGGGCAGCCCGACCCCGAGGTGGGGGTAGGCGCCGACGTCGGCGTCGATGTTCAGCTCGTACGCCAGCAGGCGCCCGTCGGCGTCGGCGGCGAGCCGGACCCGCTGGTCCTGGCCCCGGCCCCGGGTGGCGACCAGCATGGACTCCAGCCTGTCCTCGATCCACCGGACGGGACGTCCGAGCTTCACCGCCAGGAAGGCGACCGCGACGAACTCCGGGAACGTCGCGCTCTTGGACCCGAAGGCGCCCCCGGTGTCGGGTACCACCACTCGCACCCGCCCGACCCGGCCGCCCAGCAGTGCGACCAGCTCCCGGCGCAACCGGTGCGGCATCTGGTGGCCCGACCACACCGTCAGCGAGTCCCCCTCGGGCACGGCGAGGATCGTCCTGCACTCCATCGGGGTGGGCATCAGCAGCTGCTGGCGGTAGTGGCCCTCCACCACGACCGCGGCCTCCCGCCACACCGACTCCTCGATCGGTTCCCCGGCCTCTCCCCGCAGGGCGACGTTGCTCAGGCCGTCGAACAGGCGGACGGAGTCGTCCGCGGCGGCGGAGGGCGTCACCACCGCGGGCAGCGGGTCGATCCGGAAGGTGACCTCGGCGGCCCCGTCCTCGGCCCGGTAGCGGTCCTCGCCCAGCACCACCGCCAGCGCCTCGCCCGGGTAGCGCACCCGGTCCCTCACCAGCACCGGCCACTCCCGGCCGGCCACGGCCTCCTCCGAGGACAGCTGGGCGAGCAATACGTAAGGGACCGGGGGCAGGTCCTGCAACGTGACGGCCGACTGCGCGCACGGCGGCATCTCCGAGAGGTGCTCGGCGGACCAGACCCCCACCACGCCGGGGACCTCGTACGCGGCGGAGCAGTCCACCTCGCGCAGCGTGCCGTGGGCGACGTCGCTCCGCACGAAGACGGCGTCCAGGCAGCCGGGCACGTCCATGTCGGCGACGTAGCGGCCCCTGCCGGTGAGCAGCCGCTCGTCCTCACGCCTTGACCATTGCTCCACGACCAAAACCTCCGCGCCGCGCATGTCATCGCATGGTCCGGTCAATTCTCAGTGGTATGCGTAGGGCGACGGACATTTGCCGGTCGACCGCCGTGTGGCGGGTGATGAATGAGACGTACTGAATCAACGGTACATGTGGATCTGATGGGATCTTGGGGGCCTTGAAGGGGATTTTGAGATGATTTTTCCAAGGTCTCGACGGCCAGGATTTCGCCGATCGCTTTCGCGGGGGAGGGGGAGCCGGGTGCCGCGGCTCCCCCTCGGATCACCGGCCGGAAAAGGCTCGTGTCCCGCCGCCGACCCGGCCCGGTTCGGCGTGCGTGCCGGCCGGGAGGGTCAGTAGCCGTAGCGGCTCTTGAGGTGGCGCCACCAGTCCCGGAACATCCAGGCGTCGAAGTCGGTGATCTGGCTCGCGCTGCCGGCCTTCATGAGGAACCCGCCGACCCCGGAGGGCGTCCAGTCGTAGAAGTCGTCCAGCCCGAAGCTGTGCCCGATCTCGTGCAGCAGGATGTGGATGTTCTCGGCGTCGAGCGCGCCGACGAAGTACTCGCTGCCGATGCGCTGGCCCCAGTCGCCGCCCGCGCCGCCGCCCATCCCGGCGGTGAGCCACAGGGACATGTCGTAGTGGCGCGCCGCGCCACCCGGGCAGTTCGGGTACTGGCCGTTCTGGTTGAAGAAGCGCCCGCACGGCTCGGCGCACTGCGGGGCGCCCTCTCGGATGTTGTTGACGTAGACGTCGACGGAGTTGTCGCTCCACTGCAGCGTGGCGCGGTCGCGCACGGCCCACCCGACGACCTTGACGGGGACGGTGGTGTACGGCCAGCCGTTGTGGCCGGCCATCAGGTCGGTCCACTTCTTGACCTGGCGGGCCAGGGAGGCGTGGATCCGGTCGCGCAGCGCGGCGGAGACCGGCGCGCTCGACTCCCAGCGCACGCAGTAGTTGAGGCTGCCGCCGTTGGCCATCACCTGGTCCCAGCCGTAGTTCCTGAAGGTGTTCAGCTGCGGGTAGGTGCTCTCGTAGTGCTGCCACACCTGGTTGAGCGGGGCGACCAGGTTCGACGGCGGGTTCCACCCCGTGCCGCCGCCGGGCACGGTGCCGTTGGCCCTGACCTCCAGCAGGCCGACCGAGGAGGTGCCGGTGAGCAGCACCCGCAGCCTGGTGGTGGTGACGGTGGTGAAGGTGACGTGGTTGTACTGGTTGAGCGCCCGGTTGTAGGCGCTCGCCCCGGCCAGGTCGACGTAGGCGCTGCCGTTCCAGGACTGCAGCCTCCACGAGGCCGGGAGGCGCACGCCGCCGTTGTCATCGAAGAAGTAGACGTCGGCCGAGGTCAGCGTCCGCGCGGAGGGCCAGGTGAGCAGTGCCCACTGCTCGCCGGTGTTGGGCCAGGTGCCCCAGCGCCGGTTGACGGTGTCGTTGGACGACGGCGGGTCGATCCCGTCGTTGACCGCCGCGACGCTCTCCCAGGGGGAGGTGTAGGACGCCGACGCGGTCGCCGAGGGCGCCAGGTTGGGGTCCGCGGCCGCCGCCGCGGGCACCGTGCCGCCGGGGGACAGGATCAGGCCGAGCACCAGGGCGGGAACCGCTGCCGCCCACCATCGTTTCATCGGGAACCTCCGTGTGTCGTCGTGGTCGCGTCGCCGGGGCGCCCGGGGCCGCCGCGCGGCGGCCCCGGGGCCCAGGTCATCCGCCGGTCAGGTCGGCGGATGTCGACGTGGTGCTGTCAGGGGCGGTGGCGGGGGCGGCGCTAGAGCGCCATCCACTCCAGGACGCCGGTGGAGTGGCCCGTCCTGGAGGTGATGTTCAGCCGCAGCCGCGTCGTGGAGATCTGGTTGAAGGTGGTGACGTTGTAGGTGTTCGCCCCGACGCCGCAGGCGGACTGGCCGGGCACGTTCACGTAGGCGCTGCCGTTCCAGTACTGGACCTGGCAGGACGCGGGCAGGTCGATGCCCTGGTCGTCGTCGAACCAGTAGGTCGCGACCTCGCCGAGGGTGCGCGCGCTCGGCCACTGGTACTCGATCCACTCGGTGCCCTGGCGGTTCCAGTTGCCGTAGGCGCCGTGGCTGTGGTCGGCCGAGCCGGAGGGGACGAACCCGTCCTTGATCGCGCCGAGTGTCTCCCACGGGGAGACGTAGGAGGTGGAGGCGGTCGCCGTCAGCGCGTGGTTGGTGCCGGCCGGGGGCTGGCCGCCGCCCCCGCCGCCGATCGGGGTCGTGGTCTGCACGACCTTCCGCATGGTGCCGTCGGCGTTCCAGTACAGCTTGTCCAGGGTGACCGAGCGGCGGAAGTTACCGCCGCCCGGGGCTCCGGCGTTGTGGTAGACCATGTACCACTGGCCGTTGAACTCGATGATCGCCGGGTGGTTGGTGGTCGAGGTGACCTGGTCGAGCACGACGCCGCGCTGCGTCCACGGCCCCAGCGGGTTGCTCGCCGTGGCGTAGCGGACGCAGGCGTAGCCGGGCTGGGAGCACCCGGAGTCGTTGGCGGCGTAGGCGAGATAGTAGGTGCCGTTGCGCTTGAACATCCAGGGGGCCTCCCAGAAGTTGCTCACCCCCGAGGGGGTGACGACCGGGCCGTCCAGGTTGATCATGTCGGGCTTGAGCTTGGCCGCGCGGACGCCGTAGTAGGAGCCCCAGTAGATGTACGCCTGGCCGTCGTCGTCGGTGAAGACGGTCGGGTCGATGTTGAGCGGCGAGGAGTTGGCGGTGCTGTCGCTGATCAGCGGCCCGCCCTTGGCGTCGGTGAACGGGCCGAGCGGGGAGTCGCCGACCGCGACGCCGATGTTCATCCACCCGGGGCCGTTGCCGTTGATCGAGGTGTACCAGTAGTACTTGCCGTTGCGCGGCTCGACCTCGCTGGCCCAGGCGTCGCCGCCGGCCCACGGGAAGCTGGAGATCGACAGCTTCGCCCCCTGGTCGGTGAAGGTGGAGGCGTCGGTGGAGGTGTAGACGTGCCAGTCGCGCATGACGAAGTTGGTGCCTCCGGAGGGGGCCTCGTCATGGCCGGTGTAGAGGTAGAGGGTGTTCCCCACGACCAGCGCGGCGGGGTCGGCCGTGTAGATCGCGGTGGTGATCGGGGTCGCGGCCCTGGCGGGCACGGTGGTGGAGGGGACGAGTGCGATCGTGACGATCGCGGCGAGGATGGCGGTCCATCGTCGTCTCATGCGGCGCTCCTGGGGGGTCGGGAGAGTTTCGCGCTACATTTTGTTTGCGCTAACATAATTTCTGTGAACGCGCTTCCGAATTCTCCCCGGTGAGTGGTCGGCGCGTTTCCACCGAGGTTTTCCGAGTGTTTTCCACAACGCAAAGGCTGTCAAGTCCCCGCTTGACTCGTTCTGCGCTTTTCTGTGAGCTCCGTGAGTCCTTCACGAGCCGTGGGAACGCCGGAAAAAGGCGCGTCGAAGACGGCGGCGCACCGGCTGAAAAATACATTGTCGAAAATGCCGGACGGACCGTTGTACCCTCACCTCACAATCATCCGAGAACCCGGGGCGCCCTCCCGGTGCTCTCCCTGACGACCAGCTCCGTCCCGATGACCTCGACGGTCCTCGCGGCCTCCCCCTCCATCCGCCGGAGCAGCAGGCGGAAGGCGCGGTCGCCGAGAGCGCGGAAGTCCTGGCGGACCGTGGTCAGCGACGGCCGCAGGTAGCCGATCTCGGGGACGTCGTCGAAACCGGCCACGCTCACGTCCTCAGGGACGCGCCGCCCCGCCTCACGCAGCGCGCGCAGCACCCCCAGGGCCATCTGGTCGTTGGCCACGAAGATCGCCGTGACGTCCGGGCACTCGGCCAGGCGCCTGCCCAGCCGGTGGCCCGACCGCGCGCCCCAGTCGCCGGACAGCACGCCGGGCACCGGCCGTCCCGCGGCCTCCAGCGCCGAACGCCACCCCCGGACGCGCTCCCGCGCCGCCGTCCAGCCGGCCGGTCCCGAGATGTGCCACACCGTCTCGTGGCCCAGGTCCAGCAGATGCCCGGTGGCCGTGGCCGCGCCGCCGGCGTGGTCGGTCACGACCACCGGGACGGACATGCCCGTCCCCGCGTCCACCGCGACCAGAGGGAGGCCGGGCGGCAGGTCGCGCACGCCGCCGGCGGACGCCTCGTGCGGCACCACGACGATGACGCCGTCGACCTCCTGGGCGCGCAGCCTGCGCACCCCCTCGCCGATCGAGCCGAGATCGGCCGAGTCGAGGCAGGCGATGCTGATCGCGTAGCCGTGCCGCCTGGCGGCCCGCTCGATGGCGTACAGCGTGGCGGCCGGGCCGTGCAGGGTGATGTCGAAGCCCACCACCCCCAGCACGCCCGAGCGGCCGGTGGCCAGCCGGCGGGCGGCCTGGTTGGGCCGGTAGCCGAGCCACTCCACCGCCGCCAGGACCCGCGCCCGGGTGTCCGGGCGCACCCGCTCGGGGGCGTTGAGCGTACGCGACACCGTCATGGCCGACACCCCGGCCAGCGCCGCCACGTCGCGCAGCACCGCCGACCGGGCCCGTGTCCGGCCCTGGTACGGCGCCATGCGGTCCCTCCCGTCGTGTCGTCGGCCGCGCCGGCGCCCGGAGCGGGAAACCGGCGCGGCCGGGGGAGGGGCCGGTCGTGCGGCCCCTCCCCGTCGCGTGACCGGGGAAGGGGCGTGCCGTGCCGGCCTCCCCCTCGTCGTGGCCCGTGGGGGCGCGCCCTGCCGGCGGCCCCCACGGGATGGATCAGGTTCCGTAGGCCTTCACTTCGAGGAGGCCGACGGAGCTGGTTCCGGTGGCGGTGAGCTGGAGGCGCAGGCGGGTGGTGGACAGGTTGGGGAAGGTGACGGTGTTGTACTGGTTCTTGGCCAGGGGGTAGGAGGTCGCTCCGGGGACGTCGGTGTAGGTGGTGCCGTTCCAGTACTGGAGTTTCCAGGAGGCGGGCATGTCGATGCCGTCCTCGTCGTCGAAGAAGTAGACGTCGGCGCGGTTGAGGGTTCTGGCCGAGGTCCAGGTGAGGTCGGCCCATTGCTGGCCGGTCTGTGGCCAGGTGCCCCAGCGGGGGTTGACGGTGTCGTTGGAGGAGGGCGGGTCGATGCCGTCGTTGAGGGCGGCGACGCTCTCCCAGGCGGAGGTGTAGGACGCCGACGCGGTCGCCGAGGTCGCGAGGTTGGCCGGCGGCTGCACGCCGCCCCGGTTGTAGATCTTGATCTCGGTGAGCCCCGTCTTGGCGCCGGAGGCGTTGGTGGCCAGGACCCGCACCCGCTGCGCGCTGATCGCCGGGAACCGCACCACGTTGTAGTTGGCCCGCGGCGCCGACGGGCTCTTGGACTGGCCGGGCACGCTGACCCAGGTGCTGCCGTTGTGGTACTGGACGTCGTAGGCCGACGGCGCCCGGTAGGTGCCGCTGGCCGGGCGGCTGTCCTTGAAGTGCAGCCGGACCTCGCTGAGCGTTTTGGCGGAGCCGAGGTTCAGCTCGAACCAGTCCTGGGCGTTGGGGGAGCCTCCCGCCCCCCAGAACGGCTCGTTGGTGGGGAAGCCGTCGATCGCGCCGGCCAGGTTGCCGCCGGAGCCGGTGTGCGAGGCGGAGGCGGTCGCCCCGGCGGCGAGGTTGGTCAGGTTGGCCGTGAGGTCGACGCCCGCCTTGGCGAGCATGTCCACCATCCGCGCGCTGTTCTGCACCACCTGGCCGGGAGCCTGCAGACCGGAGGCGGCGGCGCTGTGGGTGACCGTGCCGCTGGTGGTGACGGCGCCGGTGGCCGGGTCCCAGGTGAAGGGCACCAGCGAGCTCACGGTGGCGGTCCGGGTGCCGTTGACGTAGATGGAGTAGCCCTCGGGCACGCCCGGGTAGCGCACGACGCCGTCGGCGGGGTCGTCCCAGACGATGGTGAGGTCGGCGTTGCGGTAGCGCAGGTTGTTCACGGTGAAGTGGGTCCAGCCGATGTTGATCGGCGACAGCTCCACCTTCGCGTCGTTGCGCGGGCGCAGGCCGGCGACGTCCTCGATCACCGTCCAGTTGCCGCTGCCCAGGATGTTGTGGTGGATCCAGGAGCGGTAGTTGACCGAGGAGCCGTTCCAGTCGGCCCAGAACTCGTTGGCGTCGGGCCAGGAGGTGTTGCCGTTGACGTACTGGGCCCAGGTGTTCCAGTACAGCAGCTTCTTGTAGTCGGTCGCGTTCATCCACGCGTTGGGGTAGTTGCGCAGCACCGAGGAATACAGCCGGAACTGCACGGTGGAGTTGATGGTGGAGAAGTTGTTCGAGCCCGGGTTGCCCGCCGCGGCCGCGGCCGCCTTGTCCACCTGGTTGGCCGTGTAGAAGGGGAAGATCGGATACTGGGCGGGGTCGTCGTACAGGCGCAGGGCCTGCCGGTAGGTGGCGGTGTTGGGGATGGCGCCGACCGCGAACGGGTAGTAGTTGTTGATCTCCTTCCAGGGCACCCACTCGTTCGTCGACTTCAGCCGGTGCTCGAAGAGCTGGCGGTTCGGGTTCCACAGCACGTTGACGATGGCGTTCTGGATCTGCGTGGCCAGCGTGCGCATCTCGGTGGCCTTGGCCGTGTTGCCGATCGCCTCGTAGGCCTGGGCCGCGGCGAGCGCGCCGCTGTACTGGTATGCCGACTCGGCGCGGTCCATGTTCCCGTTCTTCCAGTGGAAGGAGACGGCGTCGGCGTCGTTGCCGGTCAGGGCGCCCCAGTCGTACTCGATGAGCTTGTTGTCGTCATGGTCGTAGTAGGCGAGCTGGCCCTTGACGTCCTGCTCGGCGTAGCGGGCGAGGTTGGCCGCGATGCCCGGCTGGCCGCCGTGGATCTGGTAGCTGCGCCAGGCCGCCTCGGAGATGTACTGCGTGTAGCTGTTGGACCAGTTCTCCGGGTCGCCGGGGTTGTCGAGGAAGCGGCCGTTCTTGGAGGTCTGGCCGACGCTGAGCCAGTCGCCGTAGGAGTAGATCGGGTTGCGCAGGTACTTCAGGTCGTCGATGTGCATCGGCTGGGTGAGCGCGATGGCGTTGTTGTAGCCCAGCACGCCCTCGGTCGAGGTCGGGAACTGGAACGTCTGGCCGGGCATGTCGGCGTCGAGGTGGTTGAAGCGCATCAGCCACCAGCGGTAGTAGACGTTCTTCTTGATCGCCGGCTCGGCCACGTCGATGTAGGGCACGTTCTGCGCCCACCACAGGTTGTAGGCGCGCACATGGGTCGCGAACGCGGTGGCGTTGGAGTAGCCCTTGTAGGCGTTGTACTCCGTCAGCGACTCGGGGATTTCATTGACGACGAAACCCATCACGACCTTGGCGGTCACGGTTGCCCCAGCGGCGACGGTGACGGACCTGTTGAGCCCGCCGCTCGACGCGGTGAAGCCGTCGCCGCTGAGCCTCGGGTAGAGCGTGGTGAGGTTGTTGCGGGCGTTGACCTGCCCGGTCAGCTCGTTCCCCGAGCCGGAGGTGGCGTAGGGCGAGGTCGCCCGCAGCTGCAGGGTGGCAGAGCCGCTGCCGCCGTTGGTGATCGACAGGTTCGTCACCGCGACGTTGTTGTCGGTGACGAACTTCGTCTGGGTCACCGTGACCGAGCCGCTGGTGTGCACGCTCCGCCAGTGGCTGGGCACCTGCCGCCGCTGGCTCACCTGCTCGGTGAAGGTGCCGGGGGTGACGGCGACGGTGTAGGCGTTGTTGTCGCTGATGCTCTCCCAGTACGCCACCTGGCCGCCGAAGCCGAGCGTCGCGGGGTTGTGGGTCTTCATGAAGACCGCGCGGCCCCTGCTCATCAGCCAGGTGCCCGCCGGGTCGTTGCCGGTGCGGGCCAGCAGCCGGTCCACCCAGAAGTCGGTGCCCGAGCTCTCGGCGTCGTAGATGGACCGCATCATGTTGCCGGGGGTGTACGAGACCGGCGGGGCCGGGATCGCCGGGCCGCTGAAGGTGGGGAATCCGATGGTCTGGTCGGCGTGCGCGGGTGAGGCCGGTGAGGTGGCGGCGAGTGAGCCCGCTAGGAGAAGCAGGGCCATGACGATTCTTCTCATCGCAAGGGGGATCCGATCGGTTGGGGGGTGGGATCGGGAACGCGCTCAGCCGGTGGGAAGCCAGACGCGCATGGTGGCGGGGCCGTGGTTGCCCCATCGGTGGTAGGGCACGAGCCGTAGCGCCGGTTCCTCCTCTCCTGGTGCGTTTCTTGGTGCGTCACCGGCCTCGCCGTACGGCCGGTCGCCGTCGTGTCCGGGACCTCCGGGATCTTCGGGTCGCCGCGACGCGCGGACCTCCACCTCGACGGCGCCGTCGTGAGGCGCGCCGCCGGTGGTGCGTTCGACGGGGGGCCGCGAGGCGTCCACGACGACCTCGGCCAGCCTCACTTCGTCCCCGGGCGACTCGGCGCAGTAGACGAGGGGGCCGCGCTCGACGGCGGCGCAGCCGCGCACCGCGTCCACCCGCGGGTCGGGGCGCACCCAGCGCGCCCGCATGGGCAGCTCGGCCGCGACCACCTCGCCGGGCGTCCAGACCCGCTCGCCGAACACGAGCGCCGACCCTCGCCGTACGGGAGTCAGCTCGCCCGCCCCCGCCTGAAGGGCGCCGGCGGCCCACGGGGGAAGGCGCAGGGAGATGTGGCGGGGTTCGGCCGTGGCCTCCAGCACGCGGACGGCGACGGAGCCCGACCAGGGGTAGCGGGTCTCCACGCGCACGGTGAGGCCGTCATGGCTGATCTCGCAGGCCGTGGGGTGCTGAATCTGGATCCCGCCGGGGGTGGCGGTGGCGACGTAGGCGGGCAGGGAGGCGAACGTGCGGGCCAGGTTGGTCGGGCAGCAGGAGACCTGGAACCAGGGGGCGCGCGACGCGCTCTCCGAGCGGGGGCTGACGTCCTCGGTGACCCGGCCCGGGGTGCGGACGTGCAGCGGGTTGGCGTAGAAGAAGGAGCGGCCGTCCAGGGCGGGGGAGGCGGCCACGAGGTTGTAGAGGGTGCGCTCGGCCTGGTCGGCGTAGCGGGAGCGGCCGGTGGCCAGCAGCAGCCGGTGCGCCAGCATGACCGAGCCGACCCCCGCGCACGTCTCGGCGTAGGCCCGGTCGGGCGGCAGCTCGAAGTCCTCGCCGAAGGACTCGCCGGTGTGCCGGGAGCCCATGCCGCCGGTCAGGTGGGTACGCCGGGCGACGGTGTGCTCCCACTGCGCCTCGATCGCGGCCAGCAGCTCCGCGTCCCCCGTCTCCACGGCCACGTCGACCGCGCCGCAGGCCAGGTACATCGCCCGGACGGCGTGCCCGCCGAATGAGGGGGCCCGCCGCACCGGGACGTCGTCCTGGAAGTAGGCGCGGCCGAGCTCGATGTCGGCCAGGGCGGGCCGGCCGCGCCGCTCGACGAAGCGGCGGGCCATCTCCAGGTAGCGCTCGGCGCCGGTGAGCCGGTACAGCTCGACCAGCGCCATCTCGATCTCCGGATGGCCGCACACCTCGTGGCCCTCCATGAAACGGCGGCAGACGTGGTCGGCGGCCAGCCGGACGGCGTCGGTCAGCGGGTGCTCTCCCGCCGTCCGCCAGCGGGCCACGCCCGCCTGGATGAGGTGGCCCGCGCAGTACAGCTCGTGGCCCCACTCGAAGTCGCGGTAGCGGTCGCCGCTCCAGCGGGTGTTGAGGTAGCCGTCGGGCTCCTGGGCCGCGACCACGGTCGCGGCCAGCTCGTCGAAGCGCGGGTCGCCGGTCCAGGCCATCGCCTCCAGCAGCTTGTACGCCTCGGAGTCGGAGAACTCCCTGCCCCGGCGCGGTTCGCCGCGGAAGTTGCCGATCCAGCCGAGCTTGTCCATCCACTCCAGGCAGTGGCCGATGATCACGTCCTGGTCGAGGGCCCGGCGATCCCCCCAGAAGCCGGGTTCCAGCCGTACGGCATCGAGCCCGAGCGGGGTGAGCACGCCGGAGGACGGGACGACGGGGTTAGCCACGCAGTGCTCCTGACATGAATCCGCGCACGTAGTAACGCTGGAGAAGGAGGAAGAGGGCGAGGCAGGGCAGGGCCATGAACACCACGCCCGCCTGCATGGTCGGGTAGTCGACCGCGCCGAAGTCGTGCAGCCGCATGTTGACCACCGCGACCGGCAGCGTGAACCTGTCGTTGGAGCTGATCAGGATCAGCGGGGCCACGTAGTCGTTCCAGGAGGCCAGGAAGGCGAACAGGCCGACCGTGACGAGCCCGGGGACGACCGCGGGCAGCAGCACCCGGACCAGCGCCCCGAAGCTGCCGCAGCCGTCGATCATCGCGGCCTCGTCCAGCGTGCGGGGCACCGACTCGAACGCGTTGCGCATCATGAACACCGCGAACGGCAGCTGGAACATGATCATCACCAGGGCGAGGCCGGCCAGCGAGTCCTGCAGCCCCAGCCAGCCGAGCAGCACGTACAGCGGGATGAGGATGGTGGGGTAGGGCACCATGAGGATGGCCAGGATGAGCACGAACAGCACGCCCCTGCCGGGGAAGCGGTGGCGCGCGAAGGCGTAGCCGGCGAGGGTGGCGACCACCAGCGTCCCGGCCACGGTGAGCGTGACGAGGACGACGGTGTTGAACAGGTAGGTGCCCAGGCCCTCCCCGTAGGTGGCCAGCCGCCGGTAGTTGTCGAAGGCGAAGGCGTCGCCCAGGCGGATCGAGGACCAGCCGCTCCACACGAGCGGGTAGACGAAGAACAGGGCGAGGATCCCCGCGGTGAAGTGGTGGGCGGCTCGTCTCACGGGTTCCTCTTTCTGATGAAGGCGAGCTGGAGGCCGTTGAGCAGGACGAGCGCGAGCAGGATCAGGACGGACATGGCCGCCGCCGAGCCCAGGTCGAAGCGGATGAACGCCTCGCGGACGATGACCATGACGACCGAGGTCGTGCTGTTGCCGGGACCGCCCCTGGTGAGGATGTAGAACTGCTCGAAGCCGAGCATCGAGCCGGTGACCATCAGGCAGAGCACCAGCGCGACGGTCGGCCGCATGAGCGGCAGCGTGATGCGGCGGAAGGCCTGCCACGCCGTGGCGCCGTCCACCCTGGCGGCCTCGTAGAGCTCGGTGGGGATGGCCTGCAGGCCGGTGAGCAGGATGAGCATGTTGAACCCGGCCCAGCGCCAGATGACCAGCGTGACCGTGGAGCCGAAGGCGACGGAGGGGTCCCCGGCCGTCCACGACACGGGCTCGTCGATGAGGCCGACGGTCGTCAGGATGTCGTTCAGCGGGCCGATCTGGTCGCTGAGCAGGCCGAAGAACAGCAGGGTCGCGGTGGCCCAGCCGACGGCGGCCGGCAGGAAGAAGGCGCCCCTGTAAAGGCCCGAGCCCCTGCGCCGGTTCTGGACCAGCAGGGCCAGGCCGAAGGAGATCGCGAACAGCAGGACCGTGACGACGGCGGTGTACCTGAGGGTGAACACCACCGCGTCGGCGACCAGCGCGTTGTCGGCGACCCGCGTGTAGTTGGCGGGCGCGTTGAACGTCGGAGGGGCCAGCAGCGGCCACTTGTTCAGCGACATCCAGACCACGAGGCCGAGCGGGAGCAGGAAGAACAGCCCGACGACGACGGCGGCCGGGGCCGCGTAGGCGAGCCCGACCAGGCCGGGCGAGCGTCCTCGGGGACGGCGCCGGGGGCGGCGGGGGAGGCGGGCTAGGGAGAGGCGCTCGCGCGGGGCGGCGCGGGTTTCGAGGAGATCTGGCATGTTCTCTCCAGCCGGTGTCCCGGCCGCCGATCCGGCCGGGACACCGTGCTTGCTCGTACCGGACCGGCGGTCGGTGCCCGGCTCGTCGTGTCAGGACCGGCGTGTCGCTGCCGGCACGGATCGGGACCGGCGTGTTCCTGCCGGCACGGGTCGGTACCGGTGTGTCACTGCCGGTACGGATCAGAACTGGTGTGTTCCTGCCGGTACGGATCGGGACCGGTGTGTCACTGCTGGTTCAGCGAGGCGGTGATGGCGGTGGCGCCCTCCTTGAGCGCCCCGGCCGGGTCGGTCCCGAACAGCGCGGCGCGGAGCGTCTTGAGCCAGGGACTCTGCAGGTCGTTGTAGGACTCGTTGAACTTCAGCGCGTAGGGCGTCCGGCCGTCGGCCATGATCTCGTTCATCGCCTGGACCCTGGGGTCGGTGGCCGTGAGGTCGGTGCGGGCGACGGTCGACTTGCTCTTGGCCTGCAGGTCGGCCTGGACCTTGTCCGACAGGGTGAAGGCCAGGAAGTCCCAGGCCGCCTCCGCCCGCTCGCTGGTCGCGCTGACCCCGATGACGTCGCCGCCCACGAAGGTGGACGTGCCGCCGTCGACGCCGGGGATGGGCGCGACGCCGACGTCGATGCCCTTCTCCTCCAGCAGCCCGAGCCACACCGAGGGGCCGGGGGCGATGCCGATGGTGCCGGCCTGCAGCGCGCCGAGCCAGGTGGTGCCGTTCTCCTCCTTGGAACCGGGGGCGGCCACGCCGTCGGCGTAGAGCTTGGCGTAGACGTCGAAGACCGCCGCCATCTGCGGGTCGTCGACGGTGCTCCGCGTACCTTCGGCGTTCATCACCTCGCCGCCGCCCGCCCAGACCGACGGCCAGAGGGTGAACACGTCGCAGCCGCCGCAGTTGCCGCCGAAGTAGGTGCCGTAGGTCTTGCCCCCGAGCTTGGTGCGGATCGTGGTGGCCTGCTCGGCGAACTCCTTGAGCGTCGCCGGGGCCTTCTCCGGGTCGAGCCCCGCCTTCTTGTACAGCTCCTTGTTGACGAACAGCACGGAGATGTCCACGGTGTGCGGCACCGCGTGGAGCTTGCCCTCCTGGGTGGCGGCCTTGATGTGCGCGGGTGCCACCTTGTCCTTGAACGGCAGGGCGCCGAACCTGTCGGTCACGTCCTGCCACAGTCCCTGCGAGATGTAGTTGGGCGCGAACACCACGTCGGAGGCGAACAGGTCGGGCAGGTTCCTGCCGCCCGCGGCGGTGGCGATCTTGGCCGGGTACTCCTCGTTGGGGTAGGCGGTCACCTTGACCTGGTTGGTGTGGGAGGCGTTGTAGGCGTCGGCCAGGGCCTTGGTGTGGGACTCGGTCGCGGCCCTGGTCCACACGGTGATGGTGGCGGCGGCCTGCTGCGACGGGCCGGCCGCCGGCGCCGTCTGGCCGCACGCGGCCGACAGGACGGCGGCGCACAGTACGGCCGACACGGCGAACGCGGCTCTGCCTCCACGGCGCCGGGGTATCCCGCTTTCCATGATTTTCTCCTCTGCATCCCCCGAGACGCACCGAAACCGACCTAAAAGGTTTTCGGAAACGTAAGCGCAACATGAGAGGCTGTCAATAGTCACGATGAGCTCGACGGCTTGCTCTGAAGCGGCTGTCGGGGCTATTTTCTGCAGAAACCAACTACCATGTGCTCACGTAACAATTTCATCTCGAACGAAAAGGTTTTCGTAGTGATGAGTTCTCAGCAGCCGCGCGCGGCCACGATCACCGATGTGGCCGCGCTGGCCGGGGTGTCGATCGCGACCGTCTCCAAGGCGCTCAACGGGCGCGCCCAGGTCCGCGAGGAGACCCGGCAGCGGGTGCTGCGAGCGGCCGAGAAGCTGGCCTTCCAGCCGAACGCGCTGGCCCGCGGCCTGATATCCGGACAGACCCGCACCGTGGGCCTGCTCACCAGCGACAGCGTCGGCCGTTTCGGCATCCCGGTGCTCCTGGGCGCCGAGGACGCCTTCGGCGCGGGCGAGATGTCGGTCCTGCTCTGCGACGCCCGCGGCGACGCCATCCGCGAACAGCACCACCTGCGCACCCTGCTCGCCCGCCGGGTCGACGGCCTCATCGTGGTGGGGCAGAGCACCGACCCGCGCCCGTCGATCAGCCGCGACCTGCCGCTGCCCGTCGTCTACGCCTACGCGCCGTCCGAGGACCCGAGGGACGTCTCGTTCGTCCCCGACGACGTGGAGGGGGCCAGGATCGCCGTGCGGCACATGCTGACGATCGGCCGCCGGCGCATCGCGCACATCACCGGCCCCACCCACTACCAGGCCGCCCGCGACCGGGCCGAGGGCGTCCTGTCGGCCCTGGAGGAGGCCGGGCTGTCCCTGTCCTGCGGGCAGGTGCTCAGCGGGGAGTGGTCGCAGCGCTGGGGGCGGCAGGCCGCCGAGATCGCGCTGCGCACCGATCCGGAGCTGGACGCCGTGGTGTGCGGCAGCGACCAGATCGCCGCCGGGTTCGTCGAGGCGGCCCGCGAGCGCGGGCGCCGCGTCCCGGACGACGTGGCGGTCGTCGGCTACGACAACTGGGAGGTCCTGGCCACCGAGACCAGGCCCCCGCTGACCACGATCGACATGAACCTGGAGAGCCTGGGCCGCACCGCCGCCCAGCACCTGTTCGCCGCCATCGACGGCCGGGCCACCCCCGGCGTGCACCGCATGCCCTGCCGCCTGATCATCCGCGGCTCCACCGCGCTCTCGGGCGACTGAGCGGAGGCCGTTCCGCGCCGCGCCGGGCGCCGGGGCGTCGCCTCGGAACCCGGCCGCGCGGGTGGGCGCCCCGACGGCCGTGACGCGGCGGCTCCCGGACCCCGGCGCGCTCCCGCGCGGGGGTCTCAGGCCGCCGACCAGCCGCCGTCCACCGGCACGATCGCGCCGTTGACGAACGAGGCGGCGTCGGAGGCCAGGAAGAGGGCGACCTCGGCCATCTGCTCCGGCTGGGCGATGCGCTCTCCGAGCGCGAGCACGGGGGAGAGGCGGGCCGCGCCGATCGGGTCGAAGGAGGCGCCGTCGGCGATGCCGGTCATGGTGGGGCCGGGCAGGATGGCGTTGCAGCGGATGCCCTCCTTGGCGTAGGCCCAGGCGACGTTGCGGGTCAGGCCGACGACACCGTGCTTGGAAGCGGTGTAGGCGGCCCCCGCCGCGCCGCCGCGGATCCCGGCCTCGGAGGCGGTGTTGACGATGACGCCGCCGCCCTGGCGCAGCAGGTGCGGCACCACGGCGCGGGTGACCAGGAACGCCCCCGTCAGGTTGACGCCCATCACCCGGTCCCACTGCTCCAGTGTGATGTCGGCGGGCAGCGCCATGGTGTCCATGATCCCGGCGTTGTTGCACAGGACGTCGACGCGGCCGTACGCGCCGATCGCGGTCTCCACCAGCGCGGCCACCGACGTCTCGGAGGAGACGTCGGCGGTGACGGCGAGGGCCGCGTCCCCGATGCCGGAGGCGGTGCGCCCGGCGGCGTCGGGGTCGATGTCGCAGACCACCACGCGGGCGCCGGCCCTGGCGAAGGCGGTCGCCATCGCCCTGCCGATCCCGGAACCCGCGCCGGTGATCAGGGCGACCTTGCCGTCGAAGTCGTCGGAGGTGCTCAAGAGGTGGTCCTTTCGATGGGAGGGGTGTCCCGGCGCCGACCGGACGATGTCATCCGGTTGGTAACGTGACCGCCGTGACTGCCACGCGTCGACCCAACAGAGGGCCTCGTGCCGCGGCCGCGAACCGGGCGGCGCTGATCACCGCGGCGCGCGAGGCCTTCTCCGCCGCCGGGTACGACGCGCCGCTCACCGAGGTCGCGCGGGCGGCAGGGGTCGGGCAGGGCAGCCTCTACCGGCACTTCCCCGACCGCATCAGCCTGGCGCTGGCCGTGTTCAAGGACAGCGTCGCCGACCTGGAGGCGCTGGCCGCCAGGCCCGGCACCACCCTCGACGACGTGCTGGACCTGCTCACCGAGCAGACCATCGCCTCGACCGCGTTCGTCGACATGGTGACCCTGGCCTCGGCCGGCGACCCGCGCATCATCGAGGTGCGCGACCGGGTGGCCGACCTGCTGGAGGACACGCTCCCCGAGGCCCGGCGCGCCGGCAGACTCGGCGAGGACGTCACCGCGGACGACCTGCTCCTGGCCATCGGCATGCTCGCCGGGCTCCTCACCAGGCTTCCGGCGGCCGATCGGCGCGCGACCGCCGAGCGGATGTGGACGCTGCTCCGTCACGGGATCGAGCCCTGAGCGCGCCGCCGCGGGGGTGCCGCCCGCTCCGCGCCTCCCCGTCGCGCGTCCCGCGGGGTCACCGGGACGCGGCGGCGTGCCGCGCGGCGAGGTAGCCGAAGACGACGGCGGGGGCGATGGTCGAGGCCGGGGCCGGGATAGGTGCGGCCCATCACCGAGGCGGTGGTGTTGCCCGCGGCGTACGGGCCGGGGACGGTCGTGCCGTCCTCGCGCAGGACGCGGGCGTGCTCGTCGGTGAGCAGGCCGCCCTTGGTGCCCAGGTCGCCGGGATGGACGCGCACCGCCCGGAAGGGCCCCCTCTCCAGCGGGCCCAGGTCGGGGTTGGGCTTGACCCGCGGGTCGCCGTAGTAGTTGTCGTAGACGGTCCGGCCGCGGTCGAAGCGGGCGCCGCGCACGAAACCGCCGGGGGTGGACCAGGCGCGGGAGAGCAGCCACACGTCGTCGGTCATGAGCGGGAGCGGGATGCCGCTCTCCTTGGCGCGCGAGGTGGCGTACCGGTCGCCGAGCGGTTTGGTGTCGAAGAACGCGCTCTCGATCGAGCGGCCCACCGTGCCGCCCGGCCGGTCCGGGTAGTGGTCGGGGTAGTCGGGGGACCTGCGCCACCTGACGCCGTGACGGCCGAGGAAGGCCACGACCTCGGGAGCGGTCCGGACGAAGGCGGTCCTGCGCTCGGGGGAGGGGGTGCTCTCCACCACCAGGACGTCCAGCCCGCGGTCGGCGGCCGTGACGGCGGCGGTCAGGCCCGCCGCGCCGGAGCCCGCGACGAGCACGTCGACGGTGGTGTCCCGGTGATCGGTCATCGCGGCGTCCTTCGAGTCGCGGAGGACGGCTCGGAGGGCGCCTCCCTGCAAACCGGACGGTCCCGTCCGGTTGGCTCGTAAGTCTGTGTGATGACCGCGCACCGCGTCAACAGCGGAGTGGTGAGCGGGAGGTCGATCCCTCGTGGCCCCCGGTGCCGGCGCGAACGACGGGAGCGCTCAGGCGGTCTTCACGGCGGACAGGTCGAACTCGAGCGTGATCTTCTCGGAGACCATCACGCCGCCGGTCTCCAGGACGGCGTTGTAGGTGATGCCGAAGTCCTTGCGGTTGATCACGGTGCTGCCCTCGAAGCCGACCCGGGTCAGGCCCTGGATGTCGACCGCCGTCCCGGCGTACCGCAGGGGGAGGGTGATCTGCCTGCTCACGCCGCGGATGGTCAGATCGCCCGTGACCTCGAAGTCGTCGCCGCCGACGTGCTTGACGTCGGTGGAGTCGAAGGTGATGGAGGGGTGGTCGGCCGCGTCCAGGAAGTCGCCGGTGCGCAGGTGGGCGTCGCGGTTCTGGTTGCCGGTCTCGATCCCGGCCACGTCGAGGACCACGTGAACGCTGGAGGAGGCGGGGTCGGCGGCGTCCAGGGAGGCGGTGGCCTCCTGGACGGGGATGCTGCCCCGGACCTTGGTGACCATCGCGTGACGGGCCACGAAGCCGAACCGGCTGTGCGCGGGGTCGATGGTGTAGGTGCCGGTGAGTTCGTTCGGGTACATACCGCGTCGCTCCATTTAGTTCAGTACTGGAATATTTAGCAGGACAGTACCTCCACTTATTTCAGCGCGCAACTTTTGAGTACGATGACTTCCGTGACACGATGGCTCACCGACGACGAACAGCGCGCCTGGCGGGCCTTCGCACTCGCCACCCGCCTGCTGACCGACCGGCTGGACCGCGACCTGCTGGCCGCGGCCGACATGCCCCCGACCTACTACGAGCTGCTGGTCCTGCTCTCCGAGGCGCCCGAGCGGACCCTGCGCATGAGCGAGCTGGCGAACTGGACCAATTCCAAGCCCAGCCGCATCTCCCACGCGATCAACAAGCTCGAGCAGAAGGGGTGGGTGCGCCGGGAGCACTGCGCGGACGACCGGCGCGGCTGGCTCGCCGTCCTGACCGACGACGGGTTCGCCACGCTGCGGGCCGCGGCTCCCCCGCACGTGGCCAGCGTGCGCGAACACCTGATCGACCTGCTGACCCCCGAGCAGATCCGGCACCTGGAGGACATCAGCCGGGTGCTCCTCGACCACCTCGCGGCCGAGCCGGGCCCGCCCCCCTCGTCGCGCTGACCGCCGCCGGCGGCCCCTCCCCGCCGTCCTGGTGTCACCATTGGGACAACCGCTTGCGGTCCGGTGACCGTCCGGGCCCGCGTCCAGGAAGGCAGCCCACGCCCATGACCGTTCTCGACTCCCCGATCCCCAGGTTCCATCTGGCCGTGCCGGTCGACGACCTGGCCGCCGCGCGCCACTTCTACGGCGAGGTGCTGGGCCTGGAGCAGGGCCGCAGCGCGGAGACCTGGGTGGACTGGAACCTGCGCGGCCACCAGTTCGTCACGCACCTGGCGCCCGGCCGGGCGCGGCGCGTGCACAACCCCGTCGACGGCCACGACGTCCCGGTGCCGCACTTCGGCCTGATCCTGACGATCCCGGAGTTCCGCGCGCTCGCCGACCGGCTGCGCGCGGCGGGTACCGAGTTCGTCATCGAGCCCTACGTCCGCTTCGAGGGGCAGCCCGGCGAGCAGTGGACGATGTTCCTGCTCGACCCGGCGGGCAACGCCCTGGAGTTCAAGGCCTTCGCCGACGACTCCCAGGTCTTCGCCACCTGACGGCGCGGACGGGCGCCGGATCCGGCGCGGCCGGGGGCGTCGTTCGGGAGGCTAGACGCCGAAGGCCGCCGGGTAGCGGATGGTGCCGGCGGGGACCGGGAGCGCGGGGTCGAAGACGAGCGCCATCATGTGCTCGTCGGAGACGTCGAACGGCGCCCGGATGGCGTGACCCGAGGCCGGGGTGAAGCCGAAGCGGGGATAGTAGCCGGCGTGGCCGAGGACGAGGACGAGGTTCTCGCCCCGCTCGCGGGCGGCCCCCAGGGCGGCGCGGACGGCGGCCGAACCGGCGCCCCGCCTCTGGTGGCCGGGCAGGACGGCGCACGGGGCCAGGGCGAGGGCGGGGGCGTCGCCGACATGGCACCGGGTGAGCAGCGCGAATCCGGCGACGGTTCCGTCGGGGGCCTGGGCGAGCCAGGACAGGCCGGGAATCCAGGCCGCCGGGTCGGCGCGCAGGGCCTCCACCAGGTCGGCCTCCTCCGGGGTGGGGAAGGCGGCGAGGTTGACCGCGCGGATCGCGGCGAGGTCGGCGTCGGTCTCGGGCCGGGTGATCCAGACGGCGCTCGTGTCGGCGCTCGTGTCGGTGGTCATGTCGCTGCTTTCGGGCGATCGGCTCGGCGGGAGCGGCTGCGATGGACGGTGACGAAGGGCGATGTCACCATACCGACAACCGCCGCGCACGGCGGCGGGTCGTCCCGTGAGCGCGTGCCCATGATCGCGATCCGGTGTCGGCCCTCACGCCGAGGCGGGCCGGCGGGGGCGTCACCGTCGTCCGGGAGACGGGCCGCCCTCCGAGCCGGGGTCGTCCACCAGACCGGCCTCGTGCGCGAGCAGCACCGCGTTGGCCCGGTTGGCCAGCCCGAGCTTGGCCAGCAGCCTGGAGACGTAGCTCTTGACCGTCGCCTCGGAGAGGAAGCGGTCCGCGGCGATCTCCTGGTTCGTCAGGCCCCGCCCGACCAGCCCCAGCAGGTGGCGCTCCCGGTCGTTCAGCACGGAGATCCTGCCTCGCGCGGCCTCCCGGTCGTCCGCCGCGCGGGCCGACCGCTCCAGCAGGCGTCGCGCGGCCACGGGCGACAGCACGCTGTGCCCGCCCGCGGCCACCTTGATCAGATCGAGCAGGTCATCGGGGGGAGTCGTCTTCACCAGGAAGCCGATCGCGCCCGCCTCCAGCGCGCCCAGCACATGGGCGTCCGAGTCGAAGGTGGTCAGCGCCACGACGGCGGGCGGGCCGGACAGCCGGTTGATCTCCCTGGTGGCGGTGACACCGTCGACACCGGGCATCCTGATGTCCATCAGCACCACGTCGGGGCGGCCGCGCAGCACCTCTTCGACGGCCTCGGCGCCGTCGTACGCCACGCCGACGACGTCGATCTCCGCGCTCGCGCCCAGGATGGTCCGCAGGTGGCCGAGGACCATCGGATCGTCGTCGACGAGCAGCACCCTGATCGCCGCCGGCGGGCCGGTGCCATCGGCCTGACCGGCGTCATCGGTCTGATCGGTGCCGCCGGCCTGGCCGGCGCCGTGCGGCGGCCGGGTCCGCCGGGGGGTGGTCATGTCCCGAGCGTATATATCCGTCCCGGCCTCGGCGAGGGGCCGTGGGCACCCGCCGCTCCCACGCTGGACGCGGCGCGGGACCGCGCGCAGGCTCGTCGCTCGTACGGGGACCCGCGGTGGAGGTGAGGGCGCGGGCCCGTCGCTCACGCGGGGACTCGCGGTGAAGGTGAGGGCGCGGGCCCGTCGCTCGTACGGGGACCCGCGGTGGAGGTGAGGGCGTGAGGGCTTGCCGCCCGTGCGGGGACTCGTGGCGAAAGCGGGCCCGGGGGAGCCGGTTCCCCGGGTTCACGGTGGCTTCACGGTGGCCTTCGGTGGTCCTCGGCGGGGAGGAGCGCGGGGAGGTTCGCCGTGACCAGATACCCGCCCTGCTCGGTGGGCCCGCTCCGCAGGGTGCCGCCGAGCAGGGACACCCGGCGTCGCAGGCCGGCCAGCCCCGCCCGCGATCCGCTGGCCACCAGCGACGGGTCGGCGGGCGCGGTGGGCGCGGTGTTGAGGATCTCGACGCGAATCGCCTCGGCGCGGTACCGCAGGTCGACGGTCGCCCGGGCGCCAGGGGCGTGCTTGCGGACGTTGGTCAGCGCCTCCTGCACCACCCGGTACGCGGCACGGGAGATCACGGGGGACACCGCGCCGGGATCGCCGTCCACGCGCAGCGACGCCCCGGCGCCGGCGGTCAGCCCGGTCAGGCCGGCCAGCCCGGTCGGCCCGGTCGGCCCGGCCGGCTCGACCAGTTCGGCTGGCTCGACCAGTTCGGCCAGTTCGGTCAGGCGGGGCGGGTCGCCGTCCCGGTCGTCCGTGCTCCGTGCCGCCGTCCGGTGGCCGTCCCGGTCGTACGCCCCCCGCGCCGGCGTGACCCGCTCCCCGCTCCGCATGACACCGATGAGATCCCGCAGCTCGACCATGGTCCGGGAGCCGAGGTCCCCGATCCGCTGCGCCGCGGCCCTGGCGGCCTCGTCCTCGGTGGACGTCCGCAGGGCTCCGGCCTGCAGGACGATCTCGGTGACGTGATGGGTGACGACGTCGTGCATCTCGGCGGCCAGGTGCTGGCGCTCGGCCACGATGGCCCTCTCGTTGAGCAGATGCCGTTCGCGTTCGGCGATCTCGATCCGCTCGTGCAGTGACCGCAGCAGTCGCGCCCGCGCCCGCAGGTACATCGCGATCACGGCGGGCAGCACGGCGTAGACCACGCCGACGTAGAGGCCGGTCCAGGTCGGGGCCCACGGCTGGACGTTCAGCAGCGCCAGCGCGCCGACGCAGGCGAAGGCCGTGGGCGTGGGCCGCAGGTAGGCCAGGATCCACACCGCGACGGGCGTCGCCAGCGGCACCGGGCCCGCGAAGAGCGGGTCGGTGGAGGTCAGCAGCCCGGGCGCGGCCAGCGCGGCGACCTGCGCGATCACCGCGCCGAGGACGACGAGAACGCCGGCCGTCCGCGGGCGGCTCAGCGTGAGCGGCAGGATCGCGTCGACGACGAGGTTGAACACCAGCTCGGCCGCCGGCCCCAGCGCTCCGGAGGTCCGCTGTCCCCCGGCGTGGAGCAGCACCTGCAGGCACGCGTAGGCCGCGATGATGGCGAACAGCACGACATGCCCCGCCCGCTCGGAAGCCCGCTCGGAAGCCCGCCCGGGGTCCCGGCCGGGGGCGAGTGCCGATCCTGATGTCATGACCGCCCACCTTCCCCGACAGGGGACGCCGTCACCCCGTCGTGGCGGCCGGAAACCGGGCCGCCGAAGACGCAACCTCGGCGACGTACGACGCAACCCGGTTGCCGGGTCCGCGGGGTCGCCGATCGATAGGTTGGTCGTTGTCCGTACGGCGATCCGGCAGGTCAGCGCGCCGATGCCAGGGGCGTCAGGTCGCGGTCGCACGCAGGTTGAGCCGCCGTTCCCATCGCCGTGAACACCTCTCACAAGGATGTCGGCATGTCCAGGAACACGCACCCGCCCAATCCCGTCCCGCCCCCCGGATCCCGTCCCGAACCGCTCCCCGGATCTCCCGGTGACCGGCCGGGGCCGAAACGGCGGCGATGGGCTCCGATCCTCTCCCTCCTGCTGCTCTCACCGTTCGTGGCGGAGTTGCTGCTCGGCGACGTCGCGTTGACCAGCCTGGGCGTCGTGGTGGCCCTCGTCCCGCTCTACGGCTGCGCGGCACTGCTCATCCGTGAGCTCGCGCGGCGCACCGGCCGGGGCTGGCCCGCGATCGCGCTGCTGGCCGGGGCCTACGGCGTGCTGGAGGAGGGCTTCGCCACGATGTCGCTCTTCAACCCGAACTTCGCCGGGTACCGCCTGCTCGACGAGGCACCCCTGCCGTTCCTGGGCATGGGAGCGCAATGGACGGTCTACGTGCTGTCGCTGCACGTCGTCTGGAGCATCTGCACGCCGATCGCGCTCGCCGAGGCCCTGTTCCCGGACCGGGCACGGGTGCCGTGGCTGCGCACCCGCGGCCTGGTCGTCACGTCCGTCGTCTTCCCGCTCACCGTCGCGCTCTACTGGGCCGGATCGTTCTACGCGGCGGGGACGACCCCCGGGGTGCCGGTGTTCCGGCCCTCCGCGAACCAGATGATCGCGACCGCGGTGGCCGCCGTGGTGCTCGTCCTCGCCGCGTTCGCCGTCCGGCCGAACGGCGCGGTCCCCCGCCCGCCCGGCTTCGTCCCGCCGCCCGTGCTCGTCTTCGCCGGATCGCTGGTGGTGACGAGCGTCGTCCGGCAGGGCACCCACCAGCTGTCCGGCTGGGTGAGCGTCATCGTCTGCCTGTCGGTCGAGGTCGCGGCGGTGGTCGCGCTGTGGTGGTACGGCCGCGGGGGAGGATGGGGTCGCGCGCACGTCCTCGCCGCCGCGTCGGGCGCCGTCGTCACCTACGCCTGGGCGAGTTTCCTCCTGACGCCCATCGTCGGCACGACCGATCCGGTCGTCGCCCGCACCGGCAACGTGGTGTACACGCTGATCGCCGTCGCGATCCTCGCCCTCGCCGTGCGACGCCTCCGCGACACCACGCCGCCCGCGCCTTGACGGGACGTGCCGCCCGTCACCGCGACGGTGGCGGAACCGTCAGGCGGGCGGAACCTTCGGGGCGGTTCGCGGTGTACCAGAGCACGGGCGAACGGCTCACCGCTCCCGCGGGCGTACGCCGTCCGCGCGGGCAGGGCCGCCCGGGGCGGTCCCCGCGCCGGGACCGGAACGCACGCGGAGGCGCGTTCCGGTCCCGGCAGGACGATCGGGTGCGGCCGGGAGAGGGTCTCCCGGCCCTCACTCCTGGACGAAGCTGGCGTTGCCCCGGAAGGTGGCGGTGCCGTCGTCCTGCTCGACCCACACCTGGCCGGAACGGTGCCGCAGGTAGTAGCCGGGGAAGTTGACCGATTCCAGCGAGACCGTGCCGGAACCGGCGAGCCCGGTGCGGCGGGTGAAACTGGCGTCGGCCCTGAACAGGCCGCTGCCGTCGTTGCGCTCCACCCAGGCCTCGTGGTTGCGGTGCCGCAGGTAGTAGCCGGGGAAGTTGGTCGACTCCAGTGACACGGTGCCCGAGCCGGACAGGCCGGTGACGACCTTGAACTGGGAGTCGGCCAGCGGGGAGACGTTCGCCTCCAGGCGGGCCCGGTACTCCCAGTGGCGCACCGCGGAGCCCGGCGTGTCGTAGGACATCAGCCGCACGGGGGTCGCGCCGTCGGGGACCGGGATGCCGAAGTCGGGGGTGCCGTCCGCCCTCCAGTAGACCTTCTGGACGCGGGTACGGCGGTTGGGGTCGTTGAGCGGGTCGCCGGAGATGTCGCGGTAGTTGCGGTCGTGGTAGACGAGGATGTCGCTCTGCCCGTCCTCGGAGGTGGTGAAGGAGTTGTGGCCGGGGCCGTACTGGCCGGTCGAGGCGTTGCTGGCGAAGACGGGGTTGGCGCTCTTGGTCCAGGAGGAGGCCTGCAGCGGGTCGGCCGAGGCGGAGGCGGTCAGCATGCCGACGCAGTAGTTGGCGTCGGTGGCGCTGGCGGAGTAGGTGAGGAAGAGCCGCCCGTTGCGCTGCAGCACGGCCGGCCCCTCGGCGACCTTGAAGCCGCGGGTCTCCCACGCCAGGGTGGGCACGGTCAGGCGGGTGGTGGAGCCGGTGATCGTCCAGGGGTTGGCGCCCATGCGGGCGATGTACAGGTTGGAGTTGGTGGAGATGCCCGGTTCCTGCTGGGCCCAGAGCAGGTAGCGCACGCCGTTCGTGACGAAGGTGGTGGCGTCCAGGGAGAAGGTGTCCCAGGGGGTGGTGATCCGGCCGCGTTCCGTCCAGCCGCCGGTCAGGGGGTTGGCCGCCGAGCTCTCGAGCACGTACATGCGGATCCGCCAGATGTCGTCGGCCCGGCCGGCGGCGAAGTAGACGTACCACTTGCCGTTGATGAAGTGGATCTCCGGCGCCCAGATGTGGGCGCCCATCTCGCCGCTGGTGTGCCTGCGCCAGATGACCGTCTCGGGGGCGCTCGCCAGGCCCTGGACGGTGGTGGCGCGGCGCAGCACGATGCGGTCGTACTCGGGGACGGTCGCGGTGAGGTAGTAGTAGCCGTCGGTGTGGCGGAAGATGTGCGGGTCGGCGCGCTGGGCGGCCAGGGGGTTGGTGTACTGGACGGCGGGTGAGGCGTGGGCGGTGCCCGGCGAGAGCAGGCCGCCGATCATGACGAGCACCGCGGCCAGGACGATCAGCGGCGAGCGGCGCTTGCGCGAGGGGGGCATCAGGCTGTCCTAACGAGTGCAGGGAGCCGCCCGTTTCCGGGCGGCTCCGCGTTCGTGGGATCGGGGGTCAGGGCAGGTAGACCTTCGGCTGGGGAGGGGTGGCCATGCCGTCGCCGATGAAGAAGCCGGGGTGGGGAGGCTGGTTGTAGGCGGTGTTCTGCCAGGCCAGGGCCACCCGGTACTGCGGGTCGTGCAGCAGCGTGTGGATCTTGGTGCTGGTCACGGCCGGCGTGCTGTAGATCCGCAGCGCGGTGTTGCCGGAGGTGGGCCAGACGACCTCCTCGCGCCAGTCGCCGAGCAGGTCGCCCGACAGGGACGGGGTGGACTTGGTGCCGTTGTTGGAGTGCACCCCGGAGGCGGTCAGCAGCCGGGTCTCCCCGCCGGTGCCGTACTTGTCGACGCGGGTCCCGTCCACCAGCTCGCGGACCGGGTCGCCGTCCCACCAGGCCAGGAAGTTGGCGGAGGAGGGGGTGCGGCCGACCGAGGCGCCGGAGGCGTTGTACAGGTTGCCCATGTTGGTGCCCGCGCCCCAGAACTCCGCTCCCGGGCTGCCGGCGTAGACGTCGGCGGCGACGCCGCGGCCCGGTCCCTCCACGCCGTTGTTGTTCGGCCGCTGCCAGACGACCTGCCCGGTGCGGGCGTCGTGCACGTCGGCCGCGGGCTGGTTGCCCGCCTCGTGGATGGTGAACACCTCCAGGCCCGACCGGCCCGGGATCAGGTCGCCCACGTGCAGCGCGTCGCCGTGCCCGAAGCCGGTGCGGTACATGCCGGCGCCGTTGTCGTCGATCGTGGCCGAGCCGTAGATGATCTCCTGCCTGCCGTCGGCGTCCACGTCGGCGACGGACAGCTGGTGGTTGCCCTGCCCGGCGTAGCCGCTGTTGTTCGAGGAGTTGGAGTCGAACGTCCAGCGCCGGGTCAGCGAGCCGTTGCGGAAGTCCCAGGCGACGACGACCGACCGGGTGTAGTAGCCGCGCGCCATGATCAGGCTCGGCCGCTGGCCGTCCAGGTAGGCGGTGCCCGCCAGGAACCGGTCCACCCGGTTGCCGTAGCTGTCGCCCCAGGAGGAGACGGTGCCGCGCCCCGGCTCGTAGTTGACGGTCGACATCGCGGCGCCGGTCTGGCCGTTGAACATCGTCAGGTACTCCGGCCCGCTCAGGATGTAGCCGGAGGAGTTGACGTGGTTGGCGCTCGCGCTGCCGATGGTGGTGCCGCGGCCGTCGACCGTGCCGTCGGCGGTCTTCATCGCCACCTCGGCCCGGCCGTCGCCGTCGTAGTCGTACACCTGGAACTGGGTGTAGTGGGCGCCGGCGCGGATGTTGCGGCCCAGGTTGATCCGCCACAGACGGGTGCCGTCGAGCTTGATCCCGTCGATGTAGACCGGGCTGGTGACCCCGGACTGGGAGTTGTCCTTGGCGTCGTTGGGCTCCCACTTGAGCACCAGGTCCAGCCTGCCGTCACCGTCCAGGTCGCCCGTGCTCGCGTCGCTCGCGGTGTGGTTGCCGCTGGGCGGGCTGATCGGCACGTCCAGGTAGCCGCTGCCGAAGCGCAGTGAGGTCCCCGAGTCGGCCTGCTCGCTGCCGCCGACCACGGCGCGCACGGTGTACGAGGCGTCGGCCGAGGCGCCGGAGTCCAGGTAGTTGGTGGAGTTCGTGACACCGGCGATCTGGGTGCCGCCCCGGTAGACGTTGAACGTGGTGTCGCGGGACTCGTTGCCCAGCAGGCGCCAGGACACCAGGTTGCCGCTGCCGGAGCGCACGCTGATCAGGCCGCGGTCCAGGTCCTCCATCTGCTTGGCGTCGCCGGGGACCGGGTCGGTGCCGCCGCCGAGCTTCACGAGCTGCCACTGCTGGTTGGCGCCGCCGAGGTCGGTGTACTGCGACAGCCGGCCGCCGTCGG
>NZ_JCADBG010000036.1:0-66621 GCF_059358815.1 Streptosporangium nanhuense
GATTGTGCTTCATGCACTGGCTTTTAACACACTGTTGAGTTCTCAAGAAACGGACGCGTACACCATCACCCAAACCCGACCAGATGAGTCAGGCCCGAACTCCGGGGCGTTCCATTTCGTGTCACTATCTTATCAGGAGTGCCGGTTTCGTGTCAAACTGTCGGATTTCCGACTCTCGACGCGATCCCGCCGAACCCGTTAGGATTGCGACCACCCCGTTTCCAGGGCAACCCCTCTAACTTACTCCGACATCCGGTCGTTGTCCAACCGGACTTCGGCGTGACGCATGCGCCCCGACGAAGGGAGGTGATCAGAAGGAGGGTCCC
This sequence comes from Streptosporangium nanhuense, assembly GCF_059358815.1. Taxonomy (NCBI): domain Bacteria; kingdom Bacillati; phylum Actinomycetota; class Actinomycetes; order Streptosporangiales; family Streptosporangiaceae; genus Streptosporangium; species Streptosporangium nanhuense. The sequence continues at coordinate 327 of NZ_JCADBG010000036.1, forward strand.
GAGGCTCTGGCGATCTCCGCCGTCCCCCTCGGGCCTGTGAACTCTATGTACGGCGCCGAGCTCCGTCAAATCGAAGAGCCTGCCCCGTCAGGACGTGTTTCTCACCTGCTGGGTAGAGATCCGTTATGACGGACCAAAGAGTGTTGCCCAGGGCGCTCGTCGTGCTCCTCTGCACCGCGGGCGCGGTGGTCACCCTGGCGGGGATCAGGGAGATCGGGTCGATCATCGGACCGGTGTTGCTGGCACTGGTCCTCGTCCTGGCGGTCTCTCCGGTCAGAACCTGGCTTCGCGAGCGTGGCGCTCCCGGATGGACGCTGGTGGCGATCCCCCTGGCGATCGTGCTGCTGGTGCTCCTGGGCATGGTGGCGATCCTGACCGTGGCCGTCGCGCAGATGGCGACCCTCGCGCCCACCTACGACGCGCAGTTCAACCAGCTCGTCGCGGAGGCTCAACAGCAGGCGGCCAGGTTCGGCTTCGGCACCCAGCAGATGAACGAGGCGATCAACTCCTTCGACCCCGGCAAGATCTTCGCGCTCGCGCAGGGGTTCGTCTCGGGGCTGCTGGGAGTGTTCTCCGGCCTCGTCCTCATCATCGTCCTGCTTCTGGCCATGTGCCTGGACGCCCAGGCCTTCTCCAAGATCCTCGCCATGGGCGCGGCGCGCAGGCCCCTGCTCATCGGCGCGCTCGGCAACTTCGCCCACAAGACCCGCCGCTACCTCCTGGTCTCGACGGGGTTCGGGCTTGTCTGCTCCGCGCTGGACGTGGCCGCGCTCTGGATTCTCGGCGTGCCGCTCCCCCTGCTCTGGGGAGTGCTGGCGCTGATCACGAACTACATCCCCAACGTCGGGTTCGTCCTGGGGCTCATCCCGCCCGCCCTGCTCGGCCTCTTGGAGGGCGGGCCCAAAACCATGATCTTCGTGATCGCCGCCTACGTATTGATCAACTTCGTGGTGCAGTCGCTGATCCAGCCGAAGTTCCTCGGTGACGCCGTCGGGCTGTCCACGACCGTGACCTTCCTCTCGCTCATCCTGTGGACGTTCCTGCTCGGCCCGCTGGGCGCGCTGCTGGCCATCCCGCTCAGCCTGCTGACCCGGGCGCTGCTGATCGACAGCGATCCGGACGGCGACTGGGCCGCGGCTCTCGTCTCCGGGAACGTCCCCGACGACGAGCAACCCGGCACGGGGAAGAGTCCGGGAGGGGAACGGGGCAAGAACCCGTCGCCCGTACGCTGAGGTCATGTATCGCGAGTGGGCGCCGGACTCCCGCCTCGCCGGGCGGGTGGCCTGCGTGTGGAGCAACGAGGCGACCTCCGCCATGACGCAGCTGGTCGTGCCCGACGGCTGCGTGGATCTGATCTGGGGGCCGGAGGGAGCGCTTGTCGCGGGGCCCGACACGGGCCCGAAATCCGTCCGGATGGCGTCTGGTGCCCGTTATACGGGGATCCGGTTCGGGCCCGGCTCGGCGGGCGAGCTGTTCGGCGTGCCGCTCGACAGCCTGCGCGACCTGCGGGTGCCCCTGTCCGACCTGGGGCCGTTCGCGGAGCTGTCCGAGCTGGAACCGCTCACCGCGACGGCCGGCCCGGAACCGTCCGGCGGGCCGGCCGGGGTCCGGTCGTCGAAGCCGTTCTCCGACGTCGTACAGCGGGCGCTGGTCGTACGGTTGCGCGCGGCCCCCGGACCCGACCCGGCCGCGCCCGCGATCGCCGAGGCGTTGCGGGCGGGGCGGAGCGTCAGGGAGGTGGCCTGGGACCTGGGAGTCAGCGAGCGGCAGCTCCTGCGCCGGTCCCTGCGGGCTTTCGGGTACGGCCCGAAGGTGCTGCAACGGGTGGTCAGGTTCCAGCGGGCACTGCGGCTGGCCAGGCGTGGCGTCACGGCGGCCGAGGTCGCCGTGGTCAGCGGGTACGCCGACCAGGCTCACATGGCGAACGAGGTACGGCGGCTGGCGGGAGTGCCCCTGAGCAGGCTGCTCGATCAAAGCGGCGCCCCTTGAGCCGGTCGCTCGATCAACGCGACAACCTCCGGGCCGGTCGCTCGATCAACGCGACAACCTCTGAGCCGGTCGCTCGATCAGTCCGGCGACCTCCGGGCCGGTCGCTCGATCGGCTCGGTGACGGGAGCGGCTGGCCGGCCCCGCGTGGGTCGTCGTACCGGGATCAGACGGTTCCCAGCTCGACCGCTCCCCCGCTCACCCGGCTCCGGCCGTCGGGGGAGGAGATCGAGACCTTCAGCGTGCTGGGCCGCCCCATGTCCACGCCCTGGATGACCGTGAACTCCGAGGAGCCGTTCCCGATGACCCGCAGGTAGCCGCCGAAGGCAGCGGCGGCGGCGCCGGTGGCGGGGTCCTCCACGACTCCCCCTACCGGGAACGGGTTGCGGGCGTGGAACCGCTCGTCGCTCTCCTGCCAGAACAGGTTCACCGTGGTCCAGCCCTCGCGGGTCATCAGCGCCTTCAGCAGCTCGTAGTCGTAGTCGAGGCCTGACAGGCGTTCGCGCGAGGAGGCCGCGAGCACGAGGTGCTCGACGCCGCCGAACGCGACGTGCGGGGGGAAGGCGGGGTCGAGCTCGTCGCGGGACCAGCCGAGGGCTGCGAGGGCCTCCGCGAGCGCGTCCTCCGCGACGGGCCGGGAGCGTGTGGGGACGCTGGTGAGCGTGGCGCGGAGCGTGTCGTCGACGATCTCGGTGTCGATGACGATCTCGCCCGCGTTGGTGTCGAACGTCAGGCGCCCGGTCCCGAGGCGTTCGGCCAGCACCACCGAGGTGGCGATCGTGGCGTGCCCGCAGAACGCCACCTCCGCCGAGGGGGCGAAGTACCGAACCCGGAAGGCGCGTCGCTCGTCGTCGCGTTCGGTCACGAACGCCGTCTCGGAGTATCCGACCTCGGCGGCGACGGCCAGCATCTCCGCGTCGGAGAGCCCTGCCGCGTCGAGGACGATCCCGGCGGGGTTTCCCCCCTCGGGGTCATGGGTGAAGGCGGTGTAACGCAGGATTTCCACGGTGCTCGTCACAGGACCGGAATGTACCAGCCCCTCCCGGGCCCCGCCGGTGCTCCGTCACGCGAGGGTGACGGAGCACCGGCGGGCGGCGGCGGGCATCGGGTTTCAGGCCCCGCGTGACGTCAGGCGCCGCACGACTTCAAGCACCGCGCCGCTTCAGGTGCCGCGCCGCTTCAGGTGCCGCGCCGCTTCAGGTGCCGCGCCGCTTCAGGTGCCGCGCCGCTTCAGGTGCCGCGCCGCTTCAGGTGCCGCGCCGCTTCAGGTGCCGCGCCGCTTCAGGTGCCGCGCCGCTTCAGGCGGACGCGGGAACGGGCGCCGAGGGGGGTGATCCCTCGGGGGTGGAGACGGGTGCGCGGGGCACGCGGCGTCCCCACGGCATGGCGAGCGCCAGGATCGGCAGCAGCACGATGGAGGCCTGCGACCAGACGACGTGCAGACTTCGCCAGGTGGCGGAGTCGAACTGGGTCATGTAGAGGTAGCCGTACCCCGCCCAGAGGGAGACGCCGATGATCGCGGGCCACGCGAAGCGGGTGGGGCGGGCGATCAGGAACGGCATGAACCACAGGAGATACTGCGCGCCGAGCCTGGGGGTGGTGACCATGAAGGCGAGCAGCAGCGCCGTGGTGAGGTCGATCGGGTCGGCGCGCCGCCACAGGAAGGCCACCACCAGCATGGTGACGTAGATCAGGCGGGTGCCGAACGTCGCGATCCCCTGGTTCAGGTCGTTGACGCCGTCCATCAGGATGGCGCTGTAGCCCCACTGGCCGACGATCGGGCGGACGTCCTGGATCACCCGGATGACCTCGGGGATCTGGCTCAGCGAGGTGCCGGCGAAGATCGGCAGGGTGACCAGGAAGAAGACCGGCGCGATGCCCGTGGCCACGAACGCCACGACGCGGGCGCGGAAGGTGGGCAGCAGCAGGAGCAGGCCGGGGATGAGCCAGATCGGCCAGCTCTTGGCGCACAGCGCCAGTCCCATCAGCAGTCCCGCGAACAGGGCGCGGCGCAGGGACTGCCGGTCGCCCTGGCGCGGGGTGAGCGCCCCGCGGACCACTCCCTCGGGGCCGAAGGCGTGTCGTACGGCACCGGCGAGGCCGTGCAGCGCGATGCTCTGCCGTGCCAGCGCGAGCGGGTTGGTGGTCATGCCCGGCCGGTCGGGGTCGCCGGGGCCCCGGGCCACGACGAAGGCGGCGACGCCGAAGACCAGGGCGACCGGCTCGACCTGGCCGTGGACGGAGGCGACGAGGATGGCGAGCGGGTTGCAGGCGTACTGGAAGGCGCGCAGTGACGCGTTGGGCCCTCCGGCGAGCTTGCCGACCAGCGGGATCAGCACGATGTCCGCGACCACGGTGACCAGGCGCCCGCCGATCTCCCACGGGATGCCCAGCCAGAGCAGGAGGCCGTAGACGTAGGGGATGGTCGGCAGGAAGTGCCAGCCTCCCGAGCTGCCCAGTACGGGGTCCTCGCGGTTCAGGACCGCCTCGCCGGCGGGCTTGAAGCTGTTGATGAAGTCGACCGGTTGCCAGGTGTCCACCGCCGAGGTGGCCATGATGAGCACCCGGAAGGCGATTCCGACCCCCAGGATGACCAGCAGAGAGGGTCTCCAGCCCTTCCACTGCGCGACCAGGGCGAGCACGACACCGAGAACGAGGACGAACCCCGTGAGAATTGCGTAGTCCATGACGGCCCCTAGCCTGCCGGACCTGGCGACCAACCAGCCACCCGGATCTCCAAACCGAGACCACTCTGCCAGTTTTCCCGGCCTCGGGAATCCGGGCCGTCACGACGGGCGACCGCCTCCGGGTAACGGAAGGGGGAACCTCGCCGCCGGAAGTCCGTCTCCCCCGGCGGCGAGGGGCTTTCAGCCCAGGCCGTCGAGATAGGCCCGGTGGCTGCGGGAGAACTCGAAGGCGTTGTACCTGTCCCAGTTGATCGACCAGGTCATCAGGCCGCGAAGGTTCGGGTAGACCCCTCTCGGCCGGTACGACCCGCAGTTGGTCCCCTTGGCCAGGCAGTCGAAGGCCTTCTGGACCTCCGGGACCGTGGTGAAACCGTTACCCGCGAACGGGGCGGCGGGCAGGCCGATGGCGACCTGGTCCTGGCGCAGGGCGGGGAAGACGTTGTTCGGGTTGCCCGCGACGGGGAAGCCCGCGAGCAGCATGTCGGTCATGGCGACGTGGAAGTCGTGGCCGCCCATGGTGTGGTACTGGTTGTCCAGCCCCATGATCGGCCCGGAGTTGTAGTCCTGGACGTGCAGCAGGGTCAGGTCGTTGCGCATCGCGTGGATGACGGGGAGGTAGGAGGCGGCCCGCCGGTCGGCGGAGCCGTTGGGGCCCGGGCCGTAGAACTGGTAGCCCAGCTGGACGAAGAACGTCTCGGGGGCCATGGTCAGCACGAAGCGGGTGCCATACCTCGCCTTTAGGGTCTTGAGCGCGGAGATCAGGTTGACGATGACCGGGGTGGTGGGGGCGGACAGGTTGGTGTCGCCGTTGTCGAGATAGAGGGAGTGGCCCTCGAAGTCGATGTCCAGCCCGTCGAGGCCGTACTTGTCGATGATGGCGCCCACCGACTGGACGAACTTGTCGCGCGCGGCCGTGGTGCTCAGCTGGACCTGGCCGTTCTGGCCGCCGATCGAGATCAGCACCTTCTTGCCGAGTGCCTGCTTGGCCCGGATCCCGGCGATGAACTCGGCCTCGGACTCGACGTTGGGGCACTCGGCGACCGGGCACTGGGTGAAGCGGATGTCCCCCGAGGTCACCGAGGTGGGCTCGCCGAAGGCGAGGTTGATGACGTTCCACTCGTTGGGCACGTCCGCCATCCGGATGTAGCCGGAGCCGTTGGCGAAGGAGGCGTGCAGGTAGCCGACCAGCACCCGCTTGGGCAGGTTGCCGGGGGGCGTGCCGGTGACGGTCGCGGAGACCGCGCCGGACCGGGCCGACTCACCGGCGGAGTTGGAGGCGCTCACCTGGTAGCTGTGCGTGCCCGCGCCCGGGGTGTCGGTGTAGGTGGTCCCGGTGGGCGTGCCGACCCTGGTGCCGTTGCGGTAGATGTTGTAGGTGGTCGCGCCCGAGGAGGCGTTCCACCTCAGCGCGACGCTCGTGCCGCTCACGGTGGCCGCCAGTCCCGACGGTACGGCCGGGATCTGCGGCTGGCCGGTGCCGACCGTCACCGAGACCGCGCCCGACCGCGCCGACTCGCCCGAGGCGTTGGTCGCGCTCACCTGGTACGAGTGCGTGCCCGTGCCGGGGATCTCGGAGAAGGTGGTCCCGGTGGCGGTGCCGACCCTGGTGCCGTTGCGGTAGACGTTGTAGCCGGTCGCGCCCGAGGAGGCGCTCCAGCTCAGCGAGGCGGTGGTGGCGTTGCCGGTGCCGGTGAGCCCGGCGGGCGTCGCGGGCGGCTGCCCCTGCCCAGGCGCTCCGTCGAGGACGACGTCGTCGGCCTGGTAGGTGCCCTGGCCGTACCAGCCGTTGACGTGGATCGTCACGGAGGTGGTCGAGGCGCCGGTGGTGAACGAGGTCGACAGCTGGGTGTAGGACGAGGGCGAGGACGCCCACGTGCTGGGGTCGGTCCCGCCGGTGCCGGTCGCGCCGAGGAAGACGTAGCCGCCCCTGACCCAGGCCGACAGGGTGTAGGCCGAGGAGGGCCTGACGCCGACCGTCTGCTGGCAGCGGGCGGTGTCGTTCCCGGCCGGGGTGGCCTGCAGGGCACCGGTCCCGCCGTGTACGGGCGAGGAGACGGTCGTGGCGCCCGAGGAGGTGGAGCAGGTCCACCCGCTCAGCCCGTTCTCGAAGCCCGGGTTCGTCGCGATGTTGGCCGCGTGGGCCGGTGTCGCGGCCAGCATCGTCCCGCCGAGCGCCAGGACGACGGCCACGGCGAGTTTCCTGAGGTGCATCCGATTTACCCCGCAAGGATCTTTAGGAGGGTGTCGTGGGGGCACGGCCCGCACCTTGGCGGGGTGCGGACCGTGCGGGTCGTACGAGCTCACCCGGTGCGTTTTCGCGCTGGGCGGGCTCGCTTCGGGTGGGTCAGAAGCCGGCGGTGACGCGGGTGAAGTCCCAGTCGCTCTGGGCGATCCCGCTGCAGTGGGCGGCCACGCCGCCGCCCTGGCAGGGACGGTCGCGGTTGACCGCCCAGTAGGCCAGGCGGGTCAGCCCCTTGGACTTGGCCCAGTCACGGATCTGCGTCCAGGCCGCCACCGTGGTCAGTTCCTGCTGGTCGGACAGGCCGTTCATGCCGGAGATGCCCATCCGGGCGTACGCCTGCGCGTCGGTCCAGCCGTTGGCGGCCTTGAGGGCGTTCTTCAGGCCCTCGGAGGAGCTCACGGTGGCGTTGTAGATGTTCGAGGCGCCGAAGTTGAACGGCATGATCGTGTAGTTGTCGATCGGCACGGCCAGTGCCTTGGCCTGGTTGATCAGGCGGACGCCGGCCGGGGTCGGGCCGGTGGTGTCGGTGCCGAAGGTGACGGCGATCTTGACGTTCGGGTTGTTCTGCTTGACGATCTTCAGGCCGTTGAGGATGCGGTCCTGGACGGTGTAGTTCTCGAACTCGTCGGTGTTCTCGATGTCGAAGTCGACGACCGCCGGGCCGACGGCGTTGATGACCTGCTGCACGGCTCCGGCGAAGGCGGCCGGGGTCGAGCAGTTCGGGCCGAGCTTGTTGCCCGACCAGCCGCCGAAGGAGACCTGCACGCTGCCGCCCGCGGCCTTGATCTGGTTGATCGCGGCCTGGTCGGTGCCGCCGGTCAGCGGCCGGTTGCCGTCCCAGGCGGGGTTGCAGCCGCCGCCGGACAGGATGAACGCCATGGTGAAGGACTTCACGCCGGTGGCGTTCATGACGGTCACGGGGTTGGGCGGGTTGCCCCAGCCCATGTAGAGGTACGGGGCTCCGGCCATCTTGCCGGGCTGCGGGTTGGTGCAGCCGGTGGTGGTGGCGCTCGCCGCGCCGCTGGCGAGCGACTCGCCCTGGGCGTTGTAGGCCTTGACGGTGTACGTGTGCGAGGTGCACGTGCCCAGCGAGCCGATCGTCGCGCTGGTGCCGGTGACCTGGGCCCGCTGCGTGCTGCCCTCGTAGACGCGGTATCCGGTGACGGTGCCGCTGGAGGCACCCCACGACAGGGAGATCGAGGAGTTGGTGGTGCCGGTCACCGACGGGGTGCCGGGTGTGCCCGGCGTCCCGGGGGTGCTGCCGCCGCCGCAGGCGACGCCGTTGAGGGTGCAGTTGGACGGGGTCGCGCTGCCCGGCGTGCCGTTGAAGCCGAAGCTCGCGGTCGCCCCCGGGGCCAGGGTGCCGTTCCAGCCGACGTTGCTGAAGGTGAAACGCTGCCCGCTACGGCTCAGCGACGCGTCCCAGAACGACCCGATGTTCGCCCCCGAAGGCAGATCGAAGGCCACCGACCAGCCGTTGATCGTCGTCGTACCACCATTGGTGATCGTGTACTTGCCCTCGAAACCGGTACCCCAGTCGGAGACCTTGGTGAAGACGGCGGTGTTGGGGGCCGCGAACGCGGGGGTCGCGACCAGTGACAGGCCGATTGACATGCCGAGCGCGGCGAGGACCGCGGTCAGCGTTCGTCGTAATCTCATGGCTCTTCCTCGGGTGGGGGGTACGAGGTGTGGGGGTGAGAGGGCGCCGGGTCGGGGACGCGGGGTGTTCTCGGTGCGGGGTCCGGGCCTGCCCGGCCGGGTCGTGGGTGCCGGGCAGGTCCGGAGCGGGGATTCAGGGGTTTCGGGAGTTAGGGCAGGGTCGCGAGGTGCGGCTTGACGGTCCTGGAGAAGTTCCAGTTGTTGCTGGCGTCCCAGTTGATGGACCAGGTCATCGCGCCGCGGATGCCGGGGTAGGCGCGCGGCGGCACGAAGCTGCCGCAGTTGGTCCTGGTGGCCAGGCAGGTCAGGGCCTGGTTCACCAGGGCGGGGGCGACGATGCCGCCGCCCGCCGCGCCGGGCCCGGCGGGCAGGCCGAGCGCCACCTGGTCGGGGCGGAGGCCGTTCTCCAGCTGGATGCAGGCCAGCGCGGTCATGAAGTTGACCGAGCCCTGCGAGTAGGCGGCCATCTGGTCGCAGCCGAGCATGGAGCCGGAGTTGTAGAACTGGGTGTGGACGACGGTGAGGATGTCCTTGATGGCCAGCGCCAGCTTGAAGTACTCGCCGCCGGTGGACTGCATGTCGATGGTCTGCGGCGCCATCGTGATGATCAGGTTCGACCCCGCCTTGGCCCGCAGCGACCGGAGCGCCTGGCCCATGTAGGTGGAGTTGAGCCCGTTCTCCAGGTCGATGTCGACGCCGTCGAATCCGTAGCTCTGCATCAGGGCGTAGACGGTGTCGGCGAACTTGGTCGCGGCGGCGGCGCTGGCCACCTGCACGCGGCCCGCCTCGCCGCCGACCGAGAGGATGACCTTCTTGCCGCGGGAGTGGAGGGTCTGCACGTCGGCCCTGAACTGGGCGTCGGTGTAGCCGCCGAGGGAGGCGGACAGGCCCGGGTCGACGCCGAAGACGACCTCACCGGGGGTGGCGGTGGCCTCGCCGAAGGAGATCGCGACCAGGTCGTACTCGTTGGGCACCGCCGACAGCCGCAGCTCGACGGCCGGGTTGTCGAAGTTGTGCCAGTAGCCGGTGAGGAAGTGCTTGGGCAGCGGGCCGCCGCCGGTGCAGCCGTTCGTGGTGGCAGCGGCCGGGTCGCTCTTCGGGCCCTCGCCCGAGGAGTTGTACGCCGCGACCGTGTAGGTGTGCGACTCGCACACGCCCAGCCCCGACACCGTCGTGCTCGTCCCGCTCACGGTCGCCCTGACCGTCGAGCCCTCGTACACCCGGTAGCCGGTCACCGTTCCCGATGACGCGCCCCACGACAACGCCACGCTGTTCGTGCCGCCCGTCGCCGACAGGGTGCCCGGCTTGCCGGGGGCGCCGCTGTTGCAGCCGGTGGTGGTGGCGCTCACCGTGCCGCTGGCGGCCGACTCACCCTGGGCGTTGTAGGCCTTGACGGTGTACGTGTGCGAGGTGCACGTGCCCAGCGAGCCGATCGTCGCGCTGGTGCCGGTGACCTGGGCCCGCTGCGTGGAGCCCTCGTAGACGCGGTATCCGGTGACGGTGCCGCTGGAGGCGCCCCACGACAGGGAGATCGAGGAATTGGTCGTACCGGTGACGGTCGGATTGCCCGGGGTTCCCGGGGTGACGGGGGTGGTGCCGCCGCCGCAGGCCGCGCCGTTGAGCGTGCAGTTGGACGGCGTCGCGCTGCCCGGACTGCCGTTGAAGCCGAAGCTCGCGGTCGCCCCCGGGGCCAGGGTGCCGTTCCAGCCGACGTTGCTGAAGGTGAAACGCTGCCCGCTACGGCTCAGCGACGCGTCCCAGAACGACCCGATGTTCGCCCCCGAAGGCAGATCGAAGGCCACCGACCAGCCGTTGATCGTCGTCGTACCACCATTGGTGATCGTGTACTTGCCCTCGAAACCGGTACCCCAGTCCGAGGTCTTGGTGAAGACGGCGGTGGCCGAGGCGGCCTGGGCGGGGAGCGCGACCATCATCGTCAGGACGAGGGCCGCCAGGGCGACGAGAGAGCGGGCGATGGCGCGTAATTTCACGTTGACCTCATGCATTCCGTGGGGGTGACCGTACGACCCGCGCCACGCGGGGGGTGCGCGGGCGCGAACGTGGGCGCGGGCCGTACGGCGGGGTGGGCACGGCTCCGACCGGGGGACCGTTCCGTTGATCGGCGCGGGGCGCCGGGGACCGCCGGGTTCAGCGAGTCGTCACCGAGGCGTCACCGGGTCGCCGGCGCCTGGAGCGCCGTCACGCTCTCCGGAAGCCCCGGGTGCTCCGGGTGCTCCGGGTGCTCCGGACGCGCTGAACGCTCTGGACGCGCTGAACGCTCTGATTGCCCGAAGCGCTCTGGGCGCGCTGAGTGCTCCGGGCGCCTTTGATGCCGCCGGACGGCGTGTGGTGCCGGTGGGTGCGGCGTCGACGGGGTACGGCGCCGGCGCTTCGGGGAGGGGCCGCGCCCGCTCGTCGGGAGGACCGGGGGGTCGGCGGCGGCGTCCGAGGTCGCGTCCGAGGTGGCGTGCTCACCCGCGGTTCCCGGGCCCCGGCGTCCACCCACGGCTCGCGAACCCCGGCCTGAGGCCTCGGGTCGGGTGGGGACGGCGACGGCGGCGCCGATGGTGGCCGCGGCGGCCATGACGACGGCGGGCGCGGCGGGGGTCGCGACGGAGCTCTCAGCGACGGAAGTCTCGGTGACGGGGGCGGTCGTGACGCCGGAACCGGGGGTGGCGGGGGTGGGCAGGCCGCGGCCGGAGCTTGCAACCGCAGTCAGGACGAGTAAGGGAAAGGTGCGCCGCATGATCGCTCCCATGGACGTGGAACCTGGGGGGTGAGGCGTCCGGACGGTCGGACCTTCAGCAGCGACGGCTACCGCCGTCGAGTTTTCGCAGCTGGACATGGGTCGGCGGGGAGGCACGGGCCATGGGCACCCCTAGTCGGCACTTCTTTTAGGAAAGTTTCCTAAGAGTTGTCGCGATCGTAGCCTTGACAGACTCCTGCCACAAGGCCCAAAAACGTCAGTCGCCTGTGTCGCGGCCGGGAGCGTTCCGGTGAGCGTGTCCGGGCGCGGGGGCGCGGGGAGGGGCGGCGGGGGGCACGGCGTCCGGCGCGATCCGGCGCATGGCATCCGAGCGAACCGTTGCATGGCGTCCGGAAGACCCGGAAAGGAAGATAAGCACCTTTAGGCGGTACGGTAATGACGCATCCGTAACGCCTTCTGGAGTATCGCCGTGTTCTTTGGCATCACCGACATCTGGACCTACACGGTCGGCGCCTTCCTCATCATCCTTCTTCCCGGCCCGAACTCGCTGTACGTGCTCAGCACCGCCGCCCAGCGCGGGGTGCGGCAGGGGTACCAGGGGGCGATGGGGGTCTTCGTCGGTGACGCCGTCCTGATGGTCCTGGCGGCAGCGGGGGTCGCCTCCCTGCTGAAGTCGGAGCCGCTCCTGTTCAACGTCGTCAAGTACATCGGCGCGGCCTACCTCGCGTGGATCGGGTTCCAGATGCTCCGGTCGGCCTGGCGCTCGTGGCGCGCTCCCGACACCGGGGGCGAGACCCTGGAGGCACCCATGGTCCAGGAGCGGACCGCGCGGAGCCCCTTCCGCCGGGCCCTGATCGTCAGCCTGATGAACCCGAAGGCGATCCTGTTCTTCATCTCGTTCTTCATCCAGTTCGTGGATCCCGCCTACGGCACCCCAGCCCTGTCGTTCCTGATCCTGGGCGCGATCTGCCAGCTGTTCAGCGCGCTCTACCTGTCGGCCCTGATCTTCGGGGGAACGTTCCTGGCCCGGCAGTTCCGGGCCCGCCGCGGACTGTCGGCCGGGCTGCGTACGGGTGTGGGCGCGCTGTTCATCGGCTTCGGGGCGAGACTGGCCACCGCGACCCTCACCTGACGCCGGTCACCGTCGACGCCGATCACCGTCGACGCCGATCACCGTCAGCGCCGATCACCGTCAGCGCCGATGACCACCGGCGCCGGTCACCTCGGGCGCTGGTTGACCTTGATCGCGACGCTGACGAGCGAGAGGAACAGCTCGGCGTCGGCCCGGCCCTCGATGGACATGGACACCCACCCGGCGTCGGCGCCGGGGGTGATCCGATGGCAGTCGGTGAGCACCCGCGCCCACCTGTCGATCACGGGCTTGGTGAGGAGCAGTTGCGCGGTGTGGTCGCCGGACATCCTGACGATCTCCCGGCCGCCGGCCCGGAAACCGAGCCCCTTCCTGGTGCGCTTCAGCGCCAGATCCGGCCAGCGGACGAGCTGGGCCGCGACATTTTCGACACCCTCGGTGGAACGGCGGGACGCGTGCGTGCGCAGCACTGCCATGTCTCTCATGGTCGCGGACCGGACCCGATCGGGAAAGCTCCTGTTTCTCAACCGTTACCGGCATAGCGATCCTTTTTGTGAACCGTAATGATCTGTACCGGTCTCATCCGTTATTGCAGTGTTATTGAGTTGTTTTCACGAGAGCACGCCACGGGGTCAGGTACCGTGAGTGGCCGGTGAACATCCGGAGGTAACCTTCCCCGCAACCCCCTGCGACGGCCTGGCATACCCGTGCCATGCCGGGGTAGGCGTGAACGCCCAGCGCCTGCCACCGCACCAGCCCGTGGAGCGTCATGAGCCACCAGCCCATCGTCCTCCCCCGTCTCACCGCTCTCGCCAGGCAGGCGGCACCGAAGTTGCTGGAGGGCGTCGTCGCCCCCCTCGCCGTCTTCTACGCGGCGCTGGCCCTCCTCGGCCTGAAGGGCGCGCTGATCGCGGCGGTCACCTGGGTATACGCGGGAGTGGGATGGCGGCTGGTCCGGCGGATACCGGTGCCCGGCACGATGATCCTCGCCATCATCGCGATCACCGTGCGGGCGCTGCTGGGGTTCTGGACCGGGAGCGCGGTGATCTACTTCCTCCAGCCGGAGCTCGGGACGATCTGCATCAGCATGGTCTTCCTCGCCTCGGTGCGGTTCAACCGCCCGCTGGTGCAGAAGCTGACCCTCGACTACATCCACCTGCCCTCGGCCGTGCTGAAACACGAGCGGGTCCGCCGGTTCTTCGCCCGCATCACCCTGCTGTGGGCCTTCGTGCTGCTGGCCAACTCCGCGGTGAGCATCTGGCTCCTGCTGCACGAGTCGATCGGCACCTACCTGCTGGTCCGCACCGCGACGGTGGCCGCGATCAGCGGCCTGGCGGTGGCCTTCTCCCTGTACGCCTTCCGCCGGGTGCTGCGCCGCCTGCACTACGACCCCCTCGCCACCCCGGCCGTCGCCGCCCCGCCCGCCTAGGAACGCCCCTCCCGCCCGGGAACGTTCCACCTTCCCGCCCCCGTTTCCCGTACGGGAAACCGCGGCGCGGTAGAGGCGCGAAGAAGGGGGCAGGGAGGTTTCCATGGTCATCGCGCGTCAACCGAAACGCTGGGCCGGGTTGCCGGTCTTCGTCGTCGCGCTCGTGCTGGTGGCGGTGGTGGGGTCGCTGGCGGCCGTCGACGCCGGAGGCGAGTACCTGTCGCTGGAGCGGCCGCCCTGGGCACCGCCGCAGTGGCTGTTCGGCCCGGCCTGGACGGTCCTGTACGTCATGATCGCCCTGTCCGGCTGGCTCGCCTGGTCGGCGCGCGGCCTGACACCGGCGCTCGGCGTCTACGCGGTCCAGCTGGTCCTCAACGCCGCCTGGACGCCGCTGTTCTTCGGCGCCGGTCAGTACGGCCTGGCGTTCGCGGAGATCGTCGTCCTCTGGCTCGCGATCGTCCTCACCATCGTCCTTTTCCGGCGGATCAGCCGCCCGGCCGCCTGGCTGCTGGTGCCCTACCTGCTCTGGGTGACGTACGCGGCCTCGCTGAACCTCGCCATCTGGCAGCTCAACTGAGCCGTGTCTCCGGCGTCCCCGGCGTCCCCGGCGTCTCCGTCCTGGGGAGGAGGGACCACCCGACGAAGGTGGGGGGTGGCCTGGGCCGTTCGGGCAATGTGGCCGGCTCCTCCCGATTTCTAGAGTCGGCAGGACGGACCCCCGGTGATCTCAGGGATCTGATCCCGGAACACCGGGGTTCCTCCCGGATGCCCTGAGATCACCGGGTCGTCAGCGTGCTTCGTGAAACATTCGCGACCCCCGGCTGGAGCCCGACATGACACAGGCCATCCTCGACGTCCTGAACGATGTGATGACATCCCCCTGGATCTACCTGGCGCTGTTCGCGCTGGCGCTGCTCGACGGGTTCTTCCCGGTGGTCCCGGCGGAGACGTCCGTCATCACGGCCGGGGTGTTCGCCGCCGCCACCGGCGCGCCCGACCTGCTCTGGGTGATCGTGGTGGCCGCGCTGGGCGCGTTCGCGGGCGACCACATCTCGTACGCCATCGGGCGTACCACCAACGACCGGTTGCGCAACGGCAGGCGCAGTCGCAGGGCGTTCGCCTGGGCGGAGCGGTCGCTGGCCGAGCGGGGCGGGCTGGTTCTCGTGGTGGCCCGCTACATCCCCGGCGGCCGGACCGCCTGCACCCTGACCATGGGCGCGGTCGCCTATCCCCGGCGCGCGTTCGCCCTCTTCGACGCCCTCGCCGCGGTGTCCTGGGCGGTCTACTCGGGGCTGATCGGCTACGTGGGCGGCGCGGCCTTCGAGCACGACCCGATCAAGGGGCTGCTGCTCGGCCTCGGCCTCGCCCTGACGGTCACCGTCGTGGTGGAGATCGTCCGCCATTTCCGCCGCCGCCGTACCGCGCCGGAGCTGGTCGCCTCCGGTGACTGACCGCCGGGCCGCGGGGCTCCCGGATCGGGACTCATGATCCCCCACGCGTCGGGGTCATGACCGTTTCCAGATCAGGGTGTGCCACCGGCCGTCCTCCTCGGCCGCCAGGACCAGCCGGTCACCGTCGGCGTTCAGCTCGCGAACCTGGACGGTGCCGGCGAAGGCGGGGTTGAGCGCCACCTCGACGTCGTGGGCGACGTGGCCGTCACGGACCTCGTAGCGGCCCGCGTAGGCGAAGAACGACGTGAACGCCTCGGCCAGCGCCTCCGGGGGCGCCTGTCCCGGACTGGCGCCGGGCAGCGGGGCGCGCCCGGCGCGTGCGATCGTCGCGCTCATGTGGCCGTCGGGGGTGTAGCAGAGCAGGCCCACCGCGTCCGTGCCGAAGGGGTGCGAGACCCGCCTCCCGGCATCGACGATCCGCCACTCGACCAGGCGCCAGGCGCCCACGAGATCCATGCCCGTGAAACTACGATAAGAGAAGCCAGCAGGTCAACAGCCCCGACGCGAATCTCGGGGAATTCCCTGCGAAGTCAGGGTGAACCCCTATGGCTCCGGTACCTCCGGCCGGGGGACGCTTCCACTGTTCACCACAAGCCCCTCAACGGACGCCTCCACGAGGCGATCCGGTCATCTCGCCATGTCTTCATCTGCTTGGGAGGAGTGCGCATGACTGTGCTGGCGGCCGGCCTGGCCTTGCTGGGTTCCCTGTTCTTCGCACTCGGTGCCGCGCTGCAGCAGTTCGAGGCCGCGGGCGCGTCCCGCCCCGGCCTCGGACACCTGGTCAGGCGTCCTCGATGGCTGCTCGGCGGCCTGGCGATCGCGGGCGGCACGGCCCTGCACATCGTCGCGCTGAAGTACGGCCCGCTCACCCTGGTGCAGCCGATGGGCGTGGCCAGCCTCCTGTTCGCCCTGCCGTGCGCGGCGGCCCTGCGACGCCGCAGGCCCAGGCCCGGCGAGCTGGCCTCGGCGGCGGTGATCGCCATCGGGCTGATCGGCCTGGTGCTGGTCGTCCCCGAGCACAGCGGGAAACCGCACCTCAGCACCGGGGAGGCGGTGGTCCTGCTCGCGGGGGCGGCCATCGCCTCCCTGGTGCTGTGGGCCCTCGCCAGGCGGGTCTCCCCCGCCGGACGGGCCTGCCTTCTCGCCATGGGCGCGGGCGTGCTGTACGGCGCGACCGCCACGCTCACCCGTGTCCTGGTCGACGGCGACTGGGAGCCCTGGTTCCTGTTCGCCGTCCCGATGCCCGCCGTGATCGCGCTGGCGCTGCTCCAGCGCGCCTACGCCGTCGGCCACTTCGGCGTGGCGTTCGCCGCCCTGCAGGTGGCCGACCCCCTCACCGCCGTCGCCTTCGGCGCCCTCCTGCTCGGCGAGCCGCTGCCGACCGGCGCGGCGAGCACGCTCGTCGCGCTGGTGGCGGCCGCGCTCACCGCCGCCGGAACCGTCGCGCTGGCCCGTACCACCCCGATGTCTCCCTCGCACGACGTGACAGCACGATGAACGGAGCCTTGATGGCCATGTCAGCCACCACCCTGCGTACCCCCGCGCAAGGCCTTGTCCCCCTCCCCGTCCGGACCCGCCGGGTGCTGATCGGGGCCGACACCTACCCGCCGGACGTGAACGGTGCCGCCTACTTCGCCCACCGGCTCGCCCAGGGTCTGGCCGAACGGGGGAACGAGGTCCACGTGGTGTGCGCCTCGGACGAGGGGCCGGGCAGGACCGAGCACCTGGACGGGGTGACCGTGCACCGGCTGCGCTCGGCGCCGGTGCTGGTGCACCCCACCATGCGGGTCGCGGTGCCGGCCAGGCTGGACCGGCTGATCGACGAGATCGCCCCGGACGTGGTCCACGTGCAGGCGCACTTCGTCGTCGGCCGCGCGGCGATCTCCGCCTCCCGGCGTGCCGGTGTCCCGGTCGTGGCGACCAACCACTTCATGCCGGACAACCTCTTCCAGTTCGCGCGCATCCCCGGACGGCTCCGCGAGAGGGCGGGCGCGCTGGCCTGGAAGGACTTCAACCGCGTCTTCTCCAGGGCCGACCGCGTCACCACACCCACCGAGATCGCGGCCGGGCTGCTCACGGGCAAGGGCTTCGGCCCGCCGGTGGAGCCCATCTCCTGCGGCATCGACCTGGCGAGGTTCCAGCCGCGCGCCGAGCCGAAGGCGTGGGCCCGCCGGGCCTTCGGCCTGCCCGACCGGGACACGGTCGTGTTCGTCGGGCGGCTGGACGAGGAGAAGCGGCTGGACGAGCTCATCCGCGCCCTGCCGCACGTGCTCAACCACACCGACGCGCAGATCGCCCTGGCCGGAACCGGCGGGCAGCGGGCCGCGCTCGCCAGGCTGGCCGACCGGATCGGGGTCGGGGACCGGGTGTCCTTCCTCGGCTTCGTCCCCGACGAGACGCTGCCCCAGGTGTACGCCGCCGGTGACGTCTTCGCCATGCCGGGCGTCGCGGAGCTGCAGAGCATCGCCACCCTGGAGGCCATGGCCAGCGGCCTGCCGGTCGTGGCCGCGGACGCGATGGCCCTGCCGCACCTGGTTCGGCCCGGCGAGAACGGCCACCTGTTCCGGCCCGGCGACGTCCAGGAGCTGGCCCGGCACCTGGGCGCCCTGCTCACCTCGCCCGGGACGCGCGCCACGATGGGCGCCGCGAGCCGTGCCATCGCGCTGACCCACGACCACCAGGCCTCCCTGACCAGGTTCGAGAGGATCTACCGGGAGGTGGCGCGATGAGCCCCGGGAAGATCCGCGCGATCCGCCGGGGGGTGGCGTGATGACCTCCGAGACAATCCGCCGGGGGGTGGCGTGATGACCTCCGGGACGATCCGCGGGGAGGTGGGGCGGTGAGCGAGGGGTCGCCGTCCCGCTGGCCGGGGGTGGCCGGGCCGCTGCTCGCCCTGGCCGCGATGGGGTACGCGCACCTGGTCGCGGCCGGCACGGTGAGCCCGTTGAACGGCCTGATCAGCGACTACGCGCTGCTCGACGGCAGCGCCTGGGCGATGGCGGGCGGCACGATCGCCCTGGCCATGGGCTGCCTCTGGGTCGCGTACCTGCTGGTCAGGGTGGAGCCGGTGCGCGCCGCCGCCTCGCGCGCGCTGTTCGTGGCCGCGGCGCTGGGGCTCCTTCTCACCGCCGCCTTCCCCACCGACGCGGCGCCCGGCGTCGTCTCGATCGCCGGGGAGATCCACCGCTGGTCGGCGGCCGTGGTCTTCACCGCGCTGCCCTGCGCGGGGTGGATGCTCGGCCGCCGGACGGGGAACGGACCGCTGTCGGGGGTGTCCGTCCTGTC
Organism: Streptosporangium nanhuense; assembly: GCF_059358815.1. Classification (NCBI taxonomy): domain Bacteria; kingdom Bacillati; phylum Actinomycetota; class Actinomycetes; order Streptosporangiales; family Streptosporangiaceae; genus Streptosporangium; species Streptosporangium nanhuense. The sequence continues at coordinate 18,863 of NZ_JCADBG010000036.1, forward strand.
GGCGGTGCTCCTCGCCTGGTTCCTGGCCGCCCATCCGGGCTCGCTGATCTCGGATCTGATCGAGGGTGCCGACCACTACGGCCTGGTGGAACGGCTGCTGGTGCTCTCCGAGATCACCCTGGTCCTCCTGACCGCCCTCTGGCCGGGGCACCGCGACGGCGTGACCGGCCGGGCGGGCGTGAAGGCGCGGGTCATGTCGATCCCCGCTCAGCCCGGTCCGGAGGGCACCCGGCATCCTCACCAGCCGATCGGTCTCGGCTGATGGGCGAAGCGACTCCCTTGAATCGCCCATGAGTGAGTAAATGAGACATGCAGCACGTACCTATCACGGGCTTACCTACGCTAACGTAGGTTACGGTTGCGTAGTCTTCGAGGGAGAAACCTGATGCGAGAGTTCAGTGAGACCGAGCTGCTGCTCGAGCTTGAGCCTGTCGTCGCGGGGGAGCTGGACCGGCACCACAAGGTGGCCAAGGAGTGGTTCCCGCACGAGTACGTTCCCTGGTCGGAGGGGCGTAACTACGACGGCCTCTACGGCGGGGAGGCCTGGGTCGAGACAGACACCAAGATCCCCGAGGAGGCCCGCATCTCCCTCATCGTCAACCTGCTGACCGAGGACAACCTCCCCAGCTACCACCACGAGATCGCCACCACCCTGGGCCGCGACGCGGCGTGGGGCACCTGGGTGCACCGCTGGACCGCCGAGGAGGGCCGGCACGGCACCGCCATCCGCGACTACCTGACGGTCACCCGCGCGGTCGACCCGGTCGCGCTGGAGCGGGCCCGGATGGTGCACATGAGCGAGGGCTTCACCAACTCCTACGAGGGCGTGCTCGCCTCGGTGGCGTACGTCTCCTTCCAGGAGCTGGCCACCCGCATCTCGCACCGCAACACCGGCAAGGCCTCCGAGGACCCGAACTGCGAGCGGCTGCTCGCCAGGATCGCCGCCGACGAGAACCTGCACATGCTCTTCTACCGCAACCTGCTCAACGCGGCCTTCAAGCTCGCCCCCGACCAGACCATGCGCGCCGTGACCGACGTCGTCACCACCTTCCAGATGCCGGGAACCGGCATCGAGGGCTTCACCCGCAAGGCCATGACCATCGCCAACGCCGGGATCTACGACCTGCGCCTGCACATGGACGACGTCCTGCAGCCGGTCCTGCGCCAGTGGGACGTGTACAACATGAAGGACCTCGGCCCCGAGGGCGAGAAGGCCCGCGAGGAGCTCTACGACTTCCTCGCCAAGATGGAGACCACCGCCTCCCGCTTCGTCGAGCGCCGCGAGGCCCGTCGCGCCCGCCTGGCCGCCCAGGCCTGACCCCTCCCCCTCCGGGCCACCGCGACGTCCGCCTCGCGGTGGCCTGACGCCGACCGCCGTGCTCAGTGACCCGGCACGCTTCCGGCCGGGGCCTTCGCCGTCGTGACGGGCCGGTAGCGCACGTTCACGGCCGACGTAGGGTCGCCCTCGCCGACCCGGTGGAGGCGGACCGGCTCACCGCCGGGGTTGTCGTACAGCCGGATGCCCTGGCCGAGCAGGACCGGCGCGATGTGCAGGTCGATCTCGTCGATCAGCCCCAGTTCGAGGAGCTGGCGGCCGATGCTCGGCGAGAACACCTCAAGATTCTTGCCCCCGGCCGCCGCGAGCCCGATCCGCACCGCCTCGGCCGGGTCGCAGCTCAGGAACGTGACCCCCTCGGCCGGCTTCGCGTCCTCGGGGTGGTGGGTGAGCACGAAGAGCGGCCCGCTCCAGGCGCCGCCGTACACCCCGCTCGCGTCCGGGAAGCGGTCCCAGCCGTCCCGGCCTCCCAGCACGGCGCCGGTGGTCTCGACGTACTCGTCGACCAGGCCCGGACGGGACGTCATCCCGGTCATCCAGCTCATGTCGTGGTCGGGCCCCGCCACGAACCCGTCCAGTGACATCGTGAAGTGCCAGAGGACCTTCCCGCCCGCGGTCTGCGGCTCGGTGTCGCTCATCGTCGCCTCCCTGGATCCGATTGCAATTTGCAATCGGTAGGCTCACGCTAGAGCAGTCCAGTGGTAAATTGCAACCAGCTGGGAGGTGGGTGCGAGGTGGTCGAGTCGGCGCGTTCGGGGTGCCCTGTCAACGCCGCGGTCGAGGCGTTCGGCGACAGCTGGAGCCTGCTCGTGCTGCGGGACGTGATGTTCGGGAACCGGCGCTACTTCAGGCAGCTGCTGGCCGGCTCGGAGGAGGGGATCGCCTCCAACATCCTGGCCGACCGCCTGAAACGGCTGGTCGGCTCCGGCCTGCTGACCCGCGAGGACGCGGGGCCGGGACGGCGTGCCGCCTACAGCCTGACCGAGGCGTCGATCCAGCTGGTGCCCGTCTTCGCCCTGCTCGGCGAGTGGGGCCTGCGCAACCGCTCGACCTCGAGGCGGCTGCGGGTACGGGCGGAGCTGCTCGCGGCCGGTGGGCCGGAGCTGTGGGAGGAGTTCATGGCCGAGCTGCGGATCCTCCACCTCGGCGAACCGGCGCCGGAACGGGATGGCCCGAGCGTCATGGAACGCCTGGCCGAGGCCTACGAGGCCGCGCTCTGACGACCTCGCCCGGCGAGTACGCCGGGGCATGACGGAACGGAAGCCCGGCCTCCGGGGCGTGACGGAACGGAAGCCCGGCCTTCGGAGCACGACGGAACGGGAGCCCGGCCTTCGCGGCTAATCGGTGATGACGACGACGCCCGACGGCTCACCCAGCAGTTCCACCGTCCTGTCGGCGGCACGGTCGATGTGGACGCGCGGCTCCGAGGGGGGTTCCTGCTCGTAATACGTGCCCGGCCCGTAGAACTGCCCGTAGCGCAGCACGACGCCTCCCTCGGCGAGCGCGGATCGTTCCAGCTCGTCGACGGCCGAGGCGCCGGACCTGGCGGACGACCGCCAGGCGATGGACTGGACCATGATCTTTGGCGATCCGCTCCGCCGTGCCGCCTCGATCACGTTCCGGTTGCCCTCCGTCCGGACGCGGGCGTTGAGCTCCGTGTGGTCGCCGAGCCTCGCCGCCTCGTCCGGCAGGTCGGTCAACTCGTTCAGGATGACGTCCGGCGCGAAGTCGCGAACCGCCTGGATCAGCGCCTTCCGGTCGTAGACGTCGCAGACGATCGGTTCGGCGCCGAGCCCGGCCAGCGACTCCGCCTTGCCGGGCGAGCGCGTCATGCCGCCGACCACGTGCCCCGCCCGAACCAGCCGGGGAACCAGCCGCTGCCCGATCACGCCGGACGCGCCGGCCAGGAATATCCTCATGATTGCATCCACTCCGTGATTCGGCGGTCTGCCCGTGGAGCCGTGAGACGCGCCGGACGGCACGCGCGGCCCCGGGACGTCATTCTCCCCGGTCCGCCACGGGTCGCGACCCCGGACACGGACGGACACGCCCCACGGGCGGGCTCACCAGCCGGTACACACCGCCGCGTCCGCCCTCGGCCGCAGGACTCACTCGTCCGTCCGGCGCTCCTCAGGCCGCGGCGACCAGCTCGCGGGCCGGGGAGCGGTCGGCCCCCGGCCGCAGGCGGCGCAGGAGGAGCAGCACGAGCAGGGCGGCCACGCCGGTCGTGACCGGGGGGACGACGAAGGCGAACTCCGCGCCGAAGCGGTCCACGAGCTGGCCCGCGACGGCCGCGCCCGCGGCGATGCCCACCCCGACGGAGCCGTTGAGCCAGGTGAAGGCCTCGGTCCTGACCTCCGCCGGGATGAGGCCCTCGACCAGGGTGTAGCCGGTGATGACGGCCGGGGCGATGACGAACCCGGCCACGGCGGCTCCGGCGTACAGCAGCGGGACCGATCCGGCGAGCGTCAGGGCGACGGTGGCGGCGGAGAGCAGGCCGAAGGCGGCGACCAGCCTGACCGGGGCGCCGATCCGCCAGCGGACCACGCCGTAGAGGATGCCCCCGACGAAGCTGGCGCCGGAGAAGCTCGCGTAGACCGGTCCGGCGGCACCGGCCTGGCCGAGGGCCGCGGTGTAGGAGGTGACGCCGACCTGGAGGCTGCCGAAGACCGTACCGAGGGCGACGAAGGCCAGCGCGAGCACGGCCACCCCGCGCAACCGCAGCACCCCGCGCTGGGAACGGACCCGGACCGGCATCGGCTCGGGCGCGCCCCTGCGGACCCCGGCGAACGCGAGCGTGCCCACCACGACCATGACGAGCGCCACCGACAGCGCCCACACCGGCGAGAACCCGGTCGAGATGGCCACGAGCAGCACCGGGGCGAGGGTGAAGGTCAGCTCGTCGGTGATGGATTCGAGGGCGAAGGCCGTGTCCAGCCTGCCCGACCCGCCGAGCACGTGGGCCCAGCGGGCACGGACCATCGAACCGACCTGCGGCATCGTGGCCCCGGCCAGCGCCGAGACGACCACCAGCGAGACCGCGGGGGCGTGCGCGGAGGCGAGCACCAGCAGGGCGCCCAGCGCGACGGCGTGCACGACGACCTGCGGGACCAGCACCCTCGCCTGTCCGTACCTGTCGGCCAGCCGCCCGGTGCGCGGGCCGACCAGCGCGGGCGCCACCGCGGCCACGGCGGCGGCGACCCCGGCCGCGCCGTACGAGCCGGTGGACCAGTGCACGAGCAGCAGCACGCCGAGCTGGAGCATCGCGTTCGGAAGGCGCGCGACGAAGGCGGGAAGAAGGAAGCGCCACGCGCCGGGCGAGCCGAGCACAGCGAAGTACGAGGTCAACGTCTCTCCGTCCATCATCCAGACGGAGACTCCGCCCGGTTCGGGAGCCCGCCGGGGTGGCGGGCTTCGACCGGGGTTGATACCGCTTTCGCGGCCGCCGAGCGGTCATCGGGTGCGTTCATCCCGAACGCACCGACGAGCCACCTTATGCCATCTCCCTCACATTCGAGGACCGGGGGGTGTGCGGAGGCGAGTCCCACGGGGAGCCGGTGCCGACGGCCAGGCGCAGCAGGGGCCACGCCAGGACCGCGAGGGCGGCGGCCAGGGCGGCGACGGCCACCATCGCCCCCGGCAGGCCGGTCGCCTCGGACCAGCGCCCGACGTAGACCGGGCCGGCCAGGAACCCCAGGTAGGCCACGGTGGTCACCACGGACGTCGCCCTCCCCCTGGCCGCCTCGCCCACGTGTGCCGCGACGACGCCCATCAGCATGGGGAACAGCACCGCCGTACCGGCCGCGGCCAGGGCCAGTCCCAGCAGGACCACCGGGACGGCCGTCGCGACGGACACCAGCGCGGTCCCGGCGGCGGCCGTCACGGCGCCGGTGACGAGCACGGTCGCGGCGTGCCGGGAACCGACCGCGCCGGCCGCGAAGCGGGTGAGCGCGACGACGGCGGCGAACACCGCCGGGCCCGCCGCGGCGAGCGCGGGCCCGGCGTCGGCCACGTCGGCCAGGTAGACCGCGCCCCAGCTCTGGTGGGCGTTCTCCACGGCGAAGGCGAGCGCGCCCAGGCCGCCGACCACGAGCAACGGGAACAGGCGCACGGCGTACCCCCGCCGCTCACCGCCCCGGGCGGCCCCCGCCGCGTCCGGGACGGTTCCCCCGGTTCCCCCGGTCACCGGAGTGGCTCCCGCCAGGTCCGGGACGGCTCCCCCGGTTTCCCCGGTTCTTTCGACAACCAGGGCGGCCCGCCGGTCGGCCACGACGCCGAGTGCCGCGCCGGCCGTCGCCCCCGCGACCAGCAGGAACGGCACGACGACCGGAGCCCCCAGGCCCCCGAGCAGCAGTCCGGTGGAGAGGCTGCCGACCACCACCATGGCGGAGAAGGTGCCGTGCGCGCGGGTGATGACCGGCCTGCCGGAGGCCCGCTCCGCCGAGGCCGCCGCCGAGTTGATCGCGACGTCGGCCGCCCCCGAGGAGGCGCCGAGCAGTGCCAGCCCCGCCGACAGGCTCCAGAAGTCGCGTCCGGCCACGGCCACCAGCGTCCCCACCGCGCCGAGCGTCACCAGCAGGAGCGCGGCCACCCGGAGTCCCCAGCGGTCGACCGCCCTGCCGGTGACGAGCATCGCGGGCAGCGCCCCCGCCCCGATGAACAGCAGCGCCGCGCCCAGCTGCCCGTCGCTGAGCTCCGCCTGAGCGCGGATGGCGGGCACCGAGGCGCCCCACACCCCCCAGAAAACACCGAACGCGGCGAACCCCATATAAGCCGTACGCGCCCTAATTACGCCCTTTTCTCCTGGCATGTGTGTAACGATACACAAATCAGCTGTGTATCGATACACAGATATTCTCGATCCATGAGCGGACGGACGGCGCGACGCCGGGTGACCATGGCCGAGGTCGCCCGCGCGGCAGGGGTGTCGGTGATGACCGTCTCGTACGCCTACGGCCGACCGGGCCGGGTCTCCGACGAGACGCGGGCCAGGGTCCGCGAGGCCGCCGAGCGCCTCGGCTACCCGGGCCCGCACCCCGGGGCGCGCTCGCTGCGCAGCGGCCGGACCGGCAACCTGGGCGTCGTCCTCGGCGAGCACCTCACCTACGCCTTCGACGACCCGCAGGCGACCCGCTTCCTGTCCGGCGTCGCCCAGGTCTGCGCCGACCACGGCATGGCGCTCACCCTCGTCCCCGTCACCGGGAGCCCCTCCGACGTCGACCGGGTCACCGAGGCCGCCGTCGACGCCTTCGTGGTCTGGACGACCGCCGACGACGACCCCGTCATCGACGCCATCTCGGCCACCGGCCTGCCCGCCGTGATCCACGGCGGGCCGCGCCGCGACGGCCTCTCCTTCGTCGCCGCCGACGACCGTGCCGCCGCCACGGCCGTGGGCCGCGAGGTCTTCGCGGGGGCACGGCGGCCCGGGGTGCTGAGTTTCCCCCTCGACCGGAAGAGGATCGCCGGCGTCGCCTTCGGTGCCCCCGGTGCCCTCGGTGCCGGACCTTCCGGAACCTCCGGCACCGATTCCGGGATCATCGATGCCTCCTCCCCCGGTACCGCCTCCGAAGCCACCGGCGCGTCCGGCACGGGGGCCGAGACCGCCCCGGCCTCCCCCGACGCCGATTCCCGGACCGCCTCGGACGACGCGTTCCCGAGCATCGACCCCGACGCCTCGACCTTCCGGGTGACCCGCCAGCGGCTGCGCGGTTACCGCGACGCCTGGGCCGAGAGCGGCGGCGACTGGTCACAGGTCCGCGTGGCCGTCTGCTCCGTCAACAGCACCCACGAGGCCGAGACGCTCGCGGCCGAGCTGCTCACCGGCCCGTACGCCTGCGACGCGATCGCCGCCATGGGCGACGAGCTGGCCCTCGGCGTCCTGCGGGCCGCCACCCGCCTGGGCCTGGCCGTGCCCGGCGACCTCACCCTCAGCGGCTGGGACGACTCCGACGCCGCCGCCCCGGCCGGGCTCACCACTGTCGCCCAGTCCCTCCGCGACCAGGGCGCCCGCTGCGCCCGTACCGCTCTCGGCGTCCTCGCCCCCGCCGACCGGGACGCCGAGGTCGCCTGGCACCTGGTCGGTCGCGAGTCCACCCGGCGCCCCTGAGGCCCGCGTGGCGGGGGCCAGGGTGGGTACCGGCAACCGCATGGCGTGCCGTATCAGTGAACTGGTGTTGAACAGCCGTGACCCGGAGCGCCTCGCGGCGTTCTGGTGCGAGGTGCTCGGCTACGTGGTGCTCGATCGTGACGACGGAAGCGTCGAGATCGGCCCGGAGGAGGGCTTCGGCGGTCCGCGGCCGACCATCGTGTTCAACCCGTCGGACACCCCCGGGGTTGGGCGGCTTCCGCTGCACATCGACGTGAACCCGACCGACCGCGACCAGGACGCCGAGCTCGAACGCCTGCTGAAGATCGGCGCTCGGCCCGCCGACGTCGGGCAGACGGGCGAGGAGTCCTGGCACGTCCTGGCCGACCCGGAGGGCAACGAGTTCTGCCTGCTGCGCCGACGCCTGGACGGCTAGTTCCGCTGGTTCCGCTGGTTCCGCGACGAGCCCCGCACGCCGGCGGGGAGACCACCGGACGCCGCCCCGGCCGGGGAGCCCGTCGCGACCGCCCGTGACACCGCGCCGTCCGGCGCGAAGCCGGGATCACGGCTGGTACGGCGGGGCGACCCCCCACCCCCAGCGCGGGACCGGCGCCCGGAGCGGCGGGGTGGCGCCCGGCTGGGAGTTCTGTACCGCGAGGCGGGTGCCCCACTCGATGTATCCGGCGAACGCCGCCCGGAACTCGGGGTCGGCGGGGAGCCCCACCTCGTCGGCCGCGTCCATGAGCAGGCTCACCCACCTGCGACGGTGGCGCTCGGTGAGGTGCTTGCCGAGATGCTGGGAGAGCATGTGCGGATAGCCGCCACGTTCGCGGGTGTAGCGGTCGGGCCCGCCGAAGACCTCCGCCAGCCACAGCGCGACGTACCGCGGATGGTCCGGATCCATGTGCGCGAACAGCGGGCCGATCACCTCGTCCCGGCGCACGTGGCCGTAGAACGTCTCGGTCAGCCGCTCGAACGCCGCCGCGCCGCCCGCCCAGTCGAACAGCGTCGGCTCGGTCTTCGTGAGCACCGGCTCGTAGTGCCGCATCTCCTCGATGTCCGCGACGTACGGCTTTATCTCGGCGAAGAACTCCGTGAAGTGCTCGCCGCCGCGGAAGCCCTCAAGGTGCCCCTTGGCGGAGGTCCAGACGATGCGCAGGATGTAGACGCCCGGCTCGTCGGCGCATCTCGACAGCTCGTAGTCCAGGCACTGCGGCGCCCTGCCCAACGGCACCACCGCCCGCCGGTAGGCGGCCTCGAACTCCTCGGCCCGGGGGACGCGGTAACGGACGTACTCAACGATCATCGATTCCACCTTCGTGTGATCAAGTAAGCATGTAATCATCCTATGAGGCCGATGATCGTGACCGGAAGAGGCGGCAACCGGTTCGATCCACCCACTTCCCGCGAGGCCGTCAGGAGGTACGAGCGGCGGAGGTCCACGAGGCGTACAGGTCCGCGTAGACGCCGTCCTGCCGCACCAGCTCGGCGTGGGGGCCGCGCTGGACGACGCGGCCGCGCTCGAACACCAGCACCTCGTCGGCCGCCTCGGCCGTGGACAGGCGGTGGGCGATCGATACGGCCGTACGGCCCCGGGCGACGCCGTCCAGCGCCCGGGCGATGCGCACCTCGGTCGCGGGGTCGACCGAGGAGGTCGCCTCGTCCAGCAGCAGCAGGCCGGGATCGGCCAGGTACGCCCGGGCCAGGGCGACCAGCTGGCGCTCGCCGGCCGACAGCGACTCGCCGCGCTGGCCGACGGAGGTGGCCAGCCCCGCGGGCAGCCCTTCCAGCCAGCCGGTCAGGTCTAGCTCGGTCATCGCCAGGGCGATGTCGTCGTCGGTGGCCGAGGGGCGGCCGTAGCGGATGTTGTCGGCCAGGGTGCCGTCGAACAGGAAGCCGTCCTGCGGGACCATGACGACGCGCTCGCGCAGCGAGGAGAAGCGGATCCGGCGCAGGTCCACCCCGTCGACCAGGACGCGCCCGCTACTGGGGTCCATCAGCCGGGTGAGCAGCTTGGCGAAGGTCGTCTTGCCCGAGCCGGTCTCCCCCACGACCGCGACGCGCGTGCCCGGCGCGATCTCCACCGTGACCTCGTGCAGCACCTGCGGCCCGTCGGGATAGCGGAAACCCACGCCCTGGAAGGACACCGTGATCGGGCCGCGCGGCAGCACCGCGCCCTTCGCGCCGGGGTCGGCGACGTCGGCGGGGGTGTCCAGGACGCCGAGCACGCGCCGCCAGCCGGCGACGGCGTTCTGCGCCTCGTTGAGCACCTCGGAGAGGGCCTGCATCGGGCTGATGAACAACGTGACCAGGAAAAGGAAGGCCACCAGCCGCCCGGCCGAGATCGTGCCGTCCATCCCCAGCCGCACTCCCAGCACGATGACGACGCCGAGCGCGATCGCGCCGGCCAGTTCGGTGGTCGGGAAGGTGAACGCGATGATCTTCTGGGCGCGGGTCTGCGCCGCCCGCTGGGCGCCGATGGCCTGTTCGACGCGTCGCGCGGTGCACTTCTCCGAGCCGTAGGCCCGGATCACCGCGCCGCCCACCACCGCCTCGCTCACCACCGCCAGCACCTCACCGGTGCGCTCACGCACCTGGGTGTAGGCGCGGGCCACCCAGCGCTGGAACCTCGGCAGCACGACGACCAGCGGAAGGAAACAGGCCCAGACCATCAGCGCGAGCTGCCAGGAGTAGACGGCCATCAGCACACCGGCGATGAGGAGCCGGCCCACCGAGATGATGACCATGAGGCCACCCCGCTGCATGAAAGCGCTGATCTGATCCACGTCGCTGGTGACCCGGGAGACCATCGCGCCGCGCCGCTCGGTGTTCTGGGTGAGCAGCGACAGGTCGTGGACGTGCCGGAACGCCCTGCCGCGCAGCCCGGCGAGGCCGGCCTCGGTGGAGCGGTAGAGCCGCACGTTCATCAGGTAGCCGCACAGCGCGGTCAGCAGCACGGCGGCGGCGCACAGCAGGACGGCCCGGGTGACGAAGCCGATGTCCGGTAGCCCCGTGTCTGTGAGGCCCCAGTCGATGACCTGCTGCATCGCGATAGGGACGATCATCTTGCCGGCCGTGGCGAGCACGGCCAGCAGCAGCGTCACCGGCAGCCCGGTGCGGAACTCCGGGGACAGCGCGAGGCCGTGCCGCAGCGTCGCCAGCGCGCCCCGCTCCTCCGTCCGCAGGCCCGCCCCCGGTCCGGCGGCGGTGGCGCCGCGTTCCTCCACCCGCGCCGTCATGAGTTGATCCCCTCTTCCCCCCGCGCCGTCATGAATTGATCCCCTCTTCCCCCCGCGCCGTCATGAATTGATCCCCTCACGGACGTCGAGCGCCGCGCGCTCGGCCCTGTCGCTCTCATAGGCGGTGACGAGGTCGCGGTAGCCCTCGCAGCGGGCCAGCAGCTCCTCGTGGGCGCCGCGGTCGGCCACTCGCCCCTGTTCCAGGTAGACGACCTCGTCGGCCAGGGCGATCGTCTCCATCCGGTGGGCCACCATGATCACCGTGGTGTCGGCGGAACCGTCGCGCAGGCCGAACAGGATGCGGCCTTCGACCTGGGCGTCCACGCTGGAGGTGGCATCGTCCAAGATGAGCAGCCGGGGCCGCCGGACCAGGGCGCGGGCCAGTGCCAGCCGCTGACGCTGCCCGCCCGACAGCGTCGCACCGCGCTCACCTATGCGCGTGTCCAGGCCCCTGGGCAGAGCGCAGACGAAGCCGTCGGCCTGCGCCAGGCGCAGCGCCGCCCACAGGCGCTCGTTCGGCACCCCCTCCCCGGCCCCGAGGGTCAGGTTGCCGCGCACCGTGTCGTCGAACAGGAACGTCTGCTGCGGCACCAGCGCCGCGGTGCCGCCCACCTTCCCGTGCGCGACGTCCCGCAGGTCCACCCCGTCGATCAGCACCCGGCCCTCGTCCGGGTCGATCAGCCGCACCAGGAGCTGGGCCAGCGTCGACTTGCCCGACCCGGTCGGGCCCACGATCGCGACCGTACGGCCCGGCCGTGCCACGAAGCTCACCCCCGACAGCACCGGGGCGCCGGGCAGGTACCCGAAGCTCAGGTCGCGGACCTCCAGCCCGGCCGGGCCTCGCGACCCCAGGTGGGCCGGCCCGTACTCCATGGCCCCGGACGCCCGCAGCACCTCCCGCACCCGCCGCCAGCCCGCCACGCTGCGCGGCAGCTCGGCGAGCACCCAGCCGAGCGCGCGGACCGGGAAGGCGAGCAGCGTGAACAGGTAGCACACCTGGACCAGCTCACCGGAGGTGACCTCCCCGGCGGCCAGGCGCAGCGAGCCGAACAACAACACCGCCAGCACGCCGAGCGTCGTCATCGTCTCCAGCAGCGGGTCGAACAGGCCGCGTACCCGGCCGACCGCGATGTTGGCCTCGCGCAGCCGGTCCGCCACCGCCTGGAAGCGCTCGGCCTCGGTGTCCTCCCGGCCCAGGGTCTTGACGACCAGCGCCCCCTCGAAGCTCTCGTGCGCGATCTCGCTGACCTCGGCGCGCAACCGCTGGGCGCGCGTCACCAGCGGGGAGAGCCTGCGCTGGTAGACGAGGTTGAGCACGGCGATCGCCGGGAAGACCAGGAAGCCGAGCAGCGCGAGCACCGGGTCCACGGCCATGGTGGTGACGGCCGCGGTGAACAGCATGACGACCACACCGACCGCCAGCGGCAGCGGGCCGAGCGGGGCCCACATGGCCTCGATGTCGGAGCTGACGATGGACAGCAGCCGTCCGGCCGGGTGCCGGTGGTGCCAGGCGAGCGGCAGCCGCAGGTACTGACGGGTCACCAGGCGGCGCCAACGTGCCTGCATCCGGTACTGCATGACGCCGGCGACCACCCTTCGGGCGATGAGCCCCAGCGCCTTGAGCACCGTCACGCCCGCGATCAGCAGCGCGGCGAGGATCAGTGTGCCGGTGGCCGCGTGGCCCGTTCGAAAGGCGGGCAGAACCGCGTGCTCGGTGGCCCAGCCCAGCGCCCAGGAGGACGCGACGGTCATCGAACCGTAGACGGAGCTGCCCAGCACGGCGCCGGCGAAGATGCGCGGCTCGCTGCGGATGGCGTGCCCGATGACACCGAACCCCTGCCGCATGACGGTCGTGTCGTCTCCGCGCCCGCCCGGCACGCGGTGGCCTCTCGGTGAGGGTCGGGACGTGGCGCGGCCGCTTCGAAACCGCCGCAGAACAGGTCCGAAACCCTTCATCCCCAACACTTGATCACTCCCATGTCCACGGCCGCCCGCTGCATTTCTCTACTCGGGTGGTAAAGATGCAGAACGTGCGTACACAAGATGCAGAACGTGCGTAAACGATTTGAAAACGCCCTTGGGGGCGGCGTGCGGGCGTCCGCCCCCACCCAGGCGGCGCCATCCCCTATGTATGGCAATTACGGGCGCCCATAACCACGTATTTCTGCACTTACAGCGCAAGGGACCACGGACGGCCGGGGCGCCGGCTCAGCGTGCCGTCAAGTAACCGGCCGAGACCCTGGGTCCATGGGCAGCCGCGGCCATGAGGAAGCACCGGCCGAGGCTCCGCGAGCCACGCCTGGCCACCTCGGCCGGGTCACGCCGCCCTGACGGTTGCGGGGCGAGCGCACCGAGCCGCCGTTCGAGCGGCTCAGCGCGCCTCGACCACGACGCACACCAGGTGTGCCGGCGTCGAGGGGGAATTCGTCAGTACGGTGGCGGCCAGCCCGTGCGCGGCGACGACGAGTGGCACCTTCTCGGCGATCTCCCTGGCGCGACCGGCTCCGGGCGGCTCGTAGAACAGGTAGAGGCCGCCTCCCGGTGCCAGCCAGCGTTTGAGGAGCTCCATCTCCTTCGCCGGGGAGCGTGACCAGAAGAGGTTGACGTTGACGGCGAAGATCTTGTCGAAGGAGTCGTCCTCGAAGGCACCGTCCTCCAGGTCCTCCAGGGCCGCGACGCGGAGGACCGCCTTCCCAGCGGCCACGTTCCTCGCGTTCCGCCGTCTCGCCGCGTCGATCGCCTTCTCCGAGCGGTCGAGGGCCGTGATCGTGCCGTCCACCAGCCGGTCGCAGACCAGATCGACCGCGACGCCACGGCCGCACCCGATCTCCAGCACGCGATCGGCGGGACCCACGGCCAGCGTCTCCACCGCCCAGACCAGGCGCTCCGGCACCGCCTCGGTCGCCATGATCGGAAAAATATCAGGCGTCCGGCACTTCGGGGTTGTCACCCGCTCCCCCACTCCCTGGGATGACGACTCCACCACCACGCCCGCCGAGCTCACCACGATCGCTCGGCACCTGATCAGCCATACCTCTACCCGACGACCTTGAAACGGACTTTTCCACCCGACCGAACCGGAAAATACAGCTTCTCTGTAGTAATGGTACGTAGGCAGCGTGTAACTATGGCCACTTTTCCTATTTTCGAACCTTCTCGCCTCTTGCTGGATACCCTCACGACTCGGAAATACCTCAACGATTCCGAGGATGGAGTGTCACCATGGGCGAACACGCCACCAGCAGGCAGCAGAGCAGGACAAGAATCCTCATACCGCTGACGATCGTCGCGGTGGCGATCTCGGCAGCGATCTGGCTGCGTCGTCGCCCCAGCCAGCCGATACAGGTCTCGGTCCACACCTAGAGAGCCACCCCCTTCGCCCATTGAACCGACCCCATTTCACATATGGGCGATATTCCCGCGATATCCGAATTCTGTCGATCTCGCGGTCTCATTGCGGTTGTGTAGGGATTGTCCGCAGGGACGCACAGGACGCTTCCGCAGTCTTCATGGCTGCCGGTATCGCAGGCGGGTCCGATTCTGTCGGTCCCGCCTGCCACTCTCTCCCAAAACAATTTCTCGCGGTCAGGCAACACAGAGAGGTGTTCGCGGTGAGTACGAGCCTTTCGGCGCGTCTTCTGGACGCGCTCGGCGACGACAGGAAGCACACGGCGCTGGTGGTGCGGGCCGGATATCAACCGGTCGGCGGTGCGGGCAACGTCGTGATGCCCCCCACCTTCCCCGTCGACAAGAACGAGAAGGACCTCACGAAGAAGTACGTCGTCGCCGATCGCCTGGTCGACGGCGAGCGGGTCGGGACGGTCACGATCGATCAGGAGCAGTCCCAGTCCAACCGGCTGGAGGAGGCCCTTCGCGACGCCCGCGACGGGGGCCGTCTCACCCTGCCGATGTTCGAGCTCCGGACGAAGACGTCCCGGGGCGAGATCCGGCTGACCTCGCTCGACTTCCCCCACCGCTATGCCGACGCCTACCTGCGCGACAGCACGATCGGAGGGATCCGCTTCGACCAGAGCGCGATCGGTGAGCGGCTGCGTGCCGTCAGCGTGGCCGACGTCCGGCCGCTGTTCGAGCGAGAGCCCCTGTCCCTCGTGCTCGGCGCGTGGGACTCCCACCGCAAGGGCCGCTGGCCCAGGTTCGCCCGCCTCTACACCGCGACCATGTATGGCGTGGCTCCCTGCTTCACCGCGCGACGCGGCGGGCGCCTCGACCCGCAGAATCTCACCGGCTCGGTCGACGACAAGACCAAGGCGGAGAACCACTGGAAGTTCGTCGCCGACGGGGAGAAGAAGAAGGGCGGCAAGCTCAGCGAGATCGGGCACGGCAACATCGCCCCCAACCCGGTGCCGGGCGGAGCGACCGTCAAGGAGATCCGCCGGATCGCGAGCATCTCCTTCGCGGGCCTTGAGCGTCTGCGCTTCGGTGACGCCTCCGCCGAAGCCTGCGTGGCCGGCCGCGCCACGCTCGCCGCCCTCACCCTCGTCGGCGACCGGCTGGCGTTCGGACGCCCGTCGGTCTGGCTGCGCTCGGGCTGCGACCTGGCCAAGGCCTCCGAGACGGTCGGCCTGGAGCTTCCCGGCGGCGGCGTCGACGAGCTTGAGGTGTCCGTACGAGAGGCGCTGGACGCTTACCACGAGCTGCGCGACGAGGCGGCCCGGCGGGGTGTGCCGATGGCCGACGACACGATCGAGGTCACCCCGATCCCCTCGCTCCAGCAGGCGATCGAGTTCGCCTTCGCCCAGTCCGCCGCCGACGAGGAGTAGCGGCCGTGGCGCTCACTCTCACGGTGCGGCTGCGTCATGGCCGCTACGACGCCGGTGACATGCGGCCCAGCCGGGCCGAATGGCCCCCTCACCCGGCCCGGCTGTTCTGCGCCCTCGCCGCCTCGGCGGTGCAGGCGGACGACTGGGACGCCCTGCGCTGGCTCGAACGCGCCGGGGCGCCGATGGTGCGCGCGGCCATGGACGACGCGCGACCGGGCCGGACCGACTCCTACGTGGTGACGAACCAGACCGAGCAGAAGAGCGGCAGCCAGACCTGGCCGGGCCGCACGAACGGGGCACGCGGCCGCGCGTTCGTCACCCCGGCCTGCGACCGGTTCGCCGTGGTGTGGCCGGGCGCCGACCCCGACCCCGGTGTGCTGGCCAGGCTCGGCGCCCTGGCCAGGCGGGTGCCGTACGTCGGCCGCTCGACCAGCCAGGCAGAGGTGACCGTGACCGGCTCCCTGCCCGACGACGAACCGTCCTGGTCGGAGCTGGCCCCGGTCGCGCTCGGCACCCCCGGCGCGATCGAGCTGCGCGTCCCCTACGTCGGCTACACCGACGCGCTCCAAGACGCCTACGACCGTGGCGGGAGAGCGTGGGAGGCCGCGCGGGCGCTGCCGTACTCGCAGGTCGTGGTGGCGGAAGAACCCGTCCCGACGCATCTGTCCCCCTGGGACGACCTGATCGTGTGGGGGTTCGAGCGGCCCAGCGCCCGCATCGGCGGCGACCAGGTCGCCCGGCTCACGCTCGCCCTGCGCAAGGCCGTCATGTCCAGGGTCACCGAGCCGATCCCCGCCCAGGTGAGCGGGCACGGGGCCGACGACAGGACCCACGTCGCCTTCCTCGCGCTCCCCGACGTCGAGCAGGAGCACTCCGACGGCCACCTCCTGGGAGTGGCGCTGGCCCTCCCCCGCCACATGCCCGCCGAAGACTGGACCCGGCTGGCCAAGGCCGTCATGGCCGATCCGCTGACCAGGCTCACCCCCTGGCCAGGTGAGCCTCTACGGCTCGGCCAGGGTCAGAACCTGCGCACCCTGCGTCGCGGCCGGTGGACCGGCCGGGCGGAGGGAACTCGCACCTGGGTCACGGCCACCCCGATGATGACCGACAGCTTCGCCCGTCCCGGCCGCTCGTACGAGCAGATGGTCGCCAGGTCGCTGCGCCGGGCCGGTTTCCCCGACGTCACCGACGTGGAGGTCTCGACGGCGCCGCTGACGCGCGGGGCGATCTGGCGTCCCCGCCCGGGGTCCCTCCCGTCCAACCGGCCGAAGAAGCCCATCGTGCATGCTCGGGTCGTCTTCGACCGTCCGGTGGTGGGTCCGGTGATCGCGGGCTCTCTGCGCTACCTCGGCCTCGGCCTCTTCGTCCCCGAGGGGGTCTCCGGATGAGTCCCCTCGCCGTCACGGACTTCCCCGCCTTCTACCGGGAGGTCCACGGGTACGAGCCCTTTCCCTGGCAGACCGCGCTTCTCGAACGGGTGGTTCGGGAGGGCTGGCCGGAGCTGATCGACGTCCCCACGGGCCTGGGGAAGACGTCCGTGATCGATGTCGCCCTCTTCGCGGCGGCCCTCGGCAGGGCTCAGGCTCGCGTCGGGATTCCCAGACGCGTCTTCTTCGTCGTCGACCGTCGGCTCATCGTCGACGAGGCGTACCGGCACGCCGGGACCATCGCCGAGGCTCTCCGCACCTCCGAACGAGGGAGCCTCGCGGCGAAGGTCGCCACCGCCCTCCGGATGGAGGGTGACACCGTCGGAACTCCGGTAGAGGTGACCCGGATGCGCGGCGGGGTCAACTGGTCGTGGCGGTGGGTCGAGCGACCTGACCGGCACGCGATCGTCGTCGGGACCGTCGACCAGGTGGGCAGCCGGTTCCTCTTCCGCGGCTACGGCGTCGGAGAACACCTGCGCCCGATCGACGCGGCGCTGGTGGGCACCGACAGCCTGATCGTGGTGGACGAGGCCCACCTCTCGGAGGCGTTCCTGGCCAGTGCGCGCGGGGCCACGACCCGCGACGAGACACCGGCCCCGATCAGTCCGACCGTGGTCAGCATGTCCGCCAGTCCCGAGGCCGACACCGCCCACGTGCACGGCATCACCGAGGCGGACGAGAACCATCGGGAGGCGTCCAAGCGGCTGAAGGCGTCCAAACGGCTCCACCTGGTGGACGTGCCGACCACCAAGGCCAACACGGCGAAGGTGATGCCCGACGCCCTGGCCCACTGGGCGCGGGAGCTGCACCGCGAACACCCGGTCGTCGGTGTCGTCGTCAACACCGTGGCGCGGGCGCGGGCCGTGTTCGAGCTCCTGCGCACCGACCGCGAGAGCCGCTGCGTGCTGCTCACCGGCAAGATCCGTCCGCTCGACCGCGACTACCTGCTCTCCAACCACTACGAGCGCATCAGGGCGGGCCGCGACCGCGCGTCCGCCGAGCCGATGTACGTCGTGGCGACCCAGACGATCGAGGTCGGCGCGAACATCGACCTGGACGCGCTCGTGACCGAGTCATCCTCTTTGCCTGCGCTCATCCAACGCCTCGGCCGCCTGAACCGCCTCGGCGACCAGAAGACCACCGCCTCGGCGGTCGTGCTGCACGGCTCGGCGGACTCCGACGGCGTGTACGACACGGCCCGTCCGGCGACCTGGGCCTGGCTGTGCGAACAAGGAGGCACACCCCTCACCCACTCGCAGAAGGCGCGACTCCCCGCCGAACCTGGCATGGACGTCTTCCCCTCGGCACTGCGTGCACTGGTGCGAGCCATGCCCCCTGGCCGGTGGGCAACACTGCGCGAGCCCCGCTCCTACGTCCCCTTCCTGGGCCGGGCCCACCTGGACGTCTGGGCCCGCACCTCACCGATCCCCCTCAACGACATCCCCGTCGCCCCCTACCTGCACGGGATCGAGCGGGAGACAGCCCAGGTGACAGTGGTCTGGCGTGCCCTCCCCGGCGACACGAATCTATGGCCCGACCTCGTCGGCCTGGTGCCGCCGACCTCGGCCGAGAGCATCGAGCTGCCCCTCCCCGCCGTGAAACGCTGGCTCAGCGGCGAGCCCGGCGGAGACGACATCAGCGACCTGGAAGCCGAGCACCTCCCCGACGTCCCCGTCCCACCCGGCGGCAGGCCCGTGCTGCGCTACCGCTCACGCGACAGCGCCGAGGTCGTCGGCCCCGCGAAGATCCGCGCGTCCGATCTCGTCGTCGTCCCCACCTCCTACGGCGGCTGCGACGAGTACGGCTGGCATCCCGACAGCCACGAGCCCGCGACCGACATCGCCGACCTCGCGCAGTCCGGCCTCCGGGGAGGAATGACGATCCGCGTCGGCCCAAGCCTGGTCCGCGCCATGGAGACCTACGCTCCCGACCTCGCCCCCGAGGTCGCGGCCTGGGTCGAACGCCTGCGAACCGACCACCAGGACGCCCCCGTCCTGTCGCTCCAATCCACACCGACTCAGCCAGGCCAGGACGACCTGCCCCACCTGGCGATGCTCAGAAGGCTCACCACCCGCCCCCAGGGTCGGCTGATCGACCACCTCGACACCGGCACCCTCCTCCTGTCGTTCGGAACCACCGCGTTCCGCGAGGACACCACCGCCGCAGGGTCCTCCATCTCCGCCGCGAAGCTTTCCCTGGCCGTCCACCAGCAAGAGGTGGCCGAGAAGGCCGAGGAGTTCGCCCGCAACCTGGGCATGAAGCCGGAGGTCATCCGGGCCGTCGGGCTCGCCGCGCTCTGGCACGACGAGGGCAAACGCGACCCGCGCTTCCAGGTCATGCTCCACGGCGGCGACCGCTGGGCGGCAGCGGCCGGCGACGAACCGCTCGCGAAGTCGGGCATGAACCCCGGCGACCGCGCCGCCTTCCGGCAGGCCCGCCGGAGAGCGTCCTATCCGGCCTCAATGCGTCACGAAGTGCTCTCCACTCAGATCGCGACAGCACTGCTGGCCGACGTACGCGACGTCGACCACGACCTGGTCCTGCACCTCGTCGCCAGCCACCACGGACGGAGCCGCCCGCTCTTCCCCCCGGTCATCGACCCCGCGCCGACCACCAAGATCGAGCGGGACGGCCGGCCCATCGAGGTCGACACCTCCCGGTCGGTCGACTGGACGTCTCCGGGCCGCTTCGAACGCCTCAACCAGCGCTACGGCCGCTGGGGGCTCGCCCGGATGGAAGCCGTGGTCCGGCTGGCCGACATCTGGTGCTCGGCCCTCAGCGAGGAGCGGACATGACGACCTTCAGCACGGAGCTTCCCGCCCTCGACGGACGAGACCCGCTCGGCTTCCTCGCCGCCCTGGGCCTCCTGCGCGTCTGCACCGACGTCTGCCGCGTGCCGACGGCGCTCTCCTTCTCCGACACCACCGCCTGCGCGATCCTGCACAGCCCGTACGAGACGGCCAAGGAGATAGCGGACGCCCTGCGCGATGTCGTCACGTCGATCCCCGGTTCGGCCGTCCTCCCCGACGGCGGAGCCGGTTTCCCCCCACCGTCCGGCTCGGGAAAGGACCCACTGCGCCGATCCCGCGAGGACTTCCACCAGCTGATGGCGAGTCACCCCGAAACGGTGGACACCTGGCTGCCGTCCCTGGTCACCGACCTCGCCCTCGACAAGCAGGGCCGCTGCGCCATCACACCGTTCACCGCTCCTAGCGGGCAGCAGAAGCTACGGACCTTCTTCGAGAAACCTTTGGAGGCGGTACGGAACGAGCCTCAGCGGCTCCTGGAGGCCCTCATCGGCTGGCGACGCGTCGAGGGATTCACCGGCGAATACCTCGACCACCGGGTGCTGCGCAGCAGCAGCGACGACACCGAAGGCCGGAGCCGGGAAAGCGGAGTTCCCGGAGCCACCTGGCTGGCCACCATGGCCCTGCCCCTCCTCCGCATCACCGGCGACGGCCACCGCCTCCGCGCCACCCTCTGGCACCGAACCGGCTCCACCTCCATCATGCTGTGGCCCCTCTGGCGCCCCGCCCTCGATCTTTCTGCCGTGAGGTGTCTCCTCGACCATCCCGATCTCGCCCCTCGCGACCGCGTCCCAACGGTCGACTCCACCCTGTGGCCGGCGCTCGGCGTCTTCAACATCTACGGCGCGGAACGCCAACGCATCCCCGGCCGTACCTTCGACGGTGTCTTGGCCCCGCTTCATGTGACGGTCACCTGACTTCTGCCACGCGTACGCACGACTCGCCATTTGAAAACCGCATAGTGGCTGATCCTCGTCCCAGCGGGATCTTGTCCTGCTCCACCCGTCTCGGCGGCGGTTAGGAACCCCAAGCACGCCCATTTTTCCCGGGAGGTTCCGAAGTTCAAACGAACACTTGAAGCATCAAAACGGACATTACTTCAAATCAGCTTAACTATTCTGTGCCATAAGCCCAGCTCGCAAACCGTTTCACTCCGCTCTCCGAAGCGGTCTCATTGCGGCTGGGAAGACGAGGCCGACGAGCGCCTCGCCGCTGGGTACGTTTCACTCCGCTCTCCGAAGCGGTCTCATTGCGGCCGTCCTCGCCCCCGCGAGGATGTCGGACACCGGAAGTGTTTCACTCCGCTCTCCGAAGCGGTCTCATTGCGGCAACGACTCCGTCGCCGCCAAACGCATCGCTGACCAGCACGTTTCACTCCGCTCTCCGAAGCGGTCTCATTGCGGGCAGCCGATGTCGTCGACGCTGGTTTCCTTGCGCTTGTTTCACCCCGGTCTCCGGACCGGCCTCATTGCGGGCAGGTATTTCTGCGCCAAGATGAGCACTCATGGCGCCTGTTTCACTCTGGTCTTCCGGACCGGTCTCATTGCGGGTACGCCAACCCCGCCAAGTGGGAGAACCACGTCATGTTTCACTCCGGTCTCCGAACTGATCTCGTTATGCCGAATCAATCTCATTGCGAAAACAAGAGTGCGATCCTCCGAGTCATTAAGCCAGGTCCGCGAGATAGCCCTCCTTGATGCTCACGAGGAGGGAGTCCCACTCGGCGGGGGTGAAGGAAAGCACTGGGCCGTAAGGATCTTTGGAGTCTCGAACCAAGAAGAGGGGTTCGGCGTCTACCGTGTTTTCGGGGGAAAATTGGGCGTTGTCCGTGGGCGCATCTTCAACACAGCTGCCGCTGAGAGTGCTCTCGCGCCAGACGCCGACCTCGACGCACTGGCCGCCGTTGGCGTTACTCAAGCTCGCCTTGCGCCAGATCACGTGGGAAAGATCCATTATGGGTGCGCCTCTCCGTCCGTCTGCATGTCTCGGATAGCCTGCGCGATCAAGTTGCGGGTCTGGTCCGGCCCAAGAGCTCGTGCGCGCAGATGATTGAAGAGTAGGACGTATGCGTCTACTTCTCGCGGATCCTCTAAATAGACACTTCCCTGCCAATACTCAACGTACACGGTGTCCGGATCGGACAGTTTAGGAAAATTGAGGAGGGTGAATCCGCCATCCATCGCGGGGTGGACACCAGCGGCGAACGGCAAGACCTGGATCGTGACGTGATTTGTTTCGGAGAGCTTGATCAGCCTGCGAAGCTGATCCCGCATGCTCTGAACTCCTCCGACAGGGCGGCGTATGACTGCTTCGTTGAGGATGCACCACATCATGGGCGGGTCGGGACGCTCCAGCACTCGTTCCTGTCGCTCCATCCGGATCGAGAGCCGTCGTTCCAGTTCTTCGTCCGGCGGCAACACGGGTGCTGACCTCATGACAGCTCGCGCATAGTCCTCGGTTTGGAGCAATCCAGGAACGAACTCCGACTGGTATTCCTGGAGGGTCGTTGCCTCCTCTTCGAGGCCCACGTAACTCTGGACCCACTCCGGGATCGCCTCGGACACCTTGTGCCACCACCCGCGCTTGCGCGCGTCACGGGCGAGTTGCATGAGCGCTTCGCGACGATCACCGGTGACCCCGTAGAGATTGAGCATCATGGCCACGAGGGCGACCGTGGCTGCACTTGTGGCCGATTCGATCCGTGTGATGGTGACGGGCGAGCATCCGGCGTGCTCTGCTGCCTGCTCTCGCGTCAGCCCCGCCTCCTTGCGGAGGCGTTGCAACTCCGCTGCGAGGCGACGCCTCCGAACCGACGGGCTCCGCTGAGCACCCATTCCACTCCTCTCCGTGACCGACCTACCGCAGTCTGCCGAAGTGATCTTCGTTCATCAACATGCACGATGTTCATTTCGATTCTTATTGCTGAGAGAGCTACGGTCATGCAAACTAAGCACGCAGAGTGATGGATTGCTCATGGAGAGCAATCGTTGACTTCCGGTCGAACGCCTTCAAAACCGAAAAGGGGTGGCGGGGAGATGAGAGTGCGTGATCTTCGGGGGTGGGGCGGGCAGCTGGTGGAGCTGGCCTGGGGGTTGCATGAGTTGGGGATCGACTCCGTGGTGCGGCTGTCTCCTGACGGACCGGCAAGCATGGAGATCTTCCTGTCGCCCGGAGGGCGGATGTCCGTGGCCGAGCAGCAAAGTCGCGTCTCGGCATGTACCTGGGATCGAAGGCACGAGCGAAAACCCCGGACCAGGGCTCGGAAGGTCTGCGAGCGGATCACGCGGGGGACGCGGTGAGGGCGCTGGGGCTACTCGGCCAAGCCGAGGTGCCCGCACAGGTCGCGGCCGTTCCACGGGCCCGCCGCTACGTCCGCGACCTGCTGAAAGGGGTCGACCACCCGCACATCGACGACGCACTGCTGCTCGTCACCGAGCTTGTCACCAACGCGATCCGCCACTCCGACTCCGGCCGGTGCCCCGACGGGCGGATTATCATCGCCGTCGCCCATCACAATGGAACGCTCCATATCGACGTCGTCGACGCCGGATCGACCGGGCAACGGCCTCGCCTCTGCGCGGGCGTAGGGCCCGACAGCGGCGGAGGACGCGGGCTCTGGCTGGTGCAGGAGCTGTCCTCGGCCTGGGGTTGGTACGAGACCCTGGCCGGGCGCGTGGTTTGGTTCCAACTGAGCGGACGGTGACACCGTGGTCAGCTGGGACTACCCACCCCGTTGCCTCAGCCCGCATGTCCTCCCCGCCCGCTCTCACTACGAGCCGCTGACCTGGCACCCCCTACGCGGGGACGGACAGGCCCGGGTCGTCAGGTGGACCTGCGACTGCGATGCCCTGTTCTATGAGCTGTGCCAGGCGGGCGGGCTGAGGTTCATCCGCCGCACGCGACGGCATCATGCGATCGACGAGAGCGACCGCTGGCAGGCCCAGGAGGCGGACGCGATGTGGATCGCCCTGCTGCATGGCCTCGTACGGTAGTCCGCTACTGAACACGCTCTTTTCAATGCTCACCCTCCAAAAGAGCATTCGCGTTTCCTGCTCTGGATCGGTCTCATGGCGGCCCGTCAGCAGCCTGCGGATCTGTCTGTGTTGTGAAGCTGTCCTACTCCGGTCTCCGGACCGGTCTCATTGCGGATCCCGCCCAGCCAACACCCTCTGAGTACGATGCCGAGTATGAGCGGAGGGAAGAAGGAACGAATCACGATCACTGTCGACCCTGATGCCGCCAGACGCATCGCCGACCAGCACGGCTTGGCCCTCCTGCGGGAACGCGCCCGCAGCGCCGACCCCGACCGGGTGGCGCGCATGCGGCGGCACGTGAACCTCCAACTCGCCGAGCAAGGGTTCCTGGCGGCGCCCGGTGAGTGACTTCACCCCCACCCCCTACATCCTCGACTCCAGCGTCCTCGTCGATGTCGCCCGCGGTGACGCCAATCTGATCGGCTTTCTACAGGACTTCGACCGGGCAGGTCACTCCCCGGTCATCCCGTCCCCACGGTGGCCGATGCCTTGCTGGACAGTCAGGGCCTCTCGGACGCACAGGCGCTCCTCACCGGCCTGGCCGTGTTCGAACGCACCACCGTCGCTCCGTTTGACGGCATCCCCAAGCCGCGAAACTCGCCGCCATGGTAAATCTCATGTCGTCAACCGAGCTCAACTCGTTCGACGCTCACGCGGCCGCGATCGCTGACGTGGCGATCTGCCCGATCCTCACGCTCAAAGCCTCCAAGTGGGCGTGGCTGTCGAGCACCCTGGACGCGCCGCTGCACGTCATCGAGATCGCTGACCCAGACCAGTAAGGAGAACATCTTTCACGATCGAGTGCTCCGTCGCCTTCACAGCACGAACGGCATAGCGCGGGCTCCAGGCCGCATGTTTCACCCCGGTCTCCGGACCGGTCTCATTGCGGCGTCCCCGAGGCCTGGACCTCCCAGCTCCTGACGGACACCGTTTCACTCCGGTTTCGGAACCGGTCTCATTGCGGGCCTGGCTGGTCGGTCATCAGGGGAACCGCGAGTATGGCTTTCATCCCGGTCTCCGGACCGGTCTCATTGCGGGTGGGCCGACACCGTCAGGCGGATCACCCAGGCCGCGGATTTCACTCCGGTCTTCAAAACTCCTAAACAGAATGAGGTCAGCAGCATCCAAGAAAATGATCAATCGTCGGACCGGTGCGAGGAAGAGTGGGCAGACATCATGGATCGCCCCGATCAAATCTGGCGATGCGTCGAGTCGTGACCTCTCCGACGGGCGGCGACAAGGAGTGCGACAGTGCTGACCGCGTAGGCGACAAGAGCCAGAGCCCAGAATCCTCCGTCCGGGAGCGTGCCGAAGTAGTGGTCCGGTTGGCTGCCGGCGAGCATGTCCGGGGTGGCGTCCGCAGGCGGAAGGGTTATCGGCAGCGCCCCCAGCACGAGCCACAGATGGAGCAGGGTCAGGACACCGCAGATCACGATGGTGGTGCCGATCAGCGTGCGAGATCTTTTCACGGCGGCGACGCCCAGCAGAAGCGGCAGGACGCCGATGACGAAGAGGTCCAGAGCTATGAACTCCTGGTTCGAGACCCCGGGAAATACGGTGGCGAACATTGCCAAAGGCAGGGGGGGAGGGAAGGACCATTCGCCCTTCGTCGTGGCGAGCAATGCCCACGGCACCAGCGAAGCGCCTATCGCCATTGCGAACCACGCCCACGAACCACGGGCCGTTGACGGACTCTTCCACGTCAGCATTGAAAGATCGTATAGGGCACTTCCGGAGTTGCCCCGGTTCGGATAGACAGCCCATTCCAAAAATCGATCATGTTTCCAGGCCTGGCCGGTCTCATTCGGTTGCCGCCCCGCCCGTCGCTTCTACCGGTTCAGGACGGGCTCGACGGGCTCGGCGGCGACGCACCAAAGCGGGCACCCACGGAGCAACCCCGATGACGAGCAGCGACGCCAGCAGCGGCATGCGCCACCACCACGTGATGGCCGCCGAGGGCGGGGCGGGGGGTGACGCCACCCAGGGGCGGGCCGTCTTCGACCAGGCCAAGAAGGCGTCGCCGATCGGGAGCAGGCCGAAGGCGTACCTCTTCGTCCACGGAGTGTCGATCGGGAGGCCGGCCAGTTCGCCGTAGTTGGCCAAGGCCTCGGCCAGAGGGGCGTCGCCGTGGATCTGGGCGGTGCCGAGGGCGACCGCGGTCGCCGAGAGGCTCACGCCGAGCGGGAGGGGGCCGGAGTCGACGTCGGCCGGGCCGTCCATGCCGACGGGATACTCGCGTACGGCCGGGCCGAGGCCGAGCGGGGTGACGATGTAGTGGTCGCGGAAGCGCCGGTACTGGCCGGCGGCGAAGACCGGGTCGATCTCGACGAGGAAGCGCTGGCCGAGACTCTGCGAGCTGCCCCTGGCCACCTCGGCCGGGGCACCGGTGCCGGGGTCGGCGTGGTGCGGGAGCAGGCCGGTGCGGGGGTCGAGCCGCTGGCGTACCGCCTGGAGCCAGCGGTCGGCGGTACTGGCATACCGAGGCGACAGCAGTGTGTCGTGCAGCCGCAGCGACGCCATGGCCACGGTCGAGTCGACCGGCCACGCCTGGCCGGGGTAGGCCTCAAGGTAGGGCGACTCCGAGGCGCCGAACGCCTCGCCGAGCGCGGCGGAGTCGTCGGCGAACCGGCGCAGCTCGGCCGGGTCGCGTCGCGCGGGCGGTTGCAGGGCGAGCGTCCCGCCGCGCAGCCAGTTGGTCCAGCCCCGGTAGAAGACGCCGTGCGGCGGGGTGAGGTCCGCGCTGAACGGGGCCCGGCCGGACGGCGACTCCAGCTTGGCCAGTGCCCAGCGCGCCTCGCGCAGCGCCGCCGACCGCTCGCCCTCCGGTGCGCGCATGCCGAGTTCGACCCAGCTCAGGCCGTACAGCGCGTGCAGGAAGACGTACCCCTCGGGGAACAGGTTCTGTGCCTGGTCTCCGGCGCCGTCGTCGAGTGCCGCGCGCAGGAACGTCAGCTGCCGCCGGACGCCGGGCGGCTCGTCGGTGGTGCCCGCGGTGGCGGGCACGACGAGCCGTACCGCGCCCAGCAGCGCGCAGACACTGACCACGACGGCGAGCACCCGGCGCAACATCCGGCCTGCCCTTGGACGCCTTCTCGGGGGCGGTGTCACCTGCGCTGCGGAGGGCGGCTTGAGCATTTGTTGATCTTAGTGAGACACGCGACCAGGTACGTGGCCAAGTGGGCAAAAGGGCAATCAGGTGCGTGGCCGGGTGGGTGCTCCGCCAGGGTGAGCGCCCATGTTCCGGGCCGCTGTCCGGGACATCGTTCGGGACGTCGTTCCAGGACCTCCGGTCGCGCCACCCGTGGTTTTCCCGGCCGTCATCCCCTTGTCGGGATTACGACATGTCCTAAATTAGCCATACAGGATCGTTGATATACGCCCGTTTTATCCCGAATCATGTCCCCTGATCTTTTTGTACCATCGGCACTTCGGGAGAAACTCCTTGCACGGCACTCCCCCACGGAGGAACGGGCTGCTCGCCCTCGCCTCCGCGCTCACGGTTCTCCTCGCGGCCTCGCCGGTCTCGGCCTCCGCCGCCGCCGTCACCGGACCCGCCGGCACGACGACCTCCGCGAAAGCCCCCGCGACCGCTCCCGGGGACACCCCGGCGAAGCTCGCCGAGGCCGCCAAGGCCGCCGGAAGCGCCGGGACCCAGTTCACCGTCACCCTCATCACCGGCGACAAGGTCACGCTCGCACGCGTGGCCAGTGCCCTGGCCGTCGTGTCGGTCACGGGCCCGGACGGCCAGCGCGTCGGCGCCCGGGTCAGCACCGTCGACGGCCACACCTACGTGTATCCCGACTCGGCCGCGCGGTACGTCGGCGCCGGGCTCCTCGACGAGGGGCTCTTCGACGTCACGCGGCTCGTCGCGGACGGCTACGACGACGCGAACAGCGACCACCTCCCCCTGATCGTCACCTACACCGACGACGCGGTGGGCAGGCGTGCCGAGAAGGTGCCGGGCGGGGCCGAGAAGGTCCGTACGCTCAGCAGCATCCAGGGCGCCGCGCTGTCCGCCGACCGTGACGGCGCGGCGGGTTTCTGGACCTCGCTCACCGGCTCGGTCCCAGAAGCTCGTGCCATGAGTGTCCCCTCCCTCACCTCGGGGATCGCCAAGGTCTGGCTCGACGGCAAGGCCAGGGCGAACCTGGCCGACACCGTCGCGCAGACCGGCGCCCCCGAGGTGTGGGCGGCCGGGAACACCGGCGAGGGGGTGAAGGTCGCCGTCCTCGACACCGGGGTCGACGCCGAGCACCCCGACCTCAAGGACCGGGTGAAGAACACCGCCACCTTCGTCCCCGGCGAGGACGTCAAGGACCACCACGGCCACGGCACGCACGTGGCCTCGACGATCGCCGGTACCGGCGCCGCCTCCGCGGGCCTGGAGAAGGGCGTCGCCCCGGGCGCGGACCTGGTGGTCGGCAAGGTCCTGGACAACCTGGGAGGCGGTCAGGACTCCTGGATCATCGCGGGCATGGAGTGGGCCGCCCGGGACCAGAAGGCCAAGATCGTCAGCATGAGCCTCGGCGGCGGGCCCACGGACGGCACCGACCCGCTCAGCCAGGCCGTCAACGAGCTCAGCGCCGAGACCGGCGCGCTGTTCACCATCGCGGCCGGCAACGCGGGCCCCGAGGACAGCACGGTGAGCGCGCCGAGCACCGCGGACGCCGCGCTGTCGGTCGCCGCGGTGAGCGTCGCACCCAAGGGCACCGCGCTGGCGGCGTTCTCCAGCCGTGGCCCCCGCGTGGAGGACTACGGGCTCAAGCCGGAGATCGCCGCGCCGGGCGTGGACGTGCTGGCGGCCAGGTCGCAGTACGCCGCCGAGGGCGAGGGCTCGTACCAGACGATGAGCGGCACCTCGATGGCCACCCCGCACGTCGCGGGAGCGGCGGCCCTGCTGGCGAAGACCCACCCCGACTGGACCGGGCAGCAGCTCAAGGACGCCCTGGTCAGCAGCAGCAAGCTCCTGCCGCAGTTCACCGCCTACCAGGTCGGCGGCGGCATGCTCGACGTCGCGGCGGCGACGCGGAACACCGTCTTCGCCACCGCCACCGCCCAGGTCAAGGTCCGGTGGCCCTACACCCCCGGCCAGAAGGGCGAGCAGCCGGTCACCTACACCAACATCGGTGACAACCCGGTCACCCTCGACCTCTCGGTCACCGGCGGGGCGCCCGAGGGCCTGTTCGACCTGTCCGCGGCCCAGGTCACGGTGCCCGCGCGCGGAACCGCCACGGTCAACGTGATCCTGAACGTCGACCAGGCCGAGCTCGACGGCCACCTCAGCGCGCGGCTCGACGCGAGGGACGCGGAGGGCGCCCTGCTGGCCCACACCGCGATCGGCTTCTACAAGGAGGGCGAGCGGGCGAAGCTCACCGTGCGCGCCAAGGACCGCGCGGGCAAGCCCCTCGCCGGAGACCTGATGGTCACCCGGGACCTGCCCAACGGGCACCAGACGTTCGAGTACTACGGGGTCGACCCGTCCGGCACCGCCGAGCTGCGGCTGCCGACCGGCGACTACGCCCTGTGGATGTGGGGCGACGTGGAGGGCGTCAACGGCGCGTACTCCCTGGGCAGGGTGCTGCTCAGCAAGCCGAAGATCTCTCTCACCGGTGACACGGAGATCACCCTGGACGCCTCCACCGCGCGCCGGGTCACCTCCGTCCTGCCGTCCGGCAGGGACCAGGCGCGGACCACGACGATGTCCCGGATGGACTTCTACCGGGGCTTCGGCAACGGCGCCGTGGCCGACTCCTACCTTCCCGGCGTGCAGCACGACAGCATGTGGGTGCAGCCCACCGGCAGGAAGGTCACCGACGGGAAGCTGACGTTCGCCGCGCGCTGGCGCGACGAGCAGCCTCGCCTGGCGGTCTCCTCCGAGACGCACGACTTCGACGACCTGCTGATCCAGACCCGTTCCAAGCCGCTGCCCGAGGGCCGCTGGACCTTCGGCTCGGTCTTCGCCGGTACGGGATCCGCCGCGGAGTTCGCCAAGGTCCGGGCGTCGGGCAAGGTCGCCGTGGTGCGATGGAGCGAGTCCGTCACCCCGGAGGCGCAGGCCGACGCGGCGGCGAAGGCGGGCGCGAAGCTCCTGCTCATCGTCAACCCCGGTCGCGGCCGGCTCGACGCCTGGGACGCCGTGCAGACCGACGCCCCGCTGGCCGTGGCGTCGATCACCCGCGACGAGGGCGAGCGGCTCATCACCCGCCTCCAGCGCGGCTCGGTGCCGCTGCGCGTCGTCTCCCACCCGACCGTCGCCTACCTCTACGACCTCGTCCACAAGTGGGAGGGGGCCGTCCCGGCCGACCCGACCTACCGGCCGGGGAGGAACGACCTGGCCCGCGTCGACGTCTCGCTCGACAACTATAAGCAGCAGGCGGCGGTGGAGACCCGTATCGACCTTCAGGACGGCCTGCTCCCCGGGACCAGCGGCTACACCAGCGCGCTGCCCGCGCAGAGCAGGCGAACCGACTGGCTCTCCACGGAGGACTCCGTCCGCTGGCACGAGTCGCTCTTCGTCATCCCCGACGAGACCCAGCAGCGCTCGGACATCCTCACCTACAAGGGAGGAACCACCAGCGAGGCGCGGTGGCTCGGCCCGGTCCAGCGTCCCCGGATGAACACGGCGTCCCTGCTCCCGACCCGCGCGGGCGACGGGCTGGTCGTCATCGTGCCCTCCTGGGGTGCCTCGGGCGGCAGCCACGCGGGTGAGGCGCTCTTCAACGCGAACGCCACGCAGACCCTCTCGCTCTACCAGGGCGACACCCTCCTGGAGCAGGCGAGGACCGAGCGGCTCGACCGCACGCTGATGCTGGCGCCGATCGTCAGCCCCGACCGGCTGCCCTACCGGCTGGTCAACGAGGCGTCCCGCAGCGCGTCGGTGTACCCGTACTCGACCCGCACCCTGACCGAGTGGAACTTCAGCTCGGGGTACGTCGAGAGCAACTCGACCAGGGACCTGCCGCTGATCCAGCTCGACTACGACGTCGACGTGGACGGGGCGGGCCGGGCCGGACGCCGGGCCGAGCTGACCGTCACCCCGCTGCACCTGCCGTCGGTGGTGGACTCCGGCCGGATCGGCACCGCCACCCTGGACGTCTCCTACGACGACGGCGCCACCTGGAGCAGGGCGAGCCTCGACCACGGCAAGAAGGGCTGGACGACGAAGCTGCGCGCCCCGGGCAACGCCCGCACGGTCACCCTGCGCGCCGGCGCCCGCGACAGCGCGGGCAACAGCGTCAGCCAGACCATCGTCCGGGCCTTCGGGCTGAAGTAACCGGACCTTCGGGCTGAGGTAGCCGGAGCCGGGTCTTCGGGCTGAGGTAGCCGGAGACCTGAAGCGACCGGAGACGGGCGGGCCCGGCGGGGCGGCCGGCCGGATCAGCGGGCCGGTCCCCCGCCGGGCCCGGTGCGAAAGCGCCCGGGCCCACCCGCGTGCCGGGTGGGCCCGGGCGTACGCGTGTGAGCGCCGGGTGAACGGATCGCCCCTCGCACGCGGGAGTGCTCCGTTCCGGTCTCCTCCACGGCCTCCACGGTCTCCACGGCTCGGGCGTCTCCCGGCCGGTGGGAAAGTTTCATTTCCATTCATGGGATTCGGTCTCGTCGCGGCGTGCTCGACAAGCCGGAAACGGATCGTTCCACCCCGCCTCACGCTGCGGCCCAATTGTCAAAAGAACTTATCGGCCCTTTCGGACCCCCTTTTCCGCCCCCTTGCGAGAGGAGTGAACCTTTCATTCAATGAGGGGCGGTGATGATCGTACTTCTGAGGGGTCTTTCCATGGGAATTCGCATGCGCGTGCTGTCCGCGGGGCTTTTCGCGGTGGTCGCCCTCGCGCTCACCGGTGGCGTGCCGACAGCCGCTTCAGCTGGTCAGGGTGCCGGCGCGATGGACTACTGGCAGTACCACGGCCATTACCAGACCCACGGTCAGTGCGTCGCCGTGGGCGAGGAGTACCTGTGGCCCCACAATCCCGGCGGGGCCGACGACTACGAATGCCTGGTCTCCGGCGGCGGCTGGAATCTCTGGTTGATATTCGCGACCTGACATCCGGTCCCCCCGCCCCGGTTCCCGCCGGATTCTCAGCCGCCGAAGGCGGGATATCCCGGCAGCGGGGGGACGTCCCAGCCTCCGGCCACCTCCCGGAGCAGCAGCCGCGTCGTCTCCGCGAAAGCCGGGAACTCCTCCAGGGTGCTCGCCGTCTCCCAGCGGTGTCTCAGCAGCTGCCGCAGCGTCGGGACGGGACGCCTGGTCCTGTGCGCCGGCCTGTCCTCCGCCATGCGCGGGATCAGCTCGGTCGTCAGGTACACCGTCCAGAGCGCGACCGCCCGCCGTATCCCGGGCTGCCATATCTCGTCCTCGGCCAGCTCCGGGTACGCCTCGACGACCTCCGCGCGATAGGTCTCCTCGATCCTCTCCGCCAGCCCCGCGGGCAGCCTGAAGACGCACCAGCAGGTGGCGAAGGGCATCCGGCAGTACGCGGCCGTCATGAAGACCGGCTGGTAGCAGGCCGACTCGAAGTCGATGAGCCGCAGGCCGTCCGGGGTGAGGAGGTTGTTGTCCGGGCAGGTGTCGCCGGGGGTGAAGGCGAGATACTCGTCCGCGCCCGTCGCCGCGATCCGTTCCAGCTCCCCGGCCAGCTCCGGCGGCGCCTCGATCCCGATCCCGGCGAGCGCCGAGGGGAACCCGGCCGCGTACCGGAGGGGCCAGGGGTCCTCGTCCCAGGAGGGCACGCCCAGGCCGTACCGGGCCGACAGGGCGGTCAGGTCGGCGCGCCGGTGGACCGACGCGGCGGACAGCCGTCCGAGCCCGCGCGCCCAGGCCGACAGGCCGTCCAGGGCCGCCCGCGGATCGTCGCCGAGCAGCACGTCCGCCAGCGTCGGCGCGGAGCCCAGGTCCTCCATCACCAGCAGCGGGACCGAGGCGTCCACGCCCAGCAGCTCGGGACCGGCCAGCCCCAGCGAGAGCCCGGCCGCCTCCGCGGTGAAGGCGCGCAGGCCCTCGGAGTCCGTACCGAAGCTCTTGACGACGACGCTGCCGCCCGCGGCCGTCCGGCAGCGCAGGACGACGCTGCGCGGGCTGCCCCCGAGGTCGACCGGATCGGACAGCTCGGCACCCACAACTTCACTCGCGGCGCGCAGGATCGTATCCATCCCGGCATTCTGCCCTCCGCGAGCGGGTGGACGGGCTCCGGACGACCCGGGCCCCAAACGACCCGAGCTCCGGACGACCCGGCCCCCAAACGGCCCGGACCCCAAACGACCCGGACCCCAAACGACCCGGACCCCAGCCGGCCCGGACCCCAGGCGAACCAGACCCCAGGCGAACCGGGCTCCAGGCGGCCGGGGAGGGAAACCCGTTGAAGGGGGCGGCGCCGGCTGGCACCCTGCCAGGATGCCGACACCTCCTGCGGGCCCTCCCGCGACGACCTCCGCGCTGCCCGATCTAGCCGACGTGGAGGCGCTGCTGACGAAGGCGTTCGGGGAACCGGTGGTGCTCGGCCGCGTGGAGCACCTGGCCCCGTGGGCGGTCCTGCGCGCGCACCTGGCCGGGCCGGCGGCCGGCCCGCCCTCGTACCCGGCCGAACCGGAAGCCAAGCCGGAAGCCGGGCCGAAAACCGGGCCGCCCGTGTCGGTGATCGTGAAGTGGTTGCGCAGCGACCCGTCCGGGCTGCGTATGGACGCGAGGCAGGTGGTGACCGAGCGGGCCGCGCTGCGCTTCCTCGCCGAGGACCTCGGGCTCGACCTCGCCCCCAGGGTGCTGGCCGACGACATGGCGGCGTCGCTGCTGGTCCTGGAGGACCTCGCCCCCCGCACCCCGCTGGACCGGGTGTTGCGCCGCGACGGCGCGGTGACCGCGGTGGCGGGACTGGCGGCCTTCGCGCGGGCGCTGGGCGAGCTGGGCGCGGCCACGGCCGGGCACGCGGAACGCTATCTCGCGAGACGACCGGCCGCGGGCCTCGGTCTCACGGGCCCGGACGACGACGCGAGACGGCCGGCCGTGGCTCTCGGTCTCACGGGCCCGGACGACGACGCGTGGCGGCGGGCCGTGGAGCACGCCGCGGGGTTCGGGGTCGCGCTGCCGGGCCGGGCCGAGGCAGAGCTGGCACGGCTCCTGGCGGAACTCGCCGATCCCGGCCCCTTCCTGGCGTTGACCAACGGGGACTCCGAGGCGAACAACTTCCTGACGGCGGGCGGCGACGGGCGGCTCATCGACTTCGAGTTCGCCGCCTACCGGCACACCGTGGTCTCGGCCGTGTGCCTGTACGTGCCGGGCCCGGCGTGGCTGACGGTGTCCGACCCGATCGCGACCGGCCTGGAGGCCGCCTACCGCCGCGCGCTGGCCCGGGGTGTGCCGCAGGCGGACGACGACCGCCTGTTCGGCTTCGGCCTGGCCGCGGCGTGCCTGACCTGGGCCGCCGCCCGTCTGACCCGCTTCCCGGCGCTCGACGCCCGGGAGCCGGGAGAGAACAGCCGCCTCCAGATGGTCTTCACCCTGGACGCCGCGGCGCGGGCGGCCGAGAACCACCGCGCGCTTCCCCACCTGGCCGGATGGGCCCGCCGTGCGGCACAGACCCTGCGCCGCCGGTGGCCGGACACGGACGTGGACTGGGAGGCGTACCCCGCGTACACCCCACGCCGTTGAGGGATCAGCCGCGCGACGCGCGGATCCGGGAGGAGGCGTACGGCCGCGGGAACACCGTGTCCGAGGCGTGCCAGGCGGGCGGCAGGGCCCAGCGGCCGAAGACGACCTTCCCGCCGTCCGGCGACCGGTAGTGGCCCCACTCGTCGGTGCACATGCCGACGAGCCGCAGCCCCCGGCCGCTCTCGTCGTCCTCCCCCGCCTCGACGACCTCGGGCACGCCGTCGCAGTCGTCCCAGACCTCCGCGAACAGTCCCCCGGTGGTGAGGCGGAGCCGCAGCAGGATCGGGTACGGGCCGGCGGTCCGCGCGCCCGCGTGACCGGGCGGGTGGGTGTAGCCGTACGGGGCGGGCGGGGTGGCGGTGGCCTTGATGGCGTTGGTGGTCATCTCCGAGACGACCAGGACGCAGAGGTCGGACAGCTCCTCCAGGCCCCACGCCAGCAGTTGCGCGCGGGTGAAGTCGCGCGCCTGGGAGGCCGCAACCGGCTGCGCCGCCAGCCGCAACTCGTTCGCGTCCAGGGACAGGTGGTCGGCGGCGTCCGGATCAGGATGAAACGGTGAGTGCATCGGTCCCGGCCGTTCGACGGGGAGCACGGTCATTGATGGCTCCAGGGAGGTTCAACGGAGGTTCGGTCGCGCGCCCCCGGCGCAGAATGGGGACGCCCCCGCCCGAGCGCTGAGACCCCACGAATCCGACGGCTCCGGCGTTGTCCTCAACCCTGCTGCACGGAGCGTGCTGGAAACAGGCGACACCACCGAGTCTGTTCGTCACTCTCAGAGGTCAAGTAGCCCCGCAGAGCGACATCACGACAGGGAGCGGAGATCTGGTCGCCGATTTCTGTACTCGGCAGTCACTGAACGTGATCGACCAGTAACGTTCGGCCCGAAGAATCGCCGCCGGAGAACCCGCCGGGAGGGGCCGAGCCGATGCCACGTGCACCGCGCAGCGTCAAGCAACAGATGGACGCCTTCAGCGCTGAGCTTCGCGGACGTGGTTTCACGTGGGCCGAGGTCGCCGCCGAGTTCATGCGACGCTGGCGCCTCAACTCCCGCCAGGGTTTCCGCGAGGCGCATCGCCTGACACAAGCCAAGGTCTGCCATCTATGGAACGAGTACTGGCCGAACGAGCCACTGACGACCCGGAAACTCGGGTCGTGGGAAGCGTGGCCCGGCCCCACCGGCAACGAGCCGCCGATCGCCGGGCTCAACAGGCTGGCCCGCATCTACCAGTGCCGCACCGCCGACCTGGTCGACGGTGAAGACCACCGCGATGCCGACGAGCACAACACACCGGCCACCCGCTCCGGGGGACGGGCGCTGGTGGCGGCCGGGGCGGCGGGCAGCCTCGGCCCCGACGACATCCAGGGGGTGCTGGCCGCCCTGCCCACCCTGCCCACGGGACCGGTGCCGTTCGGAACCCCGCGCGACGAGGAGTACGACGCCCTGGTGCGGGCGCTCGCCCAGTGGGCGGCGACCATGAAACGGCGCGACGTGCTCGCCCTGATCAGGGCCGCCGCGGCCGCGGCCGCGGCCTCGCCGCTGCTGGACCGGCTCAACGACGACGAGGTCGACCGGCTCGCCCTGATCGCCGCCGAACCGTCCAGGGTGGACGAGGCCACCGTCGACCACATCGACGCGGTGCTGCACCACTGCATGCGCCAGGAGGACACCCTCGGCCCCCAGGCGGTGCTGGGGACCGTGCTGGCCCAGCACCACCTGGTGCGGTCGCTCATCCCGTCCGCGTCGAACGACGCGGTGCGCGAGCGGCTGCTGTCGCTGCTGGCCAACATCTGCCGGTTCACCGCCTGGGTGCTGTTCAACCTCAACGACTTCAACGGGGCGAACCACTACTACGAGCAGGCCAAGTTAGCCGCGCACCAGGCCGACGACGACGCGATGAACAGCTTCGTCCTGGCCAACTGGTCGCAGCTGGCGACCTGGCGGGGTGACCCCCGCCAGGGTGTCGAGCACGCGCTGGGCGCTCTGGCCTGGGGGCACCGCGCCAACAGCAAGCTGCTGGTGTCGTACGCGTGTGACGTGGGGGCCCGCGCCTACTCGGCGGTGCTGCGCCGCTCGGCCAAGAACGACCGGCACAAGGACCACACCCGGTGCATGACCAGCCTCGACCAGGCCCGCCGCGAGCTGGGTCACGCGGGCGAGGGCGACGTGGGGGCCAAGCTCCTCTACTTCTACGGCGACGGGCAGTATCTGTCGACCAGGACCAAGTGCCTGCTGGACATGGGCGACGCCCAGACCGCCGTCGAGATGGCCTCACGGTCCCTGGCCAGGATCGATCCGGCGTTCGTCCGCAACCTGGCGTTCAGCCGTCTTGATCTGGCGCGCGGGCACCTCCAGCTGCGCGCCATCGACGAGGCGTGCGAGCAGATCGGCGAGGCCGCCCGCCTCACCTGCAAGAACACCTCGCCGCGGCTGGCCCGCTCGGTGGTGGAGAGCCGCGAGACGCTGAATCCGTGGGCGAGGACCCGCCAGGTCGCCGCCCTGGACGAGAAGCTGCACGCCTTCCAGCTCATCGCCTGACGGCTTTCCGGCTCCCCACGCTCGATCAGCGAGCCCTGGGCATCTCCTCCAGCACCAGGATGTCGAAGACCGGGGCGGGGATCGGCGGGTCCATCAGCTTGTGGGACACCTTCCGCCATCCCCACCTCCGGTAGACCTCCCGGGTCCGCACGGCCTTGGGCTGCACCGAGAGCGTGGCCCGCTCGGCACCGGATCCCGAGAGCAGCTCGTCGTGGATCCGGTGCCCGACCCCGGCGTCTCGCCGGTCGGGCAGCACCCCGTAGTCGATGACGGCGAACGTCCTGGTCCCGGTCTCGGCCGCGAACCCCTCGTCGACCGGTTCGGCCAGCGCGCTCCACCAGCGGGTGTCGGGCGGCAGCAGGTATCCGTACCCGAACCCGACGAACTCCGGCCCGGAGCGCGCGGTGGTCAGCCGGAACCCGGGCCGTTCGGCCAGTCTGGGGAAGTAGGCGCGCTGGTTGGCGAACTCGGCGGCGTTCCCGTTGAAGGGGGGCAGCGAGAACACCGCCTCGTAGAGTTCACAGATCGTCCCGGCCAGCGCGAGCGCCTCCCGGCGTCCGTGTGTCTCCACGGTCATCTCGTCAGTGGGGGTCGTGTCGGTCATGCCCGTCTCCTCGCCTCCTTCGCACCGCCCTCGCGTGGGAGGGCTCCTTACCCGAGGACGGGTGCGGTAGCCGTCCCGGTTCCTGTACGGGTTCCCGTGCGGGTTCCTGCGCGGGTTCCCGTGCGGGTTCCTGCGCGGACTCCTGCGCGGGTTCCCGTGCGGGTTCCCGTACGGACTCCTGCGCGGACTCCTGCGCGGGTTCCCGTGCGGGTTCCTGCGCGGGTTCCCGTACGGACTCCTGCGCGGATTCCCGTGCGGGTTCCCGCGTGGGACGGGGGGACGGGGGGACGGGGGCGGGGGTCAGCTCTTCGGGAGGTCGGCCAGCGGTACGGAGAGGTCGGCGAGCCGGCCGGGGTCGACGGTCGCGCCGCCGCGGATGAGCTCCTGCGCCGTCGAGATGCCCTCGTCCCACTGGTTGACGTGCATTCCCGCCACGACGCGTCCCCCGGCGAGCCAGAAGGCGTGGAAGGCCTCCGACTCCAGCTCCCCGCGGATGACCACGGAGTCGTACCCGCCGGGCGCGAACCAGCCGGAGAACTCCATGCCGACGTCGTACTGGTCGGTGAAGAAGTACGGCGGCCTGTCGTAGACCACCTCCTGGCCGAGCATGGACCTGGCCGCGGCCGCTCCCCCGTTGAGGGCGTTGGCCCAGTGCTCGACGCGGATGCGGGTGCCGTACAGGGGGTTGAACGCGTTGGCCACGTCACCGGCGGCGTAGACGTCGGGGTCGTCGGTGCGGAGCGACTCGCTGACGAGGATCCCGTTGTCGACGGCCAGGCCCGCCCGCTCGGCGAGTTCGGTGTTGGGGCTCACGCCGACGCCGACGATCACGAGGTCGGCCGGGATCTCCTCGCCGTCGTGGGTGGCCACCGCGCGGACGCGGTCGGGGCCGAGGAGCCCGGTCACCTCGCGGCCGAGCCGTACGTCGACGCCGTGGCGTCGGTGCACGTCGGCGAAGAAGGCGCCCAGCTCGGGGCCGAGCGCGGCGTGCAGCGGCACCGCCCTCGGCTCGACGACGGTCACCTCGCAGCCGTACTCCCTGGCGGCCGCGGCGGTCTCCAGCCCGATCCAGCCCGCGCCGACGACGACCACCCGCTTGCCGCCGTCACGGACGGCCTCGCGCAGCCGCTCGGAGTCGCCGAGGCTGCGAAGGTGGTGCACGCCGCCGAGGTTGGCGCCGGGCACGTCGAGGCGGCGCGGGGAGGAGCCGGGGGTGAGCAGCAGCTTGTCGTACCGGATGAGCCGGCCGTCGTCGAGCTCCACGTGGTGCGTCGCCCGGTCGAGGCCCGTCGCGCGGCGCCCGGGCAGCCGCTCCACGGAGTTGGCGGCGTACCACTCCTCGTCGTGGACGTAGAGCTTGGCCTTCTCCTCCTTGCCGAGCAGGTAGCCCTTCGAGAGCGGGGGCCGCTCGTAGGGAGGTTCGGTCTCGGCGCCGATCAGTGTGATCGCGCCCTCGAAGCCCTCGTCGCGCAGGGACTCCGCCGCCTTGGCACCCGCCAGGCCCGCTCCGACGATGACGAACGTCTGCTCGGTAGTCATAGGTTCCTTCCTACTCCCATTCCCCCGCCGGTTCCAACGATCACGGGAGGCGGCGGGCCGTTCACCCGTTCCTGCGGAAGACGACCACCAGTACCCGCAACCCCAGGATGGCGCTGACGAGCAGGAGGTTGTAGCCGATGAGCTGGTGGAGCCCGACACCCGGGGTGACGCGCGGGCCGTTGTCGGCCCCGAGCAGCAGCGCGGCCATGAGACCCGTGGTGGCCGCCAGCACGGTGAGCAGCACCTGGTGGAGCATCCCGGTGACGTGCCGCCGGTCGCGCTCGTCGGAGAAGAGGCGCACGTTCAGGCTGAAGCGGCCGTGCTCGGCCGCGTCGGCGATTCGCTCGATCCGGCGGGGCAGGCGGCGCACCATGGGAAGCAGGCTGAGCACCTCCCGGGTGACCTCGTCCCGTACCCGCCGGTGGTCGGGGCCTTCGGTGAGGTGGCGGAGCGAGAACGCGCGCGCCTCGGTGACGATGTCGAACCCGGGGGCCAGCCGGGCGAGCGTGCCCTCGATCGTCGCCAGGGCCCGGAACACCGCGGCCACCTCGGGCGGGAGGGACAGGCCGTGCGAGGAGACGATCCGGAAGAGCCTGCCGAACATCTGCACGTCCGGAGGGGCGCCGGCGAGCAGGTGCCGGGCCATGAACCGGCCGAGCTCGCGTTCCAGCCCCCGCTCGTCGATCTCGTCCGGCCGCGGCACCACCTCCAGCAGGGCGTCGCTCACCCCGAGCGGGTCCCCCCGGTCCATCGCGCCGAGCAGGCGTCCCAGCGAGTCGCGCAGCGAGCCGTCGAGCCGCCCCACCGAGCCGAAGTCGAGCAGCGCCAGGCGCCCGTCGGCGAGCAGCATGAGGTTGCCCGGGTGGGGGTCGGCGTGGAACACCCCGTGCAGCATGATCTGGCGCAGCAACGTGTCGAGCAGGGTCCTGGCGAGCTCCTGCCCGGCCTGCCCGCCGGGCGCGGCGGACCCCAGCGAGGTTCCGTCCAGCCACTCCATGACGAGCACCCGCCGCCCGGAGTACTCCGGGTACGGCACCGGCACGTGCACCGGCTCGCCCGCGGAGACCGCCGCCACGGAGGCCATGTTCCCGGCCTCGATCCGGAAGTCGAGTTCCTCCCGCAGCGCGTCGGCGAACCCCCTGGACAGGGCGGCGACACCGAACGCGCGCCCCCACCTGGTACGTCGTTCGAGCGAGCGGGCGAGGCGGTCGATGATGTCGAGGTCCTGCTCGACCACGGTGGCGATCCCCGGGCGCTGGACCTTG
Organism: Streptosporangium nanhuense; assembly: GCF_059358815.1. NCBI lineage: Bacteria > Bacillati > Actinomycetota > Actinomycetes > Streptosporangiales > Streptosporangiaceae > Streptosporangium > Streptosporangium nanhuense. Next base: position 59,155 of record NZ_JCADBG010000036.1, read on the forward strand.
ACCACCACCTCCTCGCCCGTCCGCAGCCGGGCGCGGTAGACCTGCGCGATCGAGGCGGCGGCGAGCGGTTCGCGGTCGAATCCGGCGAAGGTCTCCTCCACCGGCCCGCCCAGCTCGGCCACGAGCACCGGCTCGATCTCCGCCCACGGCGCCGAGGCCGCGCCGTCCTGCAGCAGGCGCAGTTCCTCGACGAACTCCACCGGCAGCAGGTCGCTCCGGGTGGACAGGATCTGGCCCAGCTTCACGAACGTGACCCCGCCGTCGTCGAGGGCCTCACGCAGCGACCTGGCCAGCCGGACCCTGCTGGAGGGCGCGCCGAGGTCGGGGTCCCGGCCGCGCAGGTACGGCCCGAGACCGTGCCGTACGAGGATGCGCGTGATGCGGAGGTAGCGGCGCGAGCGGATCAGGTGACGGCGCAGCCCTCCGGCCAGTTCCAGCGGTCCCGGAAGCGATCCGGACGGTATCAGGGCCTCGGCGATCACCAAGGGCACCAGCCCGGCGAGCAGGGCGCAGACCACGGCGAGGATGAAGAACCAGAGCGGGGTGACACCGGGTGTGTCCGGGGCCACCGTCCCCGCGAACGCCCTCATGAGCGGTCCGGCGATCAGGGCCACGAACGCGCCGGCCAGCAGCGTACGGACGATCCCGAACCGCAGGTCGAGCAGGCGCCGCGCGGCCACGGTGAACGCGGTCACCAGGACCAGCACACCGATCACGAGCGCCAGGGGCGTCAGAAGGTCCACATTCATCTCGTTCGCTCCACCGGGTACGCCGTCGTGTTCGTCGTGTTCGTCGTGAGGGTGTCCGTCGCGGGGGGTGGGGTTCGGCGCGCGCCCGGGCCGTGGTCCGGGATGCCCGCGTCCCGTGCGTCCGTGGCGCGCGGACGCGGGACATGATCGACGGCGAACAGACTAGATGACCCGCTTCGAGGACAAAGGGGTTCCGCGCGAACCGAGGCGGCCCGGCGATCGGTCCTTCCTGAACCGGTCCGGCACGGCACGCTCCCGAAACGGACGACGACAGGGCGGCGAACGCGGGCGGGACGCGGTCCAGTGACATTCCGAGACGCGGCACGGCCGACATGAGAAAGAAACGCGCATCACCTCTCTTCCCACACATGGTTCCCACACATGTGGAGAATCATCGTGAAAGCGCCACGGACATCGGATCCGCGAACCGGAGAAGATACGCAATATCCCGGGGCGAGAGAATGAAGAAATTTTCGTTTACCCTCCCGGAAACGGAATTCCGCCCCCCTCGAAAGGGGGGCGTATATATTTTCCACGCCGTCAAGATCGCGCCGTAGACGGGGACACCGAGAGCTCCGCCCGCAGCGCGCTGTTTTGATAAGGAGAATTCCGTATGCCATTGAAGCGACGATTCGCCCGAGTCACGGTCAGCTGCGCCTTCGCGGTGGCGGCCGTCCTGAGCCTCGGGGCCTTCGCGCCCGCGCCGCCGAGCGTTCCGGACAACCCGCCCGCACCCGCGACCGCGCCCTGGGAACCCGCTCTCCAGTCGTGGGAACCCGCACCTCAGCCCGGGGAGGTGGCACCGCCGCCCAAGCCCACCGTGCGCGCCCTGACGGCCGCCGAGATCCGCGGAAAGGGACTTGATCGATACATCGACATGTCCCGTCTGAAGGAAACGGTTCCCGACATCATCGACACGGACCAGGGAAGGTTCACCGGTAGTCTCCTTCCTCCCGCGAAGCGGCCGGGAAGCCTCAGTCCCGCCAATGCCTCGACGGGTTGCTGGTATCTCTCGACGACATACGGAAACCCCGCTTCCGAGGGGCTCGCCCATCACACGTGGTGTGGCGACGGCATCCGGATCACCTACACCTCGGCCGGCTGTACCGGAAGCACGAGCCTTCCCACCTATATCTACGAGGGCTGCCAGAATGTCCAGGCCTACGGAGTCGGCTGGAATGTCTGGGACGTCACCGACAGATGGCGTTTCTGCACTTCCTACAACCGTTTCACGGGCGTGTGCTCCGCCCGGATATACCCGTGGCAGAAGAACCGTTACGGCGCCAACGGCCAGGTCTGGCTTCTCGGCTGGGGCAACTAGGACGGCGTCCTGAGCTCGGACCTCCGGGCGGGCCGGAGACCCCGAGTCCATTCCCGAGACGGCGCCTCGCGGGTGAAACCTGGCCGGGCGGCTCTCCGGAAATCGGCCTGAGCTGTCTGAGCTGTCTGAGCGGAAGGAAGGCCCAGGCCACTCCTGGGTCCGGATGATGCGGCACCCGGTGGTGTCGCGGCCCGTCCGAGGGCGAGAGGGAAGAACGGCGGCCGGCGACGGCGTCCGGCGGACAGGTTCAACCTAACCACGAACGCCCCGGTCCGGCCGCCTTCAACCGGGTTCGGCGTCGGCACCGCAGCGTCGGCGTCCGGCCTGAGCCTCTCGCCCGGCCGGGCTGTTCACTCCTTTCGCAGAGCTCTCCCGGGACCTTCGTAGAGCTCGCCCGGACCTTCGCAGAGCTCGCCCGGTGGAAGACGGGCTTCGATCATGGCCCGTTCTCGTCGACGAGATCATCACGCGCCACGTCCCACGCCACGTCGAGGCCGGACCGCACCGCGCGGGCGGATCCACATCCCGACGATCCGAACCACGAACAGACCTAGGGCGCCACGGCCAGCTTCCGTGTTCCAAGAGGCCCGAAGTCATAGACCGTGTTGTTCACCTGCAGTCCATCGATCGCGCCGATGAAGGGGGTGTCCATGCTGAACCCGAGACTCAGCGTGATCACCGCATCCGGCAGCGCGGCCTTGAGTTCATCGAAAGAACACGGAGAAGCCTGGGTGCAGTTGATCAGGCTCCCTGTCGCCCCGGTGGCGTACCACTGACTGCCGGCCGCGCCGGCGTCGTACTGCTGCCAGGTGTTGGGCAGCTGGGAGCCGGGAGCAGACGGACCGGTAGAGGTGTCAGGCAGATAGATCAGGGTCGAGTAGTTCGCCGAGCCCACATTGGGATCGACCTCTATGCTCAGCCCCGGCACGGAGACCTCGGCCGGAGAGTTGGTGCCTGCGAACGCCCAGTACCTCAGGGTCGTGAGATCACTGATCGACAACTCCGCAAAGTCCGTCTCGTTGCCGAAAGTGATCTTATCTGGGCTCTCGCCGACGATGATTCCCAGGCTGCCGACACCATAGGGCGGCGGTTCGGTCGCCGAGGAACTGTCGGCAGGGTCTCGCTCGTACGGGCCGACACGATAGACGGCGCTCGGCCCACCATCCGATTCGCGTCCGATGACGCCCCACCTGTCGGTGCAGCAGATGGTCGCCCCCGGAGGTCCTTGAAGCCCTGTCTCCCCCTGCGGTCCCACCGGCCCCGTCGCACCTGTCGCGCCTACCGGACCTTCAAGTCCTGTCGCCCCTGTCGCACCTGTCGCACCCACCGGTCCTGCTGACCCCTCAGGGCCTGTCGGACCAATCTCCCCCTGCGGTCCCGCCGGTCCCGTCGCACCTACCGGACCTGCTGGGCCTACCGGACCCTCAAGTCCCGTCGCCCCCGTCGCCCCCGTTGCACCCGTTGCGCCTGTCGCACCCACCAGCCCCTCAGGACCTGCCGGACCAACCTCCCCCTGCGGTCCCGCAGGCCCCACCGCACCTGCTGGGCCTACCGGACCTGCCGGACCCTCAAGTCCCGTCGCACCTGTCGCACCTACCGGTCCTGCTGACCCCTCAGGGCCTGCCGGACCAATCTCCCCCTGCGGTCCCGCCGGTCCCGTCGCACCCACCAGTCCCGCAGGACCGATCTCCCCTTGCGGTCCCGCCGGTCCCGTCGCACCTACCGGACCTGCTGGGCCTACCGGACCCTCAAGTCCCGTCGCACCTGTCGCACCTACCGGTCCTGCTGACCCCTCAGGGCCTGCCGGACCGACCTCCCCCTGCGGTCCCGCAGGCCCCACCGCACCTGCTGGGCCTACCGGACCTGCCGGACCCTCAAGTCCTGTCGCCCCCGTCGCCCCCGTTGCACCCGTTGCGCCTGTCGCACCCACCAGCCCCTCAGGACCTGCCGGACCAACCTCCCCCTGCGGTCCCGCCGGTCCCGTCGCACCCACCAGCCCCGCAGGACCGATCTCCCCTTGCGGTCCCGCCGGTCCCGTCGCACCTACCGGACCTGCTGGGCCTACCGGACCCTCAAGTCCCGTCGCCCCTGTCGCACCTGTCGCACCCATCGGTCCTGCTGACCCCTCAGGGCCTGCCGGACCAACCTCCCCCTGCGGTCCCGCAGGCCCCACCGCACCTGCTGGGCCTACCGGACCTGCCGGACCCTCAAGTCCCGTCGCCCCCACTGGCCCGGCCGGACCGATTCCTCCTTGCGGCCCCGCAGGACCCGTCGCACCTACTGGACCTGCTGGACCAATCTCCCCCTGTGGTCCCAGAGGCCCGGTTGCACCTGTTGCACCTACCGGGCCTGCCGGGCCCTCAAGTCCTGTTGCACCGGTTGCACCCACCAGCCCCTCAGGACCTGCTGGGCCGATCTCCCCTTGCGGTCCCGCAGGCCCTGCCGGACCGATCCCTCCTTGTAGCCCCGCAGGACCCGTCGCACCTGTTGCACCTACCGGACCTGCCGGGCCTGCCGGACCGGTCTCTCCTTGCGGTCCGGCAGGCCCGGCCGGACCGATCTCTCCTTGTGGTCCCACAAGACCCGTCGCGCCTACCGGGCCTATCGGGCCCTCAGGTCCTGTCGCGCCCGTCGCACCCGCCGGCCCCGCAGGTCCTGATGGACCAACTTCCCCTTGCGGTCCCGCGGGCCCTGTCGCGCCCGTTGTCCCCTGCGGTCCTACTGCGCCTGTCGCGCCCGTCGCTCCTGCCGGTCCTTTCGGGCCGGTGGGTCCTGGCACGCCAGTCTCACCCGCGGGACCTTCCGGGCCTCGGGGGCCGTGCAGGCCGGTTCGACCCGTTGCGCCTTTGGGTCCTTTCTTGCCTTTCGGTCCGCGGGAGCCACGCAGGCATACGCAACTCTTGTCCTTGCACCCACATGGCCTGCAGCACCTCTTCCGGCAATGACCTCTCGCATGGGCGTGCGGCCTTCGGGAGGCGGCAGCAGGAGGGCACGTGGAGACCGGCGTTCCCTCCTTGACTTGTGCGATCAGGTGAATACCGATCGATTTTTCCTTGAGCACGCTTGCATGCGCTTGAAATGACATAAACGAAAAAACACCAACGAGAGCCATCGTGACGCCCTGATCTCTGGCACGCCTGCCGAGCCATGAGATCACAACATGTCTGCTATTGGTGAAATTCATATCATTCCGTGTCGTTCGGGGTCCCGAGGGTAGCCTCTGTGACGCATGGGTAGTGATCATGGGATACCCGATAAATACTCCAGAACACGTTGACTTGGCCGCCGAACCGTAAATCCACAATAATACGATGACAGGAAAGCAGTGGAGAGCGGTCCGTCGAGGTTCACATTCACGCATACCAGGACTTTATGATGCGACCTTCGGCCTACGGGTCGTTGAATTCACAGTGAACGCGTTCGGCGCATTCTCCGGATAAAGGCGGGAAAACCTGAAGGGCCCGTCGGTGACCGGTGCGTTCGCGGAGGGCCGGCGCGACGGGCAGGTCATGCGCTTCGCCGTCGCGGACTGCACTTCGATCAGAGGCTCACTGCCACACGTCGGCCCGCATTCCTCTATCAGGCAGAAGCCCTGGGAGTCGACGGCCTGGACGAAGACCGGTGATGTGCTGCCGTCCAGTTCGGCCGTACCAGGAAAGACGGCAACGATCTCATGTACACCTTCGGGAAGGGGGGCGACGGTCAACTCGGCGTGGCCTGTGCCGTCGAGCTGGGCCGTGCCCAGGCTCACTCCGTCACCGAAGAACTCGACCGGACCGGTGGGGACGGTTCCGCTCGGAGATCTCACCGTCGCGGTGAAGGTGATCGGGCTTTGCTGGTTGATGGCGCATGACGAGTTCACCGTGGTGGTGGTGGACCTGTCGGGAGGACCCGCGCAGGCGGACAGGGTGATGGTGTTCGTGTCCAGCGTGACGGTGCCGTTGTGTGCCAGGGTCCGGCCGTCCACGGTCACGCCGGTGCCCACGGTGATCGAGGTCAGCGCGAGGATGTCACCGGCGAAGTCGGTGTTGGCCCCCAGGGTGGACGAGCTGCCCACCTGCCAGAAGACGTTGCACGCCTGCGCTCCCCCGGTGAGGGTCACCGTGCTGGCGGCCGCGGTGATGAGTGTGGAGGCGGCCTGGAAGATGAAGACCGCGTTGGGGTCGCCCTGGGCGTCGAGCGTCACGTTTCCCGTAATTTGAAATGTGCCCGCGGCGGAGTTGTAGACGCCGGGGGTCACGGTGGTTCCGCCGAGCTGCGTCGGGATGGTGGCGTCAGGAGTACGGGAGGCGGCGTCGTTGTAGGCGGCGAGCTGATCGGCCTGAGCCTGTGCGGCGGTGGCGTCGGCGATGTGGAGGGTTCCTATCAAGGTGCCGGGCGGGAAGCCGGTCACCGTGGCGCCAGGGCTGGTCCCCAGATCTCCGGTGACGACAGTGGGCCCGGTGTTCGTGACGGAGGCTCCGCCCAGTACCGCGAAACCGGCGGCCGTACCCAGCGCGACCGGTTCCGCCGACACGTTCGCGCTACACGGTGTCGCGGCGATACTTCCTGTCGCGATCAGGACCGCGATGACCCACGCAGGCAAGGAGCCGACGATGTTTCGTGGTACGAGGCGAGGGCGACCGGCATCTGTCATCAAACTGCCTTTTTCCTTTGCTGCGACTCAGTTCATGCGCATTGTCCATGACACGCCATATCCTCCGAGCGTACCGATTGGTATTTTGACCCCCGTCATCCGACATGCGGGAGACAGAGACTTGATGCCATTTATAGAGAGAAGACGAAACTTCCATGTGATCCAGCAGCACCTTTGGTCGTTCGAGCGCCGAACAACGTTTACTTCTCGACATTTCACTGTGAACGAACCAATATCCCCACGAGACAGGAACAGGCCGCCGAGCGACCGCTTACGGCGCATGGCAGTGCGTGAAGAGGCGAGAAGACATCACGACCGGTGTCTGTTCGAGGTCCAGGTAATCGGGGCGTGAATTCGCCTGCGCGCCGCGGTCGGCCTTTGCGGGGCATGAGGTGCTCGCGTAGCGATCTCACCGATGCCGACGCCGACGCCGACGCCGACACCGACACCGAGCGGACCGTGGGCGAAGCCCGCTTTCCCCGGGACGAGCAGGGCCCGACCCCGGAAGGGCTCCACGGAAGGTGCGAACAACCAGGTCAAGAGAGGGAGCAGGACCCGGGCTCCCTGCCGGGTCCTGAAGGCCGCGGCGCCGGCACGGGCCCCGCCGGCACGTGGCGCGGAGTGGCCGCACGAGACAATCCAGCACGTGAATGCGCGAATCCGTAATAGTGCACCTTCGGCCGTGAGTGTGCATTCCTGCGCAGATGGAAGTGTTGCCGGTTTCTAGTGTTCGTGGTGTCCGAACGGCAACACCCTCCACC
>NZ_JCADBG010000037.1:0-63087 GCF_059358815.1 Streptosporangium nanhuense
CAGCTCGGCGAACCCGGCGGCGTCGTAGACCCCGCCGCAGATCAGCAGCAGGATCGGCCCCGAACCGCGCATCTCGTGGTACAAGGTCGCGCCGGGCACCTTCAGGGTGTTCGTCTTCGTGGGCTGCATGGTCGTGTCTCCTCGGGACTCGCCGGTCTCGGTTCGGCCGGTCACCGAGGGGTCGGAACCGCGGCCGCGTTCTCGACATCCTCGCGCGAGATCTCCCGGGAACCTCCGCGCCGTCACGAGTCGCCGTTCGGAGGCGCGCCGAGACGCTCGTGTCCTGGCCTCGCCGCGGCCGGCGCGGTCATCGGCACCGGCCGCCCGCGCCACCTGGGCGGCGCCTTCGAGAGCGATGTCCGGCCGCGTGACCCGTATGACCCGCGAGGCCGCGGTGAACCTCCGCCTCTGGTTCACCGCGGCCTCGCCCGTACAGCTGGAGTCCGGTCGTCGCGGACACTCGCCGTCCGACCGCGGGCGGGGGTCCGCGAGCCCGGGATCAGAGCGGGATTGTCAGCGATCTTCTACTAGGGGATGGGGACGAAGGACTTGAACCGCCCGGCGGAGTAGCTGCGAAGGGTGTCCAGGGTCGTGTAGGACCCGGTGCAGTCCGCCGTACCGTAGAACTTGAACCTCGAGAACCCGGCGTCCCAGGCGGCGTGGAGGGTCGCGGTCGCGGGCACCGGGGTGCACCCGGCGGGCGGGGTCGGGTAGTGGCCGACCACGTTCCGTGCCGCGTCGAAGAAGTAGAGGCCCACAGGGTCGGACGAGTTGGCCGAGGTGGCGGAGGCCGCCGACGCGGTGGTGCCGAGTCCGAGCACGAGAGTCGTGGCGGTGAGCAGGGCGGAACCGATTGCCGTTGTTTTGCGCACTGAACATCTCCATCGTGTGGATCAGTTGACGCGAAAGATCCTTCCTTGATTTGGTTGATTTTTCAAGCGTTATTTTGACTTGCCAAGTAAGGGAACGGTCGCGTGAAGGGTCTGATCGTGACCGTCGGCAGGAGTGCTCGCGCCGGAGCTCCCGCGGCCCCGCCCCCCTTTCGGCCGGAAGCGGGGCGGCGCGGCGCCAGGTCCTCCGGTCGCGGCAGGCGGGCGCGGAGAGGTCCTGACATGAGCCGGAGAACGCGTAACCCGCTGGCGGGTGTCTTCGCCAGGTACGTCACGGACGCGACCGTCACCGAGGCCGAACCGGTCACCCCCACGATGCGGCGGATCCGTCTCGTCGCCGACGAGCCGATCGACTTCCCCTACACCCCCGGCCAGCACATCAGGATCCAGATCAACGACCCGCTGTCGGTGTACGGGATCCTGCGCCCGGCGGAGACGCTGCGCACCTACACGATCTGGGACTTCGTTCCCGAGGAGCGGGCGCTGGAGCTTCGCGTGCACCTGTACGAGGGCGAGGGCATCGGCCTGAAGTGGGCCCGCGAGGTGCGGCCGGGCGAGCCGGTGACGTTCTGGTGGCCCCAGGGGGACTTCTTCACCCGAGAGGCCCCCTTCCACCTGTTCGTCGGGGAGGAGACCGCGACCGCCGCCTTCGGGCCGATGATCAGGGAGCTGGGGCCGTCGGCACGGGTCTACGGCGTGCTGGAGAGCGACTCCGCCGGGCACGACGTGCCGGTGCCCGGCCCCCACCGGCTGCGCCGCGTCCACCGCGACGGGGCACCGGCCACCTCCTCGCCGACGCTGCTCGCGGCGGTGGCCGCCCTCGATCTCCCCGGCGACACGGGGGCGGCCTACGTGGCGGGAGAGGCCAGGACCTGCCAGCTGGTCCGCGACCATCTCGTACGCGAGCGCGACTGGCCACGTACCGCGATCAAGGTCAAGCCGTTCTGGACACCGGGCAAGCGCGGGCTGCACTGAGGGCGGGGCCCGGCCCGCCGGAGGGCCGTCCCCACCCACGTCGCCGTGCGGAACCCGGCGCTCAGCGGCTCAGGAGCTCAGCCGCCGGACCTTGAGGACGTTGTCCCTGCGGGTGGTGGGCTTCCCGTCGGGGTCGTTCTGGATCCGGTCGTGTTCCTCGCTGAGCAGCACCTCCCACTCCCCGTCCGGGAGCTCGAGGGCTTCGAGGACCTCCTCCGGGGTGGGCAGGTGCACGTCGGGATGGGGGTTGTGCTCCCAGGCGGGGAACCCCGCGTGCCCGACGATGAGGAGGGTCCCGCCGGGCGCGACCGCCGAGGCGGCGGTCCGCAGGATCTTCTCCCGCGGCATGTCGGTGAGGGAGTGCAGGAAATGGGCGGAGACGAGATCGAAGAGGCCTTCGGGGAAGGAGGCCCCCAGGTCGTGCCGCTGCCAGTCGACGCGGCCGGCGACGTCCGCCGAGGCGGCGTGCCGGGCGGCGCGCTCCAGGGCGACGCCGGAGATGTCGGTGGCGGTGACGCGCCATCCCCGCCGCGCGAGCCAGATCGCGTCGGCACCCTCGCCGCATCCCAGGTCCAGGGCGGTGCCCGGCTCCATGCCGGTGACCTCGCGGACCAGGATGACGTTGGGGTTCCCGCTCCAGATCTGGTCGCTCTCGCGGTAGCGGAGGTCCCAGTGCTCCTCGTCGGAGATGGTGTCGTCCTTCACGTGGGTGTCCTCTCGCGAGTGCTCGTGCTCGTGCCGGCCGGGGGAGTGGGAGGCGGAGCCGCGGCGGGCGGCGACGGCCCGGCCGGTCTCCTCGACGACCAGGTCGGCGTTGATCGCCGCACCGGCGCGCACGCCCGCGGCGGCGGCGCCGATGAGCTGCTCGGTCAGGACGGTGACGTTTCCGGCCACCCACACCCCGGGCACCGCCGTCGCCCCGGTCGGGCCGGAGGCGACGTAGCTGCCGATCACGTACCCGCCCATCTCCTGGTCGGTCGCCTCGAGACCCAGGCCGGTGAGGAGGCCGGAGCGGGCGGTGAAGCGCGGTGCCACCGCGAGGGCCTGGCGGGGGACCACCCGGCCGTCCTCCAGGCGTACGCCGGTGAGCCCGTCGTCCGCCGACTCCAGCGCCGTCACCCGCCCGTCCACCACGGTGATGTCGCGGGCGGCCAGCTGCTCGTACTCCTCGGCGCCGAACTCGGGCGCGGTGTGCGTGAAGAGCGTCACGTCCTCACTCCACTGCCGCCACAGCAGGGCCTGGTGGACCGCGAGCGGTCCGGTCGCCAGGATGCCGATCGCCTGGTCGCGCACCTCCCAGCCGTGGCAGTACGGGCAGTGCAGGACGTCGCGCCCCCACCGTTCCGCGAGCCCCGCCACTTGAGGAAGCTCGTCGACCAGGCCGGTCGTCACCAGCAGCCGGTCCGCCGTGACCGAGGACCCGTCGTCGAGCACGACGCGGAAGCCCCCGGCGTCCAGGCGCTCGGCCGTCACGACGTCGCCCTTCACGATCTCGCCGCCGTAGCCCGTCACCTCCGCGCGTCCCACGGCCAGCAGCTCCAGGGGGGACGCGCCTTCGCGCCCCAGGTAGGAATGGATGTGGGCCGCCGGAGCGTTGCGCGGCCGGCCCGCGTCGATCACGAGCACCGAGCGCCGTGCCCGTACCAGGGTCAGCGCCCCGCCCAGCCCGGCGGCGCCACCGCCGACGACCACCACCTCGTAATGCCGGTCCCCGTTCGAGGGAGTCGTGATCACTGTTCGTTCCGTTCGTTCTGTCATGTGTGATTCCTCCGTTCACCCGAGATGGTCGGCCCTCCCCTCGCGAGTTGGCAAAATTACTTGCTGAATCAGCAAAACGCCGCGCGGCGGGCGACGCCCCGGCCCGCACCTTCGGGTTCGGTACGGGCGGGCGCGGGCGCGGAGCCGGTGAGGTTTCCCGGCAGAACACCCGCGTACCGGCGGCAGGCGCCGGTACGCGGGCGGCGGGGTGTGGGGTGTTTACGTGTCGAGGACCGGGATCAGCTGCTCCTCCTCGTAGGCCAGGTGCCTTTCGAGCTCGTCCGTCAGCCGTTCGACCTCGTGGAGCACCGACCGGGGGTCCGTGCCCTCGGTGGAGAGGACCTCCCGCAGCTCCTCGACGAGGACCGCGATCTTCTCGTGCTCCCGGCTCAGCCGCTCCAGGGTCGGGGCGAGTTCGGGATAGCGCTCGGCGAGGAACGGGAACATCGCGATGTCCTCACCGGTGTGGTGGTTGTGCAGCCCCTGGCAGAGGGTCAGGCAGTTCACCCGCAGCTGGGCGCCCAGCCCGGGGCCCGACGTGGTGACCTCCGCGCGGATCAGGGCGAGCTCCCGCCGGAACATGTCGTGGACCCGCTTGAGAGCCTCGCTCGCCGACGACGCGGTCGGCGGACCGCCCCCGGTCAGGGCGACCACGGGGATGACGCGCGTCGTCTTCGCCTGGTAGTCGGCCCAGCCGGGGTCGGCCTCGGCCGCGCGGGCGAAGAGGCGGTCGCGTTCGGCGCCCTCCAGGACGACGGCCCGCGCCTCGTAGGTGAAGATGCCGTCCTCGACCGTGACGAGAGGGTTGGCCACCAGGTTGTGGAACCAGGCCGGGTGGTTCGGCGCGCCACCGGCCGAGGCGATGACCAGGACCCGTTCGCCGCCGTCGGGAAGGTAGCCGAGCGGGGTCGTGTGCCGGGCGCCGGACCGCGCTCCGACGGTGGTCAGCAGGAGCAGCCGGGCCCCCTCGAAGGGGCCGCCGACCTTCCCGCCGTTGGCACGGAACTCCTCGATGACCTGCTGGTTGAAATCGATCGGCATTCTCTGTTTCTTCTCCGGGATCGTTGGTCCCGCGGGCTGTCCGCGGGCATGACGGCATCACCACGGGGCGGTCGCGACCGTGGTGCGGTAAGGGAACCGCGGTGCGGTAAGGGGGAGGGCGCGCCGGATGACCGGCCGGACCGGCGGTGCACCGCCGGGGCAGGTTCGTGGGTGGCGCGAGATCGGCGGCGGTCGGCGACGACCGGCACCGTGGGGCGAACGGGTGTCACGCGGAGCGTGGCTGCGACGTGGGACGCGGAGACCCCGAAACGGGGACCACGGGAAACGTCGCGCTCAACGCGCGGAAGGAAGGAAAGGGGTGGGCCTCTGGCCCGCCCGGGGCTCACGCCTCGGCCGGGTGCCCTACTCGCTGTTGGCCAAAGGCCGACCCGGCAGTCACGAGGTCAACCGTAATGCCACGAACGCGACAAGGCAACGTCGAGCGACGCCGTCCACGGTGACCGGGCGGTTGACTATTCGCCCGGTGTATTCATCGAATGTATAGTCATGATCATGTCTACCGGACACGTCATGCTCGGGCTGCTCTCCGAGCGGCCCAAACATGGGTACGAGCTCAAGCGCGAGCATGACCGGCGCCTGCCGGGCGCCAGGCCGCTCGCGTACGGACAGGTCTACGCGACGTTGCAGCGCCTGCAGCGGGACGGGTTCGCCGAGGTGGCGGAGACCGTGCGGGAGGGCGGTCCCGAGCGCACGGTGTACGCGATCACCGAGGAGGGGCTGGCCGAGCTGGCCCTGTGGCTGGAACAGGTGGAGGCGCCCGCGCCGCACGTCTCCAGCGCGCTCGTCTCGCGCGTGGTGGTGGCGATCGTCGCCGGGGGCGCCGCCGACGGCTACCTGGCCAGGCAGCGCGCCGCCCATCTGGCGCGGATGCGCGAGCTCACCGCGGAGCGGGCCTCGGGGTCCCCCGCGCAGGTGCTCGCCGCCGACTACGCGCTCCAGCACCTCGACGCCGACCTGCGCTGGATCGAGACGGCGATGGAACGACTCACGGAACTCGAGGAGGAGATCGATGCTTGAGGCACGTGCGCTGCGCAAGACCTTCGTCAGGACCGTCGCGCTGGACGGTGTGTCCGCGGAGATCGGCGACGGGGAGATCGTCGCGATCACCGGTCCGAGCGGCTCGGGAAAGTCGACGCTGCTGCACTGCCTGGCCGGGATCATCCGTCCCGAGTCGGGAGAGGTCCACTTCGACGGGCGGCGCGTCGACACCCTCGACGACACCGGTCGCACGAGGCTGCGCAGGCAGAGCTTCGGCGTCGTCTTCCAGTCGGGCAGGCTCGTCCCCGAGCTGACCGCCGAGGAGAACGTGGCGCTGCCGCTGCTGTTCAACCGGCACGGGCGCCGGGAGTCGCTGCTCGCCGCCCGGTCCCGGCTGGAGAGACTGGACGTGGCCGACTGCGCGGACCGGCGGCCCGGCGACCTGTCCGGAGGCCAGCTGCAGCGGGTCGCCGTGGCCCGCGCGCTGGTCACCGGCCCTCGGGTGGTCTTCGCCGACGAGCCGACCGGCGCGCTCGACTCGCTGGCCGGGGAGCGGGTGATGGACGAGCTCGTCGGCACGGCACGCGCGGACGGCACCACGCTGGTGATCGTCACCCACGACAACCGGGTGGCCGCCTACGCCGACCGGGAACTCGCGCTGCGCGACGGCAGGCTCGCCGGGGTGGCGGTGTGATCGCCGTGATCACCGTGACGCGGATGCTCGCCAGGGGCGGATCGCGGCGCGAGCGGGTACGGGGGCGTCTCATGGCCGCGGGGGCGGCGCTCGCGACCTTCCTGCTGTGCGTGGCGGCGAACCTGCTGGCGTTCGGGCTCGGCTTCTCGGTCCACCCCGAGGGCTTCCGCGTCCAGACGCGGCTCGAGTATCTGGGCTTCTTCGCCGGCCGGGACGCGCGGCTGCTCACCGCGCTGGCGCTGGCCCTGTTGGTCGTGCCCACCATGGCCTTCGTCCACCAGGTGAGCCGCCTGGCCACCGCGACGCGGGAGCGGCGGCTGGCCGCGCTCCGGCTGGCCGGGGCCACGCCGCGCGAGGTGCGCCTGCTCGGGGCGTACGAGAGCGGGGGGCGGACCCTGCTGGGCGGGGTGTGTGGCGTCGCGCTGTACCTGGCGTCGAACCTGGCGCTGGCGGGGGCGCTGGAGGGCGCGGTGCCCCTGGTCCCGCCGACGCAGATCGTGGCGATCCTCGTCGCGGTGACGCTCGCCGGGACGCTGTCCGGGCTGAAGGCGGGGCGGCACGTGGTGACCTCCCCGCTGGGCGTGGTCCGGCGGACGCCCCCGGCCGGTCCCCGGGCGCTCGACCTGGTGCTGGTCGCGGTGGGTGTCGGGCTGCTCGCCGCCGGGCTCGTCGGCCTGGGAAGATTCCCCGGCGGGCCGTACGCCGCGGTGCTGTCCATGACGGCGGGAATGGTGCTCCTGCTGTTCGGCCTGGTCCTCGGCGCCGCGTGGCTGATCAGGGTGGCCGCCCGGCGGGTCGGTGACCGCACCGGGGTGGCGGAGACCCTGCTCGCCGCCCGGATGGTCGAGGCCGACCCGAGGGGGTGGGCCCGCGCGCTGTCGGTGGTGGGGCTGACCGTGTTCTTCGGCGCCGGGGTCGGCGCCCAGCAGGGGCCCGTTCTCTTCCGGGGCTACCTCGACTCCTCCTGGGCCGTGGCCTACCTGCTCGTGGATCTCGCCCTGCTGGTCGCGCTGGCCACCTCGGCCGCGGCCCTCGTGGCGCACCAGGCGGAGGACCTGCTGGACCATCGGCACTCGTTCGCGGCCCTGGCGGCTTCCGGGGCACCCGGTCCCGCGCTGGGCCGGGTCCTCACCCGGCAGGCGCTCATCGCGGCGCTGCCGGTGTGCGTCGTGGCCGCCGTCGCCGGGGTGGGGGTGGTCGTCTCGACGGGGTGGGACATCTACCGCGAGGTGCCGGGAGCGCTCGTCTTCGCAGCCGGCCGGGCGGTGCTCATGGTGGGGATCGGGGTGCTGGCCGCGGTGCTGGTGGCGCGGGCGGCCCGGCCGATCCTGCGCCTCGCGCTGCGGCCGGAGGGACTCCGGGACGAGTGAGGGGGAGCCGGGGGAGCGGGTTGTGTGAGTATGGGGGTGAAGGTGACCCTCCCTGGGTTTTCCGGGCCTCTTCTCGGGGTCACAAGTTACGGGTCCGTGCGTTCCGGGTGCGTGCGTTCCGGGTTCATGAGTTCCAGGTCCGTGTATCCGGGTTCACGAGCGGCCCCGGGTTCTCGCGGGTCCTTCCGGAGAGGACGTGATCGTCGTGCCGCCCGTCCGGCCCGGGACACCGGGGTCGTTCCCCGCCTCTCCGGCCGCGGTCGCCGTGGCGGTCGCGGACGTCTCCGCGATCGGAGGGTACTTCGGGCTGGAGCTCGGGCCGGTTCCCCGCGAGCCCGGCTGGGAGCCGCTCACCGACCTTCTCGCCAACCCGGGCACCGTGGAGGCCCGGATCGCGGACATGGCCGACCGGCTCGGCACCGAGGAGACCCGGGTGGCCGCGTCCATCCTCTTCCAGGGCCTGGCCGCCCGTTTCTGGTCGCCGTCCCTCGGTGTCGCGGTCGCCCATGACCTGCTCGTCGACCTGGCTCCCCGCCACGTGTACTGGCGGGCGGTGGCCGGCGGCCCGCTGCCGCTGCGGGCCGCCCGCCTGGAAGGGTGGGAGGACCGCGACCCCGCGCGGATCGCCGGTCCGCTGTATCGCACCGTGGTGACCGGGTTGCTGGAGCCCCTCGCCGAGACGGTCCGGCGGATCGTGCCGACGGCCCCCGGCCTGCTGTGGGGCAACGCGGCCTCCGCCCTGGTGGGCACCCTCCTCGAACTGGGCCGCCACCGCCCCGGACTCGCCGCCAAGGCCGTGGCGCTGGGCCGCGAACTGCTGGACACGGGCCTGCTGCGCGGCACGGGCGAGCTGACCGAACCCGCCCCCGGCCGCCCCTCCTTCGCCCGCCGCAGCTGCTGCCTGTTCTACCGTCTGCCCGGTGGCGGCATGTGCGGCGACTGCGTTCTGGTCGAATCCGGGATCCGTCGCGAGCGGCGGGCGCGCGCCGCTCGGGAGTCCGGCCGATGACCGTGCCGTCCCTGGACCCCTGCCCGTCGGGGGCCGTACCCGGGTAGGGGCCGGGTTCCCGTTCGGATCCGGCCCTCTTCCCTCCCGCCTGGGTACGGATCGGACGGCCCGTACCCGTGCGGAGCGCCGGGTTCTCAGCGGGGCGCCGGTTCCGCTTCTCAGCGGGGCGCCGGTTCCGCGCTCCCGGCGCGCGAGCGCGGCGAGGTCCTGGAACGGCGCGTCAGGGTCGTACCGGCCTGGCCGACGAGGCCGGCCGCCCAGAGCGCGACCGCGATGTACAGGATCTGCTCCGGAATCCTGATCCACAGGGGCGTCGCCTCATCCCCGCCGAAGGGAATGTCGGCGACGGCCGCGTAGATGTTGGCCGGAAGCAGGAGCACGTAGAGGGCGGTCAGGCCGATCCCGGCGGCCCGGCGCGTCGCGGCGACCACGAGGCCCGCGGCGCCGAGGAGTTCCAGCACGCCGGTCACGTAGACCGCGGCGCCGGGGAACGGCACGATCGGCGGCACCATGCGCACCATGTCGGCGTGGTTGGGCATGACGGTCACCCCCGCCGGTACGAAATGCGCGGCGGCGGTGACGACGAGCATGACGGCCATCCCGTGCGCCGCGCTCGCGGGCCAGGTAGCGAACCGGCGGACACCCGACGCGCCCAGAACACGGAAGCCCAGGGTGGCGACCACGAGAACGATCTCAACGACGAATGCGGACATCGACATATCCCTTCTTTGGATAGTGACACTATCTTAAAGTTGGATACTGTCGCTATCCAATAGTGCGAGGGGATCGCGAGACGGTCATGGCGCCTCACGACCTGACCGGTCCGCCGGCCCGCGGGTGGGGCATGGGGCGCGCCTCGCGAGAGTCGCCGGGCCCCCCGGTCGCCACACCGGCCGGTGCGGCATCGGGGCCCGCCGGTCACGCGTCGAGCACCTCCGTGTTCTGGCAGGCGACCAGGAGCCATCTCCCGTCCTCCTTGGCCATGACGTACAGCGGGCTGCCCTCGTTCTGTCCCTCGATCGGGTGGCCGTCGAGCGTCACCGCCCGCTGGCGCACCTTCACGGCGGCGACGTCGGGACGGACGAACAGCACGTGCACCACCTCGTAGGCGCTCGTCGAGTCCTTCATCGCGCCGGGAAGCACCCGATGGGTGAACGCCGAGATCTCGTCACGGCCGGTGAGGCGCCTGCCGTGACCCGTCGTCCAGATCGCGTCGGACCTGAACAGGCCGACGAACTCGCCGGGGAGTTCGTGCTGCTGGGCGTGCTCCAGCGTGGCGATCACCTGCTCGATCGCCTCGATCTCGGTCTCGCGTGCCCGCTCGTCGATGTGTGTCGCGTTCATGCGGGCCAGCGTGGTGCCTCAAGCGCGGTTGAGGTCAACCTGGCCGGCCTGACCGCTCGCCGAGGACTCCGAGGACTCTGAGGGCGACAGGAGTGCGTGAGTGTCGATCGTTTTTTCGTGAAATTTGCCCTGATGGTGGGCGCTACGTGATGAGAACCTGACGCTCGACAGCGTTTCACCTATGTGTGACATCGCACTGGACGTGCACGTGTTCGTCCCGGGGCGGTGACGACTCCGGTGACACGGGCCCGCGAGGCTCGTGAGAGGGCGGGTGTGATCCGATGACCTCCGCGAAGACGACGTCCGCGAAGAAAGCCTCGGCGAGACTGGATCCGCGGCGTGACTACCCGCTGGCGTCCCGTCGCCCGGAGCTGCTCAGGACACCTACCGGCAAGAGCCTCGACGAGATCACCATGGAGGCCGTCCTGGCCGGTGAGGTGGTGGCCGAGGACCTCCGCATCGCGCCCGGGACACTGCGGCTGCAGGCGGAGATCGCGGATTCGTCCGGCAGGCCGCAGCTCGGGCAGAACTTCCGGCGGGCCGCCGAGCTGACCGCCCTGCCGGACGAGAAGGTACTGGAGATCTACAACGCGCTGCGCCCGCGCGCCTCCACGAAACAGCGGCTGACCGAGATCGCCGAGGAGCTGGAGCGCGACCACGCCGCCCTGCTGTGCGCGCGACTGATCAGGGAGGCCGCCGACGTGTACGAGCGCCGGGGCGTCCTCGCGGGCTGAACGCGACGTGTGTTCGACGGCGGGGCAGGGCGTCAGGAAGGTGGGACCGGAGATGAGCACCAGGAACGCGGCGGGCGGGCAGCCGGGCGAGCGGACGGGCGGACAGGCGCCGGCGCTCCGGCGATCCGGCCGCGCGGCGGCCCGGCGAGCGCTCGACGTCCCCTCACGATCCGAGGCCGCCGCGGCCCGGCGGGCGCCCGAGACCTCCCCACGACCCGAGACCTCGCCACGACCCGAGGTCCTTCCGCGATCCCAGGTTCCTCCGCGCTTCGAGACTTCTTCGCGCTCCGAGGCCGCTTCGCGATCCGAGGGCGCGGCGAGCCTCCCGGCGCCGCCCGCTCCCCGGCGGTCCAAGCGTACGGAGATCCTGGAGAACCGCCCGGTCAACCTCGACGGCTTCGTGGAGGAGTGGCCCGAGGTCGGGATGGTCGCGATGGACAGTCCGTACGACCCGCGCCCGAGCGTGCGCTTGGAGAACGGGACCATCGTGGAGATGGACGGCAGGGACAGGGAGGATTTCGACTTCCTCGACCGGTTCATCGCCGACCACGCGATCGACGCCTCGGCGGCCGAACGGGCGATGGCCCTCGAACCCGCCGAGATCGCGCACATGCTGGTGGACCCGAGGGTGTCGCGCGGTGAGGTGCTGGCGGTCTCGGCCGGCCTGACCCCGGCCAAGCTCCTCGAGGTCGTCAAGACCATGAACGTGGTCGAGATGATGATGGCGCTGCAGAAGATGCGGGCGCGGCGTACCCCCGCCAACCAGGGGCACTCCACGAGCGCGCGGGACAACCCGGTCCAGGTGGCCGCAGACGCCGCGGAGGGCGCGCTGCGCGGGTTCCGCGAGCTGGAGACCACCCTCGGCGTGGTGCGCTACGCCCCGCTGGTGGCCATCGCGCTGCAGGTCGGCGCGCAGGCGGGCAGACCCGGCGTGCTCACGCAGTGCGCGCTGGAGGAGGCCACGGAACTCGAACTGGGCATGCGCGGCATCACCGCCTACGCGGAGACGATCTCGGTGTACGGCACCGAGCAGGTCTTCTGCGACGGCGACGACACCCCGTGGTCGAAGGCGTTCCTCGCCTCCGCCTACGCCTCCCGCGGGATCAAGATGCGGTTCACCTCCGGCACCGGCTCCGAGGTGCAGATGGGGCACGCGGAGAGCAGGTCGATGCTGTACCTGGAGATCCGCTGCGTCCTCGTCGCGAAGGGGGCCGGGGTCCAGGGCCTGCAGAACGGCTCGATCAGCTGCATCGGCGTACCCGGCGCGGTCCCGGCGGGAATCCGCGCGGTGCTGGCCGAGAACCTCGTCGCCAGCACCGTCGACCTGGAGTGCGCCTCCGGCAACGACCAGTCCTTCTCGCACTCCGACATGCGCCGCACCGCGCGGCTGATGCCGCAGCTGCTGTCCGGCACCGACTTCGTCTGCTCGGGCTACTCGGCCGTGCCGAACTACGACAACATGTTCGCCGGTTCCAACCTCGACCCCGAGGACTACGACGACTGGAACACCATCCAGCGGGACCTGCAGGTGGACGGCGCCCTGCGGCACGTCCCCGAGGCGGAGATCCTCGCCGCCCGGCGCAGGGCCGCGCGTGCGCTGCAGGGCGTGTTCGCCCACCTCGACCTGGCGCCGATCACCGACAGGGAGGTCGAGGCGGTCGTCTACTCCCACGGCAGCCGGGAACTGCCGCCGAGGGACGTGCTGGAGGACCTGAAGTCGGCGCGGTCGGTGATGGACCGGGGCGTCACCGGGCTCGACATCGTCAAGGGACTGGAGGCCGGCGGCTTCCCCGACGTGGCCGAGGCGCTGCTGGGCGTGCTGAGGCAGCGGGTCTCCGGAGACCTCCTGCAGACCTCGGCGATCCTGACCCCGGAGCTGACGACGCTCTCGGCCGTCAACGACCCCAACGACTACGCGGGTCCGGGCAGCGGATACCGCCCGAGCGGCGCGCGGTGGGAGGAGATGAAACGGCTGCGGCACGTCGTCAGCGCCCGCAACCCGGAGGAGGAGGTCGGCTGACCTTTCCGCCGGACGGGCCGGTGACCGCCGGGCGGGCCGGTGACCGCCGGGCGGTTCACGAGAGGAGAGACGTGATGGTCGACACGACGGCGGTGAGTCCCACGGGCGGTTCCGCCGGGAACGCGGCCGACGAGCGCGCGCCGCGCGCCGGAGAGAGCACGGCCACCGTGCGCACGCTGCGCCTGGAGGAGAAGGGCGCGGCGCGGCCGGGGCGCCGCCCCGACGAGGTGGTGATCGGTGTCTCCCCGGCCTTCGGGGCCTTCTTCTCCAAGACCATCGTCGGCGTCCCGCACGTCGAGGTGCTGCGCGAACTGCTGGCGGGGGTGGAGGAGCAGGGGGTGCATGCCCGGGTCATCCGGTTTCCCGGCAGCTCCGACCTCGCGGTCATCGCCCACACCGCGGCCAGGCTGTCCGGGTCGGGGATCGGTGTCGGCGTCCTCTCGCGCGGCACCACCATGATCCACCAGAGGGACCTGCTCCGCCTGTCGAACCTGGAGCTGTTCCCCCAGGCGCCGCTGATGGACCTGGAGACCTTCCGCAGGGTCGGCGGCAACGCGGCCCGTTACGCCAAGGGCGAGTCGCCGGAACCCGTGCCCTCGCGCAAC
This sequence comes from Streptosporangium nanhuense, assembly GCF_059358815.1. Classification (NCBI taxonomy): domain Bacteria; kingdom Bacillati; phylum Actinomycetota; class Actinomycetes; order Streptosporangiales; family Streptosporangiaceae; genus Streptosporangium; species Streptosporangium nanhuense. The sequence goes on from NZ_JCADBG010000037.1 coordinate 13,440, forward strand.
GACCACATGGCCCGCCCGCGCTGGCAGGCCAAGGCCGCGCTGCTGCACATCAAGGAGACCGAGTTCGTACGGGAGGGCGCGGAACCCGTGGAACTCGACGTGCTGATCCGCGCGGCCGGTGGCGGCTGAGTCGCGGAAGGCCGGAGGGAGGACCATGTCCCTGGTGGTGGGGGTGGACATCGGCAACTCGACCACGGAGGCGTGCGCCACGCGCGTCGGCGAGGACGGGAGGGTCGACCACCTCTCCGCGGCGCTGGGCAGGACGTCGGGCGTGAAGGGCACCGTGGAGAACGTCCCGGGTGTCGTCGAGGTCGTACGCCGTGCCCTGGCCGGGGCGGGATGCGATCCGGCCGACCTCCGGGCGGTGCTGGTGAACGAGGCGACGCCGGTGATCAGCGGGCTCGCGATGGAGACCATCACCGAGACGATCATCACGGAGTCCACGATGATCGGGCACAATCCGGAGACGCCCGGCGGCGTCGGGCTGGGCGCAGGCACCACCGTCGCCTTCCCCGACCTGCCGCGATGCGCCGCCGGGAGCGCGGTGATCTGCGTGGTCGGCGCGGGCGTCGACTTCGAGGACGCCGCCGAGGGGATCAACGCGGCCGTCGCGCGCGGGATCCGGGTCACCGGCGTGGTCGTCCACGCCGACGACGCCAACCTCATCGCCAACCGGCTGGGCGAGCCGGTACCGGTGGTCGACGAGGTCACGCTGGTGGACAGGGTGCCGCTGGGCATGCCGGCCGCCGTCGAGGTCGCCGAGCCGGGCCGTACCATCAGGATCCTGTCCAACTCCTACGGGATCGCCACGGTCTTCGAGCTCGATCCCGAGCAGACCCGCATGATCGCGCCGGTGGCGCGGGCGCTGGTGGGCAACCGCTCGGCCGTCGTGGTGCGCACCCCGGCCGGGGACGTCACCGACCGCAGGATCCCGGCCGGCGCGCTGACCCTGGTCGGCGAGAGGGGCAGGCGGTCGGTCGGGATGGACGCCGGAGCCGAGGAGATCATGGCGACGCTGCGGGGGGTGCGCCCGCTGGCCGACGCCGTGGGCGAGCCCGGCACGAACGTCGGCGGGATGCTCGCCCGCGTCCGCGACACCATGTCCGATCTGACCGCGACGCCCGCCGGCGCCGTACGCGTCCAGGACGTGCTCGCCGTGGACACCTTCGTGCCGCAGCGGGTCACCGGCGGGCTGGCGGGGGAGTTCGCGCTGGAGAACGCGGTCGCGCTGGCCGCGATGGTGCGTACCAGCAAGGGGCCGATGGAACTGCTGGCCGCGCGGCTGCGGGCGGCGCTCGGCACCGAGGTGCTGATCGGCGGGGTCGAGGCCGACATGGCGCTGCTGGGCGCGCTCACCACCCCGGGGGCCGGCAGGCCGGTGGCGATCCTCGACCTCGGCGGCGGGTCCACCGACGCGGCGATGGACACCGGCGACGGCGAGACGCGCTCGGTGCACCTGGCCGGCGCGGGCGACCTGGTCACCAACCTGATCGACTCGGAACTCGGGCTGGAGAACCGGGAACTCGCGGAGGAGATCAAGAAGTTCCCGCTGGCGAAGGCGGAGAGCTTCTTCCACGTCCGGATGGAGGACGGCACCGTCCGCTTCTTCGGCGATCCCCTGCCCGCCGACACCTTCGCCCGCGTCGTCACGCTCACCGGCGGCACGATGAACCCGATCCCCACCCGGCACGGCATGGAGAGGATCCGCCAGGTGCGCAGGTCGGCCAAACACCGGGTCTTCGTGGTCAACGCGCTCCGCGCGCTGGAGCAGGTGGCCCCGGACGGCGACCTGCGGAGGATCGGCTTCGTGGTGGTGCTCGGCGGTTCCGCGCTGGACTTCGAGATCCCCGACATGATCGCGGAGGCCGTCGCGGAGTTCGGGATCGTCAGCGGCACCGGCAACGTGCGCGGTCGCGAGGGCCCGCGCAACGCGGTGGCCACCGGCCTGGTCGTGAGCTACGCGTCCGCGCGGGCGGCCGGGGCCGTGGTGGGCGGCTGACAGCGTGCGGAGGCGTACGGAAGCTTACGAAAGCTTACGAAGGGAGGCGTGGTGAAGGATCGACGGCGGTACCGGCCCGCCGTGCTGGTGTTCCGCCGTCCGGCGCCGGGAGACCGGCACCGCCTGCGTGAGATCGGGGCCGGCATGGAGGAGGAGGGGGTGCCGTACCGGGTGGAGGACGGCCGGGGCGGGGACGTGGGGGGCGGCGCGCGGGAGCTGGCCTTCGCCGCGGCCCGGGCCTCCGGTCTCGGTGTCGGGATAGGCATGGACGCCGCGGGGAACATCTGCGTGCACCACGCCAAACTTCCGCCGGACGCGCCCGCGATGGCGGGCACCGCCTCGGACGCCCGCGTCCTGGGGCACAACGCGGCCCGGCTGGTCGTCGGCGTTCCCTTCAAGCAGTTCGAGCCGTAGGAGGACCCTTCTCATGCCCGATCGCATCGCCACGACACGATGGACCGGTGACCTGACCACCGGATCGGGGACGGTCACGCTCGTCTCCTCCGGAGCGGGCGGGTTCACGGTCTCGCTGCCCACCCGGGCCGGTGCGGCGAACGGCCAGACCAGCCCGGAGGAACTGGTCGCCGCGGCGCACTCCGCCTGCTACAGCATGCAGCTGTCGGCGCTGCTCACCGCGGCCGGCACGCCTCCGGAACGGATCGACACCACGGTGACGGTGTCCCAGAACCTGCGAGGCGAGGCCTATCTGATCACCGAGATCCGGGTGGTCGTGCTGGCCGTCGTCCCGGGCGCCGACGCGGAGGGCTTCCGGCGGGCGGCGGAGACGGCCAAGGAGACCTGTCCCGTCTCCGTGGCCCTCGGCGGCACGGAGATCACCCTGGAAGCCGAGCTGGAGCAGGCGCCCGCCTAGGAGACCGTCGCACCCCGGCCCGCCAAGGACTCGCCGGTCATGAGCTCGTCGGCCGGGGAGCCACTGGTCAGGGGCTCGTCGGCGAGGGAAAGGAGGCCATATGTCCGTACGGATCGGACTCACCGGTGCTCGTCACATGCTGGACGCCGCGCTGGAGAAGGCGGGCGAGGTCGGCCGGCCCATGAACGTCGCCGTGGTCGACGGCGGCGGACACCTGCTGGCGTTCGCGCGCCAGGACGGCGCGATCCTCGCCGGTGTCGACCTCGCCGCGCGCAAGGCCCGTACCGCGGTGCTGACGGCGATGCCCACCGAGCAGCTGGCGAGGGAGGCGGCGCTCGACGGCCCCCTTCGCGGCATCGAGGTGACCAACGGGGGGCTGGTCATCTTCGGCGGCGGCATCCCGCTGGCCGGTGCTGACGGCGGAGTCGTCGGTGCGATCGGGGTGAGCGGGGGGAGCGTGGAGGAGGACGTCTCGGTCGCCCGGGCCGGGGCGGACGCCTTCCAGGCCCCGCGCCTTCCCGGAGCCGGGCCGTCCGAGGCCGCACTCCCCGGAGCCGGGCCGTCCGAGGCCGCACTCCCCGGAGCCGGGGCGTCCGGAGCCGCACTCCCCGGAGCCGGGTCGTCCGGAGCCGCACTCCCCGGAGCCGGGTCGTCCGGAGCCGCACTCCCCGGAGCCGGGTCGTCCGGAGCCGCGCTTCCCGGAGCCGGGCCGTCCGAGGCCGCACTCCCCGGAGCCGGGGCGTCCGGAGCCGCACTCCCCGGAGCCGGGGCGTCCGGAGCCGCACTCCCCGGAGCCGGGTCGTCCGGAGCCGCGCTTCCCGGAGCCGGGTCGTCCGAGGCCGCACTCCCCGGAGCCGGGTCGTCCGGAGCCGCACTCCCCGGAGCCGGGTCGTCCGGAGCCGCGCTTCCCGGAGCCGGGTCGTCCGGGGCCGTGCTTCCCGGGGCGGAGTCTCCTTGAGCCGCGCCCTCCGGCGCCCCGCTCCGGGGAAGGCCCTCGGGCCGGGCGCGGGAGGACGGGTCCTTGTGCTCTCACTTCGTCCGTAGTCTGATTGGGAGGAATTGTTCATCGGGCCGAGCATCCGCGGCACCCCGGACGGTTTCGCGGTGCGGACGGGTGCGCGGTCCGGCACAGCGTCTCTGAACAGGAAGGGAGCCGACGCTGATGACGGTGACCCTGGAAAAGAGCGTCGAGGACTTCATCACCACCCCCCACAAGTTGTTCATCGACGGACAGTGGGTGGACGCGGCGTCCGGCAGGACCTTCGCGACCCCCAACCCCGCTACCGGGCAGACCCTGGCGAACGTCGCCGAAGCCGACGCCGAGGACGTCGACCGGGCGGTACGCGCCGCTCGCAAGGCCTTCGAGCAGGGACCGTGGTCACGGATGACCGCCTCCGAGCGAGGCCGGATCATCTGGAGGATCGGTGACCTGATCCTGGAGCACGCCGAGGAACTGGCCCAGCTCGAATCGCTGGACAACGGCAAGCCGGTGGCCGTGGCGCGGGCCGCGGACGTTCCGCTGGCGGCCGACCTGTTCCACTACATGGCGGGCTGGGCGACCAAGATCGAGGGCAACACGATCGCGCTGTCGGTGCCGTACATGCCGGGTGCCGCGTTCCACGCCTACACCCTGCGCGAGCCGGTCGGCGTGGTCGGCCAGATCATCCCGTGGAACTTCCCGCTGCTGATGGCGGCCTGGAAGCTCGGGCCCGCGCTGGCGACCGGGAACGTCGTGATCCTCAAGCCCGCCGAGCAGACGCCGCTGTCCGCCCTGCGGCTGGCGGAGCTGATCGCCGAGGCCGGGATGCCCGACGGCGTGGTCAACGTCCTGCCCGGGTACGGCGAGACCGCCGGTGCGGCGCTCGCCGCGCACGACGGCGTGGACAAGATCGCCTTCACCGGCTCCACCGAGGTCGGCAAGCTGATCGTGCACGCCGCCGCGGGCAACCTGAAGAAGGTCACCCTGGAGCTCGGCGGCAAGAGTCCCAACATCGTCTTCGACGACGCCGACCCCGACATCGCCATTCAGGGCGCGGCGAACGCGATCTTCTTCAACCACGGCCAGTGCTGCGTGGCCGGATCCCGGTTGTTCGTCCAGCGCGACCGCTTCGACCAGGTGGTGGAGGGCGTCGCCGAGATCGCCAGGGGCATCAGGCTCGGCCCGGGCATGGAGCCCGACACGCAGATGGGGCCGCTGGTCTCCGACGAGCAGCTGCGCCGGGTGACCGGCTACCTGGACTCCGGGCGCGAGGAGGGCGTCCAGACCCTGGCCGGAGGCAACCGGCACGGAGAGCGGGGCTACTTCGTCCAGCCCACCGTGCTCACCGACGTACGCCCGGAGATGAAGGTCGTCCGTGAGGAGATCTTCGGGCCGGTGGTGGTCGCCTCACCGTTCTCCGACCTGGACGAGATCGCCGCGGAGGCCAACGCCACCGACTACGGGCTGGGGGCCGGCATCTGGACCCGCGACATCTCCAAGGCGCACGCCCTCGCGAGCAAGATCCGCGCCGGCACCGTCTGGATCAACTGCTACAACGTCTTCGACGCCGCCCTGCCCTTCGGCGGCTACAAGCAGTCGGGCTGGGGCCGCGAGATGGGCCACCAGGCCCTCGACGCCTACACCGAGGTGAAATCCGTCTGCACCCAGCTGCAGACCTGACCGCGCACCGGACCCGTGCCCGCGCCGTATGACAGGTGAGCGGGCACGGGCCCGGCCCGCCCCCGCCGGGGTCTCACGGCCGGGTGCCGGACACGGACTCCAGCAGGGACCAGCTCCGGTCGTCCCCCCAGATCGAGAACGCGTCCACGTACGGCCGCAGCAGGGCGGTGAGCTCCGCGTCGCCCCGGCCGTTGAGCTCGTCCGAGGCTATCTTCCGCGCCGCCCCGGCGAGGAGGTCGGCGACCTGGATCCGCGGGTCCTCGTGCGAGGCGACGAACCTCAGCCCGGCCAGCCGGCCACCCGGCGGCCAGGGGAGACCGTCGGGCCGCGGCTCGCCCAGCATCTCCCTGATCCGCGCGACGCGTTCCTCCGTCAGCGCGGTCTGCCGGTCGTGAACGATCGAGACGGGCCTCGTGCCCTCACCCCAGAAGACGACGGCCCGGACGATGGCCGGGATCAGGGGGTCCAGCGCCGGGATCACCCGCGGGCCGTCGAGGAGCCGCGCCAGGAAGGAGTCCACGCGAGGCCTGGCCCGCCGGAGCAGTCCCATGATCTCGCCGATCTCGCTCCCCGCGCCGGCGAGGCGCAGGTCGTCGACCGTGTCGAAGAACGCTTCGGCGGACGTCGCCGGGCCCCGGCCGTTGCCGGCGCGCATCAGGTCGTTGAACGCCTCCAGGAAGGACTGCCACCGTTCGTGCCCGAACGCGCGCCGGCCCTCGCGGTACAGGGTGGCGGCCATGGCGGTGACCTGCCGGTCCCGTCGCGGGCCTGGAGCGTGAGCGGTCTCCCCGGCCAGCAGCCCGGCGAGTTTCCCGACGACGACGAACGTCTTGTCGGTCAGGTGCACGTGGGCCTTGCCGTGGATCGGCCCCGACGGCCCGAGCAGCCACGTGAGGGCACGCCGGTTCTTCTCGCGGAGCAGGACGTTCGCCTTGTACTCCACGGCCGGGGAGGGGCCTCTGTCGCGTATTCCCCGAATGCAGCTCGCCGCCGACTCGACGTCCATGCACACGCTGGCGTGCGTGAAAACGTCGGTGTTCCCGCCGATGAGTTTCTCGCCCTCCGAGCCGGACTCGTCGCAGCTGATTTCCACGGGTTGATCGGCCGATACGGATTGTGCCCGCATGATGTCCTTGCGATATCGGTCACTGCCCGGTTCCATGGTTAATGGACGATTCTTTAGGATACGTCACCCTGATACTCGCGCAACGGATTTTTCGGTCCGTGCCATCGGCGGCGCGTCGTGCCGCGCTGGCGCCTCCGTCTCGGAGTTGACCGGCGCGGCCGTATCGCCGGGCGGGCAGCGCGAAGATGAGCCATCGGGTGCGGCGGGAGTCGGCCCCGACGCCGTGGCAGTTGATCTTCAGGCGCTGAGGGAGCCCGCGCGGCGCGCGGATTTCGTGCCCGGAGGGCTTTCGTGGCGGGCGCGAGGGGCGAGTCGCCGGGCCGGGCAAGGCAGTGAATTGTCGCCTTTATCGATAAATTTCAAGCTCCATCTGTTTGGCGGCTTTTTGTGGTTGATAAATTGCTTCGCTGGGATCTGCTGGTATGCCATATGGCGGGGCATTGTGCCGCCGATTGGTAATGTCGGAAGGCGTGACGCATCATCTCAATGCGTCCGGGTGGCACAATACCAAAAGAAAAGAAATATATTATGAAATATGACAATAGATCTCGTGGGGCGGCGTGGAAGGTGGTCCGTTCGGGGTTGACGGGGATCCTCATGACACTGATCACGATGGGGGCCGTCGCCGCGCCCCGCGCCGCGAACGCGGCGGAGCCGGTGCCCCCGGACGCTGCCGCGCCCGCCCTCCAGGCGTGCGGGATCGTCACCACGAACGGGCTGAACTCGACGTGCGCCGGAGGGGACGACGACGCCCCGATCTCCTTCGTCGCGACGGTGACGGCGGAGGACGGGAGCGCCCCCACGGGCCGCGTCACCTTCGCCACCGACGGGGTGACCCTGGGTACGGCCCTGCTCGTGTCGGGTGTCGCGACCCTGACGACCTCGACCCTTCCCGACGGCGCGCACCGCATCGTCGCCTACTACCCGGGTACGGCCGATTTCGACCCGAGCCAGACGCCGCTGCTGATCCAGCGCGTCGGCCTCGGCTGCCCGTGCCCGCCGACGGGCCCGGGGGGGATCGGGATAGGGGTCAACATGGAGAGCAGGAGTCCCGCCTCCGGCCAGGCCGGGAGCCCGGTCCCCGCGCGGGCCGGCAGCCCGGCTTCCGGGAAGGCCGGGAGTACGGCTTCCGGGAAGGCCGGGAGTACGGTCCCCGGGAAGAGGATCCGCACCCGGATCGTGTTCGGCGGAAACGCGTAGCGGGGCGCCCGGCGCCTCGGGCCCGTCCCGTACACCGACCGGCCGGGAGGTGGGTGGGAGATAATCCGCGGTGTGTTGTTCGGTGTCCTCGGCCCGGTGGAAGTGCGGTCCGACGCGGGAAGGCCTGTCCCCGTCGGCGGGCCGGGTCTGCGCGCGCTGCTCGCCCTGCTGCTGATGGACGCGGGCCGGGTGGTCACCGCGGAGCGGATGATCGACGGCCTGTACGGGAAGGCGCCGCCGCCCGGCGCGGCGAACGCCCTGCAGTCCCAGGTGTCGCGGCTGCGCCGGGGGCTGCGGGCCGTCGGCGCGCGGGTCGAGTTCCATCCGGCGGGCTACCGCCTCGTCGCCGACCCCGAGAGCGTCGACGCGCACCGGTTCGAGCGGCTCGCCCGCGAGGGACGGCGCGCGCTGGCCGCCGGTGACCACCGTCGCGCGGCCGCCCTGCTCCGTGAGGGCCTGGGGCTGTGGCGGGGCCCGGCCCTGGCGGACGTGTCCGGCGCGCCGTTCGCCGGGGCCCAGGCGGCTCGCCTGGAGGAGTCGCGGGTCACCGCCTTCGAGGACAGGGCGGAGGCCGAACTCGCGCTGGGCGAGCATCGCGAGATGGTGGCCGAGCTGCGGAGAATGGTCGACGCGCACCCGTTGCGGGAACGGCTGCGAGGCCAGCTCATGCGGGCGCTGCACGGCTCGGGCCGGCAGGCCGAGGCGCTCGCGGTGTTCGAGGACGCCCGGCGCGCCCTGGCCGAGGAACTGGGCGCGAACCCGTCCGGCGAACTCGGGAACGTCCACCTGGCCGTCCTGCGCGACGCGCGGCCGCCCCGCACGGGCCTGCCCGCCCAGCTCACCGGCTTCGTGGGACGCGAGCGGGAGTGCGCCGGGATCGGCGACCTGCTGGGGACGGCGCGCCTGGTCACCCTCACCGGGCCGGGCGGGGCGGGCAAGACCCGGCTGGCCGTCGAGGTGGCCCGGCGGCGAGCGGGCGAGGTGTGCTTCGTGGACCTGGCCCCGCTCGGCGACGGCGCGCGGGTCCCGCGGGCGGTGGGCCTGGCGCTGGGACTGCGCGAGTACGGGCTGCTCCCCGGCTCGGCCGATCCTCTCGGCCGCCTGGTCGCCGAGCTGGAGGGCCGCCGGACGCTGCTCGTCGTCGACAACTGCGAACACCTCCTCGACGAGGTGGCCCGGCTGGTCCACCGGCTGCTGGCCGCGTGCCCGGAGCTGCGGGTGCTGGCCACCGGCAGGGAGGCGCTGGGCATCACGGGCGAGTCGCTGTACCCGGTGTCGCCGCTGGCGCTCCCCGGGCCCGAGGCCGGGCCCGAGGAGGCACTCGGCCACGCCGCCGTACGGCTGTTCGCCGACCGGGGCGCCGCGGTGCGACCGGGGTTCGCGGTGGACGGCGGCAACGTGGGGACGGTCTCGCGGATCTGCGCGGCCCTCGACGGGCTGCCCCTGGCCATCGAGCTCGCCGCCGCGCGGCTGCGCTCGCTCACGGTCGAGGAGATCGCCGACCGGCTGGACGACCGGTTCCGGCTGCTGTCGCGGGGCGACCGCACGGCCCCGCCACGCCACCGGACGCTGCGCGCGGTGATCGAGTGGAGCTGGGAGCTGCTCGACGACCGGGAGCGGCTACTGGCCAGGCGCCTCACGGTCTTCGCCGGCGGCGCGACCCTGGAGACGGCCACTCGCGTCTGCGGGCTGCCCGACACCACCGGCGCGATGACCGGCCTGGTGGACAAGTCGCTGGTGGAGGCCCGCGGCGGCCGCTATCACATGCTGGACACCGTACGGGAGTTCTGCGCCGGACGGCTGGCCGAGGCCGGTGAGCGGGAAGCCGTACAACGGGCGCACGCCACCTACTTCCACGACCTCGCCGAGACCGCCGACGCCCACCTGCGCGGCGCCTCGCAGCTGGAGTGGGCGGCCACGCTCGCCACCGAGCACGGCAACCTCCACGCCGCGCTGCGCTGGGCGGCCGGCGCCGACCCCGTCCTGGGGCTGCGCCTGGCCGCCGCGCTGTCGTGGCACTGGTGGCTCAGCGGCCTGCGTGACGAGGGCGCCCCGCCGGCCGCCGCGCTCGTCGAGACGTTCGGCGCCTCGGTGCCGCCCGAGCTGGTGGAGGAGTACGTCCTGTGCGCCGTCCACAGCGCGAGGGCCGCCCTCCCGGGCCTGGAACGGGCCCAGACGATCATCGTCACCCGGGGGCGCCCGCTCCGGCGCCCGCACCTTCTCCTCCTGTACTCCATGGCCATGGTGCCCGCGGACGCCGCCGTCCCCCTCCCGCCGGGGCTGCTCGGCCCCGACCCGTGGTCGCAGGCGCTGTTACGGCTGAGCGAGGGGCACCGGTGGCTGTTCGGCGGCGAGCCGGCCAGGGCCGAGGGGGAGTTCCTGCGGGCACTCGACGACTTCCGGTCGGCCGGTGACCGGTGGGGGGCCGCCAACGCGCTGGACCGGCTGGCCGAGATCGCCGCCTGGCGGGGGGATCGGGCGAGGTCGTCGGCGTCGAGTGACGAGGCGCTCGCGCTGCTCGGCGAGCTCGGAGCCGCCGAGGCCGCCGCGGACCTGCTGTGCCGGCGCGCGTACGGGGCGATCCGCGAGGGCGGCGGCCTCGCCGCCGCCTACCGCGACTACGAGCGCGCCGCCGAACTGGCCCGGACGACGGGCACCGCGGAAACGGTGGCCGGGGCGCGTTGCGGGCTCGGCGAGGTCTCGCGGCTGCGTGGCGACCTGCCCGGCGCCCGGCGTCTCTTCGAGCTGGCCCTGGACGGGGGCACCGCCGCGACGGCGGGCGCCGGGCGGACGCGGGCGCGGGCCCTGATCGGGCTGGGCCGGATCGCCGAGGCCGAGGGTGATCTCGCCGAGGCGCGAGCCCGGCTGCACCGGGCGCTGGATGTCGCGGCCGGCCATCGCGACCGTCCGGTGGCGGCCGAGGCGATCGCCGGCGCCGCCGGTCTCGCCCTGCTCGAAGGCGGGACCGGCGGGGCCGAGCGCGCCGCGCTGCTGCTGGGCGCGGCCGTCGCCGTACACGGTGCCGGGGAGGTGGTGAGACCCGAGGTGGCCTCGGCGGCCCGGGACCGGGCCGGAACGCAGGGATATACCGCGGCCTTCGCCCGCGGCAAGACGATGACCTGCGAGGACGTCCTCGCCCTGCTCCGCCCGGCACCGCCCGGTGCGTGACGGTCGACGTCCGGTGCGCGGACGGTCAGCGCCGTGCTCGACGCTGGCCGTACCGACCACCGACGAGGGAGCCTTCGCATGGGAAGCCTGACCGGCAAGACGGCACTGGTGACGGGAGCCTCGCGCGGCATCGGCCGCGCCATCGCCCGACGGCTCGCCGCCGACGGCGCGCTGACCGCCGTGCACTACGGCCGCGACGAGGCCGCGGCGAACGAGACGGTGGCCACGATCGGGGAGGCCGGTGGGCGGGCCTTCCCGGTCCGGGCCGAACTCGGCGTCGACGGCGACGTGGACACCCTGTTCGCCGGGCTGGCCGAGGGGCTGTCGGGAGAGCCGCTCGACATCCTGGTCAACAACGCGGCCGGACCGCCGGCCGGGCCGATCGAGGAGACCACCCCGGAGGAGTTCGACCGGTTGTTCGCCGTCAACGTGAAGGCGCCGTTCTTCATCATCCGGCGAGCCCTCCCGCTGATGCGCGACGGCGGGCGCGTCATCACCGTCTCCTCCACGAGCACCCGGGTCGCCACGCCCTTCCAGACCTCCTACGCCATGACCAAGGGAGCCGTCGAGACCATGGGTTTCACCCTGGCGAACGCGCTGGGGGCGCGGGGCATCACGGTGAACACCGTCACGCCGGGCGCGACCCTCACCGACCTGAACGCCTCACTGCTGCGAGACCCCGGCGTCGAGGAGTTCGTGAGCGGCCTGACGGCGCTGGGCCGGGTCGGGCTGCCCGCCGACATCGCCGACGCGGTCGCGTTCCTGGCCTCCCACGACGGCCGCTGGGTCACCGGCCACGTGCTCGACGTCAGCGGCGGCATGTATCTCGGCCCCCGCGCCTGAGCGCCCGAGGCGGGCGCGCCTCACGGACGCGGCCCCGCGCTCCGGGCGGGCCGCCCGCGCGGCGCGGAACCCGGAGGCCGTGCCGAGCCGTCGCGATCCCGGGCGGAGCGGCTCAGGACGCCGGTGCCGCGATCCCGGGCGGAGCGGCTCAGGACGCCGGTGCGAGGGACGGGTACCGGTGCTCCTGGAATCGGGTGATCCTCATGACGACCAGGGAGGCCAGGACGGCGCAGATCGCGTTCGGTGCGGCGAAGAGGAGCTCGGCCTGGGCCGCGAGGAGGAGGGAGGCCGGGCCTTCGGCCCGGGACGTGAGCAGGTGGACGACGAGGGAGACCCAGGTGGAGAGCAGCCATGTCGACCACCAGGCCCGCACCAGCCATGACCGGGGGGCGTTCCGCAACGCGGCGGGTTGCGGCGGGTTCGCAGAGAGGTGGCCGGGTTTGGACGTCGCCCAGATGTCGTCGACGACCTGCTTGGGAAACCACAGGCTCACGACCGGGAGCAGCCAGCCCAGCACGACCCACCGGGAGTCTCTACGGTGCTCGATCGCCGTGAGCGCCTCGGCGTTGGACCGGGCCGCGGTCAGCCAGATCAGGAACGTGATCCCGGTGAGGATGTAGACAGCGGACCGCGCCCGACCGAAGAAGGCGTACCAGTCGTCGTTGGCCCTCAGCGCGTCCACGTCGACCGTGTACGGGGCGTCCACGATCCTGGAGAGCAGCGAGAGGCGCTCCACGGTTCCCACGAGCGCGAGAAGGTCGATCAGCGTCGTGACCCCCAGCAACACCACGACCGCGATCGCCAGGGCGTGGACCGGCCGCACGGGCCTCGGGAAAGGGGGAGCGGGGGAGGGATGCATTCTCGTCCTCTGTGTGATCATGCGAAGAGGATGAGAATGTATCCCGGCGTGTCATCACACGGCACCTGAGATCCGGCGGGCAGGTCACGGCGTGGTGCGACCGCGCCTTCGTCGCGGGTCGTCGCGGGTCGTCGCGGGTCGAAGCCTTCGCGCCCTGTTCTCTGCCGGCCCGCCGCGCCCCTGTGGGCGGCGGGCCCGGAGGTGCCGCGTGATCACATCTGGGAGCCGCCCGGCTCGTGCCCGCGCGCTTCGCGGAGATGGCGGACGACGCCGATCTCGGAGACGTTCTTGGTCAGCTCGACGGTGACCCAGCCCGCGATGTCGACCAGCCTCTGTTCCCGCCCCCACGGCAGCCCGGCGGTCCTGTCGGTGGAGTCGAGGTCGGCGTCGGTGAGCGGCAGCAGCCCCGCCCGCCAGTCGTCCTTCAGCCCGCGCAGCCAGCCGGCCGCGGCCGAGGCGCCGCCCGGCCAGGTGATCTCCTCGCGGGCGGGGGCGCCCGAGCCGAAGCAGTGTCCGAGGGTGGTCGTCCACCAGAAGCCGATGTGCCAGGTCAGCCACCCGATCGAGACGACCGGCGCGGGCTCGGGCTCCGGCACCTCCCAGTCGGCCACCCAGCGGCCCCGGCCGTCCTGCCGGACGGTCCAGCAGCCCGGTGCGGGCTCCCAGAGGCAGGCCGGATCGTCGAGGTCCTTCAGGTGGTGCTCGAACAGCGCCCATGCGATGTCGAGCTGCCGGATCAGTAGGTCAACGCGGGGTACGGTCACGCGGAAACCCTGGCACCGCCCCCGGCGGCCCCGCCACCGGTTTTCACCGGCGGGACACCGGCGGGAAGGACACCGGTTCTCACCGGCCGGAGGACGGGGCCGGGCCGGGCGGAGTGCGGGCCGGGCCAGGTCAGGCGTGGGCCGACCCCGCCGGCGTGATCGTCGGGTATGGTTGCGCCTCTGATCCGGATACATGCCCGGTGAGGGGAGCGGACCCTGTCCCCGTCCGTATCCCTCTCCCTGCCCGTGTCCTCTCCCGTTCCCCGTCGGTGGCGACCCGATACTTCCCCGGTGCGGGAGACTGGAGAGGTGACCATCGAGAACAGCCGCCCCGGTCCGCCCGTGACCAGCGTCTCCATCGTGTTGCTTACGCTGGCGCGCCGGATCGAGACCGAACTCAACGCCGCCCTCGCGTCGCTCGATCTCACGGTCAGCAGGCTCGGTCTGCTCGGTCACATCGCCGGCGTGCCCGGGGTGTCGTTCAGCGACCTGGCACGCATGTCAGGCACGACGGTCCAGAGCGTCCACGCCGCGGTGAAGGTGCTCGCCGGTGCCGGACTGGTGCGCGACAACACCGCCCGCGCCGGTTCCGCGTCGACCATCGAGATCACGCCCGACGGGGCGCGCCTCCTGGAGGCGGCGACGGGTGCGATAGCCGAGGTCGACGACCTGCTGTTCGGCCCCGCCGCGGACCCGATCCAGCAGCAGGTCGCCGGTGCCGTACGCGCCGCGTTCGAGGGTCCCTCCACGCCCTGATCCGTTCGCCCGGAGCCCGCGTCCCGGCGGGCTGCGTGTCACCCCTCGCCCTTTTTAGCTTCAGGTTGGCTGAAGCTTTCATGTTAGGCTTCAGTCTGCCTGAAGGTTGCGAGGAAGGGAGAATCCGTGGAAGCCGTGTTGCTGTCGGTCCATGTGCTCGCCGGCATCGTGTTCGTCGGGGGCTCGGCCGTCGCGACGAGCCTGTTCCCCCGCTACGCGCCGGTCGCCACCGGCGTTCCCGTGGGCCCGGCCGCCGGGGCCGGCCCGGCCGGATCGCCCTCCGCGGCCCCGGCGGACCCGGCGGCGTCCGAGGAGCGGAACCGGGCCGTGGCCGTCCTGCTGCACCGCATCACCCGGGTCTACGGCGTCTTCGGCGTCGTCGTGCCCGTCGTCGGGATCGCCCTGGCCCTCGTCCAGGGCCGGATGGGCGAGGTGTGGATAGCCATCTCCATGATCCTCACCGTGGCCGCGGGCGGCCTGCTGGCCCTGCGGATCCATCCGGGCCAGCGTGACGCGCTCGCCGACCCCGACGACGGCAAACGCCTGCGCGCGCTCTCCATGCTCGCCGGGATCTACAACCTGCTGTGGGCGGTGGTCGTCGTCCTGATGATCGCCCGCCCGGGGGCCTACCCGTGAGCACGCGCGTCCCTGGATGACGGGCCGGTGAGACGACTCACCGGCCCGTCGTTTCCTCGATCGTTTCGTGTGACCCGTGTCTTCTGGGCGGCCTTCGGCACCTCGGCCGGCCCGCCGGGTGGCGGGCGGCGTCGACCGCGCGCCGTCCCTCGGCGTGATCGACGAGGTCGTCGAGCCCGCCCGCGCGCGGCGGCGGCTGGTGGAGGCCTTCGCCGCCGTCCCCGAGTCCCGCGGGCGGCACGGGAACATGCCGCCGTGACCGTGAGGGCGGGACCGGGACCGCCGGTGGCCCGGGGCTCGTACGGACACCGGGTCCTCGAACGGGCCGGAGGGCTCCGGCTCCGCGCGGAGCCCGCTCATGCACGCCCGGCGGTGACTCACCAAGGATCCGGCAGGTCCATCGACGCGAGCCTGGCCGGGTCGATCACGGTCGAGATGGCGGCGATCCGGCCGTCGACGACGGTGAACGCCATGACCGAGAGCGGGGTTCCGTCCTCGCGCCAGGAGACGAACCCGGGAAGGCCGTCGACGAGCACCGCCCGCCCTCGCGCGGCCCCGCCTGCGGCGACCCGCTCGGACGCGCCGGTGGCGACCCTGGTGGCGCCGAGGACGACGACCACACCGCCGGGGGTGTCGACGGTCAGCCTCACCTCCGGGTCGAGCACGCGCAGCAACCCCTCGAAGTCGCCGCCGCGAGCCGCCGCCAGGAAGGCCTGGACCACCTCGCGCCGTTCCCGTCCGGCGGTCGCCGGCCGCTCGGTCGACCGCACCTTCCTGCGAGCGCGGCTGGCGAGCATCTTGGTGGCGTCGGTGGACCTGCCGAGGATCTGGCCGATCTCCTCGAACGGCACCGCGAACAGGTCGTGCAGCACGAACGCCAGCCGCTCGCTCGGTCCGAGCGACTCCAGGACGACCAGGAGCGCGAGCCCGACCGAATCGGCGAGCGCCACGTCGTCCTCCGGCGCGAGGCCGTCGTCGGCCGTCACGACGAGCTCGGGCAGCCGGTCGTCGTAGGACGCCTCGGGGCGGGCCTGGCGTGATCGCAGGACGTCGAGACTGATCCGGCCGACCACCGTGGTCAGCCAGCCGGCGAGGTTGTGGATGGTCGCCGTGTCCTGGCGGGAGAGCCGCAGCCAGGCCTCCTGGACCACGTCCTCGGCGTCGGCGTGCGAGCCGAGCATGCGGTGGGCGACCGCGCGCAGCCGGTCGCGCTGGGCCTCGAACGCCTCGCCCACCGGGTCCATCGGGCTGGTGCCGGACATGTCGTTACCTTCCTTGGAACCGCTCCGTCATGGGTGATGACGGGCCCGGAGGGGCTCAGGTAACCGATGAGGGAGCAAGACCGATGGAAGCACGTATGAAGAGCGAGGCGAACGCCGACGTGATGACGGCGATCCAGCACCTCTACAAGGCGATTCACGCCGGTGGCGTCGACCCGCGCCTGCTCGGGCTGGTCCACGTGCGCGCCAGCCAGATCAACGGCTGCAGCCCGTGCGTCTTCGCCGGGGTCACGGCGGCCAGGAAGCAGGGGGAGACCGACGAGCGGCTGCACAGCGTGGCCGCCTGGCGCGAGACGCCGTTCTTCACCGACGCGGAGCGGGCGGCGCTCGCGCTGACCGAGGCCGCCACCCGGATCCAGGACGGCGCGCCGGGTGTGACCGACGAGATCTGGGACGCCGCCGCCGACCACTTCGACGACGGGCAGCTGTCCGTGCTCAACCTGGAGATCGCGCTGACCAACTTCTTCAACCGGATCAACCGCACGATCCGGGAGCAGGCCGGCAAGACCTGGTGAGCCGGGCGGATCTGCGGAGACGCGCCTCCGGAGACCCCGTCAGCTCGACGGCACCCGCCGGTAGGCGCTGAGCACCTGGAGGGCCCGCAGGGTCTCGACCCCCCGGTACTCCAGGGTGGCGGCCGCGCCGGGAGGCTCCCAGGTGATGGCCCATCCCCCGTCGGGCTGCCGGTCGGCCGCCAGCCGGTCGAGATGGCCCTCGATCACCTCGTCGCCGAACAGCCGGCGCCAGCGGCTGCCGGGGTGGGGGGCGAGGTGCAGGGGGGTGACCCCGTACTCCGGGTCGGCGGGATCGCTCCGGTACCACCGCAGGTGGGGGAGCCACTCGCCCACCCGCTCGGCGAACTGTTCGGCCCGGTCGCGATCCGGGACGTGTTCGAGGAAGACGAGCGTCTCGGACATGGCGTGCGCGTCGTCGGGGAAGCCCTTCTCCAGCGCCGACCAGCACCAGTCGGTGGCCTGGGTGAGCCACGGATGCTCCACGCCCATCCGGTGCAGCAGCCCGGCCAGCCCGGCGGTGGGGTTCAGCCCCGGCGTGTAGGTCCACTCGGACCAGTGCGCGGCCCTGGGATAGGCCTCCATGACCGGCAGGGACAGCGGCACGGCCCCGTCGGGCGCGGCGACCGTCGCCAGCCAGTCGCACGCCTCCGGGACCAGTGAGCCGGTCTCGGGCACACCGGCCGCCAGCAGTGTCTGGAACGCGACTCCCACGTCGACGGGCAGGCTGTCGGGGCAGCGCTTGTCGGGTTCGAGACCGTGGCCGAAGCCGCCGTCCGCGTTCCGGTAGCCGCGCAGGGCGTCGACCACGCCGGTGGCGGGTGCCGCGTGGAAGAGGGTGGCGAACAGGCGGCGTTCGAGCAGGCGCCCCTCGCGAACGATGAAGGCCCCGGCGGTGTCAAGGATGCTTTCACTCACGGTGCCCAATGCTGGCGGACGACCTGCCCGGTCGTCTTGTAGGAATCGGACGCCGCGCCCACGCCCCTCCTGGACAGGCCGGAGCGGGACCGGGAACGGGAACGGGAGCGGGGTCGGGGCCGGGAACGAGGTCGGGAGCGGGACCGGGAGCGGGGTCGGGAGCGGGGGCACTCGTCGGTGACGCGAGCATCGTCCGCCCGTAGCCGGTTCCGGGTCTGCCGCGTCTCCGGGCCCGTCACCGCGCGCGGCGGGGCCGGTCCGGCTGCCAGAGGGGTTCGCCGGACTCCCGGACCTCCCCGTCGGCGCCGAAGATCAGGTACCGGTCGAAGTCGTCGGCGAACCACCGGTCGTGGGTGACGGCGAGGACCGTGCCGGAGAAGGAGGCGAGGCCGTCCTGGAGGGCCTGCGCGCTGGCGAGGTCGAGGTTGTCGGTCGGCTCGTCGAGCAGCAGCAGGGTGGCTCCCGACAGTTCGAGCAGCAGGATCTGCAGGCGTGCCTGCTGGCCGCCGGAGAGGGTCTCGAAGGACTGCCGCCCGGCGGGGGCGAGCTCGTAGCGGGCGAGGGAGGCCATGGCGTCGTTGAGCGTCGGCGCCCCGGCGGCCATGACGATGTCGGCGGGAGCCCGCCCGGCCAGGTCGGGCCGGGCGTGCGTCTGGACGAAGTGGCCGGGCACCACCCTGGCCCCGAGTTCCACGGTGCCTCGGTGGCGTACCGGCGTGGGCGACCCGGACGCCGCGGGGAGCGCGCCGCCCCCCGATCCGGCCAGCAGCCGCAGGAAATGGGACTTGCCGGAGCCGTTCGGGCCGAGGACGGCCACCCGCTCCCCGTAGTGGACCTCGACGTCGAACGGCTCCGTCAGGCCGGTCAGCTCCAGGCGGGTGCAGGTGAGCGCGCGCTTGCCGGTACGGCCGCCGCTCAGGCGCATCCGGACGTTCTGCTCCCTGGGCGCGCTCTCGGGCGGGCCCGCCTCCTCGAACCTGCCCAGCCGGGTCTGGGCGGCCCGGTAGGCGGACGCGACGGAGTCGTTGTTGGTCGCCTTCTGGCGCAGGGTGTGGACCATTCTCCTGAGGCGGGCGTGCTCCTCGTCCCAGCGCCGACGGCGCTCGTGCAGGCGCGCGTTGCGGTCGAGGCGGGCCTGGGCGTAGGTGGCGAAGCCGCCGCCGTGGGTCCACACCCCGCGTGACTCGACGGTGATGACGCGGACGGCCGTGTTGGCGATCAGCCGGCGGTCGTGGGAGACGAGCAGGACCGTTTTCCGGGTGGCCTCCAGCTGCTCCTCCAGCCACTGCTTTCCGGAGACGTCCAGGTAGTTGTCGGGCTCGTCGAGCAGCAGGACCTGGTCGGGGCCGCGCAGGAGCGCCTCCAGCGCGAGCCTCTTCTGCTCACCGCCCGACAGCGTGCCGACGTCGCGGCCCGCCACGTCCTCGTACGCGGCCCCCATGGCCGAGGTGGTGCAGGCGCTCCAGATGACCTCGATGTCGTAGCCCCCGGCGTCGGCGTAGTCGCCGAGGGCGCGGGCGTAGGCGAGCTGGGTCTCCTCCAGGTCGCGTTCCCCCATCGCGCGCTCGGCCCGCTCCAGCTCGGCGGTCGCGGCGCGCACGCGTTCCGGGGCCACCGCCAGCAGCAGCTCGCGTACCGTCAGACCTCCGCGAAGGCCCCCGATGAACTGGCGCATCACGCCGAGTCCGCCGGACGCGGTGACCCGCCCGGCGGAGGGGGAGAGGTTGCCCGCGATCAGCCGTATCAAAGTGGTCTTGCCGGCGCCGTTGGGGCCGACCAGCGCGGCGATGACGCCGTCGCCCACGCGGAAGGACACCTCGTTGAGCAGCAGCCGCCCGTCCGGCAGCACGTAGGTCAGCTCGTCGGCCTCGACGTGTCCCACGGTGGCGGCTCCTCGAAGACGGCGGCCTCGTCACATTTGAGAAACCGCAGCTAGAACATTGGTCATACAGTATGAACATTGATCGGAGTACTTCTCAAGCCATTAGGATCACCGGGGTGGGAGAGACAGGGATCGGAGAGTCGTGAACGCTACGCCGGGCAGGAGAACGCGCCGCCAGAGCGGCGAGGCGGCGCCGGGGGTGTGGCTGCGGCCCCCGCGCGCGGGCCGGGCCGAGCCGGTCGTCACCCTCGGGCGGATCGTGGCGGCGGCCGTGGGGTTGCTGGACGAGGAGGGAGCCGACCGGCTGACCATGCGCCGCCTCGCCGAGCGGCTGGAGACCGCCGCCACCACGCTCTACCTGCACGTCGAGACCAAGGACGACGTGCTGGACCTCGCGCTCGACGCCGTGTTCGGCGAGGTGCCGGTCCCGCCGGGATCAGGCGATGCGGTGCCGGTCCCCCCGGAAGCGGGGGTGGGAGCGGGAGCGGGCGGTGCGGTATCCGTTTCACCGGAAGCGGGCGCCGAGGTGCCCGTTCCGCCGGAAGCGGGCGGCGAGGTGCCCGTTCCGCCGGGAGCGGGCGGTGCGTGGCGTGAGGACGCCGCCGCTCTGATCTGCGGGTGGCGCGCCACCATGCTGCGCCACCCGTGGTCGGTGACGGTGCTGGACCGGCCCCTGCTGGGCCCCAACGTCCTGGCCCGCACCGAATACCTGCACGCCGTGCTGGCGGGGGCGGGTCTCACCGGCCCGCACCTGACCGCCGCCGCCTACGCCCTGGCCAACTACGTCATCGGTTCCGCGACGATGCAGGTCGCCGGCGCCGGGTACGGCGAGGCCGAGTGGAGGCGGGCCGCCGACCAGCACGTGCTGACCCGCCGCGAGCTGTACCCGACTCTCGCCGCGCACGGATCCCCGATCGGCAACGACTGGGACGCGGTGTTCGCCACCGGGCTGGACTATCTCCTGGACGGCATCGGGTCGCGGATCCGGTGAGGCGGGCCGGGCGCCGGCGCCACGTCGAGGTGTCCGGCATCGTGCAGGTCGACACGATCGGCGAGCCGGGCCTGAGCGCCCCCTCGCGGCCCGCCCTGGACTCCGACGCCCACGCGCTGTGGCTCGACGACGTGCCGGCCGCTCTCGCCGTCCGGCTCGTCTCCGTCGTGGGAACCTCGCTCGGCGGCAAAGCCGTTAATCTACAACGTAAAGGCGCTCGCCCGGGTTCACCACCACTCCTGACGTTCGGCACCACCCCTGACGAACGGGCTCCCCGCGGATCCCCGCTCACCTCGTGACGGCGCCGGGACGTGCGGTCGGTACGCTCGCGGCCGGGAAGGAGCGGGAAAGGAGACGCGATGCTCTTCGCCGTCGCGGCCGTGTGCGGGCTCACCTGGTGGCTCGGGTGTTACGTGATCGCGCGGGATCCCCGGGAGCGCGGGCCGAGGCGGGCCGGGCTGGGGCTGCTGGCCTACGGCGCCGCGCTGGCGATCGCCCAGGTGCGCACCGCCGTACCGGCTCCCGTGGCGGAGGCGCTGGGCGCGGTCGAGACCCTGCTGGTCTACCTGCCGGCGCTGCTGTGGACGGGGGCCGTGCTGACCCTGGTTCCCGGTGTCGAGCGGCTGGACCGGGCCTGGTCCAGAGGGCTCGTCCCGCTCACACTCGTGGCGTTCGCGTGGCTGTCGGTGTCCGGCCCGGACACTGGGGTGGGTCTGGCGGCGCGGGTGGTGACCGGGGTGTTGCTGCTGGCACCGCTGGCCGGGGTGCTGGTGCTGCTCGTGCGGGCCAGGCCGCCGAGGGTCGGGTGGCTGGCGGCGGTCGCCACGCTGTTCTTCGGGCAGGGGGCCGCGCTGCTCGTGTTCCCGCTGTTCGGCCCGCCCAGCTTGCTTTTCGTCGTCGCCGTCGACGTGGACATGGTCCTGCTGGGCGTGACCATCGCGATGTCCAGCGCGTTCCAGGCGGGCGAGGCGCTCTGGCGCGACATGCTGCGGTCCCTGCTGGGGGCGACGGTCGTGGCCGTCGCGTCCGGTGGCCAGGTCGCGCTGGCCGTCGTGCTCGGCGGGTCCACGCCCGCCCTCTCGGCGCTGCTGTTCGGCGTGGTCGGGGTGGCCGTCGCCGTACAGACGCTGGCCGGTCCGGTGCACCGGGCCCTGGACCGGATCGCCTTTCCCGGAGATCCGGGAATTCGCCGGGAGCGGGCCGAGTTGCGCGCGACGTCCGAGGCGCTGCCGCGTCGCGAGCAGGGACCGCCGCCCCCGGACGAGGCCGAGTTCGTACGGCTGACGCGGCGCGCCCTGGCCGGTTACGGCGATCTGGGCAAGCTCGCGAGCAGCCCGCTCGCGAACCTGCCGGTGATCGACGCGCGGATCACCGGTGACATCCCGCTGGAGCGGGCGGCCGAGCTGAGGCACCTGCTGCTGGAGAGCATCCGGCGGCTCAAGCCCCGCGACGGCGAGTTCGGCACCAGCGAGGAGTGGCGCTTCTACAACGTCCTGTACTTCCCCTACGTCCGGGGGCTGCGCCCCTACCGGCGCGGGGCCGGACGCGGCGGGCTCACCGCCACCGAGCGGCAGGCGTTCGACTGGTTCGCCGGCGAGGTTCCCGAACGTACGCTCTACAACTGGCAGAACGCGGCGGCCAAACTCGTCGCCGACGATCTCCGCCGGGAGAACTGGCAGTGAATGGCAGCGTCATGTCTGCAGATGGCAGTGGGTGAGGCGGTGTGCTGGGTGCGCCGGAGGCCCCGGCACCTCCGGTGGAGCCGGGGGCCGCTCCCGTGGGGGAGGTCGGGGGCTCCGGTGCCCCCGGCGCCGTCGGAGGCCGGTCCCCTCAACGGGGCCGGGATCCCAGGCGCCCTCAGCGAAGGAGACATCGATGACCACGACCACCCCCACCGCCCGCCGTAGCTCCCTGCTGACCCGCGTGCTGCGGGCGGACGCCTTCCTCACCGGGGGGTTCGCGCTCCTGCTGGCCGTCGCGGCGACCCCGCTCGCCGGGCTGTTCGCCCTCCCCGAGCCGTTGGTCCGCTGGGCCGGGATCGGGTTGCTGCCGTTCACCGCGTTCGTCGCCTACCTGGCGACCCGTCCGGTCCCGTCCAGGGGAGGTGTCCGGACGCTGATCGCCTGCAACGCGCTGTGGGCCGTGGCGAGCGTCGTCCTGCTGTTCACCGGCTGGGTGGACCCCAACCCGCTGGGCGTCGCCTTCGTCGTCGCCCAGGCTCTCCTGGTCGGGGTCTTCGCCGAACTCCAGTACGTCGGGTCGCGCCGCGCCTGACCGCGCCTGACCGCTTCCGATCCCGGGCCGTCATGGGCCCCGCCGTCCCCGGCACGGGCGGCGGGGCCCTTCCGCCCTCTCTCCGCGCTCCCCCTCGCGGGCGCCCCGCTCACCCGATGCTCGCACGCTGCTTACCCGCTGCTCACCCGATGCTGATGACGTGCTTGCCGCGCACGCCACCGGCCTCCAACGCCCGGTGGGCCTCGGCGATGTCGGCGAGGGGATGGACCGTATCGACGACCGGCCGCAGGGCGCCGCTCTCCACCAGCCGGGTCAGGTCGGCGAGGAGCCGGTGGTCGGGGTTGCCGCTGAAGAACCGCACTCGTCGCGGGCCGAACACGGTGGAGGCGAGGATGTACGCCACCGACGAGAGTATGTGCCGGGAGTCGAAGGTGATCGACACCATGCGCCCTCCCGGTGCCAGGAGCCGCCGGAAGGCGCCGAGGTCGGTGCCGATCGAGGTGTCGAGGACGACGTCGAAGGGGCCGAGGTCGGCCGGGCCGGTGGTCGCGTAGTCGAGGACCTCGTGGGCGCCGAGGTCCCGTACGAAGTCGAGGTTCCGGGCCCCGGCGAGTGCGGTCACGTGTGCGCCGTACGCGCGTCCGAGCTGGACGGCGACGCTGCCGACCCCGCCGCTCGCGCCCCGCACGAGCAGCCGCTCGCCCGGCTTGAGGCGGGCCTTGTCGCGCAGGGCGGTGATCGAGGTCGTGCCTCCGGCGAGCAGGGTCACGGCCTCGGCCGGGTCGAGCCCCGCCGGGGCGAAGGCCAACTGCCGGGGGCGGACGGACACGAACTCGGCGGCACTGCCGAAGGACGCCCGGGGCAGCATCCCCCACACCCGGTCACCCACCGAGAGGCCGGACCTGGGGGAGCCCAGGGCAGCGACCTCGCCGGCGAAGTCGATCCCGGTGCCCTGCGGGAAGCTCCGCCCCGTGACCAGCCGCAGCTTCCCCGCCCGGCCCAGGGGCTCGCCCCCGTTCACGCTGGCGGCGTGCACGCGCACCAGCACCTCACCCGGCCCCGCGACCGGCTTGGGCAGCCTGCCCTCGTACAGCACCTCGGGGGGCCCGTACCTGTCGTACCGGGCCGCGCGCATCTCACTCACTGTCCTGGTCATCCAATCTGCCCGGCCGGCCGCCGGGCTTCCGCGTGGCCGGAGGCGCGTCACGAGGGCACGCGGCCGGGCGTCACCGTGCCCGGCACCTCGCCGATCGGACGAGGGGGCGGGCCGCGCCGCCGTGGCGTTCCCGTGGTCGCGACGGCCGTCACCGGCCTGGAACGAACTTCGCACACCCGGAAGAAACGGGCGACGACTTTCACGTACGGCCAGGCTAACCGCCAAAACGGAGAGGCTTTTCCATTTACGGTAATGTGAGAAACATGGCCAGCCATTCCTCTCGGATACCGTCGCCTCCGCCTCCGCCGCCCTCCGCCGGGACGGCCGGGCTGCGCGCGGACGCGCTGCACAACCGCGAGCGCATCCTCGCCGCCGCCGGCGAGGCGTTCGCCACGCTCGGGATCGACGTGCCGATGGCCGCGATCGCCCGGCGGGCCGGTGTCGGGATGGCCACGCTCTACCGGCGCTTCCCCACCCGGGAGTCGCTGATCACCGAGGTGTTCGCCGACCAGCTGAAGGTGTGCGCGTCGGTCGTCGACGACGCTCTCGCGGACCCCGACCCGTGGCGAGGGTTCCGTACGGTCATCGAGAAGGTGTGCGCCATGCAGGTCGCCGACCGGGGATTCACCGCGGCGTTCCTGACGGCCTTCCCCGGCGCGGTCGACCACGAACGGGAACGCGTCCGCGCCGAGCACGGGTTCGCCGAGCTGACCCGGCGGGCCAAGGAGGCCGGACGCCTGCGCGCCGACTTCGAGCAGGCGGATCTCGTGCTGCTGCTCATGGCCAACGGCGGCATCGTCGCCGAGACCACCGAGGACGCGCTCACGGCGTCGCGCAGGCTTGTCGCCTACCTGCTCCGGTCCTTCCAGGCCGACCGTCCCGACCATCCCGACCGGTCCGCCCCCCTGCCGCCGGCGCCCCCGTTCGGCCTGCGGCACGTCTTCCACCCCTCGTCGGCGTGCTCAGCCGGGTAGGCGGTCCCGGGAACGGCGTCCGGGGAGATCGAACAGCCAGGTGGCGCCCAGCCTCAGCAGCAGCCGGTGGAGGGCCAGGCACAGCCACACCACGAGGGCGGTCAGGAGGACCGGCTCGGCGACGGCGAGCGCGATCCGCACCCGGCCGTCCATGTCGGCCGACAGCGGCGGCACGAGGGCCAGGTGCAGCAGCGCGAGCAGGGGCATGTGGATGATGTAGACGGGCAGGGTTCCGCGCCCCAGCCTCGCCAGCGCGTTCCCGAGCGCGGCGCCGCGGCCGGGCGTGGCACGGTGGCCGGGTGTGGCGCGGTGGCCGAGGGTGGTGCCTTGATCAGGTGTGGCGCCGTGGTCAAGCGTGGTGCCCTGACCGGGTGTGGCGCCGTGGTCAAGCGCCGTGCCGTGACCCGGTGTGGCGCGGCGGCCGAGCAGTGCCGCGGCCGTCACGCCGAAGATCGTCGCGATGGCGCAGACCACCGGCCAGACGCCGGGCCAGGCCCGGGAGCCGGTCATCGCGACCGCAGCCAGGGCCCCGGCGTAGCAGGCGAAGGTCAGGGCCAGCCGCCCCCGGCCCGCGGTGGCGGCCAGCCGCTCGACGAACGGCCGGAAGTACAGCCCGGCGAGGAAGAAGACGAGGTTCTGGTACAGGCCGCCGCGGTTGCCGGGTGTCTCCAGCAGCCCGGCCGACGCCACGGCCGACAGCACCAGGGCCCCTCCCAGCACCAGGGCGACCGGGAGGCGGCGCGCGGCCTTGGCGAGGGCGAAGTACAGGGCGAGCGCGTAGAGGTACCACAGGTTGGACGGCGTGATCGTCAGCTGGGCCAGCAGGTCGGCGATCCCTTCGGCGCGGGCGGTGTCGAAGGACGGCACGAGCGCCAGGACCGCGGTGTGGATCAGCAGCCACAGCGCGTAGAGGTAGAGGAACCGGCCCACCTTCGAGCGGCGGACGACCCGCCACGGCCGGGTCATCGCGCCCGCGGCGAACATGCCGGAGATGGTGAAGAAGAGTGGCATGCGCAGCGGCAGCAGCTGCTCGGTCAGGGCGCCCCAGGCCCCCGGGATCGGCGGCGACACCCCCCAGTCGATCGTCAGGTAGTGCTTCACGACGACGTGCCAGAGCACCACGAGCAGGATGCACACGCCCTTGGCGACGTCGGCCCAGGCCGCGCGCTCAGTACCCCCGCCGCCCCCGCCCTCGCCTCCGCCGCCTCCGCCGCCCGCGTCCCCCGGCCGCCGGGCGATCCCGTCCGGGGCTCCGGCGCCGGCGGGCGCCCGCTCGTCCCGCGATCCGTCGGCACGGTACGCCGGGGCCCGCTCCTCCGGTCCTGGCCGGTCCTCTCCCGGTACGTCGCGGGTACGGGCAGGGCGCATGGACAGGCACCTCCGGGGGACGGGCGCGCGACCGTCGCGCACGCCAGCCACCTTGCGAGGCGCAGGTGTCCGTACCGTCGGGACCGCGTATCCACGGCCGCTCGGTCGTGTATCGGGCGCGTATCAGCCCGGGGTCCACGCACCGCCCCGGGAGCCGCGGGAACCGCGGGAATCCCGAAAGGCCCGGAAGCTTCGCAGGCGGAGCGTGGCGACCGCGCCGCCGTCCGCGGCGTTGGACAGGGTGAGGGTGGCGCCGATCACCTGCGCCTGGCCCAGGGCGATGGTGAGCCCCAGGCCGTGGCCGCGACCGCGTTCGGCCGTGCCGGTACGAAAGCGCTGCGGCCCCTCCGCGAGGAGGACGCCGGGGAATCCGGGACCGTGGTCGCGTACGACGATCGTCGTGCCGTCCACGGTGACCTCGACCGGTGCGCGGCCGTGGCGGTGGGCGTTGGCGACGAGGTTGGCGACGATCCGGTCGAGGCGGCGCGGGTCGGTCTCGGTCTCGGTGTCTTCGGCGGTCCCGGTGATGGTGAGCCGCGCCCGAAGCCCGGTCCTGGCCAGGCAGCCCTCGACGACGTCGCCCAGCGCCACGGGCCGGGGGTCGGCGTGTTCCGCGCCCGCGTCGAGGCGGGAGATCTCCAGCAGGTCCTCCACCAGCGCCCGCAGCACCCCTACCCGGTCCCTGACCAGCTCGGTGGCCTCTCCCTCCGGCAGCAACTCGGCGGAGGTGACCAGGCCCATCAGCGGGGTGCGCAGCTCGTGGGCGACGTCGGCGGTGAAGCGCTGCTCGCTCAGCAGCCGGTCGCGCAGGCTGTCGGCCATCGAGTCGACGGTGGCCGAGATCTCGGTGATCTCGTCACCGCTCCGGCCGCCCGCCGCGGTCCGGGCGTCCAGGTCGCCGTCCGCGATGCGCCGCGCGGTCCTGGCCACCCGCCTCAGCCGCCTGCCGGGCAGCTCGGCGGCGAGCGCCGCGAGAGGCACGACGACCCCGAGCGCGGCCAGCGCGGCCATCAGGATGTGCCGGTCGAGCGCCTGCCGGCTGCGCAGCTCGACGCCCATGTCGATCTGCACGGCCACCACCTGGTCGCCGACGGGCTCGGCGGCCCACATCCAGGGGATGTCCGGCTTGCGGGCGTCGTACCAGGTGCCGGCCTGCCCGGTGAGCCTGACCTCCCGAAGCAGCGGGGGCGGGATCCGGGTCGGGTCCAGCTCGCCGGACCACGGGCCGTCGGCCCCGCGCCGGTGGTTCTCCACCGCGGACACCAGCGCGGTCAGGGCCTGGCTCCTGCCCATGCTCATGGAACGATCGAGGGTGCTCCGGTGCACCAGCACCCCGACGGCGAGCGCCACCGCGCAGGACGCCACGGTCACCAGTGCGGCGATCTTCCAGCGCAGCGACCTCCAGCTCGGCAGCCCGCGTGCCGCCCGGGCGAGGGCCTGTCCCATCTCAGCGCCGCAGCTTGTAGCCGAAACCGCGGACCGTCTCGATCCGATCGGCGCCGATCTTCTTGCGCAGCCGCTGCACGCACAGGTCGACCACGCGGCTGTCGCCGTCCCACCCGTAGTCCCAGACGTCGCGCAACAGGGTGTGCCGGTCCAGCACGATTCCCGGATGGGCCGCGAACTCCAGCAGCAGCCGCAGTTCGGTGGGGGCCAGCGCGACCGGCTCACCGGCCAGGAACACCTCCAGGCCGCCGGGGTCGACGGTCAGGTCCCCGAAGACCAGGCCGCCGCCGGAGGAGGGCTCCGGCGCGTGCCCGGGAGCCGGGGCGAAGGTGGCCCGGCGCAGCAGCGAGCGGATCCTGGCCACCAGCACGGAGGTGTCGACCGGCTTGACGACGTAGTCGTCGGCCCCGGCCTCCAGGCCCGACACCACGTCCAGCGCGTCACCCCGCGCGGACATCATCAGGATCGGGACCGTGCTGGACTCCCTGACCCTGCGGCACAGCCCGATGCCGTCCAGGCTCGGCAGCATCACGTCCAGCAGGAGGAGATCGTGCCGCCCGTCCCGGAAGAGTTCCAGGCCGGTCAGGCCGTCACCGGCCGCGGACACCTCGTAGCCGTAGCGCTCCAGCGCCATCGAGACCGCCTTGCGGATCACCGCGTCGTCCTCGACGAGCAGCACGGTGACGGGCGTCACCGGTGCGCCATCGACCCTAAAGCCGGACATATCTCCCCAAAAGTGGCGTATAACTCACCCAGAACACCATAATCTCTCTTCGCGGGAGCACCGCCCGGGACGGATCTTCCCCCCCGCGCCCGATGGCGCGGATCCCTCGCGTCCGATGGCGGAGACCCCTCGCGTCCGATGGCGGAGACCCCTCGGGCTCGCGTGGAGACCCGGATCGCGCGGGGCGGGAGGGCGGGTCCGAACGGCGGGTCCAGCTGCCGAAACACCTGTTGACACCGTGGTTCGGGAAGATCAGCCTTGTGGCGTGAATTCTGACGGTGTGATCTCTCTCCGATCTGATCTCGAGCCGCCCGGCGCCGGGATCGACGCTCCGGCCCCGGTCTCACGGGTGCCGGACGACCGGGCGGCGGACGACCCGCCGCGGCGTACGGTCGCGGTGGAGTTCGCCGGTGCGCGGGGTGGGGTGGCTCCGCTGACCTGGGGGCAGGCGTCGATCTGGCGGTTGACCACCTGGCGGGGCGACGACGATCCCTATTTCAACATGCCCTGGACGCTGCCGGTGTACGGCAGGCGTGATCTTGAGACGGTGCTGGGAGCGGTACGGCGGCTGCTGGAGCGGCACGAGACGTTGCGGACGAACTTCCGGCGGGGGCCCGAAGGGATGGCGCAGCACGTGGCGCGGTCGGGGCGGCTGGTGGTGGAGGTCGTCGAGGCCGGGGACGGGCGGCCGATGGGGGTGGCGCGCCGGGTGGCCGAGGGGCTGGCCGCGGGGGTGTTCGACTACGCGGGGGAACTGCCGGTGCGCTGCGCGGTGGTGACGGTGGGCGGGCGGCCTCGGGCGGTGGCGTTCGGGCTGTCGCATCTGGCCGCCGACGGGGGTGCGCTGGACCTGCTGGCGGCTGACTGGCGGGATCTGCTCGCGGGGGCGGAGAGGCCTGTTCCGGGGTGGCAGCCGATGGATCAGGCGCGGTTCGAGCACGAGGGGGAGGGGGTGGCCCGGGGGGAGCGGGCGTTCCGGCACTGGCGCTCGGTGCTGGAGCGGGCGCCGCGCTCGATGTTCGACTACCCGCCGGGCCCGGGGGAGGAGCCGCGTTTCGTGCGGGTACGGATGATGTCGGTCGCGTCGGGGGTGGCGGCCGAGGCGGTGGCGGGGCGCTGGGGGGTGAGTTCGGCCAGCGTGCTGACCACGGCGAGCGCGGTGTTGCTGTCGGCGCTGACCGGGCATCGCCGGGTGACGATGCAGCTGATCGCGGCCAACCGGCACGACGCGCGGATCGGCGCTCTGGTGGGCCCCGCCGCCCAGGACGGCGTCTTCGCCCTCGAACTGCCGCCCGGCGGCACCCTGGCCGAGATCACCCGGGTCGGGCACCGCCAGGCGCTGACCGCCTACCGCCACGCGCTCTACGAACCGCTGAGGCTGATGGCGATGCGCGAGGAGCTCGGCCGCGAACGGGGCGGGCCCATCGACCTGTCGGCGTACTTCAACGACACGCGGGGCGGCGGCGACTGGCCCGACCTGCCCGCGGTGGAACCGCCGGGAGACCCCGCCGCGATCGCCGCCCTCACCGCGCGGACCACCTTCTCCGTGGTCGGCTCCTGGGAGCACGTGGACGCCACCACGGCGCAGTTCATCACCGGCCAGGCCAGGGACGCCTGCGAGCTCCACCTGCTGGCCGACACCGCCTACCTGCCCCTGACCACGGTGCACGCGCTGCTGCGCGGGATGGAGACCCTGCTGGTACGGGCCGTCGCCGAGGACGTCCCCCTCGACACCGTCGCCGCGCTGTGCGGCATCACCCCCGTCGAACGTCCCCCGGCCGGGAACGTTCCCAACCCGGGCCACGGCCCGTCGTCCGAGGGGGAACCCCTGCTCCTGCCCGTACCGGCCGCGCCGGCCTGAAGGTCCCGTCCCGGCCGCGCCGGCCTGAGGGGCCCCGTCCGGTCCGGTGCCGGATCCCGGACCCGCTCGCCGCCGGCTTGCCGATCACCTCGGCGGCGCGATTCCCGGACGGGCCGCCGGAACCTCACGGGGAGCCGTCGGCGAGAACCTGCTCCAGCGCGTGCGCGGTCTGGCGGACCATCCCGGGGTTGGTGTCCCAGTAGTACGCCAGCCCCGTCACGGCCTGGTAGAGCGCCCAGCCGCGGCCACGCACCCATGACGCGTCGTCGACGCGGAGCTCGGCCCGGAAGCGCAGGCGGCTGTCACCCGCGAACACGTTCCAGGCGGGCTGGAGGTCGCAGGCGGGATCACCCACGTTGAGGCCGCCGAAGTCGATGACCGCGGACAGGCGGCCGTCGACGACGAGCAGGTTGCCCGGCAGCAGGTCGCCGTGCACCCAGACCTCCGGCCTGTCCCACGCCGGGGCGTCGAGCGACTCCCGCCACGAGCGGAGGACCGCTCCGCCGTCGACGCGGTCGCCGAGCTCGGCGACCGCTCGGCGGACATGCTCGTCACCTTCGGTGAGCGGCCCGCCGCGAGCGTGCGGGAGGCGCGGATGCGCGCCGGCGGTGTCGACCCGCCGCAGCGCCTTCACGAACGCGGCGAGATCGACGGCCGCCCGGCCCGGATCGTGGATCGTGCCGTTGGCGTTCTCACCGGGCAGCCACTCGTACACGGACCAGACGAAGGGGTAGCCCTCGGCCGGGTCTTCCAGCGCCACCTGCACCGGAACCGCGAGCGGCAGGTGCGGTGCGAACCTCGGCAGCCACCGCGCCTCCAGGGCCGCCGCCCCGGTGGCCGCCTTTATACGCGGCAGCCGGACGGCCAGGTGGTCTCCGAGCCGGTAGATGTCGTTCTCCGTCCCGTAGGAGGCGACGGGTTCGATCCGCAGGCCGGCCCACTGGGGGAACCGTCCCGCGATCAACCGGCGAACGAGCGCGGCATCGGTGTGGATCTCGTCGGGATGCATCTTCTTCGCTGTGCTCATCACCTCCATCCTCGATCGCCCGTTTCGGAGGCGGCAATCGGTTTTCGACGTCACGCGCGGCGCCGGAAGCGGTGACGGCCGCTCCCCGCGTCCGGGAGCCGGGAGCCGGAAGCCAGGAACCGGAAGCCGGAAGCCGGGAGGTGGGAGCCGGGAGTGAGGCGGGCGAGGGCACCCCGGAGCCGGGCCGGTCCGCCCGGGGCCGGGTCAGCGGGCGACGGCGGCCACGGCGGCCACGATCGCCTGGGCGTTCGCCGGCACCGGCATGCCCTCGACGAAGACGGTCGGCACGGCGCTCACCCCTCGCTCGACGGCGACCCGCGTCACGTAGGCGCTCCAGTCGAGGTAGGTGCCGTCGCGCGCGCCCTCGCCGAACGCCGGGCCGGTGAGCCCGACCGGGCCGCCGAGTTCGATCAGCTCGTCGTCGGTGAGTCCCGCCCCTCCCTCGGGGGGCTGGTTGGTGAAGAGCGCGTGAGCGTACTCGACGAACTTCCCGCCGTCCGAGGCGCAACCGGAGGCCGCCGACGCGCGGGAGGAGTACCGGCTGGTCGACAGCCTGTCCAGGAAGCCCATCGGGTGGCACACCAGGCTGATCGCCCGCTCCCTCACCATCCTGTTCAGCGCCGGCCCGGACGTCTGCTCGAACGACCTGCAGAACGGGCACAGGAAGTCGACGTAGACGTCGACGGTGACCGGGCCCGTACCGACGACGACGCCGGCTCCGTCGGCGGAGGCACCGGCCGGCACCTGGACGGGTGCCGTCGCCCGCTGCGGTCGCGTGCTCATGAGGTCCTCCTCGCGGTGTTCGGGGAGAGACCCGGACCCGTGCGCCCGAGAACTCCTTTGTTCGTACCCACCTCCCGGGTGCCGGAGCTTAAGAACGGTCAAAGCCGGGATCACGGATCAGGCTCCACGGCGCCCCCGGCACCGGTCTCCTCGCCGGGTTTCCCCGCCGGACGCTCCGCCGGATTCGGCGTACCGGCACGGAAACCCATTTGTCGCCGGTACCGCTCTGCGGGGAGGATCGGGTTCTGATGAGCCGACCCGTCATCTCCGAGATCCCGACCGGCCCCGTGGCCGTCCCCGACGTCGTC
Organism: Streptosporangium nanhuense; assembly: GCF_059358815.1. Lineage (NCBI taxonomy): Bacteria > Bacillati > Actinomycetota > Actinomycetes > Streptosporangiales > Streptosporangiaceae > Streptosporangium > Streptosporangium nanhuense. The sequence goes on from NZ_JCADBG010000037.1 coordinate 45,786, forward strand.
GCGGCGCTCGCCGGCGGCGACACCGTCACCCCGGTGTGGCGCAACGAGCTCGGCGGCCTGACGTTCCGTCTCGAAGACGGGCACGGTGCCACCCGATACGCCAAGTGGGTTCCCGCCGGCACCCCGGAGATCGATCTCCCCGGTGAGGCGGAGCGTCTGATCTGGGCGCGGCGATGGGCGGCCGTCCCCAGGGTGATCGAGCACGGCACGGACGCCGACGGCTCCTGGCTGGTCACGGCGGCGGTCCCCGGCCTCTCGGCGGTGGACCCCCGGTGGAGCACCGACCCGGCGACCGCGGCGGCCGCGATCGGCCGGGGGCTGCGCCTGCTCCACGACGCCCTGCCCGCGGACCGGTGCCCCTACGACTGGAGCGTCGATCGACGGCTCGTCCGTGCCGACGAGCGCATCGCCGACGGCGAGGGGCCGGCCGAGCGCTTCCCCGAGCACCGGCACCTGGGCCTCGCGGAGGCCAGGGCCCGCATCGGCGAGCCGCCCCCCGTCGACCGCCTCGTCGTCTGTCACGGGGACGCGTGCGTCCCCAACACCCTGCTGCACGCCGACGGCACGTTCGCCGCGCACGTCGACCTGGGGTCGCTCGGGGTGGCCGACCGGTGGGCGGACCTCGCGGTCGCGGCGTGGAGCATGGACTGGAACTACGGCCCCGGGCACGACGGCGTCGTGTACGACGCGTACGGGATCGTCCCTGACCCGGAGCGCATCGCCTACTACCGCCTGCTCTGGGACATGGCCTGACCGGCACCCCCGGCCCTCGTTCTGAAACGTTCCGTCGAGCGAGGGGATCACGGTGCCGAGCCGCTGTTCGCGGGCGTCACGGTCCGGTGCGCTAGCGGACGGAGCAGATCGCGGAGCCGATCACCGCCGTCACCGCCTCCGGGTGCGACACCAGGGTCAGGTGCGAGCCGCCGGGGAACTCGGTGACCTTCGAGCGCGCCCGGTGGGCCATGAAACGTTGCGAGGACGGGGTGATGATCCGGTCTCCGGTGCTGATGAAGTACCAGGAGGGGATCGTCTTCCACGCCGCCGCCTTCGACGGCGTCGTGAACGCGCTGGTCGAGGCGGGGCGCTGGGAGGCCCACAGGTGCATGGCGGTGGGGCGGGGCAGGTCCGAGGCGAACGAGCGGACGAACACCTCTTTCCTGAGGTACAGATCCGTCGCTCCCCGGGGCGCGTCCGGGTAGGACACCGTGTCGTAGAGGGAGGCGGGATCCGCCGAGAGGGCGGAGCCGCGGCCGCTGAGCCCGCCGGTGGTCTCCCCGACGTCGGGCGCCGCCGCGTCGACGTACACCAGGGCCTTGACGTTCGGAACGCCCGCGGCGGCGTTCGTGATCACCGAGCCTCCGTACGAGTGCCCGACGAGCACGATCGGGCCGGAAACGGTTCTCAGGAAGTCGGCGACGGAGGCGGCGTCGCCGGTGAGGTTCCGGAGCGGGTTGGGTACGGCCCGCGCGACGTAGCCCGCTCGCTGCAGGGAGTCCACCTCGCCTCTCCAGCTGGAGGTGCCGGCCCAGGCGCCGTGCACCATGACGACCGTGGGCTTGGCGCGGCCCGGCGACCGGCAGGGCAGCGGCTCGGTGGCGAGCGCCGCCGACGCGTGTGCCGCTGACGCGTGTGCCGCTGACGCGTGTGCCGCTGACGGGTGCGCCATTGACGCGTGTGCCGCCGACCCGTGTGCCGCCGTGGTCGTCGGGCCCCTTGTACCCGCTGTGGCCGTCTGGGCGCCGGTCGCCGGCGACGTCACCGCGGAGGCGGTGATCACGGCGAGTGCCAGCGCGGGCGCTGTCCCGCTGTACCGCCGGCAGGTGCGTGCGGATCTCATCTTTCTCTCCCTTGACGTGATGGATGATCTTCAGGTTCCGCCGGAAGGCGTCCGGCTTCTCCGTGTCATGCCGCCGCTCCCGCCGAGGACCCGCTCCCGGCGGGTGAGCAGCGCGGTGTCGGCGAGGCCGGTGTCGGCGAGGGCGATGACCCGGGTACGGGGGTGGGCCGCCCGGGCGATCCCGGCGAGGACGTGACCGGGGGGTGTCTGGACGAACAGGGTGGTGCCGAGCTCGCCGAGCAGGGCGACGACGTCGCGCCATCTCACCGTGGTGGCGACGCCACGGGCGAGGTCGTCGAGGACGGCGGCGGAGTCGCGCAGGAGGCGTCCCGTGGCGTCGCCGAGGTAGGGGACGCCGAGGGGGCGCCGGGGGATCCCGGCGAGGTGGTCCTCCATGGCGTCGGCGACGCGGCCGAGCAGCGGGCAGTGCGAGGGGACGGCGATGTCCAGGCGTTGTACGCGCCGGGCTCCGGCCCGGGCGGCCGCCGCGCCGAGGCGCTCCAGGGCCCGGTCGCCGCCGGCGACCACGAGCTGCCGGTCGGCGTCGATGACGGCCAGGTAGGCCGGGTCGTCGTCGGTCGTGATCGACTCGATCACCCGCCGGACCTCGGGCACGCTCAGCCCGAGGACGGCGGCCATGCCGTACCCGCGAGGGTAGGCGTCGCGCATCAGCTCGCCGCGGTGGCGTACGGCCCCGAGGGCTTCGGCGAAGGTCAGGACCCCGGCCGCGACGGCGGCGGGGAACGCCCCGGCGGAGTGCCCGGCCACGGCGTCGGGGACGGCGCCCTCACCGGCGAGGGCGCGGGTCGCGGCGACCCCGGCGACGCAGAGCGCGACCTGCGCGGTGACGGTGGACTCCAGCGCCTCCGCGGTGTCCAGCGGGAACGAGCCGGGCAGGACCCGCTCGGCCTCGGCCCGGGTCGCGGCGACGGCCGGATGGTCGGGCAGGTCGTGGAGCATCCCGGGCCGCTGGGTGCCCTGGCCGGGATAGAGGAACGCGACGCTCACGCGAGGATCCACGGGTCGTCCACCAGGCGCGGGCCGTGGTCGGTGCGGGCCATGACGGGGCCGCCGGCGCGGGCCCACTCGGTGAGGCCGACCCCGCCGCCGGGTGTCTCCAGCTGGCAGTCGACCTTGCCGGGGAGGGCGGCGAAGATGGCCGCCAGCCGGACGGCCAGGGCCCGCTCCAGCCTGCGCGGCGTCCGGATCAGCAGGTCCAGGTCGCTTCCCGGACGGGTGGCCGGCTTGCCGGTGGCCAGCTCGAAGCCGACACCGCCGATCGGGCCCCAGGTGGTGTCGCCCTCCAGCTCCGCGGCGAGCAGGAGGGCGACGGCGGAGAGGGTGACGGCGAGCAGGGGCAGCCAGGGCCGCCGCCCCCTCAGTTCCTCGGGCGGTACGGAGCGGGTGACCGCGTCGTGGGGGACGAGGACGGCGTGGCGCTGCCATCGCTCGGGTCCCCGGATGCCGACCGGGACGAGGCCGGGCGGGTGCGGGGCCCGCCGTACGACGCCCCAGGGGCAGGCGGCGATCGACGCGGGCACCCACCCCGGGGGCGAGCCGTCGAGGGCCGCGGCTCCGGAGAGCCGCAGCAGGTCGTGCGGGCGCGCGGTCACCGCCATTGGGCGGCGAGCGCCTCGTGGACGCGGCGAGAGGCGGCCCGGGTTCGCCGGGCGGCGGGCGAGGTGAGCCGGTTGCTCAGGTCACGGGGGCCCTGACGGGCCCGTTCGACGGCGGCGGCGAGGGCGTCCTTCACCTTCCTGACGTCCCCCGCGGTCGGGTCCGCGGCGTTCTCGACCTTCAGGAGCTCGTCGCACAGGCCGAGCTTCGCCCAGTCGGTGACGTCGTAGGACAGCGGGGGGATGCGCCGTGCCAGCTCGTCGAGCTCCTCGACGGTCCGGCGGGTCACCCTCGCGGCGGCCTTCCTGTGCATGGCGTGGACCACCACGCCGGGGTCGTCGAGCGCCAGGATCCGGCCGGCCTGCGCGCCGTGCGCCAGGAATCCGCCGGACAGCGCCGTCCCGACGATGAGGGTGATCAGGGGGTGTCCGGCGGTGCGGGCGCGGGCGTAGGCGTCCACCGTGACGGCCAGGGCGTGATGGATGCCGAGCACCTCCTCGACGCGCCCGTAGGCCTGGCTGGGCACGTCGACGACGGCGACGATCGGACGGCGGCGGCCCTCGGGCAGGTGCGCGTCCCCGGCGACGATTTCGGTCACCGCCTCGGCGAGGGCGAGTCCCTCGCGGAGGCCGACCTCGCCGCGGCGGGCCCGGTGGTAGGGGCTTCGCGGGTCCGGCACGACGGTGATCAGGCGGGCGACGTCGTCCCCCAGGGCGGCGTCCGCCGTGATCACGGACGGGACCACGTCGCTCACGTCGCCGTCGGCGAGCGCCCGGGTCCAGCTCCGCCCCCGGCTCGCCTCCTGTCCCGCCCCGGCGCCACGGTCTCCTTCCGGCGGTACGGCTTCCTGGGTCGGGGTCTTCGGTGGTATGGCTTCCTGGGCCGGGGTCTTCGGTGGTATGGCTTCCTGGGCCGGGGTCTTCGGTGGTACGGCTTCCTGGGCCGCGGCCCTCGGTGACACGGCCTGCTGAGACGCGGCCTCCGGCGGTACGGACTCCCGCGCTGCCTTCGCCCAGACGGCCGCGAGGTCGGCGGGGGCCGGCGGGTCGGCCGGGTCGACGGCCTGGAGGCGGGCCCGCAGCTCGCCGACGCGCTGGGAGCGGTGCTCGGCGGGCACGCCGTGCTCCACCACGTCGATCACGGCCGAGCGCACGGCGGTGACGTCGTCGAGGACGAGCGCGTCGGCCAGCGCGGTCGCCGTGCGCTGCGTGCCGCCGTCGATCGCCCAGATCAGCGTGTGGTCGGAGGCGTCGAACTCGGCCACGCCGGCCTCGGACTCGATCACCTCGGGACCGTCGAGCCCGAGACGGCCCTCCCGGGTCATGACCAGCCCCGTGCACAGCCCGGCGGCGATGCTCATGCCGCCGAAGCAGCCCAGAGCCCCGGCGATGACGCCGACCACGGGCCGCAGGGCGCGCAGCTCCAGCAGCGCCGAGCACACCTCCGCGATCGTGGCCAGGCCCAGGTTGGCCTCCTGCAGGCGTACGCCTCCGGTCTCCAGCAGCAGGATCGCGGCCGTCGGGGTGCCGTCGCGGTTGTCGGCGGCGGCCAGGGAGAGCGCGGCGGCGATCTTCGCGCCGGAGACCTCGCCGATGCCGCCGCCCTGGAAGGCCTGTTCGACGCCGATCACGACCGCGGGCCGTCCGCCGAGCTCCCCCTTGACCACGACGACGCCGTCGTCGGCCTCGGGGACGACACCCTGGGGTTCCAGCCAGGGCGACTCGATCCGGTCGAAGGGGCCGCACAGCTCGCGGGCGGTCCCGGTGTCGAGCAGCGCGACGGCGCGCGCCCGGGCGCCCAGCTCTATGACGCCGGTACGGGCGAGCAGCGCGTTCCAGTCCGTCCGGGTGTCCTGTGGAGTCGTCGTGGACGTCATGCCCTGCCCTCCTCGATGGCCTGCCGCAGGCGCAGGGTGACCACGCCGGGTGTCGCCCCGAAGTCGTTGAGCTCGAAGCTCCCGGCGACCCCGTGGCGGGCGAAGAACCGCTCCAGCACGGTCCGCCACACCGTGTCGAACCCGTCGACGCTGGTGCATACGCGCACCCGGGCGACGGCGGCCGGTTCCGGGGTCATCAGGACCTCCAGGTCCCCCGAACCGACCACGCCGACGTGCGCCCGCCGGGCGGGCGGCCGGTCGGCGGGGAACTCGTAGTTCAGCGTCTGCACGTGAGCACCTTCCGTTCGGCTCGGGCGACGTGTCCGGGCCACGGCACCATGTCGAGGAAGAGCGCGGCGGCCAGCAGGTCGGCGCTCCCGCCCGGTGACAGCCGCCGGGCGGCACACCGCTCGTCCAGTTCGGCCAGGGCGGCCCGGCCGCGGGCCGTCCCCGCGCCTCCCTCGGCCAGGACGCGCCCGGCGCCGGACCGCACGACGCGCAGGCCCCCGGGACCGCCGCGGTGCAGGACGCAGGTGTCCTCCAGGAGGCTCATCACCGCCAGCAACGCGTCCAGCCGGGCCACCTCCTCGGGGACCCCGGCCGCCCCGGCCCGGCGCAGCCTCGGCAGGGCGACCTCGACGACGTGGGGGAAGGCGGCCTCGGCCTCGCCCCGGGCACCGCGCACCCCGTACCGCCGCCGGGCCAGCTCGCCGTGGGAGGGCGCCCCCACCGGGAGACACCGGTCGGGAAGGGCGGCCAGCCGGGCCGCCCGACCGGCGGCCTCCCGCTCGTCGGCGGCACCGGCGGCGACGGTGGCGACCAGCAGCCCGAGCGTCCACAGCGCCCCGCGATGCGTGTTCACCCCCCGGGTGACCCGCAGCATGGCCGCCTCCCCCGCGCGGCCGAGCCGGCCCAGCTCCTCCCGGAGTTCGAGGCTCGCGTGGTCGTGCCGGCCCGGCTCTTGCCGGAGTTCGAGGCTCGCGTGGTCGTGTCGGCCCAGCTCCTCCCGGAGTTCGATGCCCGCACGGCCGTGCCGGCCCGGCTCCTCCCGGAGTTCGTTCCCGGCGGACGTCCGCTCCGCCGCCTCGGCGACGGCGCGGAACGCGGGGCGCAGCGCCCGCGCTGAGGCCAGGAGGAGCGGCAGGTCCATGTCGCCGTGCGCGCCGCTTCCCCGGCGGTCGGCCAGGCCCGGTTTGGGGCTCAGGCACGCCTCCTGGCACAGCGCCCGGACGGCCAGGCCGGCGAGCAGGGCCGGGGACGGCCTCCGCGTCCGTTCCCCCGTCGCGGGCGCACCACCGATGACGGTCATGGCGGGTCACCAGGTCCGGAACCGGGCGGGCGGATCGTACAGGCCGCCGGACCAGGCGACGAGGTCCTCGACGCTGCGGGCCGCCAGCAGGGAGCGGTCCGCCCTGCGGACGTCGACCTTGAGGTCCTCCGGCAGCGCCACCAGGCCGTCGCGGCGCAGCTCCTCCACACGCCGCTCGGTGATGTCGCGGCCCACCGGGGTGGCCCCTGCGACCGCGGCCACCGCCTCGCGCCGCTCGGCCGGGCCGGAGGTCCTGTAGAGGTAGGCCACCCCCTCCTCGGTCACCACGTGGCTGACGTCGTCGCCGTAGATCATGACCGGCGGGATGGGCATGCCGGCGTCCTTGCCCACCTGGATCGCGTCCAGCGACTCCACGAACGCGGGGACGCCCCCGGAGCGGAAGGTCTGCGTGATCTGCACGACGAGCTTGCGCCCCCGCGGCGCGGACGTCTCGCCGGTCAGCAGGCTCAGCCAGGCGGGGGAGGGGTGCCTGCGGCCGTGCGGGTCGTGTCCCATGTTGGGCGCTCCGCCGAAACCGGTCAGCCTGCTCTCGGTGACCGTCGAGGAGTTGGCGTCGGCGTCGATCTGCAGCGACGACCCGATGAACATGTCCACGGCGTACTGGCCCGCGAGCTGGCACAGCACCCGGTTCGACCGGAGCGACCCGTCCCTGCCGGTGAAGAACACGTCGGGGCGGGCGGCGACGTAGCGCTCGGTGCCGGGTTCCCCGCCGAAGCAGTGCACCGACTCGACCCAGCCGCTCTCGATGGCGGGGATGAGCGTCGGGTGCGGGTTGAGCGTCCAGTGCCTGCAGATCTTCCCGCGCAGGCCCAGCTCCTCGCCGTACGTGGGCAGGATGAGCTCGATCGCCGCGGTGTCGAAGCCGATCCCGTGGTTCAGCGTGGTCACGCCGTGCCGCTCGTAGATCCCGCGCAGCGCCAGCATGGCCATCAGGATCTCCACCTGGCCGATCTGGCGGGGGTCCCGGGTGAACAGCGGCTCCAGCGCGAACGGGCGGGGGCTCTCCACGACCAGGTCCACCCAGTCGCCGGGGATGTCCACCCGGGGAACTCTGTCCACCAGCTCGTTGACCTGCACCAGGACCACGCCGTCGTGGAACGCCGTCGCCTCGGCGATGGTCGGGGTGTCCTCGGTGCCGGGCCCGGTGTAGAGGTTCCCCTCGCGGTCGGCCTGTTCGGCGCAGAGCAGCGCGACGTCCGGGGTGAGGTCGACGAACATCCGCGCGTACAGCTCGACATAGGTGTGGATCGCCCCGACCTCGACCGTGCCGTCGGCGAGCAGCTGCGCCATGCGCACGCTCTGCGGACCGGCGTAGGAGAAGTCGAGACGGTGGGCCACGCCGCGCTCGAAGACGTCCAGGTGCTCGCGCAGGCTGATCGAGGAGATCAGCAGGTGGAGGTCGTGCAGCACATCCGGATCGCACCCGGCCAGCGCCTCGGCGAGGAAGTCCGCCTGCTTCTGGTTGTCGCCCTCCAGGGCCACCCGGTCGCCCGGTCGCAGCAGGGCCTGCAGGGCGTCGCGCGTCCGCCCGGTGTCCAGGACCCGGCCCGGGGTGTCCGGGGTGCCTGATGGACCTGAGGGGCCCGAGATGAAGGGCCGCACCGCCTCCAGCCGCTCGCGTTTCGCGGTTCGCCGCCGCGTCCAGTCCCGGGGTACCACCTTCGTGAGTGCCATCGCCTGCCCCCAATTAAGGTCCTTGGGGCTAATACCTCGTGAAACATAAGAATTAACTCAAATTGCATTAAAGCGTCACAGAAGGTGATCAGGGTTCGGTATCGGTTCGGCGTGGTCGTGGACGCCGGAAGGCATGGGCCGGCGGCCGGACGACCGACAGGGCGCCGCGCGGTTGAGGGGGCCCATGCGGTTGAGGGGCCCCGTGCGCGGAATGATGGTCGGTGAGTTCGCCTACCGCTGACGGGAGCCACGGATGCAGATCGGTGTCGTCTTTCCACAGACCGAGATCGGCGCGGACGCGGGAGCGGTGCGCGCCTACGCGCAGGGGGCCGAGGGGCTCGGGTTCCGGCATCTGATGGCCTACGACCACGTCGTCGGTGCCGACCCGGAGGTGCACCGGGGCTGGAAGGGCGTCTACGACATAGAGTCGACGTTCCACGAGCCGATGGTCCTCTTCGGGTATCTCGCCGCGCTGACCTCGCTGGAGCTGGTCGCCGCGATCATCATCCTGCCCCAGCGGCAGACGGTCCTGGCGGCCAAGCAGGCGGCGGAGGTCGACCTGCTCACCGGCGGGCGGTTGCGGCTGGGCGTGGGACTGGGGTGGAACCAGGTCGAGTACGAGGCCCTCGGCCAGGATTTCGGCACCCGGGGCAGGCGCGTCGAGGAGCAGGTCGAGCTGATGCGCCGGTTGTGGACCGAGCGGTCGGTCACCTTCGAGGGCACCTACGACCGGGTGACCGGGGCGGGGCTGGCGCCGCTGCCGGTGCAGCGGCCGATCCCGCTCTGGTTCGGCGCGCAGTCGCCCCCGGCGTACCGTCGCGCCGGGCGGCTGGCCGACGGCTGGTTCCCGCAGGTGCCTCCCGGCCCGAAGCTGGACGAGGCCCGGGCGACGGTCGAGGAGGCCGCCGTACAGGCGGGACGCGATCCCTCGGCGCTCGGCATGGAGGGCAGGGTGAGCTGGAGGGGCGACGCGGAGGAGACGGGCGAGCTGGCCGGCCGGTGGCGGGAGGCCGGTGCCACCCACCTCGCCGTCAACACCATGAACGCGGGGCTGGGCTCGGTCGACGAGCACCTGGCCGCGCTGGAGGCCGTGGCCGGGACGCTCGGGCTGCGGAGAGGGTAGGCGGCGCCGACGACGGCCGCCCGACAGTCCGAACCCGGCCGCGACAGGGACCGGCTCTCGCCGGCGAGATGGTTCAGCGTCGCGGGATCCTGCCGAGACCGGCGACGACCTCGAACGCGCGCTCGGGGAAGGGGTCGCCGTCGACGGGACGCCAGTCGGCGGCCAGGACCACTCCCGGGTCGAGGAGTTCGAACCCCTCGAACAGCTCGCCGACCTCGCGCATGGTGCGAAGCCGCACCGGGTTGCGGGTCTGCTTGTACACCGCCAGCCCGGCGGACGCCTCGTCCTCCGGCATCGTGTCGGAACAGGCGTGGGTCAGCGCCAGGTAGCTGCCCGGCGCGAGGGCGTCGCGCAGCTGGGCCATGAGGTCGTGCGCGGCGTCCTCGGTGACGAAATGCCACACCGCCACGGTGAACACGCCGATCGGCCGGGTGAAGTCGAGCGTGGCCCGGACCCGGGGATGTTCGAGGATCTCCCGCGGCCGGCACAGGTCCCCGTGGATCGTCAGCACGCCGGAGTGGTCCACCGTCGACTGGTTGTGCGTGACGACCGTCTGGTCGTTGTCGACGTACACCACGCGGGCGTCCGGGTGGACCCCCCGCACGACCTGGTGGAGGTTCGGGGGAGTGGGCAGGCCGCAGCCGATGTCCAGGAACTGGTCGATGCCGGCGTCGGCCATGGCCTTGGCGGACCGCAGCAGGAACCCGCGGTTGGCCCGGCACGCGTCGGGGACCGTCGGGAAATGGGCGACCAGCATCTTGACGGCCTCCCGGTCCGCCGCGAAGTTCTCCTCGCCGCCGAGCATGACGTCGTACATACGGGCCGCGCTCGCCTGCGACGCGTCGCTGGGGTGGGTCACTGGGCGCCTTTCGGTGGGGGGATGTGGTCGTCCATGAGATGAATGCGGTCGCAGATCCTCATGAGGAGCGCCGTCGTGTCGCCGCTCTCGCGGGCCGCGACCGAGAGCCGGTCGAACGTGATGGCGTGCTCCTCCCGGAGGGACCGTTCGGCGATCTCGTCCTTCTCGCCGTGCACGGCGATCATCTGGGGCCGGCCGTAACCGCGGCGGAAGATGGTGAAGGGTCCGTACCCGGGCACGAACCGTGAGCCCATCGGGTTCACCTGGATGCTGATGCCCTTCATCTGGGCCGAGGCGGTCAGCGCGATGAGCTGGCGGATGTGCGCTTCCACCCCCGCGATCGGCCGCCACAGCACGGGCTCCTCGATCACGGCCCACAGCACGGGCCGGTCGGCGCCGGCGAGCACCTTCTGGCGGCGCAGCAGCTGGTCCACGCTTCTCTCGACGTGCGGGGTCGGGGTCGGGTACCGGTTCATCCGGTAGGCGGCCGCCGCGTACTCCGGGGTCTGCAGGAGGGGCGGGACGACGAACGGCTGGTAGGAGCGGATGAGGTCCGCGGTCTGTTCCAGGCGCATCACCACCGCCGCGTCCAGCGGGAGCTCCTTGCTGTCCCACCAGCCCGGTTTGCGCTCGCCGAACGCCACGGACAGCAGCATCTCCTGCTGGTACGGGTCGGTGACCCCGTACAGGGTGAAGAGGTCGCGCAGGTCGTCCCGGCGGAAGCCCCGCTGCCCGGTCTCCATCCGGCTGATCTTCGACTCGCTGGCGCGGATGGCCTTGCCGGCCTCGGCGGCGGTCAGGTTGCACTGGAGCCGGAGCTGCCGCAGCCGGGCGCCGACGATCTGGCGCGCCATGTCGCCGGCCTCCGCTTGAGCGCTCACATCCCCTCCGAGTGTCTCAGCGCACCGGACGATCAGGGGGAAGCCCCCCGTCCCCTCGACTTGCCATGGCAAGATCACCCGGAAAGTGAAATCGAGGCTATTGGTTGTTTTCTCCTGCTGTCCAGGAATTTCGAATACCGTTCCCCGAAATTTCAAGATCACAAAACTTGCGGAAGGCATGCCCGCCCGCACCCCCGGACGGCCTGGCGGGCCGCCGCACCCGGGGACCGGCGAGGGGGTACGCGGGGCGTGTCCGGGGCCGGAAGGGGCGAAGGTCCCTTCCGGCGCCGACGATCCGCCCTCGGACGGGTGACCTCGGGGCGGTGGCCGGATCGCTCGTCCTTCCCCGGTCTCCGGGCCGAGGGAAGGACGAGGGAAGGAAGGCCGAGGGAAGGAGGCCGGCGCGGCGGTCGCCGGCCACCGGGATCGTCCGCACGTCGCCGGGTTCGGCGCGCGGGGAACACCGGTCTGCGCTCGGGGAACGCGGTTCGGCGCGTGGGAAACACCGGTCTGCGCTCGGGGAACGCGGTTCGGCGCGTGGGGAGCGCGGGTCAGCGTTCGGGGGACACCGCGGTGATCTTGGCCGGGTTCATCATCCACAGCACCTGGTCGACCCCCTCGGCCGAGGCGCTGACCGTGACCACCGTGAACATCACGCCGTCGCGGCTCAGCAGGGCGGACGTCTGCCCGTTCACGCTCGCCCACTCCACCTCGACCCCGGCCCAGAACCGGTCCGCGAACGTCCTGACGTACCTGGCCACCCGGAGCGCGCCCACCACGGGGATGCGGGAGGCCCGGACGGCGCCGCCGCCGTCGGAGTAGCTGGTCACGTCCGCCGTGAAGAGCTCCTCCAGCGCGGCCAGGTCGCCGGAACGGGCGGCGGCGACGAAGGCCGTCAGGAGCCTGCGCTGCTCGGCGCCGGTCACCGGCGCGCGGCGTCCGGCGACCACGTGTCTGCGCGCCCTGCTGACCAGCTGGCGGACCGCGGACTCGCTGAGCTGGATGGTGTCGGCGATCTGCTGGTACGGGTAGTCGAACGCCTCCCGCAGCACGTACGCGGCGCGCTCCTTGGGCGAGAGCCTCTCCAGGAGAAGCAGGACCGCGAACCCCAGGGCCTCGTCCCGCTCGGCGCCGAGGTACGGGTCCGCGCCGGTGTCGACGGGTTCGGGGAGCCAGGGGCCGATGTAGGTCTCGCGGCGGACCCGCGCGGACTGGGCGGCGTTGATGGACAGCCGCGTGGTCACCGTCGCCAGGAACGCGACCGGGTTGACCACCGCGTCGCGGTCGCAGGTCTGCCAGCGCAGCCAGACGTCCTGCACCAGGTCCTCGGCCTCGCCGACGCTGCCCAGCATCCGGTACGCGATCCCGAACAGGCGTGGCCGCGCGTCCGCGAAGATCGCCGCGGCCTGTTCTAGATCTCCGGATCCGCCGGATCCGTCCGTCGGCGCGGTATCGGCCACGGTCATCGCCCCTGTCTCACCTGCTGTTCCGCACCCTATCGGTGGCCGCGTCCCGGGCCGGCGACCCCCGCCCGAGGTCTTTCCGTGTCGGCCGCCGCCCGCCCCGGGCGCGGGCACGGTCCGTGACGGCTCCACGGCGAATCCCCGGTCGCGGATTCCCGGTACCCGGATGTCACAGGGCGGGAGGCTGTCCTGTCTTTCTCCAGGGCTCCTTCGCCAGGACGGGGTCACGGAGCGACAGGAGCGAGACCTTGCCACCGACGAGTACCGGGAGCCGGATCCGGGTCCGGATGAGGGCGCGCCCGACCGACGAGCCGCACCGCGTCTCCAGCCCGCTGGAGCTGCTGTTCGACCTGACCTTCGTGGTCGCGATCGCGGCCGTCACCGCCCGGCTCGCGCACGGCGTCGCCGACGGCCACGGCCCGGCCGCGCTCGTCCCCTTCCTCCAGGTCTTCTTCGCGATCTGGTGGGCGTGGATGAACTTCACCTGGTTCGCGTCCTCCTACGACACCGACGACGTCGCCTACCGGCTGCTGACCATGGTGCAGATGGCCGGCGTGCTGGTCCTGGCCGCGGGCGTCCCGGCGGCGGCCGACGGCTCCGACTACCGTGCCGTCACGTTCGGCTACCTCGTCATGAGGCTCGGGCTCGTCGCCCAGTGGCTGCGGGCCGGTGCCGAGGACGCGCCGGGCCGCCGTACCGCGCTGCGCTACGCCGCGGGCATCACCGTCGTGCAGGTGGGCTGGGTGCTTCGCCTCCTCCTGTCGCAGGCGGGTGTCCTGCCGCCGTCAGCCCTGCTGCCGTTCTTCGCCGCTCTGGTCGTCCTGGAGCTCGCGGTGCCCCGGTGGGCGGAGCGGGCCGGGGCCACCAGCTGGCATCCGCACCACATCGCCGAGCGCTACGGCCTGTTCACGATCATCCTGCTCGGCGAGAGCGTCCTCGCCGCGGCCACGGGGGTCGAGGGGGCGCTCGAAGCGGCCGAGGTCAGCGTCTCCCTCGTCGTCATCGCCGTGTCCGGTCTCGTCCTGCTGTTCGCCCTGTGGTGGCTCTACTTCCTCGCGCCCGCCGGCGAGGGCCTCAGCGTCCGCCGCCATCGCTCCTACCTGTGGGGGTACGGACACTACGGCGTCTTCGCGGCCCTGGCGGCCCTCGGCGCCGGGCTGGAGGTCGCCGTCGAGCGGACAGGGCACGCCCTCGGGGCGTCCCCACTGGCGATCTGCTACGCCGTCGCGATCCCGGTCGGGGTGTTCCTCGCCCTGCTCGGGATGGTCCCCGCCGCCGTCCTGGCGGAGCCCGTCGTCCGCCCCGCAGCCCTCCTGGGCTGCGTCGCCGCCGTCCTGCTGCTGCCGCTCGCGGTCCCGTGGACCGGGGTGGCCGCCGTGGTCGCGGCGATCGCGACCGTCTGCGTCCTGCTGATCGCCGTCACCATCGCCCCCGGGCCCGGCCGCAGGGCGGTGTGACCCGGTTCGCCGTGCCCCGCACCACCCCGCCGATGACACGCCGGGTGAGGTGGTACGAGGTCACGGCGCGGCCGTCGCCGTGTCGTGCGGGTGCCCCGCCCGCCCGGAGGCCCCCCGGGAACGGGGGAGGAGGCGGGGCGCGGTGCCGGTCAGGGCGCCCTGAAACCCAGGGTGTAGAGGCCGGAGCCGCTCGTGGCGGTCGCCCGGTAGCGGTAGTAGCCGGCCGGGCCGTTGTAGGTGATCCTCTTGTCCGGGCCCGAGCCGGTGGCGGAGGCGACGGTCTGCCAGATGCTCCTGTTGTCCCACTTCTCCAGGTACAGGTCGAAGTCGGTGCCTTCGGGACCGTTCAGGCAACCGGAGTGGGCGCCCGAGGTGTTGGAGAGGTAGTAGGCGTTCCTCGGCTGGTAGGCCGACTGGCCGGGGGCCAGGGTGCCGCTGTAGGTGCTGGCATAGCCGGTGCAGAGGGTCGAGGGAGGTGGCTGGGTGCCCGTGGTGGCCACCAGGGTCAGGCCGTAGGCGGTGAGGATCTCACCGATCGGCTGGAAGTAGGTGGTGCCGCCCTGGCTGCAGTCGCCGGAACCGCCGGAGGTGACGCCCTGGGCCTGGTCGATGGAGATGAAGGAGCCGCCGGAGTCGCCGGGCTCGGCGCAGACGCTGGTGCGGACCAGTTGCGCGACGGTGCCCTGGGGGTAGGTGACGCTGGCGTCGCGCTGCTGGATGAGGCCGCAGTGCCAGTCGGTGGTGGAGCCGGACCGGCAGACCGAGGCCCCCTCGACGGCGATCCGGGCTCCGGCGACGGGCACGGTGCTGCCCTCGCCGTTGTCCACGGTCGGGGTGACCCTCCAGTTGTTGTTGACGGCGACCCATGAGTAGTCGCTGCCGGGGAAGGACGATCCCTGGAAGGTGCCCTGGCCGATGCGGTTGAAGCCGGTCGTGGTGTTCCCCGTCCTGCCGCAGTGGCCCGCGCTGACGAAGCCGTCCTGGGTGCCCCTGCGCACGGAGAAGCCGACCGAGCAGCGGCTGGCGGCGCCGATGTAGTAGGCGGTGCCGCCCACCAGGTCGTACAGGGGCAGGGGGGCCTCGTCGGAGGGCAGCACGATCACCGCGGTCCGGTCCACGCCGGAGCTCTGGACGTAGTTCTGCACCAGGGCGGGCTGGGGGCTCAGGACGACCACCTTGTTGCGCTTGACGTCGACGTAGCGCACGGTCGACAGGAGCGGCCGCGGCGGCACCGTGGCGTCGAGCTTCTTCTTGATCTCCGAGAGTTCCGCCATCGAGTTCGTGACGACCTCGGCCTGGGCGCCCGCGGCGACGATCTGGGGGATGTCGGCGGGGCTGGTGGTGGCCACCACCAGGGTCTGGGCGGTCTTCGTGCGAAGCCAGGCGCCGCCGAAGCGGGGGCCGAGGCTCACGCTCAGCTGCAGCGCGATCGGTGTCAGGCGGGCCTCGTTGATCAGGCGGGCCCTGGCCTGCCGGAGGGACAGGTCGAGGTCGCGCTGGATGGTCTCCAGCATGCCGGGTGGAAACTGCTGGGCCGAGGTCACCGAGGCGGCCGGGGCGACCGGCACGGCCGTCCCCGGAGGGGCGGTCCCCCGCCGGTCGGCGCCGGCCGGAGCGACCGCGGCGGTGAGTGCGATGATCGTCAGGGCGCACCCCGCGACGGTGGCATGTTTGCGATACATGCGGCACATGCGGTACATGGGTCTTTTCTCCTCGACCTCGGCTATCGAAGCATGAGGGGGGAGATCGCTCCATATCACCCGTGGATCATGTGATGGAGCACAGAACACCTTAGATCACCCGGCACCGATCACAGGCGTAACGGCGGGACGCCACGCGGGCGCGGATTTCCGGCCGGCCTGGTGGGAGGCACCCCTCGGGGCCGGTCGCCGGGAGTGGCGCGGGGGGAGCTCGAACGGCAACCCGGTTTGCCGGGTCTGCAACAATCGACCGTATGGACAAGATCGCTCAGGCCCTGTCCGAGGTCGGTCCGCGCCTCAGGCGGCTCAGGACCCGGCGTGAGATCACCCTCGCCGCCCTGTCCGAGGCGACGGGCATCTCCAAGAGCACGCTGTCGCGTCTGGAGTCCGGGCAGCGCAAGCCGAGCCTGGAGCTGCTGTTCCCCATCGCCCAGGCCTACCAGGTGCCGCTGGACGAGCTGGTCGGCACGCCCGAGGTGGGCGACCCCCGGATCCGTCTCACGCCCCAACGCGCGCATGGACGGATCGTCGTTCCCCTCACCCGCCAGCCGGGGGGCATCACGGCCTGGAAGATCCTCGTCCCCGCCGACCAGACCGAGCCCGAGCCCCGGGTCCACGAGGGCTACGAGTGGCTCTACGTGCTGTCGGGCCGGTTGAGGCTCGTGCTGGCCGACCACGACCTCGTCCTGAGCGCGGGTCAGGTCGCCGAGTTCGACACCCGGCTCCCGCACTGGTTCGGCAGCGCCGGGGCGGGGGCGGTGGAGATCCTCAGCCTCTTCGGGCCCCAGGGCGAGCGCATGCACGTCCGTGCCCAACCTCGGGCCAGAAGCTGACAAAGACCTCGCGGCGCGTTCTCCGGTCTCACCAGCCAAGGTTCCCGGTGTGATTAGACCGTAATAAGGAGATCGCTTGACGGCATGGTTGTTAGCGTTCACAGTCTTGTCCAACGCAAGATGAGGAGCGGCCGTGCAGACAAGTGTGGGGCTCCACCCCCCGGTGGCGGCCAAGGCGTCCGGGGCGGCGAGTGTGTCGTGCCGGGCGGTCTCCTGGATGTTCGACAAGCCTCCGGGCGCGTGCAGAACAGGCGCCGGGAAGCCGCGGAGCCGCGAAGTCACCCGGTGCCGGCGTACTGCCGCGACGGGTTCGCGCGGCGGGCGCGTCGCGTGAACATCTCACGCGCGCCCTCGATCGCCCCGCGGGTGAGCGGCACTCAGCCGAGGTAGCCGTCGATTCGGATGACCGGCGACATTCGTGGTCGTCCGCCCGAAATGTTAACGCTCACATAGAAGGACACCCCCCATGTTCCGAAAAATCGCAGTATTCGTTCTAACAGGCGCCCTCGCCGCGACGATGACGGGTTGCGGCAGCTCGACCGCCCCGGCCACCGGGTCGGGCACCGACACCGGCAAGGTCGCCGACGACGGCAAGATCACTATGGGGTTCTCCCAGGTGGGTGCGGAGAGCGGGTGGCGTACCGCGAACACC